>JAFZVZ010000004.1 GCA_017617545.1 Lachnospiraceae bacterium
GTCATAGTATCCCCCACTTTCTTCATAGACACAAGAATCATACACGTAATCACACCCATTACTCTTATTGTTTCTAATCCATGTTTCCGCTATGGCAATTGCACTATTTTCACTAATTACATTTTCCCGATCTATACTTCCTACATTGATTTTACGCATTCCGCACAAAAGATTTGTGTTATATAAGAAAATGTACTCTGTATTCTCTTCGTCTGCGTATACATCGTAGGTGCCATAAGAATCATCTCTGGAAGAAACCGACACGTTCCTGAGATTTTCCGTACGAACGTAATATACCGTAATTAGGTTTGTTCCGTTATTGACAGCCCGTGTGATCGCTTTGTTTTCACTGTCATCGTAGTACGCTCCGTAAGCATCTTCATCCGGAACCGGCTCCGAACGCTTGGAGGAGTGATCCGCGATGACTGTTTTAACTATGAGCGCAGCAGCCACGATAACCACGACTGCAACAACGCCTGCTATCAATCGCATTCTGGTTTCCTTACTCATCTGCTCTCTCCTTGTTGATCATAAACGATAATTGATTAGGGCATCTCAGCCCACTTGGCATATGCTTCAAAATAACCGATCACTTCCTGAAGCGTCATTCCATTACTGAGTTTTTTCTTCGGTACCGCATTTTCCTTTGCGGTAAGCTCCCTGCCGGTTGCACTCTCCGCAATCTGATCGACCAATTCATTCAAATGATAGATTGCAATGAACGAAGCACATTCATCTTTGGAAACGGATAATATCCCGTTGTCGATTGTCCAGTATTCCGCCTTGCCTTTATCATCATATCCCGTCAGATATCCGATTCCACCCTGAAACAGAAGATTGATCAAAACCATATCGTGTGACACAAAATCTGCGACAGCCCCCTCGGGGACAAGAATTGCGGTGAGACTGTTGATCTTACTGATTTTCTTACCATCGACATCGGTTCCCTGAAGATTCTCCGTATCCGCATGAAAGGAATAATATACCGAACAGTTAACTCTGACACAATTCACATAAGAATCCCCGGATAAATACAGTTTTACAGATTCTGAAGTCTCCTCAAGGTTCTCAAGAATTATGTACGGAGTCCATACATATCCTGCCGCAAGTATTGGCTCTGTCGGATTTGTTATTCCCGATCTCTTTTCCCCCAACATGTAACCATTGTGCTCATCGGGCTTTTCAGTTACCATGGTGATGCTTTCTGAAGCATGTTTATTATTGTACGCCTTTATGCCCCACAAGCAAACTGCAACCAATACAAGGAGACTCGCAGCTGATATTACAGATAATAGCAGCCGCCTGGTTTTCCTTTTCTTTTTGATCAGTTCTACATCAGCAAATTCCGTAACATGCCAATCATTGATATCACCGATTGCTTTCATTAATTCATCGGTATTCATAGCGTTACACCGTTCCCTTTCAAATAGGCTTTCAATTTCTCCCGAATACGATTCAGTCGCGTTCGCACGGCGCCCTCTCTCAGACCCGACAGTTCCGCCAGTATCTCATAGGAGTCCAAGTACCAATATCGACGAACAAACAACATACGATTCGTTTTCGAGAGCGTATCAAGGAAGGCATCTATGAGTTTGGAAAGCTCCTCTGTCATGATTTCATCAACAGAACTGCTCTCCGCGCACAGGAGGTTTTCCAATTCTTCAATGCTGACGGCATAGTTCCCTTTTCTTTTTTGTGCGTGATCATGTTTATACCTGTCAACAGATACTCTCCGAACAAGCCGGCACACGAACGCTTTCAATGAATCCGGACGGTTCGGCGGGATTGCGTTCCAAACTTTCAGATATGCATCATTGACGCACTCCTCCGCATCCCGTTCGTCTCCTAAAACGTTCATGGAAACGCTCTTACATAATCTGCCGTATTTTTCAGACAGTTCAACAATCGCACGTTCCGAGCGCTCAAAGAACAGCTCGATAATCTTACTGTCATCCATAATAACAACTACCTCCGTAATGCCTTCACTTCTTCAGTCGAAAAATAAAGTCATTTGTTACATTCTACATGTAATAAGTGGATTCCGTCAATTGAAGAACGCGCAGGCGATTTGCCTGCGCGTTACGGAAAATGTTGTTATATCCGAAGATTACTCTTCCACTTCAATCTTGCGGATTACCTTGTTGTCGATCTCCTCGCGTAGTGCAGCGATGAACTCCGGCAGAGCCTTCGCGCCCTCGTCCCCGAGGTAACGGCTGCGGACGGACACAAGGCCCTCTTCCGCCTCCTTTGCGCCGACGACAAGCATGTACGGGATACGCTCAAGACGTGCCTCACGGATCTTGTAGCCGATCTTCTCGGAACGGCTGTCTGCCGTAGCAAGAATGCCGGCCTTCTTCAGCTCAGCGCGCACGGAATCAGCGTAGTCGTTGTATTTTTCGGAAATCGGAAGCACACGGACCTGCTCCGGGCAGAGCCACGTCGGGAACTGACCTGCGTAGTGCTCGATCAGCCATGCGAGCGTACGCTCGTAGCAGCCCATCGAGGTGCGGTGGATGATCCACGGCTGTGCCTTGTTGCCGTCGGCATCGATGTAGTACATACCGAACTTCTGGGCACTCTCGCAGTCGAGCTGGATCGTCACCATCGTGTCTTCCTTGCCGTATACATTTTTCGCCTGGATATCGATCTTCGGTCCGTAAAATGCGGCTTCGCCGTCGGCTTCCGTAAACTTGATGCCGTTCTTGTTCATGACATCGCGGAGGTACTGCTGCGTCGAGTTCCAATACTCCTCATCGCCCTCGTACTTCTCCTTGTTCTCGGGATCCCACTTGGACAGACGATACGTCACGTCACCGTCGATACCGAGCGTCTTCATGACATAGTTCGCGAGCTCAACGCATCTCGTCAGCTCTTCCTCGGCCTGGTCCGGACGGAGCACGATGTGGCCCTCCGTGATCGTGAACTGGCGCACTCTCGTAAGGCCGTGCATCTCGCCGGAATCCTCGTTGCGGAACAGCGTACTCGTCTCGGACATGCGGTACGGCAGGTCGCGGTAGGAACGCTGCTCATTCATGTACACATAGTACTGGAACGGGCACGTCATCGGACGAAGCGCCATGACTTCCTTGCCCTCGCCGGCATCCTTGTTGAGGATGAACATGCCGTCCTGATAATGATCCCAGTGACCGGAGATCTTATACAGATCGGACTTCGCCATCAGAGGCGTTCTCGTGCGGACATAGCCCCACTCGTTATCCTCAAGGTCCTCCATCCATCTCTGGAGCGTCATGATCATCTTCGTTCCCTTGGGCGTAAAGAGCGGCAGACCCTGGCCGATGACATCCGCCGTCAGGAACAGCTTCATCTCGCGGCCGAGCTTGTTGTGGTCGCGCTTCTTGATATCCTCAAGGTGAGCGAGATACGCGTCGAGATCCGCAGACTTCGTAAACGCCGTACCGTAGATACGCGTCAGCATCTTATTCTTCTCGCTGCCTCTCCAGTATGCTCCCGAGGACGAGATCAGCTTGAACGCCTTGATCGGTTTCGTGCTCATCAGATGAGGGCCGGCGCACAGGTCAACGAATCCTCCCTGATCGTAAAATGAGAGCTCCGCATCCTCGGGCAGATCGTTGATCAACTCCACCTTGTAGGGCTCGCCGCGCTTCTCCATGAGGTCGATCGCCTCCGCACGGGACAGCGTGAAACGCTTGAGTTCGTTGCCCTCCTTGATGATCTTCTTCATCTCCGCCTCGATGGCATCGAGAGCGGCACGGTCCAGCGGCTCCATGTCAAAGTCATAGTAGAAGCCGGTATCGATGGACGGGCCGATCGCGCACTTCGCATCGGGATACAGACGCTTCACAGCCTCCGCAAGCACGTGCGACGTGGTATGGCGGTAAGCCGCCTTGCCTGCCTCGTCGTTAAATGTCAGAATGTTCAGCGAGCAGTCGCTGTCAATGACGGTACGAAGGTCCTTGACCTTGCCGTCCACCTCGCCTGCGCAAGCCATGCGCGCAAGTCCTTCGCTCAGATCCGCAGCGATATCGATGATGCTCATCGGCTGCGCGTACTCTTTGAACGAGCCGTCCTTCAACGTGATCTTCATGTTGGTTCTCCTTTCGTTGTCACGGTAATGTGTGCGTCGTCGGGATTTTCGTACTCATCGTTTTTTTGCACGGTATTTCCGCTAAATCAGTGAATACAAAAAATCCCTGCCGACACTTTCGTATCAACAGGGACGAATATACTTCGCGGTTCCACCCTATTTGGCCCATCTGTCGATGTGCCCTCTTCATTGAGACGATAACGGAGTCACCGGACCGTATTGGGGTCACTCGGGAGCGGTCTTCCGCACGGTTCTCGCCGGACGCTCTCAGCCTGCCTTCGCATGCGTCCTTCTCTGTTCGTGAAACCAGGAGTGCGTACTGCTTCTCCTTCAACGTTTTATTTGAGACGATTATAGCACCGAAACGAGGAAAGTCAAGCATTTTTCGAAGGAAACTCTCTCACCATGGTTTTCTCCCCCGGTCTGTGTTTCATCAACACCTAATTCGTCACCTCGTGCACGCCGTCCTCCTCCATGCGGAGCACGCGATCGCAGATGGAAAGCGCTGCCGGGCGGTGGGTCACGATCACGACGGTGCGGTCCGTGAGCGCGCGGAGGTTCTTAAGAAGAGTTGCCTCAGTCGCCTCATCCAGCGAACTTGTGGACTCGTCAAACATGAGAACCGGCGCGCCGGAGTAGATCGCTCTCGCGATCGCGATCCGCTGCATCTGGCCTTCCGAGAGGCCCGTTCCGTGCTCACCGAGCATTGTCTGAATGCCCTGCGCAAGCGTTCCGACGAACTCCTCCGCGCAGGCGATGCGAAGCGCCTCGTTCACGCGCTCGTCCGTGTCCGCGGCATCATCGGCGAAGGAAACGACCTCGCGTATGGTACCGCTCATCAACCGGTTTCCCTGCGGAACATACGCAAACAGTCTTCTGCTGCGTCCGTCAAGCGGCTTCTCGGTGCTGTCCCGGTTAAGCAGATACCGCTCTCCGGAGTCCGGCGTGTAGACACCCATCAGCAGACGTAAGATCGTTGATTTGCCGCATCCGCTCGGTCCCGTGAACGCGACATACTCTCCCTTTTTGATCGCCACCGAAATGTCCGAGAGCACGATCGGCATCTGATCCTTCGACGTGTCGTCCACGCGCTCGGAAGACGCGTAATAGGTATAGTTGACATCGCGGATCCCGAGTTCCGCGAGATCTGTCTGATAGTATTCCTGAATTTCCGACATCGGCAGAGCCTCGCCGTCGTAGTCGTCAGCGTACCGCTCGACCTCCATCAGACGCTCCGCGCTCGCTGTCATCGCGTAGTACCGCGGTAAGAACCCGCTCAGGTTCGCAAACGGCGCCTGGATCTGGCCGATCAACTGCAGCACGGCCGTCATCGTGCCGTACGTGATCGCCTTTGTCAGGATGCCGTACGCGCAGTAGCATGCACCGAACAGGTACATTCCGTGCATGGCCAGGCCAAAGCCCGCGCTGCACAGATTCGAAAAATGATTTCGCTTCATCCGGGCGGCCCTGTGCTCGTTCATGGTCGCTTCCGCCGCTGCCGTCGTCTGCTCCTCCGCGACGTACGCCTTCACCATCATCAGGCTCTCGATGCGCTCCTGCAGGAATACGCGTACCTTGCCGTCCTTCTCCTGGACATGCTTGTGAAGCCGCTTCAGCACCTTGCGGAACAGATATGTAAGCCCTACCATCACGATGCCGCACGGCACCAGGATCACGGCAAATCTCCAATCAAAGATGATCAGCAGCACGACCGCTGCCACCAGCCGCACGATCATGCCTGCGAGGTTCGGCAAAATGGTGATATATCCGTTCGCCACAACGACGGTATCGTTCGTCAGACGGTTCATCCACTCACCGGAATGCACTGCGCTTACGCGCCCGTAGTCCTTCGCCATGAGCATGCGGAACAGTCGAAGCTTGAACAGATTCTCGATCGACGCCTGTCCCCTCTCTGTCAGCCATCGTATCATAGCGTTACAGAGCTGCTGAGCCACCGCAAGCACCGCGATCACGATGACACAGTACCAGAAACGCCGGCTGTCCCCCTTGGTCGCGTTGTCGACAAGGCGACGCAGCACGAGGGCGTAGCTGACGCTGATCAGGCTCACACCGACCTGAAACATCAGAAGCACCGCGACGTACCATTTTCTGCTTCCGGGCACGGAATACAGCCATCGCATCACCGTTGTATTGTCACTCTTCTTACTCACCGTTTCACTCAGCTCCGTCGCTTACTTTCAGTTCTTTCGGAAAATGTGTCCTCGACACAACATGTTTATTGTACCGAAGTGCCGGACTATCGTCAAGGTTTTTATATACGTGTAGGTTCACACAATTTCCGCAAGGGTTTTCGGGTTGAAAACTCCTATTTTCCAAGTTATACTGAGTAAAATACGTTGTTTTCCCGAAAGGATCATCCATGGACAGACTTTTCAATGACAACTGGACCTTCGGCCTGTACTCACTCGAGGCTACCGCGGAAGAGCTGCTCGCAGGTTCTGCTGCGCATCGCAAGGGAAGTTTTGCGCCGGTCGATCTGCCGCATGACTGGCTGATCTGCAACGTGAAGGATCTCTACCGCGACGGCATCGGATGCTATCGAAAGACCTTCTCAGTCAATCTCCATGAGGGCACGTACCCGCTGCAGTCCCCGCGCTTCTTTCTTCGGTTCGAGGGCGTCTATATGGATTCCCGGTGCTACGTGAACGGCCGGGAAGTCTTCTCATGGCCGTATGGCTACTCCACCTTCGGGTTTGAGATCACGCCGTACCTGCGTGAGGGAGACAATGAGCTCGTCGTCACCGTACGATACGAAAGCCCGAACACGCGCTGGTACTCGGGTGCCGGCATTTTCCGCAACGTATGGCTACAGGTCAAGCAGGATCCCTGCCTCGTCGCCGACGGCATCTACGCTGTCGCTACGCCTGTCTGTGAGGCTCGGAATGAAGACGGCGTATTCCCGGGCGAGAGCGTTCTCTCCGTCGATACGGAGATCACCTCTGCCTTCGATCCTCTCCGTGTACACGCGCCCGGCGCAGTGCAAACATATCTCCTCCGCCAGACGCTTCGCGACGCCGACGGCAATATCATTGTTTCCACGGACGATGAATTTTCCTTCGCGGGAACGTCAACGGTACGCACGCAGACATTCACCGTTCCCGACGCGCATGCCTGGGATATTGACTGCCCGTATCTATATGAGCTTACTACTGAGCTGTTCCTACCGTGGGGTTCCCCGAGAGAATACGCTTTACTCGATTCCCACACGCTGCGCATCGGTTTCCGTTCCGTGCGGCTGGATCCCGACAACGGTTTCTTCTTGAACGGCCGCCATGTAAAGATCTGCGGAGCGTGTATGCACCACGACCTCGGTGCTCTCGGTGCCGCCGTCAACAAGGCCGCTACGAAGCGTCAGCTGCTCTCGCTCCTTTCGATGGGCGTGAACGCGGTTCGCACCTCCCACAACCCGCCCTCCGTAGAGTTCATGGACCTTTGCGATGAGCTCGGCATCCTCGTCGACTCCGAGGCGTTCGACATGTGGGAACTTCACAAGACAGATCACGACTACGCCGCCTTCTTCCGCGACCATTGGAAAGCGGATGTCGCCTCTTGGATCCGCCGTGACAGAAGCCGCCCTTCCGTCGTGTTCTGGAGCATCGGCAACGAGATCTACGACACGCACACCGAGCGCGGTCTCATCGTCACACACGAGCTTCGCGACGAGGTTCGCCGCCACGATTTCCGTCACCACGCGTTCATCACCATCGGCTCGAACTACGTCGCCTGGGAAGGCGCGCAGCGCTGCGCGGACCTTCTGGAAGCCTCAGGCTACAACTACCTTGAGCGTCTCTACGACGAGCACCATACGCGCTACCCGCACTGGTGCATCTACGGAAGCGAGACGTCGTCGACCGTACAGAGCCGCGGTGTGTATCATTTTCCGGCTGACGTGCGCCTGCTGACATTTGAGGACGGTCAATGCTCCTCGCTCTCCAACTGTTCGACCAACTGGGGCGCGAAGAACCCGACTGTCGTCATCACCGGCGACCGCGACGCTTCGTATTCGCTCGGACAGTTCATCTGGACCGGGTGGGATTACATCGGCGAGCCCACTCCGTATCATTCGAAAAATTCGTTCTTCGGGCAGTGCGACACCGCCGGCTTCCCGAAGGATTCGTACTACATCTACCAGTCCGGCTGGACAGACCCCGAGACCCACCCGATGGTGCACATCGTGCCGTACTGGGATTTCAATGACGGGCAAATGATCGACGTGCAGGTATTCTCCAACTGCCCGAAGGTGGAACTGTTCTTTTGCGCGGATACCGACAGGGGAATGGCCGCTGCCGACCGCGCGAATCACCCTGCTTTGGGCACCTCCCTCGGAACGCGCGACATCGATGTGCTTCACGGTCAGAAGCTGCACGGCGAATGGCAGATTCCGTATCACCCGGGCAAGCTGACCGCGATCGCTTACGACACGGACGGCAACGTTGTTGCAACCGATGTTCAGCGCTCGTTCAGCGACCCTGCCTCGATCGTACTAACGCCGGACAAAACGACCATGACCGCGGACGGCGAAGATATGATCTTCGTCGCGGTTTCCACTGTCGATGCAGACGGAACTTTCGTCGGCGACGCCCGGAACCGCATGAACGTCACAGTCAGCGGCGCTGCCCGCCTCGTCGGCATGGACAACGGCGACAGCACCGATTACGACGAATACAAAGGTACATCCCGCAGACTCTTCTCCGGAAAGCTCCTTCTGATGCTCGCCGCCTGCAAGGAACCCGGCGAGATTTCCGTGAAGGTTTCCTCCGCGGGACTTCCGGACGCGGAGCTGCACCTGACCGCCGCCAAGGCTGACGCACCGGTCAATCCCGCGGTCTGCGCGACTGCAGCCAACACGCCGCGGATCGCAGACGAGCACATCCTCAGCGAGGTACCGATTCGCAAGATCGAGCTCTCCATTCAGGAAGACAACCCGGAGCTGACTCCCGATCGTCGGGAAATGACGGTGACCGCGAAGATTTTCCCCGCAAACGCATCGTTTGGGGATCTCTCGTTCCGCGTGATGACCGCGGAAGGCATCGATTCCGCAGCGATCCGCATCACGCCTCTGCCCGACGGGCGTTCCGCGAAGATCACCGCGCTCGGTGACGAGGAACGGTGCTTCCTCTATGTTTTCGCGAACAACGGCAAACCACACGCGGACGTGATCTCAAGCCTCGAATTACGCAGTTCCGGACTCGGCCGGGCGACGACCGATCCCTACGAGTTCGTCAACGCCATCCGCTTTGACGCAAGCAACCAAAAGCCCTCGCTCAGCTTCGACGGCGGCGCATTTACCGCGGACGAACCGACGTGGCTTCGATTTGACAATGTGGACTTCGGCGACTACGGTTCCGACACGATCACCATCCCGATCTTCTCCTTCTCGGATATCGTTCCGATCGAGGTCTGGGAGGGCACGCCGAAGGAAGCAGGCAGTACACTTCTCTTCCGTGGCAACTACGAGGCAAAGAGCTGGTACAACCACTATCAGCCCAACACATTCAAACTCGCAAAGCGCCTGCGCGGCGTGACAAGCGTGTCAATCCTTGTCCCGTTCCGGCTTTCGCTTCACGGGTTTGTCTTTGAGCGCATCGATAAAGCATGGGCTGAGATCAGCATGACCGAGCTTGTCTCCGCGAGCGGCGACAAGTACCTTGTGGAATCTGACGGCGTGTACGGAATTACAAACAACGTGGACCTCGGTTTCGGTAAGTTTGACTTCGGTGAGCGCGGTGCCCGGAAAATTACGCTGACCGGACAGTCGCATGTTCCGCAATGCACGATCCATCTGCATTTTACGAAGGACGGGATCACTGAAACACAGATCATCGACATTCCGAAGACGGAAACAACGGATACCTTCACGTTCCCTCTCGAGCCGATGTACGATATCTGCGCAGTGAACTTCATCTTCCTTCCCGGAAGCAACTTCGATCTGGTATCGTTCCGGTTTGAGTAGTTTACGAACAAGGGCAAAATGCGAGGCGGAACAGGCTCTCCTGCTCCGCCTCATTTGTATGTTACTCTACTGCATGTTCCCTCAATTCATCGAGGATCTGCTGAAAGCGCACGTCGTCACGAAGATAATCGAACACTTCGCGGTCTTCGATCACGTGCAGACGAAGATTCGCGGCGTTCCCCGTGTAATTCTTTGACACATCCTCCTTCTTCTGATGAGTACGGTTCATCAGCAATGCGGTATAGTCAAAATCCTGATCGCGGACCCGGTCGAATTCAAACGTATATCTGCAGCACTCCTTAAGCATTTCCAACACCTTTTCGGTATTCTGAAACTCCGCATGCACATATGCCAGGCAGTAGTAATTATATGCCACTCTACAGTTGTAAAAACCGAGATTCCCGTCGGAATAGAGTCGCTTATACAGATCAATTCCAAACGTATACGCTTCGATCATCTCCTCATAACTGAGCCGCTTTTTATTGGGTATGGCAGCTGCTGTATTGGCGGCCACCTCGATCAGGTCTCTCAGATACTCCTGGCAGGCCTCAACCCCTTTCTCATCGCTCAGGACCTTACATCTCAGGTTGACACGGTTCGTGATAAAGTCTCCGCCCATGTCCGCATAATGAAGTGCTTTCTCTTCATCGACATCCCTGTATGCGAAACACAGACACTGAATTGCACTCTCCCGGTATTCCCTGTCCGTGGAAGTGGCAAGTATTGTTTCGCCCAGTTCGACAATGCGGTTCAGTTTGTCCTCAGGGAGCGGAACATCATCCTTGTCATCCCCGAGTGCATACATCAGTTTAACCATGACCCGGATATCATTCGGGAACTCCTTGTACGCCTTCTCCCACAGTTCCAGTTCCCTCTTCGTATCCCCATCGAAATCGTATTGCTTTCCTTCCTCCAGATACGCGTTAATGGATTCCTCGATCCGTGCGTCATCGACATTCAGCAGTTCATCCACGGTAACGCCGAAATACATCGCGATCTTCGGCAGCAACGTGATATCCGGGTAACCCTCGCCGCGCTCCCATTTTCCGACGGACTGAGGCGTGATATCGAGATGGTTAGCAAGCGCCTCCTGCGTAACATTCTTCTGTCTGCGCAGTTTGCGCAATGTATCTTTCAAATTGATTTCCATAAAATACACCTTCCCTTCGTTTGCAATATTCCGTGATCACTTGTCTATGATTATAATAGCACGGATCACACTTTTCAAACATCGGAAAATATAGTTTTCGTTGTATTATGCAACCGTTCGTTGTATCAAAAAAGAGGAACGGACGAAACCGTTCCTCTCGCAACTTTCTTCTTACAAGCGTGTTCAGACCAGGTCCGCAAAACCGCACCCTACGGTTTTGATCAGATCCTGCGGCGACAGTTCGACCTGAAAACCGACCTTGCCCGCGCTCACAAACATCCGCGACAGTTCGGCTGCCGACTCGTGGATGAACGTCGGAAACGCCTTCTTCATTCCGATCGGCGAGCACCCGCCGTGCACGTAGCCGGTCAGCGGCAGAAGCTCCTTCTGCTTGATCATCTCGATGGATTTCTCCCCCGAGGCTTTCGCGGCCTTCTTCAGGTCAAGGTCCTCCGCGACGGGCACGACGAAGACATAGTACTGTCCCGTCTTACCACGCGTCACCAGCGTTTTGAACACATGCCTCGGATCCTGTCCCAGAATCCCCGCGATCTCCTCGCCGGTCAGTGTCGCATCCTGCGTATACGCGCGGCTCTCATACGGCACCTTCTTCTGCTCCAGCACACGCATCACATTGGTCTTTTCTTCTTTCTTCATAGCTCGTCTCCGGTATATTGATATTCGCTCCTGCATTTCCACACTGATTTCACGCTGCAGGCAAATTCCTCTTTCAAAACGCGCAGGTCACTCCTCCGGCTTGTACTCCATCAGATCCCCCGGCTGGCACTCCAGTACTTTGCAGATCGCGTCGAGCGTCTCAAAGCGGATGCCTTTCATCTTCCCCGTCTTTAAGTTGGAGAGGTTCACGTTGGTCATGCCGACGCGCTCTGCCAACTCGTTCAGGGACATTTTCCGATCCGCCATCATGCGGTCAAGTCTTATGATAATTCCCATACTGTTTCTCCGTCTCATTGTCACACGATCGGCGCATAAACTGCATTACCGATCGCTGCACTCACCACATAAGCTGCGTTTCCCATCGTCACGCGATCAGGTCGATGTCCTCCTGAAGCTTGACGCCGTGGTCAAACACCTGCGCGATCACCATGATGGCAAACCCGATCACAAACATGTAGAAACCTTCCATGGTGAGCGGGGTGCTCACGTAGTCGAAGCGGAAAAATGTCATCAAAAACTTCACCAGTCCCGGCACGATCGCAAGTCCGAACTGCAACGCGCCGATCAACCGGATCCGGTTCGCGTTCCTATGCGTGAACGGCGTCCCTTTCGATGCGCTCATCACAATGACGATAACGACGATCATCATCGTTCCGAGGATTACGGAAAATGCGAGCGACCGAGCCGATGAGATCAGATAACAATACCGGTAATCCGTGCTGCCTTTCTCATCCAGCAGATTATAGAGGTTGTAATCGACATCCCCGTAGTACTCCCCGTTTTTGTACAAACGGTATACCTGCTGATGATTCTCCAATTTTCCCGCCTCCTCAAGGCGGACATCGTAGCTGTCATTCCTGGACACCGCCGCTACTACGAAATCCTTCGCCTGAAACAGTAACAAAAGAATGATAGCAACCGCTATGATCGCGCAGACCTGCTGAAAAAACAATCCCTTCTTTGACTTCTTATCCATGATTTTTCCTCCTGTTCGGGAATGACGCAGGCCGTGCCTGGCATTTCCCTGCCGAATAACTTCGGCTTACCGTTATATTATCGCGCCTGTACTGCCGCTGATCGGACGGCATGCGAGTGCGCAGTTCCCTGCCGGCAAGGATACCATACCATGGATTTATAAGTTTGTCAATAACAATTTAAAGTTTTAGTTTAATTATTTACAGTTTGAACATTCTTTCCATGACTTTTTTCTTGTCCTTACTCCACTCCGGGGCGATCAGGATCCTCTTGTCTCCGTCACCGGTCATGCGGTGGATGACAATATTCTCCGGAAGAACGGAAAGCGCATCCTTCACAATGTCATAGTATTCATCGAACGTAAGACAGCTGAACTTTCCGTCGAGATAGTCCTGTGCCAGATCCGTACCCTTGAGCACGTGGAGAAGCTGCAGCTTGATGCCCTGCACTCCGCTCTCGCCGACGTACCTTACGGTTTCGAGCATGTCCGCCTTCGTCTCGCCGGGAAGACCGAGGATCACGTGGACGATCGTCTCGATCCCGCGTGACCGCAGGTTTCTCACCGCCTCGTCGTATACGGAAAGCGGGTAACATCTGCGGATGTACTCAGCGGTCCGCTCGTGGATCGTCTGCAGCCCGAGTTCCACCCACACGGGTTTGCTGTGGTTTAGCTCGCTCAGCAGATCAAGCACATCCTCACCCAGGCAGTCCGGTCTCGTGGCGATCGACAGGATCTCCACCTCAGGATTTTTCATCGCCTCGGTGTAGAGCCTGCGAAGCGTCTCAACCGGCGCGTATGTGTTCGTAAACGCCTGAAAATATGCGATGAAGCCGTAGTTGTCCTCCGGCAGTTTTGCGCGGATCCGCTCCTTCCCTGCCGCGATCTGCTCCGTAACGGAAAGCGCAGGGCTCCCCGCGAAATCGCCCGAGCCGCTTCCGGAGCAGAATATGCATCCTTTCTCCGAGAGCGTCCCGTCGCGATTCGGACAGGTGAACCCTGCGTTTATCGCAATCTTGTAAATTTTCTTTTGATATCTGTCCTGCAGATATTGGTTCAATGTCTTCTGTTTCACGTTATTTTCCGAAGGCAAATGCTGCCCTGTGCAGTACCACGCATGCAACCGGGGTTCGAATTACTTCTCCTCCAGGCGCTCGCGCATCTTGACTTCCGTCATGACCTTCTGATCGTAGCATGCGAACATCTCATCGACAGCCTTCGCATCCTGCTTCGGTGTGAAGAGACTCACGATCGGAACGAGGATCAGTCCGCCGACCATCGAGACAACGCCGGAGTTGATCGAGGACTTGAAGATGTACCCGATCACGGTGTTCGGATCAAGCGTGAACACCTTGAAGGACACGAGCAGCTGCATCACCGTCATCGCCGTAGCGAAGATGAAGCATACGCCGACCGATGCCTTGGAAATCTTCTTTGAGTAGAGGCCGTACAAAAACGGTGCGAGGAATGCACCTGCCATGGCGCCCCACGAAACACCCATCATCTGTGCGATGAACGTGATGTTCAGCGAGTCCTTCAAGACTGCGAGAACGGCCGAGATCGCTACGAAGAAAATGATGAACAGTCTCATGATGCCGACCTTCTTGCGGTCGTTCATGTTCTTGCTCGCGGGAGCGATAACGTCGAGCGTCAACGTCGAGCTCGAAGTGAGCACGAGCGACGACAGCGTCGACATCGAAGCAGCGAGTACAAGCACGATCACGATCGCGATGATCACCTCGGGAAGCTCGGAGAGCATCGCGGGTACAATGCTGTCGAAGAACGGCTTGGTCTTGTCCGCATCCTGCCACTTGATGGCCGAGGAATCCGCGAAGAGGCGTCCGAAACCGCCGAGGAAGTAGCAACCGCCGGCTACGACGATTGCGAAAAATGTCGAGATGATGGTACCCTTCTTGATGGAGTCCTCATTCTTGATGGAGTAGAATTTTCCGACCATCTGAGGAAGTCCCCAGGTACCGAGGGATGTGAGCAGCACGACGAACAACAGAGCTAACGGGTCCGGTCCGAAGAAGCTTGAGAACGCGCCGTTCAGAACCTCGCCCGAAGGCATTGTCGCCGGTTTCTCGGAGAGCTTGGCTACCGCCGCCTGCAGACCGCCGCGGCTTGCGATCGTCGCGAGAATGACCGCAACGATACCGACGAGCATGATGATACCCTGGATAAAGTCGTTGATCGCGGTTGCCATGTAGCCGCCGAAAATCACGTAGATGGCCGTGAGGACCGCCATGATCACGATAACTACCCAGTACGGAACGCTGAACACGATGTTGAACAGGCTCGACAGACCGTTGTACAGCGAAGCCGTGTACGGGATCATGAAGATGAACACGATGATGGACGCTGCGATCTTCAGTCCCTTCGAACCGAAGCGCTTCTCGAAGAAATCGGGCATCGTCTTGGTGTCAAGGTGTCTCGTCATAATACGCGTGCGACGGCCGAGGATCTCCCATGCGAGAAGCGAGCCGATGAACGCGTTGCCGAGGCCTACCCACGTGCTGGCGAGTCCGAAATTCCAACCGAACTGTCCCGCGTAACCGACGAAAATAACGGCTGAGAAATATGACGTACCGAACGCGAATGCCGTGAGCCACGGGCCTACGTTACGTCCGCCGAGAACAAAGCCGTTGACGTCGGTCGCGTGCTTTTTGCAGCGCCATCCGACGACAATCATCAGGGAAAAGAAACATACGAGCATGATTGAGGTCAATGCGATCAACATAAAAAATCTCCTGTTCGGGCAAGCCCGCTCCGGCTTGGTAAGCGCGCCGGAGTGCGCTGTATGGTTTGTGTTATGCCCTTACTTGATCTGGGCCTCTACCAGGCTGCCGCCGCAGTAGATCTGGCGAAGCTTCGGCTTCTCGATCTTGCCGGTAGGATTTCTCGGGACATCGGCGAACACGATCTTGCGGGGTCTCTTGTAACGCGGAAGCTCCATGCAGAAATCGTTGATCTCCTCCTCCGTCGCGGTCATGCCCTCCTTGATCTGGATGATCGCGAGCGTCACCTCACCGAGGCGCGCGTCCGGAATACCGATAACCGCGACATCCGCGATCTTGTTGTTCGCGCGCAGGAAATCCTCGATCTGAACGGGGTAGATATTCTCACCGCCCATGATAATGACGTCCTTCTTGCGGTCTACGAGGTAGATGAAGCCCTCCTCGTCCTGCTTGGCCATATCGCCGGTGTAAAGCCAACCGTCGTCGGACAAAACCGCCTTCGTAGCGGCCTCATCCTTGTAGTAGCACTTCATGACGCCCGGGCCCTTGACGGCAAGCTCGCCGACCTCGCCCTGCTTCACGCTCTGACGGTTCTCATCGACGATATCGCACTCCCAGCCGTAGCCCGGAACACCGATCGCGCCGACCTTGCGGATATTCTCGATGCCGAGGTGTACGCAGCCGGGTCCGATGGACTCGGAAAGACCGTAGTTCGTATCGTAATCATGATTCGGAAAATGCTCCTTCCACCGCTTGATCAGGCTCGGCGGAACGGGCTGTGCGCCGACATGCATCAGTCTCCACTGGGAAAGCTCATACTTCGTGACATCAATCTCGCCTCGGTCGATCGTGTCGAGAATGTCCTGGGCCCACGGCACCAAAAGCCATACGATCGTCGCCTTCTCGCGGGATACCGTCTCCAGGATCCACTCGGGCTTCACGCCGCGCAGCAGAACGGCCTTTCCGCCGACAAGGAGGCTGCCGAACCAGTGCATCTTCGCGCCGGTGTGATACAGCGGAGGAATGCACAGGAACACATCGTCGTGTGTCTGGCCGTGATGGTTCTGCTCGGTCAGGCAGGACGACACAAGCGCTCTGTGAGCGTGCAGGATCGCCTTCGGGAAACCGGTCGTGCCCGACGAGAAATAGATTGCCGCATCGTCATCGTCCGTGAGCGCGATGCCCGGGTTCTTCGACGTGCAGTAAGCAGCGTATTTTTCGTAGCTGTCCGCAAAGGACGGGCAGTCCTCGCCGACGTAGAACATCTCCTTCACCTTCGGGATGCGCTCCGCAATGTCCTCAACACGGCCGACAAACTCCGGTCCGAACACGAGAACGCTGCAGTCCGCGAGGTCAAGGCAGTACTTGATCTCATCCGCGGTATAGCGGTAGTTCATCGGAACAGCCAATGCTCCGGTCTTGAGAACTCCGAAGTAGATCGGCAGCCACTCAAGGCAGTTCATCAGTAAAATAGCGACCTTGTCGCCCTTCTTCACGCCGCGGCTCAAGAGAAGGTTCGCAAACCGGTTTGATTTGCGGTCGAAATCCTCCCAGGTCATCTCGCGGCGATACTTCTCGTCACGGTCGCTCTCAATCAATTCGTACTCGCGCCATGTGCGGCTCTTCTGCTCTGCCGGGTTGATCTCAACCAGACAGACCTCGTTGCTGTACAGCTGCGCATTGCGCACCAAAAAATCAGTAATCGGCATGATTTCCTCCCTGTTTCGGACAACCCGTCGGCCGTCCTGAGATATACTCGAGTATATGCAAAGACAGACAAACAAAAAGGGCCTGACTTTGCCGATTGAAAGTGTAACGCTTTAACGCGACAAAGTCAAGCCTTATTTTCTTTATTTTATGCTTTTTCGTTCAGTATGGTGGAATATTGTTTTCCCCTGACCGCTAAAAACGGAATTCAGTCCGTTTCTCACTGCTCGAACTGCCAGCTTCTCCAGTTGTAACCGCTACCAGCGAAGATGAAGAAAATGTCATGCACACCGGTCACAGGCTTCAAAAGCTCTGCCGTAACCTTGCCGTTTCCGTTCACTTCCACGTAGCCGACGTCCTCACCGTCCAGGCTGTCAAGACGGATTGCGATCACGCCGCTTGCACCTTCACTGTCGGTAAAGGTCGCCGTGAATTTCGCAGCGCCGGTCGCACCGAAATCTACGCCGCCGACGTTGATCCAGTCGCCCTCATCGATCGCAGTCACGACCATCTCGCCCGTGCCGTACCGCCAGTCGCCGCCGAACAGCTTCGTATCGATACCTGCCATGGTGCGCATCGTCGCGGCATTCACCTCAGTATAAGGGTTGAAGTACTTCAGCTGCGCAACACCCTTTCTCGTGCCCTTGCCCATCGAGATCGTGCCATCCTCATTGACCGGAAGCTCATCGATGTGCGTGCAGCGGTATCCGCCGCCCGTGCCGAGAGGCTTGTCAAGGATCTGCGAATGGTAGGTGATGTAGTATTTGCCGTTAAACTCGAAGATGCAATGGTGGTTGTTGCCGCCCGGTCCGAAATACTCACCGGGGTTCTTAAGGATCGCGCCCTGATAGGTGAACGGACCGTACGGGCTGTCCGAGGTCATGTAGCAGATCTGACCGTTGTGCAGCTTATAACTGCCCGCGTTGGCGTGTCCGTCAACGTTGAAGTTGCTGCAGTAGCTGTAGTAGTATGTGTCGCCGATGCGGTTGATGCCCGAATCCTCGAAGAGGAACGGAGGATCGATCGCGATCGGATCACCGTCAAGGGAGATCATGTCATCGCCGAGCTTGACCATGCGGGCCGTGCCGGGATGCTCGATCTGGTCTGCCGTAGGCTGGTTGCCGCCCGGCACACCGCCTCCGACGTAAAGGTACGCGGAGCCGTCCTCGTCCACCAGAACAGCAGGATCGAAAAGCCATGTGACATTCGCGCAGTTCGGCGTGTCACGGTTGATCAGCGCCTTGCCGATCGGATCCTCAAACGGTCCCCACGGATTGTCCGCGCGGAGCACGCCGATGCCGTTGCCGCTGTTCGCAAAATACAGGAAGAACTGCATTTTCCCATCAATCTCCTTGCATGCCGCTGCAGGCGCCCAGGAGTTTCCGCCCCACTTGGCAGCGCCCGTGTAGCCTGCAGCCCGGATCGAGCCGTGGTCGGTCCAGTTGACGAGATCGTCCGAGGAGATCACGTTGATCGTGTTGATCTTCTGGTAGCTGTTCGCAAGCTGCTTGCTTCCCAGAGTCTCGATCACATCGCCCGTCATGTAGATATACACACGTCCGTCATACACAAGCGCGTACGGATCGGCGCCCAAACGCTGTACCATCAGCGGATTGTTGTCGGTAGGGTTCTTCAAAGTTGCTGCCGGGGTGATCCCTGCGAATAATTCTTTGTTTTTCATTTTGAAATCCTCCTGCTGCCATTCGGCATATCGTTCCTCGTAGTCTCCTTTAATCCTGGTTCCCTCGTAGTACCAGACCGTATCCAGCCAGAAGCCGACGCCCGGGTACGATGAGAGCGTGTACGTAAAGCCGTGCGCCACATCCCGAAGCACACATTCGCGATGTCGAAACTCGTCGCTTCCGGTTTCCTGCGTGCTCAAAAGCTCCGCTTTGCCGTAGTGTTCCTCGGCATACGCGACGAGCGCTTCCGCGCTGTCAAGCTCAATGCCGTCCGGCGAAGTCGACCGGTTTTTCTTCGGCTCCGGCGGCAGGTTGAACAACGGTACAATAAAGTAAACCATAAACAACACAGCGACCGTGAGCAAAACCGCGATCATCAGAACGCGGTCTACGATCTTCAGCGTTTTTGCACGCTTCGCTTCGTCCGCTACTCTTACGTTATCCCGATTCTCCTTCTCTTCCATCGTTTTGTCCTCCGTCGAAAGACATCGCGCGCCGTGACGGCACTGCAATTTTCCTACGCGAGAAGACTCCATTCGCCGCAGTCGATGACTTCCGTGGCGATGTCTTCGTAAAACTCCGGTTCATGGCAAACCATCATGATGGTTCCCCTGTAGTCCGAAAGTGCCCGGTGCAGCGCTTCCTTCGCGTCAACGTCCAGGTGGTTCGTCGGCTCGTCGAGGATGAGAAGGTTGCTCTCGCGGTTCATCAGCTTGCAAAGACGGACCTTTGCCTGCTCACCGCCGGAGAGAACACGCACCTGACTTTCGATGTGTTTGGTTGTGAGTCCGCATTTGGCGAGCGCCGAGCGCACCTCGTAGTTCGTGTAGGACGGATACTCATCCCAGAATTCGTCCATGCATGTTTTCGTGCCTTCGCCGCTTAACTCCTGCTCGAAGTATCCGACCGAGAGGTAATCGCCGAGCAATACCTCTCCGCCGAGCACCGGGATCTCCCCGAGAATGCTGCGAAGAAGCGTCGTCTTGCCGATACCGTTCGCGCCTCGCAGAACTACCTTCGCGCCACGCTCAATGTGAATGTTGAGAGGCCTCGAAAGCGGTCTGTCATAGCCGATCACAAGATCCTTCGTCTCGATCACGACGCGGGACGGTACTCTCGCCTCCCTGAAGCAGAACTCCGGCTTCGGGTTCTCCTTCACAAGCTCGATCACATCCATCCGGTCAAGCTTCTTCTGACGGGACATCGCCATGTTGCGGGTTGCTACGCGCGACTTGTTGCGCGCCACAAAATCCTTGAGTTCCCTGATCTCCTGCTGCTGGCGGTTGTACGCTGCCTCGATCTGGCTTCTGCGCATCTCGTAGACCTCGAGGAAATGCTCGTAATCCCCGGGATAGCGCGTCAGCGTCGCCTGCTCCACGTGCCAGATGACATTCACGACACTGTTCAAAAAAGGAATGTCGTGCGAGATCAGGATGAACGCGTTGTCATAACCGTTTAGGTACCTCTTGAGCCAGTCGATATGCTGCTCATCGAGATAGTTAGTCGGCTCGTCCAGAAGGAGAATGTCCGGTTTCTCCAGCAACAGCTTCGCCAGCAAAACCTTCGTTCTCTGCCCGCCGGAGAGCTCGCTAACATCCCGATCAAAGCCGAGCGCGTCAAGCTCGAACGCCCGCCCGATCTCATCGATCTTCGTGTCGATCGAGTAGAAATCGTGCTGCTCCAGCATCTCCTGCAACACGCCCATCTCTTCCATGAGCGCCGTCATTGTCTCCTCGTCCGCGTCCGCCATCTTCTCGCAGATGACGTTGATCTCCTCCTCCTTCTCGTAGAGCCAGGAAAATGCGGACGCCAAAACGTCCCGGATCGTCATGCCGGGCTTTAATACCGTGTGCTGGTCCAGATAACCGACACGGACATTTTTCGCCCACGTGATCGTTCCCTCATCCGGCATCAGATCGCCGATGATGATATTGAAAAATGTACTCTTGCCCTCGCCGTTCGCTCCGACAAGACCGATGTGCTCACCGGCCAGGAGTCGGAACGTGACATCGCGAAATATGGCACGGTCACCGAAGCCGTGCGAAAGATTTTCCACTGAAAGAATGCTCATACTACCCCAATTTGTGAATGAACAATCCGCTGCGGAGCTTCGGCTCGAACCACGTGGACTTCGGAGGCATCAGAAGCCCTGCATCCGCCACGGCGAACAACTCCGTGATCTGTGTCGGATACATGGCAAATGCCACCTTCATGTCACTGTGAACTCTGCGCTCGAGCTCCGAAAGGCCGCGAATGCCGCCGATGAAGTCGATGCGCTTGTCCACGCGCGGATCACCGATGCCGAGCACCGGTCCGAGCAGATAGTCCTGCAACAGAGATACATCAAGAGATGCCACGGGATCCGTGATCGCCGCAAGCTCCTCCTTAGCCGTCAACTCATACCATACATCATCGAGGAACATGCCGAACGTCGCCTTCTTCGCCGGCGCGTACTGCTCGCTTCCGATCTCACGGATCGTAAAATGCTCCTCAACAGCCGCAAGGAACGCTTCCTTCGTCAGGCCGTTCAGATCCTTCACAACACGGTTGTACGGAAGGATCATCAGGCAGTCTTCCGGGAACAGTACCGAGAGGAAGTAATTGAACTCCTCATCACCGGTGTACGTTCCCGCCTCCGCGCGACGCTTGAAACCGACCTTGACAGCCGAAGCTGCACGGTGGTGTCCGTCGGCGATATAGATCGCGTTCATTTCGGAAAATGCAGCGCGGATCACTGCAACATCCTCCGGAGCGGCGATGCGCCACACATTGTGCGTGATCCCGTCGTCCGCGGTAAACGCGTACAGCGGCGCTGTATTCTTGTAAGCAGCCATCACGGACGCGATCGCGTCGTTGCTGCGGTAAGCAAGGAAGATCGGGCCGGTCTGCGCATTGCACGTGTCAACGTGACGGATGCGGTCCTGCTCCTTCTCCTCGCGTGTATTTTCATGCTTCTTGATCACGCCGTTCGCGTAATCGTCGATCGATGCGCATGCCACGATACCGGTCTGCGAGCGACCGTCCATGATCAGCTCGTAGACATAGTAGCACTCCTGCGCATCCGAAAGGTACGTTCCGTCAGCCTCGCGGGCGTCGAGAAGCTCCTTCGCCTTCGCGTAGACGCGGTCGTCGTACGTGTCGACATCGTCGGGGAGGTTGCTCTCCGCGCGGTCGATATTCAGAAACGACAGCGGCTCAGCCAGAGCTGCCACCTTCGCCTCAGCGCGGTTGTACACATCATACGGAAGCGCCGCTACGCGCGACGCAAGCTCCGGTGTCGGACGGACACAGCGGAACGGTTTTACATCAGCCATTGTTTTATCCTCCATAACGGCATTTGCCGTAATAATCTGTCTTATACTCCCGACCGCTCCGTCACGGTTCCGCGGTCGGCTCGTCGGGAACTATTTTCCGCATCATATACAGCGCGAACGCCATGAGCGCGGCCGACAGGCACAGCTGCATCACACCGGCGCGCACATGAGCCGTGATGCCGGTGAGGCCGTTGACGGTTGCCGCGTAGACCTTAAGAAAGGCCAGGAAAATGACGCCGTACACAAGCACGCAGTTGATCCCGCACAGTCTCGAGCGACGGAACGCGGAGTACGTCACCGTCACAACCGCGAACACGAGCGCCACAAGGATCAGGATCGCCGTAACATACTCAAAGATCGTTGCGAGAAACGCGGGAACAAACGCATCGCCGTTCTTGCCGCAGATCATTTCCCGAACGCCGAGTTTTTCAAACTGCTCCTTCTCCGACGGGAACGCGTTCGCGAACAGCTTGATGTCCAGATACAGTGCACCCACATACAATACGGCGTATATTGCCAGTGACACTACAGTGTAACAGTACTTGATGAGTACGACCTTGTATTTGGAAATGCCCTCGTTCCGCAGATCGTAGAAATACTTCCGCTCGCGCAGGTTGCGCAGGAACACGGCGCCTGTCATGCCGAGATGGTATACCAGAGTGATCGCCGCCGCGTAGATCGCAATGTAGATCGTCGTCACGATCAGCTTCGTATTGCGCATTCCCACGCCGGCGAGAATGAGGCATTCCAGCACGATGAACGCGACTGCCATCATCGCTTCCGGCGTCAGGATTTCCTTAAAGTCTTTTCGAAGAACCTTCTTCAATGAAATCAACCTTTCCTCCGCCAAATCAGGCAGATACATAACAGAAGGAATGGCGGACGTCCGTCATTCCTTCCGAATTCAACGCCTGTTTTACAGATCAACCAGATGCTTCTTAACCAGCTTGTCCTTCTTCAGGAAACGAAGGTCGCGGTCGAAACGGACCTGAATGATGTTCGCGTCGCTGTTGTCGATAACCTCGCCCACGCCGCGCTTCTTGTGTACCAAAACATCCTGCTCCTTCAGCTCATCGAGCTTGCGGCGAAGGATCATCTCCTCCGGTGTGAAGGTGATCTCCTCCTCACCGTCCGTCGACGCTGCAGGTGCCTCGGCACTCTGCGGCTGAACATAGTTCGGAACGATCTGACGGATCAGTTCCTTCTCCTGCTCGTCCGCATTGTCCGACAGATTCTTGATGAGTTCAGCCTCGGACGCATTCCACTCCTCGACTGTCTTCCGCGCTTCGGGAGCTGCCGCACCCTGCTCGCGCGCATCCTCGGAAACCGCCTCGGCTACAGCCGCGGACACGGATTCCTGCGTATCGGTGTAATCGTCGAACACACCGTCCATATTGATCTTAAAGTTGTCGAAATCATCGATCTCGCCGATCTGCTCCGCATCGAGCTCCAGCTCATCGGCGATGTTGCGCTTGTGCTGGTCCTTGTAATCGCGCGCAACCTCTTTCTTGCGTGCCTTTCTGCGGGCGCGCTCGTAATCCTCTTCCGATTCGCCCTCAAGCTTCTGAAGGGTGTAATCGCGGTTCGGAGAATGCTTCATCTCCTCGTCGATCTTCTTCTCCGCATAGTGGTTCACAATCATGTAAATGATCACGAACGATACGAATGCAGCAAGGAGGATCAGCAACAGCTTCCAGATGGTCCACGGGTTCTTCTTTGCCGTCTCCGTCATCTTCTGCGTTGTCTCGCTCGGCGCCGTTGTGGGCTCCTTCAGCTCATTCTTGCCTTCCTGCGTCGGAACCGGCGAGGGAGTTGCCTCCGGCGACGGCGTCGGCGTAGGAGTGAACGTGATCACGGCATCGTTAACCGTCACACGGCCGCTGTACACATAACCGACAAATACTTCGTTCTCAAACGTAACCTGTACATGGTACCAGATATCGGCATCGCTGTCTCTCTGCTCACCGAAGATATATACCTTGGTGCCCTTCTTCAGAACGACCTGCTTGCCCTTGCTCGTCTTCAGGATATCATCCTTCTTGGAGCCGTCAACCTTGCTCTTCGAACCGGGCAGCTCACGGACACCGCTGCCGTCCTTGTTCACGGTACCTTCGTAGTAACCGCTCAGATACTTATCTTTATGGACATCGTCATCAGTTACATCGACCGTTCTGATCCCTGTCTCCTCGCCTTCCGCGTGAACGCCGGAGATCAGATTCGGCAACATGGCGAACAACAGAGCCGCCGCAAGAATAAGTCCGCAGAACAAACCTTTCCTCGCCAATCCAGCTTTACGATGCATACAAGTTCCCTCACTTTCTACATTCGATCCGGTGCTTCGAATCCAAGCATTTCGATTCCGTCCGAGAATACCGCAAGGGCCGTTCTCAGAATGGAAATCCACTCATTTTTCTTCGTCTCGTCGCTCTCTGCAACGATCTTGTTCGCATGGTAGAACCCGTTCACGTTGTCAGCAAGCTCGAACAGATACTGGCAAACTTTGTGCGGCGCAAGCTCCGCTGCCGCTTTCTCCACCATATCCGCAAATCTTGCGATGGTCAGCAGAAGCTTCGTCTCCTCCGCTCCTCGCTCGTACGTTCCTGCCTTCTCGGGCATTGCCGGAAGCTCTCCGAGCTTTGCCAGAATGGACTTGATGCGTACCATCGTGTAGAGGATGTACGGTCCCGTGTTGCCCTCGAACGAGGTGAACCGATCCATGTCGAAGATGTAATCCTTGGTCGCCTGGTTGGAGAGGTCTCCGTACTTGAGAGCCGCAAGTCCGACCTTGTGTGCGATCTCGCGCTTCTCCTCCTCCGGAAAATCGCGGTCAGCCATCTTCCGCATGACCTCTTCCGCCACATTCTCGATCAGAACCTCGAGCCGCATCACGCCGCCTTCGCGCGTCTTGAACGGCTTGCCGTCCTGGCCGTTCATCGTACCGTTGCCGATGAACGTCAGGATCGTATCGGGATTCACCAGTTTCGTCTTGCGTGCGCAGCGGAAAATCTGATCGAAATACAGATCCTGGCGCTTGTCCACGACATAAATGATCTGGTCGGTCTGCTCCGGGGAGAACAGCTGCATACGCTCGATGATCGTCGCAAGATCGGTCGTATTGTAAAGCGTTGCGCCGTCGGACTTCAGGATCATGCACGGAGGCACTTCCTTCGTGTCCGTCTCCTCCTTGACATCGACAACGAGGGCGCCTTCGCTGATGTGCGCGTAGCCGTTCTCCTTCATGTCTCTGATCATGTCGGGGATGTACTTCTGCGCGTCACTCTCCTTGCCCCAGATGTCAAACACGGTGCCGAGATTGTCATAATTCTTCTTGAGGTCCTCCATCGAGACACGCATGATGTGCTCCCAGAGGGCCATATAGCCTCTGCGTCCCTGCTGCAGGTCAAAGATCGCCTTGCGGGACTCCTCGCGATAGTCGTCATGCTCCTTCGACCACTTGCTCGCGTAAGGGTAGATCTCCTCGAGTTCGGAAACGTCAAACGGCGGTTCCTTCGGATACTCTCCCGTGTAATCCGGATCAAAATAGACGAGATCCGGCTTTCTGACTTTCAATTCGGTGATGATCAGGCCGATCGGTGTTCCCCAGTCGCCGAGATGCGCATCGCCGATCACCCTGTGTCCGACATACCGGAGAATGCGCTTCACCGCCTCACCGATGACCGCCGGACGCATGTGTCCGACATGCAACGGCTTGGCCACGTTCGCTCCGCCGTAGTCGATGACCACCTTGCGCGGGTTCTCCGCGGGTTCCACGCCGAAGTGCTCTTCGCCGCTCATCCGCAGTACATAGTCCGCGAGATATTCTGTTTTGATGTTGATGTTGATAAATCCCGGTGCAACCGCCTCGCACTTCTCAAGCATCTCCTGCCCGCCGACTGCGGCTGCGACCTCGTTCGCAATGGCAATCGGAGCCTTGTGATACTGCTTCGCGGCAGCCATGGCACCGTTGCACTGGTACTGGCACAAGTCAGGGCGGTTGGATACCGTCGTAACGCCGAAACGCTTCTCGTATCCGCATGCTTCAAACGCATTGCCCAGCAACTCGTCCAAAAGTGTTATGATCTTCTTCACGCTGTTACCTACCTGTTTCGGAGCAAATTGCTCCCCCTTTGACATACACAATTATATTACCACATTGCCCTTGTGATGTAAACCCCCGCAGAAAAAACGTCAACTTTTTCTTTTATTTTGGAAGCAACCGTGATATACTGTCGTGGGCACAAAATACAATATGCGAGGTTACTATGATTAAAGTCGTCAAGTTCGGCGGCAGCTCACTTGCCAGCGCCGAACAGTTTCACAAAGTAAAAGACATCATCTTATCCGATCCCGACCGTCGTTTTGTCGTTCCGTCCGCTCCCGGAAAGCGCGACAGCTCCGACACGAAGGTCACGGATATGCTCTATCACTGCTATTCCATCGCCGAGGAGAACGGTGATTTTTCCGAGGCTCTCGCGCTGATCCGCGCGCGTTATCAGGAAATCATCGACGGTCTCTCACTGACCGTTTCTCTCGACGGAGAGTTTGAGACGATCCGTGAGAATTTTGCGGCGCATGCCGGTCGCGATTACGCGGCTTCCCGCGGTGAGTACCTGAACGGTATTCTTATTGCAAACTACCTCGGTTTCGAGTTCATCGATTCCGCAAGATATATCCGTTTCCTTGAGGACGGCACCTTCGACGCGAAGACAACGCAGGAGCTGCTCTCCGAAGGTCTCAAGGATCTGGACAACGCCGTAATCCCCGGCTTTTACGGAGCGTATGCGGACGGACGCGTGAAGACGTTCTCCCGCGGCGGTTCCGACATCACCGGTTCCATCGTGGCCCGCGCCGTGCATGCGAACCTGTATGAGAACTGGACCGACGTGTCCGGTTTCCTCGTAGCCGATCCTCATATCGTGGACAATCCCCGCGTCATCGAGACGATCACCTACCGCGAGCTTCGCGAGCTTTCCTACATGGGTGCCGGCGTGCTCCATGAGGACGCGATCTTCCCGGTCCGTACGGCGGGCATTCCGATCAACATCAAGAATACCAACCGTCCTGAGGACGAGGGTACCTTTATCGTGGAAAATACTTCCCGCAAGCCGGCATTCACGATCACCGGTATCGCAGGTAAGAAGGGCTTTACCGCGATCAACATCGAGAAGGACATGATGAACTCGGAGATCGGTTTCGGCCGCAAGGCTCTTCAGGCGTTCGAGGACAACGGCATCAGCTTCGAGCACATGCCCTCCGGCATCGACACGCTCTCCGTCTTCGTTCACCAGCATGAGTTCGAGGAGAAGGAGCAGGCCATCCTCGCGGAGATCCACAAGCTCTGCAATCCCGATTACATCGACATCGCCGTCGATCTCGCGCTGATCGCTGTCGTAGGCCGCGGCATGAAGTCCAACCACGGTACCGCAGCCAAGATTTTCCGCGCACTCGACAATGCCGGCGTGAACATCCGCATGATCGACCAGGGCTCCAGCGAGCTCAACATCATCATCGGTGTTGCAAGCAAGGACTTCGAGATCGCAGTCAACGCGATCTACAAGGCCTTTGTACAGTAATTGCCTGAGCATCAGCCATATAAAAACCATGAAACCCGCGCTGTCAGCGTGAATATACAACGAGGAGAATAACCTATGCAGAACCCGATCGTAACCTTTACCATGGCAGACGGCTCCGTAATGAAAGCCGAGCTCTACCCGGAGATCGCTCCGAATTCTGTCAACAACTTCATCTCCCTTGTGAAGAAGGGCTTCTACAACGGCCTGACCTTCCACCGCGTCATTCCCGGTTTCATGATCCAGGGCGGTTGCCCGGACGGCACCGGCATGGGCGGCCCGGGATACAGCATCCGCGGTGAGTTCGCTCACAACGGTTTTGCCAACAGCTTAAAGCACACCCCCGGCGTTCTCTCCATGGCGCGCGCCATGAACCCGAACTCCGCAGGTTCCCAGTTCTTTATCATGCACAAGACCTCTCCGCATCTTGACGGCGAGTATGCCGCGTTCGGCAAGGTGATCGAGGGTCTCGATGTTGTCGACACCATCGCAGGCGTCCGCACCGATTTCCGTGACAAGCCTCTCTCTCCCGTTGTGATGAAGAGCGTCACCGTAGAGACATTCGACATCGACTATCCCGAGCCGGAGAAGTGCTGATCACGCAATTCCGACAGTAATGAAACGCAAGCCGGGCAACCACACGGAAGCCCGGCTTTTCTCATACGCGGAGGACACTATGAAGATCGCAGGTATCATCGCCGAGTACAATCCGTTCCACAACGGACACCTCTACCACATGGAAGAGACCAAGCGCCGCACCGGTTGTGACGCTTTGGTTGTCGTGATGAGCGGTGATTTCGTACAGCGCGGCGTGCCCGCCGTCATGGACCGGTATCTCCGCGCGGAGGCAGCTCTTCGCTGCGGTGCCGACGTCGTATTGGAGATGCCTGCGTACGGCGCCACGGCAAGCGCGGAGGATTTTGCGCTGACCGGCATCCGCGCTCTCACAGGATTGTCCTGCGTCGACGTCATCTCCTACGGCGCTGAGGATGCCGCACGCGGCGAGCAGCTGTTCCGCTCCGTCGCGCAGTTCCTGCTCGATGAGCCCGGCGCGTTCAAGCAGACACTTCTCTCCCACGTTCGCGAAGGAAATTCCTACGCCAAGGCTCGCTCCATGGCATTGTCAAAATTCTTCCCCGAAGCCGCGGAGCTGATCACACATCCGAACAATATTCTTGCCGTTGAGTATGAGAAAGCGATCCTCACGATGGGCAGCGCGATCACGACCTGCGCGATCCCGCGCTCCGATCTCGGTTACCATGACACGACGGTCGACAGCATCTGTTCCGCGACCGCGATCCGCGAGGCAGTCGACAACAACGGCACTGTTCCGTACAAAGCTGTTCCGGAAACTGTATCCGATCTGTATCAGGGTCTTACCCGCGACAGCGCACTCAAGGCCGATGACTTCAGCGACATGCTCTTCGCCGAACTTTCATTGCACACACAGGAGACACTCTCCGCGATCTACGATGTCCCCTCGGACCTTGCCAATCGAATTCTCGAGCAGGCACAGTCTCCGTTTACGTGGACATCCCTGGCAGAAGCCGTCAAGTGCAAGGCTTACACGAGAAGCCGCATCGACCGCGCCCTGTGCCACTGCCTGCTGCGTCTCACCGCGGCGGATGCCGACATTTTCCGCGAAGGAAACCTTCCGTATCTTCGCGTTCTCGGGTTCCGCAAGGGCGCTGAAGAACTGATCTCCACTATGGAACGCAGTTCACGCATACCTCTTCTTGTAAGGTTTCTGCGCGACTCCGCGGGACTTTCCGAACGCGCAAAGCAGTTCCTCGCAACGGACCTTCGCGCTTCGGCACTCTACTCGCAGGTTCTGTACAGAAAGACCGGCCTTGTCCGCGAGGACACGCACCGGCGACTGCTGACCGTCTGAAACAAGTTTGCATACGACTTCATACAAAAAAGCCCCGGACCGATACGGCCCGGGGTTTCTTCATCTCATTGTCTCAAGATCACTCCTCGATACCTTCAAGGAACGTGTTCTCATTGTAGTCATCGTCCGTCGTAACGGTTGCGATCGGATCATCATACGCGTACGTATCCGTCGGGTTCATCTGAGCGTTCAGCTCTCTGCGGTTCGCTGCAACAACGCTGTAGCTGTCATTGAGGGAGTTGATCAGACCCTCGGCAAGCTTCTTCGTGTTGTTGAATGCATCTGCGAGGATACGCTCCATATCGCTCATGATGTCGTTCGCGTAGTTGAGGGCACCCGTGCGGATCGCCTCGGAATCATTTTCCGCGCTGGTACGCACCTCGGCTGCCTCATCGGACGCCTGGGAGATCATCTCCTGCGACTTGACATACGCCTGCTGCACGATCGCGTTCTCGCTGACGAGCTGCTCCGCCTTGATCTTGGCCTCCTTGATGATGGCCTCGGCGCGCTCCTCTGCCTGCGCGATGATGCTGTCGCGGTTTGCGATGATTTTCTGGTAGCGCTTGATCTCGTCCGGCGTGCGCTCCTTCAGCTCAGCCAGAAGCTCATACAATTCGTCCTTCGGCACGGACACCTTGGTTCCGCCCCATCCGGATGTCTTGCAGGACTCGATAAAATCATAGATCTCATCAATGGTTTTCTCAATCGTTGCTCCCATACTCAATTCTCCTTTGGCTTATACAGTTTATTGTAAACATCTTCTACGACTTCCTGCGGCACAAACTGTGTGATGTCGCCGCCGTAGCTCGCGATCTCCTTCACGATGCTGGAACTCAGATACGAATACTCCACGCTCGTCGTGAGGAAGATCGTATCCAGATCCGGGTTCAGCTTATGGTTGAGCTGCGCGATCTGCAGTTCATACTCGAAATCGGTCACGGCGCGAAGGCCTCGAATGAGCACATTCGCGTTCTGCTCCCTCGCAAAATCAACCGTCAATCCGGAAAATGACATGACCTCCACGTTCGGAATGTCCTTCGTCACCTTGCGGATCAGCTCCAACCGCTCCTCCACGGAAAATGCCGGCTTCTTCGCGTTGTTGTTCAGCACTGCGATGATCAGCTTCTTCGTGATGCGGGAAGCACGCTTGATGATGTCCAGATGCCCGAGCGTGATCGGATCAAAACTTCCTGCGTAAATACCAATTTTCATTACTCTTTGTTCCTCCGGCGGACTTCCTACTCCGTCGGTGTGAGAAACACATGACGGTTTGTTTTGTAATCCTTAACGCGCGTTACACGGTACCCCGGCACTTCCGTCACGGCAGTGTCCTCCGCCGCTGTCTCAACGATCACCGTCGCGTCCTCGGCGAGCAAACCGTACCGCTTCAACGAAGCTAACGCCGCGATCTCAAGTCCCTTGCCGTACGGCGGATCCAGAAACACAATGTCGAACTTGCGTTTCTCCGCGCTCATGCGGGCCAATGCCGCTCCGGCGTCCATCGCATACACGGTCGCACGGTCCGTAAACTTCGTATGCGCAAGATTGTCCTTGATGCAGGTAATCGCCTCCCTCGAGCTGTCCGCAAAGCAGGCGTGCCTGGCACCCCGTGAGAGCGCCTCGATCCCGATCCCTCCGCTTCCTGCGAAGAGATCGAGGAATTCCTTGCCTTGAAGCTGCGGCTGCAACATGTTGAAGAGCGTTTCCTTGATCCTGTCTGTCGTCGGGCGGGTGTTCATCCCGGCCGGAGTCTTAAGAAGAAGCCTTCTGGCCGAGCCCGCGATCACGCGCATAACAGACCTCCGAATACCGATTTTCTGCGATTGTTTCCGCGCTTGTACGCATAAACAACCACCTGTAATTATAGCCCAACAGTCCCGTTCTTGTCAACGAAAAATGTCATTTTCCGACGCCGCAAAATCAAGCCTTTCGTCGGTCAAACCGCTCATTTTGCGACGGGCAAAGCCGCTTCGATTCTCTCGACGGCACCGTCGAGTTCGCGCACCGTAAGCTGCTCTGCGAGGCCCATGTCAACGACCTTCGCGGAGTCCGGATCGATGGGAAGCTTCGCAAGCACCGGAAGCACATGGTGCGCGGCGACCTCCTCGATCTTGCTCTCCCCGAACACGGCGTGCTGCCTGCCGCAGTCAGGACACGTAAAATAGCTGTAATTCTCGACGATACCGAGGATCGGCACGTTCATCATCTTCGCCATGTTGACCGCCTTGGCAACGACCATCGAAACAAGGTCCTGAGGGCTTGTCACGATGACGATCCCGTCCACCGGCAGCGACTGAAACACCGTGAGCGGCACATCGCCGGTTCCGGGCGGCATATCCACAAACATGTAGTCCACATCACCCCAGCAGACATCGGTCCAGAACTGCTTGACCGTACCCGCGATCACGGGGCCTCTCCAGATGACCGGGGATTCCTCCTCGTCGAGGAGAAGATTGATACTCATCACGCGTATCCCTTTGGCAGACTCGATCGGCCAGATGCCGTCGTCGTTTCCGCGCGCCGGGCCCTTGACGCCGAGCGACTTCGGGATGGACGGACCTGTGATGTCCGCATCCAGGATCGCGCACTGATATCCCTTGTTCTGCAGTGCAACCGCCAGATTGACCGTCACGAAGGATTTGCCGACGCCGCCCTTGCCGCTGACGACACCGATCACCTTCTTCACACGGCTGTTCTTGTTCGCCGCCGCGAGAAAGCTTTCATTTTTCGCGCTGCGACTGCTGCAGTTCGCGCTGCAGGTTGAACAGTCATGTGTGCATTCGCTCTCCGGCGTGCTTGTTGTGTACGTGTTTTCACTCATGTTGTATTTTCCTCCTTCGCCGCTGTCGCGGTGCTTTACTATTGATCATGATCAAGACATTTCCGTCTTATCGTAAAATGTCGTCCCCCTCGCCGTACGCCTCGGTAAACGCTTCCGTCTTCCTCTGCTCCTCGCTTCGGCGGAGCAGCTCGTCGTACTGCTGATACATCTTCTGAACACCGTTCTCCAACAGATAATAGTGCATGATATACGGCACGAGCAGAACCAAAAGCGCTCCGAACAAAAGGAACATCGGGATCCCCGGGTCAGCTACGCAGTATAAAGCAACGCCCACCGACAGGATCGCGAACAATACCGTCACGATCAGGTGAATCAGCCGCTCATGCATGAAAAAGCCGATCTGGACCAGGTGTTTCTTCACCTCCGCGTCGTAATCCACGGCGATCGGAGGATGCTCCAAAAGCTTGTCGATCTGCGCAAGATACGCAAGGATCCGTTTCTTCATCGCGCTCTCCCTTCCTTCAATCCCGAACTTCCTCCAGCGCCTCGCCGAACCGGTTGCGGATCGCGAGATCGACATTGTCGCCGAGAAGCGGTACGCTCTCCGCCCACAGGATGCCGCCTGCCATTGCGTAGTGACCTCCGCCGTTGCCGACGCCCTTCAGGGCACAGGAGATCAGCTGTCCGGCGTTTACGTCGCGCTCTTCCGAGCGGACCGAAAACTTCATGCCGCCGCGTCTGTCCGCGTACACAACCGCGATCTTCACGGTGTCCAGCGCGAGAATGAAATTGCACACGCTCGCGATCAGTCCGTCGGGACAGTCAAACGGAATGTGCACAAAGCCGATGCCGCCGTGCACCTCGATTCCCTGGATCGCGGCACCGTATGCCCTCAGATCGGAAATCTGCAGACTGCTGTTCTCAAGCCTCTGGATGATCGAGTGATCCGCGAGCTTGTGCAGCTTGGCAAATGCGGCGATATCCTCGTCCTTAACGCCGGAACAAAGGTTTCTCGTGTCAACCTTCAAGCCGTAGATCAAGGCAGTCGCAACCATCGGCGGGATCTCCTCGCCGAGTTCCTCGTACAGCTGCGTCACGATCGTCGCGCACGAACCGACGATCTTGTGGATCACGATGTCGTACTCCGCGTTCGTAACCCACGGGTGATGGTCGATGCATACGCGCTCCATACCGCGCATATCCGTCAGATTGGAGTTGTTCTTCTGCACATCGACATTGATGATGACAGTGTCTTCCGCAAGTTCCTTCCTGCGCTGCTCCGACATCGGCTTGATGTCGAATTCCTCCATCATCAGCTTAATGTTGATCTTGTCGACCGTTCCGAAATACCCGATCTCCGCCTCAATGCCGCGCCTGCGCAGGAGCTCCTGCAGACCGTAGGCGGACGCCAACGCATCCGGATCCGGATAGTCGTGCGTCTGTATGCATACCGTGTGTCCCTGAGCGATCTTCAGTACTTTCTCAAACCGTTCTTCCATGCTTCCTCTCCGTGTGTGCGTTGTCCGGGTTGCCGCAGTCTCATTTTCCGACTGCGCATGCTACGCATTCATTATATCGGAAAATGCGCATAAGCACAAGAACTAACGCACCCCGACAGGAACATATTACAACCGAAAGACCCGGGGAATAAGCCCCGGGTCATGAATTCGTATTCGGTCCCGGGCGATGACGTTATTCATCTCCCGGTCTTCGTCTGTCCTGCACGCGATCACGCGTGACCGGATCAGCCTTTCTCCAAAGCGAGTGTTCTGGTGGTCAGGTCGCAAACCTCAGCCGGTCCGTAGTACTGGATCGCACCCGGATACGTGAAGCAGGTCTCGATCGCCCACTTCTCGCGATGTGCCTCGAAGTACTTGAACGGCTTGCCGTCAAGCTCAACAAGGGCCTTGCGAATAACGGGCTTATCCTCACCGTTTCTGCGCTCGATGTTCATCATCTTCGTGATCGGCATACCGCCTGCATTCCACTCCTCAGCCGGCTTGGAAAGGTTGGAAACCTTCGAAAGGTAACCGGTGTAGCCGTACTGGATCAGCATGAATGCGTTGTAGCCGAGGGAGTAGCAATAGTCAGCGTCGAAGTTCGACGGGAACGCGCAACGTCCTTCGTAACCGAAGAAGTGATGCTGCTGGCCGAACTTACCCTTGTAGGAACCTGCTAACTTTCTCTTGGCAAGCTCGTTCTTAACAAGCTCGGAGAAGAGCTTCTCGGACTCGATCAGGGAAACCTGAACGTTGCCGTGAGGATCTCTCTCGAGGAAGAGCTGCTGCTGAATGCCCTGCGGAAGAATGTCAAATACCTTGAAGGACTCCTCGGTAAGGCCTGCCTTGATGAACGCGTACTTGGCTGCCCAGTCGGGAAGAGCGTTGAACTCGTCCGTCTTGGATCCGGCAAGCATCTCGTTGATCTCCTTGATCAATGCGGAAAATTCGGGAACGAACTCCACGATACCCTCGGGGATGATCGCAACGCCGAAGTTCTCGCCGTTGTTGCCGCGTGCCTCAACAGCGTTGGCAATGTAATCGGTGATCTGCGCGATGGACATCTTCTTCGCTGCGACTTCCTCGCCGATGAGGCAGATGTTGGGCTGCGTCTCAAGCGCGCACTCAAGTGCAACATGAGAAGCGGAACGTCCCATCACCTTGATGAAGTGCCAGTACTTCTTCGCTGAGTTCGCGTCACGCTCGATGTTACCGATAAGCTCGCTGTAGGTCTTGGTTGCGGTATCAAAACCGAACGAAGCCTCGATGTCCTCGTTCTTGAGGTCACCGTCGATGGTTTTCGGGCATCCGATGACCTGAACGCCGGTGTTCTTGGCTGCCATGTACTCAGCGAGAACGGCTGCGTTCGTGTTCGAGTCGTCACCGCCGATGATCACGATCGCGGTGAGACCGTGCTTCTTCGCAACATCCTCAACGACCATAAACTGGTCCGTCTTCTCAAGTTTCGTTCTGCCGGAACCGATGATATCGAAACCGCCGGTGTTGCGGTACTGATCGATGACCTCGTCCGTGAACTCCACATAGGAATCGTCCAGAAGACCGCTCGGTCCGCCCTTGAAACCGAGAAGAACGTTGTTCTTGTCAGCTGCCTTCAGAGCGTCATACAGACCGCAGACAACGTTGTGTCCGCCGGGTGCCTGTCCTCCGGAGAGGATAACGCCGACAACCTGCTTCTTAGCAACAGCGGTGTTCGTGCCCTTTACGAAGGTGATCTCCTTCTTGCCGTAGGTGTTCGGGAACAGAGCCTTGATCTTGTCTTGATCCGCTACACTCTGCGTTGCATCGCCTTCCTTCACGCAGATGTCCGCAATACCGTTGCGGAGCATTCCCGGAAGCTTCGGCTGATACTGATATCTTGCTTTTTGAAGAGGGGAAAGATTCATACAGATACTCCTTTTCGTATAGTCATTCTTGTAGGGCACGTCGTTTCCGCGCATGCGTTGATACCGATAAGCCCATTTGATGTGTATTGTATATCATTCTGCTGAAAAAGTAAAGGAAACGCAGTGATTTTTCAAAAAATCACTGCGTTTCCGATGTTTCATCCGTTTCGTCAATTTAACTGTCCGGTTGTTACCCGCCGCACCGTTTATCTGCGCAGCTGCTTCACCGCCTTCCGTTTCTCCTCCCTCTTCTGCGCCTCCTCGATGGCCTCATACAGATGCTCACGGAAAACCTGGTTCGTATTTATGTACGAGCTCCTGTCCTTATCCACATCATTTGAGGAATCAAAGACGTTGACATTGGAGTGGAAGTCCCTCAGAGTTCCCATGGAATCTCCGATATCGTTGGATTTTTTAACTATACAGACCGTGAAGAACAGCGCAAGCGCCAGGCCGACCGCCGCTCCCGCCACGATCCCGATGATCGTCACAAAATGCATATTATCGTCCCTGCCTTTCCCTGACAAACCGGTTGGTGACCTTCGACTCCGTGAGCTCGCGGCTCTTCGTCATCGCGTCGTACCGCTTCCACACGGCACGCCACACGAGTGTCACAAGCACGGCGCTGCCGGCGCCTAACTGCCACGCCAGTTTTGCTTTCTCCTCAGGGTCCATTCCATCCAAAAGGAACGGTATCACAATGAGGCTGAGCAACACGAGCGGCGCGCTGCACAATGCCAGAAGAAGCAAAAACAGCGTGACGGCTTTCCATTTTACGTATGGAACAGCCCCGACCATCTTCCCCGTCTGTCCGTTGACAAGGATCGTGTGCGGCTCGTCGTCCGTGCGGAACGTCAGGAACCACACCGGCAGCAGCGCGTACCGCGGGTTCATTGCCTTTCCGATCGGATCCGAGGAAAACAGTTTCGCATTTCTTCTGCTTGTAAGACTGTTCTTCACATCCTTCTCGATGTACGCGTCGAAAAGGTTGGCCGCGCGTTGGATTGCCAGTTGCTCCAGCTGTTTTGCCCCCATGTCGTGTCGGTTCGAGTAAAATCCGGACAGGTACGCGGCGTCAAACTTCTTCAGTTCGCTCATATCGTACGGCTCCAGCCTCTGCGAGGAACCGTCCGGCACGAGCGATGATGCGTCCAGCGTCATGTCAAGGAGCGTGCAGTCGCCGCTTCGCCTGCAGTGCTTCGTCTGCGAAAAATATCTGTTCCTGTTCACCTCGTAGGTCCAGTACTGCGTATCCCCGTAGTACACATCATACATCCAGAACGGGACATAGATGCCGCGAAGACACTCCGTCTCGAAATTCTTGATCTTCCGCGGAATGAAGAAGCCCTTCTTCAGTCTCTTGCGGATCGTCTGCTCCGCCTCCTCCTTCGTCACCTTGAACGGTATGATGTAGTCCGGCTTCAACCAGCCTTCCAGACGTTCGGTGACAACCGTCGCCTGTCCGCAGAACGGGCAGAACGAGGATGCCTCGGTGTCGGTGACCGCCAGCTCTCCTCCGCAGGAGTTGCAGTGCAGCACTCTCATTTGGATGGTCTCGCTCGTTGCCGGAGACGATCCCGCCCCCGCGGCTTCGGACGCGTTATCCGCGGGTGCTTCCTCCCCGGATGCCTCCGGATCGCTCTCCGCAAATCCCGGGATCTCCTTTGTATAGTCGATCCCGTGCTTTTCCATCGCGGCCTTCATCTCCTCCTGCATCGTCTCCATCTCCTTGACGGTATACGAGGAGTTACAGAACTCGCAGTGAAGCTTCTGCGTCGCAGGATCAAACTCCATCGCGACGCCGCAGCCGGGACACCTGTATTTTTCGTTGATCATATAAACTTCTTCCCCCAGAGTCAGTTAAATATCCGTCCGTTAACCTTTTTATCCTTCTTGACTTCCTCACGCCTCTTTCGCAGATTGTTTTCTATTCTCTGGATCTCCGGCGTCTTCTTGCGGTTGGGCAGCAGAAACTGCGAACCGACAACCTCAAATTGGCGGCAGAAGTCCGAGAATTGTCCCGTATAGTCACCGACATTGTTCGATTTTGTAAGATAGTGTTCCGTTATGCGCAGTGCCGCCCCGAGCCCGATCAGTACCGCCAACACAAAGGAAATGATCCAATACGATTCATTCATGCTGTATCACCCCTGCCTTTCTCTCGAAAAATCCCTGTTGCTGTCCGATGCGGCAACTCTTATTCCGCTCCTGATACGGAACAATCTCTTAATTGCGGAAAAGCCGGACCACAGCAGTACGGCCGCGATGGCGGCGACCGGAACATAGACCGCAAAGAAAACAAATCTCTGTCCGGCAGCGTTCGTATCCATATTGAAGATCTTGTTGTTGATCAATGTAAACAGAAGCATCAGCAACGCGAAAACCCCTGCCGTTACGGAAGCAAACAGTCCGTATGCCCTCACCTTGTTGACCGGCATGGAACAAACCGTTTTTCCTGTCTGACCGTTCACGAGAACCGTGTACGGCTTGTTGCGGTATCTCGTTGTCATAAACCAGACCGGCAGCAGCGCATACCGTGCCCGAAACTCCTCCGCAACCGGATTGGAGGAGATCAGCCATGCATGCATTGCTTTCCGTCGCTCTGTAATCTTATCGGAAAAAAGCCTTTTCGCCCGAAGGCGCGTCTGCGCTCCCGCTTCTTCCCTGCTCACATCAAACTGATCGGAATAGAACCCGGAGAGATACGTCTCATCGAACCTCATCACTTCATCCATGCGATACGGTTCCAGCTTCGCCGAAAAATAGTCATTAAACCTACGGGAAGCCTCCGATGTTACCCGTTGAAATACGCTGTCGGCAGCATAATATCCATAGTAAGTATTATCGTCTCCGTCATTGTACTTCCATAACTGTCCGTCTGAAGTATACACATCAAAAAGCCAATACGGGATGTAAATCCCGCAGATCCGTTCCGGTTCAAAATTCCGGATCTCGTTCGGGATAAACCCTCCTCCCGCGATCTGTTCGCGCACGAGCCGCTCCGCCCGCTCTTTCGTAACCTTAAACGGAATGATAAAATCGGGTCGCCGGCAATCCTGCAGCCGCTCCGTAACGATCGTCGGCTGCCCGCAATATGCGCAGTACGATGACGTTTCCCCCTCCCGGGAAGCAAGTTCCGCGCCGCAGGAACTGCAGCGTAAGATCCTCATGGAGATTGTCCCGACCTCTTCCTCTTCATTTTCCGACGGATCGGCATTCCCGTTCATCCTCCGGATTGTCTCGGCAAGATCGAATTCCGCCTCTCTTACCTCCTGTAAAGTGTAGGAGGAATTGCAGTATTCACAATGTAATTCCTGTGTCTGCGGATCAAATATCATCGCGACTCCGCAGCTCGGGCATGAATAATTCTTTGCCATAGTTTCTGTCCCCCCATTATCGCTTTCATCCGTCCGCACTACTGCGGCGCTTCACCTTCCCAGTACTCGTAAAAATGTTCGAACATGCCTTCCGCCTGCCAACCCGCATCGGGCCCCGCCTGATCTTCCCGGACATGCGTAGGCCGCCCCTGAACATCATACTCTGTAAAAAGATCTTCATCGACCGCGAGGGACCATTTGATCAGACAACCTTCCTCATCAAATTCCGCCTTGTAATTATCCTTGCCGTTCCCTCTCTTGTCGAATTCTATATAACTGTAATTGAACCATACATCCTCGTTGTAGGGATTCTTCACGCAGATATACCACCTCTGCGTCTTCAGTTGGCCAACGCCATCGGTGTACTCACTGGCATCAGTTCTCTTAACTTTGCCCGCGATCCCATCCACCTGAATGTATTCCGTAACGGATTCCTGCTCAAGCTTTCCGAGATTGTCATATTGCCTGTAGATGAGCGACCCGCCATCAGCGTCACGCTCCTCCTCCGCATTCAGCAGATACTCATTCTTTTTGTAGTCGAAGTACTTGCTTGACTGTGTGGCGATTTCTCCGTTCTCATGGTACGTTCTCGTCACGATATATTTGATCGGATCGGTATTCGAATAGGTACCGAAGTATTCCTGTACCATTATTGTCTCCCGTCCTTTTTCATCATAGACCGATTGAATTCGATAAGATTCCGTTCCGGTCAGATCATACGCTGTGGTGTTTGCCTGAACGTTGTCACCGGCTGGGTAATACAGGGTTTCCTTACTGAGGTACGTTGTACTGTCGGGATGATTTTCCGTATACTCCGTCCTTCTCGTCGCTTTTCCGTCCTTGTCGTACTCAACTTCTCCCGAAAGTTCCAACGCCCAGCTCCATACTCCGTGCTCATCCAGTACATTCTCGCTGTACAGTTCCCACGTTCCCTTTCCGGTCTCCTGATTGTAGGCTTCCTTATACCGATACTGGTTGAAGTTATATTCCTGTTTCAGTATGATATCGCCCTCACCGCACTCCACGAGAGCGATCATATCCCCGTTTTCCGTAACCGACTGAATGCTTTTGATACTTCCGTCATCCTTGTATGTATACTCCGTCTTCAGTTCCTTCGCGTCAAACTTGGCATAGAAAACCGAGAAGGCGTATGTATCCAGATTCCTGAGTATTTGCGAATACTCTTCCGGCAAACGGATCTCCTCCTGCTCTTCCCACAGTTCCGGCTCATGCTCCTGTTTCTGGGAATACCGAATCAGGCGGCCCTCCGTGTCATACTCCCTGGAAACCGTCAGATAATACGGATCCGCGTGCCATTCCACCTTCTTTAACAGAACCTCACCGGAGTTGTCATAGTACCAGCGGGTCAGCTCCGTCACTTCACCGTCCCGGTACTTGCGGTACGTCTTCTCCGTGATCAGATCCTCATACTCTTCCGTGAGTGTTTTCTGCGAGGTCACATTTCCTTTCGTGTCCAACTCCACGGTGTATCGTCGGAACCCGTTTTTCTTTCTCTCCTTGCTTTCCTGCTCCTGTTCATTGTCCTTCTCCGGCTTCGTCTCGTTTCCGGGCTTTCCGCAAGCTGCGGACACGACAACCAACGCCATGATCAGAAGCACCGCGACACAACGTTTCAACATAATTACTACCCCCCAGATTTTCCACTTTTTTCTGTGGCTGTGTTATTGTTCCTGCAGTCGCTGTACCCCCTCCGAAACATACCTCGACTGCGCCCTCCGTACCACAGCTTCCCTTCTCCTCTCCAACTTTCTGCGCGCGCTCGCGTAACGCTTCTTGGCAGCCTTCTCCCTCATTCCGTCCTTCTCCTCACAGAGCTGTACTCCGCGGCCGAAGTCATCACAGGTTCCCGAGTAATCGCCGACATCATTTGATCTCATGATGAGCGTAACGGTAATCCTCAGTGCCAGACCGATTCCGAGAGAAACCCCAAGCAATGCTCCTGTAACAATATAAAACAGTTCCATTAACGATCCTGCCTCTCTTTCACAAACCGGTTGGTCGTATTCGCACATGTCAATCCGATACATCTCTCCATGTGCCGATACCGCTTAATCGCAGTGATCCACGTCCAACCGTACAAAAACGCAATCCCCACAATATAGTATCCCACGATCTTCCCTGCCGAGTTGCTGCTACTGCCGTTGCTGTGCGACAGGATATATCCGCACATACTGTTCGCATAGGTGAACAGGATTGACAGGATTATGCAGAACACGACAGCCAGCGCGGCAAATACCGCAGCCGCTTTTTTCTTGACGAAAGGAACGGCACCGACCATCTTCTTCGTCTGACCGTTCACAAGGATCGTGAACGGCTTTCCCATATACCGGAAGGTGAGAAACCACACCGGCAGCAGTGCGTAATCCGAACGGAGAATTTCGGTCTTCGGATCCGAGCGGACGATTTCCTTTCTCCTGCCCGGGATCGTCTCCTCCACATCCTCATTGTAGAGTTCATGGGCACGCTTAATCGCCTGCGATCTCGCCTTCATCTTTCCTACATCAAACCGGTCCGAATAAAATCCCGAGAGATACGCGGCATCGAACCTCTGAATATCTCCGGTGTTATAGGGCTCCAGCTTCTTCGAATACTCATCGTTAAACCGCTCCGAAGCCTCCATCGTCAGCCTGCGGAAGGTGCAGTCACCTGCGCGATAGCTGTACAGATCATCCTTGTCCTTGCGGTACTTCCACAGCTGCTCATCGGAGCAATACACGTCGAACAGCCAGTACGGAATGTAGATCCCGCGCAACCGCTCGGTCTCAAAATTCTTGATCCCCTCCGGAATGAAGAACCCTTCCTTCACTCTTCTGCGGATGATCCTCTCCGCCTGTTCCTTCGTCACTTTGAACGGTACAATAAAGTCCGGCTCCAGATAATCCATGAGCCGCTCCGACGCTACGGTCGGCTGTCCGCAATACGCGCAAAATGACGATGTTTCCACGCGGTTCATCATCAATTCCGCCCCACACGAGCTACATTGTAACACCGTCATCGGTATCACGGCTCTCTCGCGCCGACTGTCCCGAACGATCCTGCTGACCGGCTCTGAGACTTCCGTGCCCGCTTCCGGGAACTGCTTGTGATGCTCCTCCACGGTGTACGTTTCACCGCAATACGGGCAGCACAGCCTCTTCACGGACAGATCGTACTCAACCGACGATCCGCAACCGCGGCACTTATAATTTTTTGTCATTGATTCCCCCCTGGCAAATGTTCGGAGCACCCGTGCGACTGTCGCGCGAGTGTTAAATATCATTTACCATTTCGGTTATTATAACACTCTAATTTTAGGTTTTCAAGAGAAATCGTAACGAATTTTTCGATTTTTTCGTGCAATTTGTCCTCTTGACTGCCCCCATATGTTGTGGTATGCTGAGCACAAGTGAAGAACATTTAGCCTCTGACGGTTCATGTGGAAATAACCACAGTGGGGTTAAATGCGTCGGACAGCAAAACCGCTGTCATTTAGCCGACCGTCTGGGCAACAGATCATAACGACCTGTTGCTTTTTTGTTTATTTACAACACTGCACTAAAGTGACAACGCGCCGAAGTTGCGCGGGATCATTTTTCGGAAAATAATACACTGCGAACCGCAGGAACAGCGCATGCGAGGAGGTACCGCCATGGAAGCTTGGGAAGGATTTGTCGGAAGAGCCTGGCAAGACGAGATCAACGTCCGCGACTTCATTCAGAAGAACTACACGCCCTACGAGGGAGACGGCAGTTTCCTTGCGGGCGCGACCGAGCGCACGAACGAGCTGATGGGCAAGCTTACTCATCTCTTCGATCTCGAGCAGCAGTTCGGCGGTGTCCTCGACATCGACACGCAGCACGTTACTTCTCTTCTTAACTATAAGCCGGGTTACCTGGACAAGGACAAGGAGCTGATCGTCGGTCTGCAGACCGATCGCCCGCTTCGCCGCGGCGTCAACCCCTTCGGCGGTCTCAACATGACCCGCAAGGCGTGCCAGGCTTACGGCTACGAGCTCTCCGAGAAGGTTGAGGAGGAGTTTTTATACCGCACGACGCACAACGACGGCGTGTTCCGCGTCTACAGCGACGAGATCCGCAAGGCTCGCCACGTAGGCATCATCACCGGTCTTCCGGACGCCTACGGCCGCGGCCGTATCATCGGCGACTACCGCCGTGTGGCGCTCTACGGTGTCGACCGTCTGATTGCCGAGAAGACGAAGGATAAAGCCGAGCTCGCGGCAACGCAGCCCATGGACGCTGAGACGATCCGCCGTCTTGAGGAGCTGTTCCAGCAGATCAATTTCCTGGGCAAGCTCAAGGATATGGCGCTTCTCTACGGCATCGACATCTCCGCTCCCGCCACAAACTCCCGCGAGGCGATCCAGTGGCTGTACTTCGGCTACCTCGGAGCGATCAAGGAGCAAAACGGCGCGGCGATGAGCCTCGGGCGCACATCCACGTTCCTTGACATTTACTTCGAGAGAGACCTGAAGAACGGTGTTTACACCGAGAGCCAGCTGCAGGAGCTTTTGGACGATTTCGTCATGAAGCTTCGCATGGCTCGTCACCTCCGCACGCCTGAATACAACGAGCTCTTCGCGGGCGATCCGATGTGGATCACCGAATCCGTCGGCGGCATGGGCGAGGACGGCAGAACGCTTGTGACGAAGAATTCCTTCCGCATGCTCAACACGCTCTACACGCTCGGTCCTTCCGCGGAGCCGAACCTCACGGTGCTGTGGTCGAAGGATCTGCCTCAGAATTTCAAGAATTTTGCGACGAAGGTTTCCTGCGACACCGACGCCATCCAGTACGAAAACGACGATCTCATGCGCCCGATCTACGGCGACGACTACGGCATTGCCTGCTGCGTCTCCGCGATGCGCCTCGGCAAGGACATGCAGTTCTTCGGCGCACGCGCAAACCTCGCGAAGCTCCTTCTGATGAGCTTAAACGGAGGCCGCGACGAGCGCTACAATATGCAGGTCGGCCCGGAGATGCCCGTCTACGAGGGCGAGTACCTCGAGTACGACAAGGTGTGCGAGCGCATGGGCATTTACCGTGAGTGGCTCGCCAAAACGTACGTCACCGCGATGAACATGATCCACTACATGCACGACAAATACGCCTACGAGAAGACGCAGATGGCTCTTCATGACACGAACGTACACCGCTACATGGCGTTCGGCGTCGCAGGCCTCTCGGTTCTCGCCGATTCGCTCTCCGCGATCAAGTACGCGAAGGTCAAGCCGATCCGCGACGCGGAGACCGGATTGATCAAGGATTTCGAGACCGTCGGCGACTTCCCCTGCTACGGCAACGACGACGACCGCGTTGACCTTCTCGCGAAGGAGCAGACCGAACTCTTCCTCGCAGCACTCCGCCGCACACCTACATACCGGAACGCAGAGCACACGCTCTCAATCCTCACGATCACCTCGAACGTGATGTACGGCAAGAAGACCGGCAACACGCCCGACGGACGTCGCGCGGGCGAGCCGTTCGCGCCGGGTGCCAACCCGATGCACGGCCGCGACAAGAGTGGCGCTCTCGCATCCCTCAACTCGGTTGCGAAGCTCTCGTATCAGACGTGCAAGGACGGCATCAGCAACACATTCTCGATCATCCCGCAGGCTCTTGGGCACAACGAGGCTGAGCGCTGCAGTAACCTGATCCACATTCTGGACGGGTATTTTGCGCAAAATGCTCACCACTTAAACGTCAATGTCCTCAACCGCGAGACTTTGATCGACGCGATGAACCATCCGGAGAAGTACCCGACGCTCACGATCCGCGTCTCTGGCTACGCCGTAACCTTCAACAAGCTCACGCTCGAGCAGAAGAAGGAAGTCATCTCCCGCACGTTCCACGAGGCGGTATAATTCCCGGTCATCGTAAGTTCCCGATCATCGGGCAAACAAGCAATCAACGACACCTATCATACGGGCGGGGCCTTACGCCCCGCCCGATTTCTTTCGGAGGCATTATGGAAGGCAGCATCACCGGACGCATACATTCGTTCCAGTCCCTCGGCGCCGTGGACGGCCCGGGTCTTCGATTTGTCATCTTCGTGCAGGGCTGTCCTCTCCGCTGCATGTACTGCCACAATCCCGATTCGTGGAACAAAAGCGGCGGCACGGAGTACACCGTGGACGAAGTTGTCGCAAAGGTTCTCCGCTACCGCACCTACTTTGGCGAAGACGGCGGCGTGACCGTCTCCGGCGGCGAGGCTTTGCTGCAGGCACCTTTCGTCACCGCGCTCTTCCGCGCTCTCAAGGCGGAAGGGATCCACACCTGCCTCGACACCTCCGGTCTCGCGGCCTCTGCTACTGCGGCTTCAACCGAAAAAGCCGCTCCATTTTCCGCAGAAGTCATCGACGACCTTCTCTCGGTCACCGACCTTGTCATCTGCGATATCAAATTCACCAACGAAAAAGACTACCTCTCGCACACGAAAGGCAGTCTTTCCGCTGTTTTAGAGTTTCTGTCCCACACACAAGCTCTTCAGGTACCCCTCTGGGTACGTCATGTTGTTGTCCCCGGTTTCACCGACACCGAGGACGAGGTGCGCGCCATGGTTTCCCTGGCGCAGCGCTACGACAATCTCAGGCGGATCGAGCTGTTGCCCTTCCGCAAACTCTGCATTACCAAGTACGAAGCTCTGGGGATCCATTTTCCGTGCGCGGATATCGACGAATGCGACGAGGCAACGATCTCGCGTCTTTCCTCCTGCATTCCGGATGCACTGCGGTAGCGCTCAACCGCTTCACAGCAACATCTTTTCCGGTCGGATGTCCGTACACGCGTCACGAACCTCTTATTCCTTCCAGCGGACCTGCAGGTCCCAGGTCTCTACAATCCCGCCCCAGCTGTCCGATCCTTCCTCCCTGACACTTACTGCTTTTCCGAGTGAGAACAGGAATTCTCCCTTATAAACCAGACCGGTTTCGGAATATACAAACACAATCATTGCATCATCATACGCGATCACAGCCTGTGCAAGACGTTTGCCGTCGAACGCATACTTGCCGCCGTAATATTCCAGAAACGCGTTCGTATTCAGTACAATCTCATACTGACCGTTCTCATTTCTTTTGATCACGTACAGTTTTGATAATCTGTTGCGTGTCTCCATCCGCTCCTCATAGGAGTTATATTCATCTGACACATTTTTCGGAACCAGATTGATGAGGAACATATCTTCCGATGTGTCAACGAATGTGAACCAGCGCTCGGAAACAGTTTCTCCGAGTTCGGTTTCATATACACACTGTCCGGACGCAAGGTCAATGAACCGGACATGATCGACACCGTTCAACGCATAATAGATCATCATGTTTTTCTGATTGTTATCGATCATGAGATTCACATAATCCGCCTCCGGTGACAGCGGAACGAACAACTTCATCTCGTCGATCAGCACCGTCGTATTGCCTGCCTTCCTGTCAACGCGATACGGCAGGCGATAGATACCGTATCCGCCGGGGATCAGCGAAGTATCTACCACGGAACCACCGTCAGTATGTGTATTAAACGTAAAATACATCGCTTCTTCCGTCACGGAACCGGTAAACCGGGGCTGGTAACAATCCTTTCCGACCGCCACCTGCTCCACATACGTATAGCCATCTTTCCTTGAACCTTCAATCCTGCGTTCATCCTCCGCGATCACGGGAATACGGAAGAACTCCTCAAACTTTCTTGCGATCTCTTTGACTTCCGAATAGTCAAACCGATCCTCCGGAGCATAGAATTTCTCATCTTCCTCCCATTCCTCATACTTATCAAACGGCCAGATAATATTCCCGGCCGGTTTCCGCGGTTTTCCGTTTTCATATGCCCTGTCCGTATATATGTCTTCACTCGGAGCCGGAAATTCCATCCTGTCAAGGATGGGGTAATATTTTACGTAATCCGACAATCGGACGACAATCGGTGTATCACTTTCACAGGCAGCATCGCGCATGGAAGCCGGGAGCCAGTTCGGATCATATGGATAGCCGATATCCTGCGTCTCAATCCCGTACCCACCGTAGTAGATACCGCTGCCGTTCATTTTGGTCAGGAATTCCTCCCTGTCCTTGTACTGCTTCGCCTGTTCCAGAATGGCGTCGGTCTCCCGGAACATATCCGAAGATATCCTGCTTTTGCCACCCTGAAACGTGATCGTATTCTTCCACTGGCGGTCGCTCATCCGCACGTAATCATAACTGTCCGGATCATCCAGCTGCGGATATTCGACAAATGAGATCTCAAGACCTTCCGCCGCACTTGCATCTCCGTAGCGTACCGTAATCTCCGCCGTGGTATTTCGCTCCCGATACAGCAGGAAGCCAACCATCGCTGACGCGCCGATCGTGCTGACCAGGAAGACGATCGTGAGTAGTAGCATTCGTTTTCTCATAGTATTTCCCCTCATCGCATCTCAAGGTTATTCTTGCGGTCATACACGGTTTCCGCCGCGAAGAATACGACAGCAGGCACCATCATGGCCACATATGTCAATTTGCACACGAATCTGACGATCTTTTCGAATTGCTGCGGATCGCTGTTCCACCACTGATCCATCGCCTCCCGTACCGGTCGGAACAACGAACCCTCATCAACAAATCCGGCCGCACTGATCACATAAAACACTATGATGATCAGCGTAAGCACTGCCAATATCCGAAGCGGAACCTTCCAACGTCCTACGAAAAATGCTCTCACCGCAGCGATCGCAGAAGGTCCTGCGAACAGTATCATAGTAAGCAGTACGAGACCCAGCTGGTTGCTTTCAGAAATTGTTTCCCCGAAGAAGAACAACAGAACAGATATAGGACCGAAACTGCCAAGCGGCGATGTGTCACCCTCGACAATCCAGCCCACATTCAGCGAAGCACAGCAGAGCACTGTTATCACGGCACACACGATATCCATTTTCCTGCGACCTGCGATCGCCAAGATGACAAATCCGATCGGGATCAGGTACACCCAAAATGCCAGAAGTGAATAGATCTGTCCTGTTTTCCTTTCGAAATCGTCAAACGGCGTCCATGGATTCAGGATCGCGCCCAGTGCCAGGAACAGATACCCGAGCAGGCACAGGAACCGTCCGATCCAATAGTATTCCTTCCGTTTCATAGCATCCCCCTTGCAAAGCTCACTCTTCACTCTTGCGTTTCGTCTTCTCGCCGGTGATGATTTCCAGCGAACGGCTGACACGGTCGGATTCGTATCCGTACAGCTTCTTCACATACTCCACCAGCGTGTCCCCATTTTCCTCGATATCAGCCACCTGAACATCACCGATGATCTTTCCCTTGTGGATCATCACGGCGCGGTCGATAAAGCCCTCCACCTCCTCGATCAGGTGCGTGGACAGGATGATCGTCTCCGTCGGCTCCAGAATTCCCAGGAGCACCTTATAGAAATCCTCGCGGTTGAAGATGTCATGCCCCACAAAGGGCTCATCGAGGAAAATGTAATCCGCTCCCTGCGACAGCGCGAGGATCACCTCGATCTGGCTCTTCTGACCCATGGAAAGGTTCTTGATCGGACGGTAGGCCGGAAACTCGAAGAACTCAATCAGTCCGCGGAACCGTTCCTTTCGAAACTTTGGAAAATGATCCGCGTAAAAGTCCGCGTGTTCCATCGCCGTCAGCTCCGGGAAGAAGCTGAACTCACAGGTTCCGAACGAAAGCCTCGCGATATTGCTGCGGTCGATCGGTTCCCCGTCCAAAAGGATCTCGCCGGTGTAACCGAGAAATCCGAGAATACATTTCATGAGCGTCGTCTTGCCGGCGCCGTTCTCTCCGAACAGCCCGATGATCTCACCCTGGCCGATGGACAGGTTGATGTCGGAAAGAGCCTCCACCGTCTTTCCGTAACGCTTCCCTACATTTTTCAACTCTACCATGCGAATATCCTCCAAAATCTGAATGTGGTATACATCGGCAACCTTCCCGGAAGTGAACAGTGCCAGTATATGAAATAGCATACGAGACATACTGTCACGCAGATGATCACGTGCAGAAGTAATTCCGCGAGCGGTAGCAGTAAGCACCGTTTATGCATCTCCCATCGGTTCGGCAGCCGCCTCATCACGTAGTACCCATTCGAGGGCTTTCTGTAGCTGCGGTAATTCAGTATGATCATAAAGATCGTCGCCACAAAGACCGCCGGCAGAAGCGGGAACGTCCCGTACATCAGTTTATCAAACTTGGGGAGCGGCTCATACACCACTCTCACTCTGGTCTCCGTCTTCGGAACATCCGGAACGACATAGGTACAATCCTCAAACGAAAGGGTCGATCCCATGGAGGCCCAGCTATAATAATTTCCGTCTTTGAAATCAAGCATAACATGATCATCATTATGCTCTTTATCTTCAAGAAAGCGATACGCGAAACATCCGCAGCTGTACACAACGACCAGCAACAGCAGCAGAAGCGAGTCGATTGCATACCACTTGCGCTTCTTCGCGTTGGCACTCCCCTGCCAGCGCGCGGGGTACAATTTATCAGATGTCAGCCACTTCATTATCGGTTCTTTCCTTTCCGTCGTGCAGCTGTTGCACGGTCAGAACAACCGTGATCACCAATCCCAATCCGACAAAGAATACACTTTCCAGTTCCCATCCGCTGACAAACATGATCGAGGTAAACACCATGGTTGCGATACCCGTCCCGAAGGATGCGCTCTTTCCGGTGTGCATTGACACGCAGGCACACGACACGCCTCCGCAGATCACGCACACGATACCGTGCAGCCATCCCGTGACCGACAACATCGGCACAATGCTCTTGTAGAACTTATTTCCGTACATGGCGAACACGATGTCCTGCGGGCCGGCCTCGTGCCACTCGAAGGAACTCTGGATCAGTCCCGCAAGTCCGAGCGTGATGATCTCTGCCTGCCACAGAAGCAGGAAGAACAGTGAACACGCGACGATCTCCCAAAGGAACACGTTCCGCTCGGATATCTGCAATCGCGTCAGCAGATACCGTCTCGTGCTGCGCGCGGACAGGATACCCGTGCAGGCAAGCGCCGTGAAAAATGATGCCACTGAGAAGATACCCAAAAACAGAACGTAGCTTTTCCCGAGGCGAAATGAATTCGTTCTCACCAGCACCGTGTACACGCCCAGGCTGAGTACCATCATGCACGTGATCGAGACAAGCACCCATTTCATCTTCACCCGCAGCATCAGCGCGAGTACCGATAGATTCTTATGCATTCTTCGTTTCCCCCTTTTACAAAAACGTTCCGAAAACAGAAACCGTATCGACACCGGTTTTAAAAATTTCCGCATTGTTGTAAATGTGAATGAAGCAGCGTATCATGACCCACACATAGGCGGTTCCGATCAGCGCGCATGCCATCGGGAACAGCAGGCACCGCCGATGCATCTCTGCCTTGCTTCGCAGCCGTTTCATCACATAGACGCTTTTGCTTCCCCGGTAGAAACCAACGTAATGCAGGATTACCAGGAATACGCACCACAGGATCAGAAGCGGATACGCGGTAAAGCAATCCTCGAGGAAGTAATCCAGGTTTTTAAACGCTCCCTCACTCCACCGTACTTCAACAAGTCCTCCGTCCGACTCTTCTTTCAGCCTGTCATACGAAGCCTGCATTTCCCGTGATGTTTTTTTCCAATCGTCCATGCGCTGATAAAACCGCATACTCCCCAGAACCAGAAAGCAAAGAAGTACAGCGCTTACGAAAATCTCAATCAGGATATGTGCTCCGGGCGGAAATCCTGCAGCGATCCATTTAAAAAATCGGTTCTGTCCGGCCTCTTCAAACTGTCCGGTCTCTTCGTTCCGTCCGGCCTCATCTGTCCGCCCGGTCATTTCGACCTCCGAGGTTTCCTCCGCGATCCTCTCGTCCGTCAACTCATTTTCCGTATTCATGGTCAATCCCCCGTCACTCTTCATCCCAGAAGCGTTCAATCAGGCGAACCGCCTCTTCGCGTGTAATTCCCATCTGCCTAAGCGATTCCGTAATGCTTCGGATATCCTCCCTCAGAAGATCCTCCCGAAGCTTCACGATCTTCTCATCATTCAGTTTCATCGTACTCTTCGCCCCCGTTTGCGACTCGATTAAGTCTTCGTCCTCCAGCATTCGAAACGCCTTCTGCACCGTGTTCGGATTGATCCCCAGAAGCGCCGAAAGAACACGCCTCGACGGCAGTTCGTCGCCGTCCAGGATCGTTCCCGCGACGGCACCGCGCTTGATGAACAACAATATCTGCAGATAGATCGGTGTTCCGTCTCCCGGTTTAAATGTGTCAAATGAAATCATGTTCGTTTCCGTTTCCTTCTGTTTGGCCGGATCCTTGCCAAACCCTAACCAGTCTTTGTACGTGCACGTTACTCCGTTCCCCACATCCAAACCGTATTAGTCATGTAATACGGTTGGCTGTATTATACGACTAGTACAGTTGCTTGTCAATACATTTTCCGAATCTTTTTTCAAACCTTTTAAAGCGCTTCGGAAAATGGCTGTGCTCTACTCCGGAAAGTCCTTATTTTATGCGGCTTTCGCGCCCAACAAACAAGCCGGCAATCCATCTCGGACTGCCGGCTTGAAACCGTTAGTATGCATATGTACTGTATTTCTAAACTGTATTACTTGCGAACTGTATTACAAGTAAACCGTATTACTTGCAAACCGTATTACTTGCAAACCGTATTGCTTGCGAACCGTATTCCTTGCGGACCGGATCACTGCAGCGTCGCGGGCTTGCTGAGTACATCAGCGATGATCTCCACCGCCTCGTCGACCAACGCCTCGGTGTGCGAAGCCATGTAGCTTGTGCGCAGCAGGCACTCGGTGGGTGCCGTTGCGGGCGGAAGCACTGTGTTGACATAGACGCCTGCGTCATAGAGCTGCTTGGCGCGGATCAGCGTAGTATCAGCGTCATAGGTGTAGATCGGAATGATCGGCGTATCGCTCATGCGGATGCGAATGCCGCGGTCCAGAAGTCCCTTGCGGGCACGGGACGAGATCGCCTGCAGTTTGAGAGGAAGCGAAGGATCTCTCTCAAGGATGCGAAGCGCCGTCAGCGCAACCGCGCAGCTTGCCGGAGTGATGGACGCCGAGAAGATGAACGGACGGGAGTTGTGTCTCACGTAGTTCGCCACTCTCTCGCTGGCCGCCATGTAACCACCCAGGGATGCAAGCGATTTGGAAAATGTCCCCATGTAGATATCGACATCATTCTCAAGGCCGAAGTAGCTCGCGGTTCCGCGGCCGCCCTCGCCGATGACGCCTAAACCGTGCGCATCGTCCACCATGACGCGCGCGTTATACTTCTTAGCCAATGCTACGATCTCGGGAAGCTTGGCGATATCACCGCCCATGCTGAACACACCGTCGGTGACGATCAGGCAGCCCGCCGTGTCCGGCACCTTCTTGAGCTGCTCCTCAAGGTCCTCCATGTCCGCGTGGCGATACCGAAGCATCGTTCCGTAGCTCAGCTTGCATCCGTCATAGATGCTCGCGTGATTCTCGCGGTCACAGATGACATAGTCATGTCTGCCGACAAGGCAGCTGATGATGCCGAGGTTCGACTGGAAGCCCGTGGAAAATGTGACCACGCTCTCCTTGCGGAGGAATTTGGCGAGCTCATCCTCAAGCTCCAGATGAAGACGAAGCGTTCCGTTCAGGAAGCGGGATCCCGAACAGCCCGATCCGTATTGTTCAAATGCCTTGATCCCGGCCTCCACAACCTCCGGATGCGTTGTCAATCCGAGATAGTTGTTCGAACCGAGCATGATGCGCCGCTTGCCCTCCATGATGACTTCCACATCCTGGCGGCTCTCAAGCGCGTGAAAATACGGGTAAACCCCCATTGCCTTTGCTTCTTCTACCCTTGTGAACTTAAAACACTTTTCAAACAGATCATTCATAGCAGTCTGTAACACCTTCCCCTCAGATATTCGTTAGTCGATACGAAATCATTTCCCGTAACACACTAATCCATTTTACCGCGAACAACGCTAATTGGCAAGCGAAACCAAAGGATTTAAAAGTAAATTTACTGTAAACAGAGCTGTGATACGCTCACATTGCAGGCATGGAAAAAGGACCGGTTTCCCGATCCTTTCTCCGATCATACTTTCGTATGCTTATTGACTTGTAATCACGCAGGATTGCGTCGCCGATCAGCCGTTGATGCTTCTCTTAACGTAGTGCGTGTGGAGGATCTCATGAGCCTTGTGGCTGCCGAACTCACCGAAGAACTCCTCGTAAACCTTCTTGATGGAAGGATTCTCATGAGACTTGCGGATCGTCTTAGCAGCGTCGTTGTCATAGAGAGCCTTGGCGCGGAGACCGCGTACATCTACGAAGTTGCGAACCTCGGAGTCAACGAGAGGCTGGCCACCGCCGTTGATGCAGCCGCCCGGGCAAGCCATGATCTCGATGAAGGTGTAAGGCGAGGTGCCGGCCTTGATCTGATCCATGATGATGCGAGCGTTAGCAAGCGAGGATGCAACAGCAACCTTAACCTCAAGGCCGCCGACATTGTACGTAGCTTCCTTGATACCCTGCATACCGCGGACTTCCTTGAAGTCAACAGCGGTGAGCTCCTCACCGGTGATAACCTCAACTGCGGTACGGAGAGCTGCCTCCATAACACCGCCGGTAGCGCCGAAGATAACAGCTGCACCGGTGGACTCGCCGAGCGGATCATCGAACTCGCCGTCCGGAAGGGCTGCGAAATCGATGTCGTTGCGCTTGATCATGCGGGCAAGCTCACGGGTCGTGATGGAGATGTCAACATCCGGAAGACCCGGAACTGCGCTCTGGTCTCTCGTAACCTCGAACTTCTTCGCGGTACAAGGCATAACGCCGACGCAGACGATCTTCGCGGGATCGATGCCCATCTTCTGTGCGTAGTAGGTCTTAACCGTAGCACCGAAC
>JAFZVZ010000020.1 GCA_017617545.1 Lachnospiraceae bacterium
GAAGGCAGACGCTACGAGAAACCTCGGCGGCTGGGCTCTCAACAAGCTTAAGAATAAGGTTCCGAACCTGATCGGCGGTTCCGCTGACCTCGCTCCGTCCAACAAGACGGCGATGAAGGAGATCGCGGACTTCAGCAAGGACGATTACAGCGGACGCAACCTGCACTTCGGTGTTCGTGAGTTCGCGATGGCAGCGATCAGCAACGGGCTCACGCTTCACGGCCTCCGCGCGTACTGCGCAACGTTCTTCGTATTCAGCGATTACGTAAAGCCGATGGCAAGACTGTCCGCTCTGATGCGCATCCCGACCACGTTCGTTCTGACGCACGACTCCATCGGTGTCGGCGAGGACGGACCTACCCACGAGCCGATCGAGCAGCTTGCAATGCTCCGTTCGCTGCCGAACTTCCATGTGTTCCGTCCGGCAGACGCTACCGAGACGCTCGCTGCATGGTACAGCGCAGTTACGAGCAAGGAGACGCCTACGGCTCTCGTTCTGACCCGTCAGAATCTTCCTCAGCTCGCAGGTTCCTCCAAGGAAGCGCTCAAGGGTGGTTACATCATCGAGGATTCGACGAAGGCAGTTCCGGATGCGATCATCATCGCAAGCGGTTCCGAGGTTTCCATCAGCCTTGAGGCGAAGGCTACGCTCGCTGCAGAGGGCATCGACGCCCGCGTTGTCAGCATGCCTTGCATGGATATCTTCGAGGAGCAGAGCGACGAGTACAAGGAGAGCGTTCTTCCGAAGGCTGTCCGCGCACGCGTTGCGGTTGAGGCTCTCAGCGACTTCGGTTGGGGCAAGTATGTCGGCCTTGACGGCGGCTATGTGACGATGCACGGTTTCGGCGCAAGCGCTCCGGCTTCGGTTCTCTTCAAGAAGTTCGGCATTACTGCGGACAATGTAGTTGCTACCGTTAAGAGCGTTCTGTAACAAAAAAAGCGGCACTGCCGCGGTTATGTTTGTAAATTGTGAGTCGGGGCGGGCACCTGCCCCGGCTCGTTTTTAGCCGGTGTTCGGGGGATTGAAATTACAAAAGATGGTATCGGAGGAAGAGCGATGAAGAAAACTGTCATTGCGGGTGTGATCGCGCTTGCGGTCGTTATTGTTGTCATGGTGGTCGTGCTGACGAGCTGCGGGGATCCGCTCTCGGAGCCGAAGGCCGGTGACCTGGTGGCGCCGGTGCTGAACACGACGCCGCTGACGACGGAGCAGAAGCTTCTTGAGACGGGCACGTGTGTGGCTGTGGATTCCACGAAGCCGTCGGTGTTCGGATACAAGACCGGGCTGAACGTCAACGGGATCGATGTGGACGGATACCGCCGTCAGGACGAGATTCATTTTACGAATAACAATTACACGCAGCTGAAGGGCGTCATCACGTTCCGCGGGGACAATTACCGCAGCAGCGGTTCGTACGGCACCGCGGTCATGACGGAGTACAAGTTCAAAAAGGCGTGGGAAGTTACGACCGGCGAGCTCAAGAAGAGCGTGAAGAAGGGCGAGTGGACCGGCAGCGGCTGGACCGGACAGCCCCTCCTGATCCAGTGGGATGAGGCGACGAGACAGATCATGAATCTGTACGACAGCAAGAAAACCAAGTCGGATCTTGTTGAGGTCATCTACGCGACCATGGACGGCCACATTTACTTCCTCGATCTCGAGGACGGCACGGCGACGCGCGACGAGATCAACCTCGGATTCCCGATCAAGGGAACGGGTTCGCTCTATCCCAACGGCACACCGCTCTACGTGGTCGGCGCCGGCGATGACATGGGCGAAGAGGCGGCGCGCACCTTTATCGTGGACCTGATCCGCGGCAAGGTGATCTATGAGTACGGATACGATGATCCGTTCTCCCTTCGCGAGGACAACGGCGATTTCTGCGCATTTGACTCCTCGCCGCTGTTCGACGTGGCGACGGACACGCTGATCCAGCCGGGCGAGAACGGAATTCTTTACACGACGAAACTGAACACGTCCTACGACGGCAAGTCGGTGTCCATCAACCCCTCCGAGGTCGTAAAATGGAACTACGAGACGAGCCGTACCGGCAAGGATACCTACTGGCTCGGCATCGAGTCGTCCGCGTGCATCTATGACCATTATCTCTACGCGTGCGACAACAGCGGCGACTTAATCTGTATCGACCTGAACACAATGGAACTTGTCTGGGTGCAGGATTCCGTGGACGACAGCAACGCGTCGCCGGTTCTCGAGATCGACGCGGCGGACGGCACGGCATACCTGTACGTCTCGACCTCGCTCCACTGGACGAAGGATAAGAACGACAGCGGCGAGATCCCGGTGATGAAGGTCAATGCCGCTACCGGCGAGATCATCTGGAAGCGCACCTACGAGTGCAAGACCGTGGACGGCGTCTCCGGCGGCGTTCAGGCGACGGCCTGCCTCGGACAGAATAACTTAAGCGACATTGTCTACTTCAACGTTGCCCGCACGGGCGGCAAGAAGCACGGCAAGCTTGTCGCGATCGACAAGAAGACCGGCGGCGAGATCTGGAGCGTTGACATGAAGTACTACAGCTGGTCCAGCCCCGTGGCGGTGTACGACGCCAAGGGTGACGGCTATATCATCCTCTGCGATTCCGACGGCAACATGTTCCTTCTGGACGGCCGTACCGGCGTTCTGAAGGACACCATCAACCTCGGCAAGAACATCGAGGCGACGCCTGCGGTGTTCGGCAACACGATCGTTGTCGGCACGCGCGGCAAGAAGATTTACGGTATTGTGCTGGAGTAAGAGATCTAAAATATGAGTAAGTTTGTAGGGGACAGAACCTTTTACCGAAAAGTATTAACCGTGGCGGTCCCCATCATGGTGCAGAACGGCATCTCCAATTTTGTGAGCCTGCTGGACAACATCATGATCGGGCAGGTCGGAACGGAGCAAATGTCAGGAGTTGGTATTGTAAACCAACTCCTGTTTGTGCTGTACCTGGCGCTGTTCGGCGCGATGGCGGGGCCCGGTATCTACGCCGCCCAGTTCTTTGGCAAGGGTGACCACGAGGGCGTGCGGTATACGTTCCGGTTCAAGCTGTATATCAGCCTGGCGATCCTCGCGGTCGGCATCACCGCGCTCGTGCTTTACGACAATTCCCTTCTGAACCTGTACCTGAGCGATATCGATTCGGATCAGTCGCCCGCATTGGTGCTTCAGTACGGCAAGGACTACCTCGCGATCATGCTGATCGGCATGGTTCCGTTCGCGATCGAGGAGGTGTACGCAAGCACGCTTCGCGAGTGCGGCGAGACGCGGGTTCCCATGGTGGCGGGCCTTGTGGCCGTCGGCGTGAACCTGTGCCTCAACTATGTCTTAATTTTCGGAAAATTCGGCGCGCCCGAGCTGGGGGTGGAGGGCGCCGCGATCGCCACGGTGATCAGCCGCTTCGTGCAGGCGGGCATCGTCATGTTCTGGACGCACCTGCACACGCTGCGCATGAAGTTTGCGGCGGGGTTGTACCGGTCGCTCCGGATCCCGTTACATCTGACATGGAAAATCTCGGTCAAGGGCATGCCGCTCATGACCAACGAGATCCTCTGGTCGGTCGGTATGGCAGTGCTGAACCAGCGCTATTCGTCGCGGGGACTGGATGCCGTGGCGGGATTGAATATCTCCTCGACTATCACGAACCTGTTCAACGTTGTATTTATCGCGATGGGAAGTGCAGTCGCGATCATGGTGGGCCAGCTGCTCGGTGCGGGAGAGCTCGAGGAGGCGAGGGACACCGACACGAAGCTGCTGGCATTTTCCGTCGCATCGAGCGCCGTGCTCGGAGCAATCCTGTTCGTGCTCGCGCCGCTGTTTCCGATGCTGTACGACACCTCGGATTCGGTGAGGACGCTGGCGACGGGGTTCATCCGCGTCGGCTCCGCGTGCATGCCGATCTACGCGTTCATGCACGCAACGTATTTTACGCTTCGAACGGGCGGAAAGACGTTCATCACATTCCTGTTCGACAGCGTGTTCCTGTGGTGCGTCAGCGTGCCGGTGGCGATTGTCCTGAGCAAGTACACGGCGCTGCCGGTAGTGACGCTGTACCTGTGCATGCAGTCGCTTGACCTGATCAAGTGCACGATCGGGTTTATCCTCGTGAAGAAGGGAATTTGGGTACAAAATCTGGTAAAGGGAGAGTAATAAGTTCTCCGTGGGCAAACCGACCGAGGGGAGGTTTGCGAATGGAGGGGATCGAAGAGTTATTGCGATCGAAGTAACTGCGGGGTTGCAGAAGGGGGTGTAAGTGTGGAACGCGGAAGGAAGATAGTCATTTGGGGAATCGGCATATGCGTCACGCTGCTGCTGGCTTTTGTGCTGATCATCGCGCTGATTTCAAACAAAGATAAGAAGAAAAAACCGGATGACGGACAGACAGAGGATTCCTCTGTGGAGATCCCGAAATATCTGCTGAGTGAAATCCATAACTGGGACAAGAGCAGAAACGAAGCGGGAGTGACGGTATTGTTCGAATACGATGAGATCGGAAGATGGTCCAGGGTTACGTGCAGGTATTCGGAGGATGATTCGGAGCAGCTGGTATATGAGTTTTCGTATCGGTACGAGAACGGCGAACCGTTTACAGTGGTATCGCTGTCAGGCATCTACGAAGTTCTGACGACCACGAAAACGTACGATTCTTCGGGTATTTTGCGAGAGGAAGAGACGACCTATGAGGACCCCGACGAACCGGGGCGGGAGGTCGTTGTTGAAACCGTCCGGTATGATGAGAAAGGCAACGAGACGCTGAAAATCGAGTATGATTTCTCCGGCAGCGTTGCATCCAAAGAGGAGATTGAATACGACGCTTACGGAAAATACGTAAAATGGGTGAGAACGAGGTACGAAGACGGATACGAAACGGTCACGGAACATCTGAAGAGTGAGTGCGACGAGAAGGGGCGCGTTGTCCGGTATATTGATCCTGACACCAATGCATTGTCTATGGAGTTTCAATATCTCGACGACGGGAGCAGGATTGAGGTGGATTACGCATGGGACGGCAGAAAGAACCGGGAATACTTTTACGACAGCGAAGGACGATTGGTAAAGCACATTATTTATGATGAGGGCGAAATCGGAAGAACGCTGGAGTACGAGTACACGCCCACGGAATACGGGTATATGGAAACCGAGACGCTGACGGATTACCCGGAGGGAGAGGTGAAAAAGCAGGACACCGAGTATGATTCCAAAGGCAAAATGATCTATCAGAAGGATTACTCGTTCGGAGAAGAATTTTACGTAGTGCGGGATGATACCGGGCGTATCATCAGCGAGGAGCGGAAGAGCTCTGACGGCAATGTCTGGTACAAACTGACTTATGAATATGACGAGGAAGGAAAACTGATTTCGGAGGACGATAGGGATACGTTGACGACGTTCCGGTATGTCCCTGTGTCGCTCACGGCGGAACAGGCGAAGGAGCGGGCGAAGTTTTATCTCGACGAGAAACTGTATCAGTGGTATTACTGACCGGCTCACGGGGATGAACCGCGCGAGAAATACCGGGTGAGGTGTGATTTTTCTTGACAAGTAAGGCGCGCGGGGGTATTATGTGACGCAGGTAACGTTGCGCCCCCGCGGCGCGAAAGATGACGAAAGGAGCAAAAAGGCATGTTTAAGAGAAGTTTTTACTTTTATTATTTCTGCGTGGACTGCCGATTTGCTTTTTAAGTTGTGAATAAAGCGAACAAGCAGTCCTGATCCGCGTGTGCCGGTAATTTGCCGGAATGTTGCGGATCATTTTTGTTATAAAGGCTAAGGTAAGGAACACCTCAGCTGAGACCACGTCACGGGCGCGACAAAAACTTGTTTTTGAGAGCGACCGGGATGGGGGATCAAGGCGAGGCGCGAACGCGCCGCGCCTCCACATGAGTAAAAACCGACCAAGGGGAGGTTTTTACGAATGGGTGGCTGAGGAAAGAAGAAAGGATTTCCCCATGACAGAACTGGAACAGGCAAGAGCAGTCATCAGCGAAGCGGATCGAGAGCTCGCGAAGGTGTTTGAAAAACGCATGGCGGCGGTGCGCACGGTGGCGGCGTACAAGAGGGAGCACGGGCTTCCGATCACGGATCGCTCCCGCGAGGAGGAGATCCTCCGCGAGGAGGCCGGTCTCATCGCGGACGAGACGCTGCGACCGTTCTATGTGAGCTTCCTGCGCGAGACCATCGGGATTTCGAAGAGCTACCAGCACCGGCTGATGGACGGGATGCGCGTCGCGTACAGCGGCGTGGAAGGAGCATTTGCCAACATCGCTGCGGAGAAGATTTTTCCCGATGCGACGGCGGTTGCGTGCCCGGATTTTGCGGCGGCGTACAAGGCGGTGGAGGACGGCACCTGCGACTGCGCGGTGCTGCCGATCGAGAACAGCCTTAACGGCGACGTCGGCAGGGTTCTGGATCTTGCCTACTTCGGAAAATTATATGTGAGCGGCGTTTATGAGGTCGAGATCGTTCACAATCTTCTCGCCGTCAAGGGTACGACGATGGATGAGGTGAAGACCGTTGTGAGCCACGAGCAGGCCCTCGGACAGTGCGCGAACTATATTGAGAAGCACGGTTTCGGCACGGCGGAGGCAGTCAACACGGCGGTTGCGGCGAAAATGGTCGCCGAGGCCGGGAAGCATGACACGGTTGCCATCGGAAGCGCCGAGGCAGCGGCCAAATTCGGGCTGAAGGTTCTGGAGAGCCACATCAACGACAGCAGCAACAACACGACGCGCTTCGCGGTGTTCACGCGCGAGAAGCGTGAGCCCGGCGAGGACGACAGCCGGTTCCTGATGTTATTTTCCGTGAAAAATACTGCCGGATCTCTCGGTCGCGCGATCAATGTCATCGGCGAGCACGGGTTCAACCTTCTGGCACTCAAGAGCCGCCCGAGGAAGGACCTCGCGTGGGAGTACTACTTCTACGTGGAGAGCGAGGGCAACGTCGCGAGCGAGGCCGGCCAGGAGATGCTCACGGCACTTCACGAGTGCTGCAACGATCTGAAGGTGCTCGGCAGTTACGAGAGAGAAGTCAGACTGTAGAATATAAGGAGATGTGACAATGATCATCCCGGTGAAAACCCGCGACGGCGGGTACGATATCATAATGGAGCGCGGCGCGCTGGCGCGGGTCGGCGAGCTGATCGGCGAGAGCGGTGCAGGGCGGCTGTCCCTGATCGTGACGGATGACGGAGTTCCCACGCAGTACGCGGAGACGGTGGCGGCAGCCTGCAGGGCGAACGGCAGGGCGGAGATCCTGACGCTTCCGCAGGGCGAGGAGAACAAAACGATCCAGTCGCTCACGATGATCCTCGGGAAGCTCGTGAAGCTCTGCGCAACGCGCAAGGACCGCGTGATCGCGGTCGGCGGCGGTGTGGTCGGAGATATGACCGGTCTGGCAGCGGCTTTATACATGCGCGGCATCGACTGGATCAACATCCCCACGACGGTGCTGTCGCAGGTGGACTCGTCGGTCGGCGGCAAGACGGCGATCGATTTCGAGGGCGTGAAGAACGTAGTGGGAGCATTTTACCCGCCGAAGATGGTCATCATCGACCACGACACGCTTGCGACGCTTCCGAAGCGCCAGGTGGCCAACGGCCTCGCGGAGGCGCTGAAGATGTCGTTAACAAGCGACGAGAAGCTGTTTGAATTGTTTGAAAATGAGGATCCGTTTACGCATCTCGATGAGATCTGCGAGCGCGCGATCCGGATCAAGAAAGCAGTCGTCGAGGAGGACGAGCGCGAGAGCGGGCTGCGTCGTGTGCTTAACTTCGGACACACGATCGGGCACGGGATCGAGCTTGCGTGCGGCGGGGAATTGCTCCACGGTGAGTGCGTGGCGATCGGTATGGTCGCGCTGTGCGCCGACCGGATCCGGCCGCGTCTTCTGGCAGTGCTCGACAAGCTCGGGCTGCCTCACGAGGCGGCGTGCGACCCGGACGAAGTGCTTGCGCTGTGCGCGCACGACAAGAAGGCGGAGGGCACGGCGATCATGACAGTCCTCTGCGGATGGCCGGGAACATTTGAGTTTTACCTGATGGATACGGAGAAGCTCCGGAGACGGATCTTGACGGTTGTGAAGAAGTGACCGCCGGGCACGGGCAGTGTCCTGCGAAGAAAACAAAGGTGATCGATATGGTACGATTTGCGAAACAGGAGGATCTGGAGCGCGTCAACGAGCTTCGGAAAATGGTCAACGACCTTCATGTGGGAGGGAAGCCCGAGGTGTTCAAGCCCGGATTTAACGAGGAACTGAAAAATTACATCTACGAGATCCGGGAGGATCCGAACAAGGACATCGTGGTCGCGGAGCTTGACGGAGTTGTGTGCGGATATGCGGTGGTGGCATATATAAGCCGCCCGGAAAATCCGTTCATGAACGAGCGAAGGTTCGTCGACATCGACGAGTTTGGCGTGGATGCGGCGTTTCGCCGCAGAGGCGTGGCGACGGAGATGGTGGAGTTCGTCAAGAAGCTGACGAAGGAGAAGGGCTACGACCGGCTGGAGCTGAATATGTGGGAATTCAACCGGGATGCGCTTGCATTTTACGAAGAGGTCGGATTTGAGACGTACCGGAGATACATGGAGATCAAGCTGTGATGCCGGAGACGGCTGACGGCACGGAGGATTATGGGCCGTGCAAGGGACGGAAAGGAACAGAGAATGAGTGATACATTCGGAAATACGATCAAGGTTACGATCTACGGCGAGAGCCACGGCCCGGAGATCGGGTGCGTCATCGAGGGCCTTCCTGCCGGGTTGCGAGTTGACACTGCGGTGATCGACCGCTGCCTGACGATGCGGCGCCCGAGCGGCGCGATCTCCACGGCGCGCGTCGAGACGGACCCGTATGTGATCGGAAGCGGCGTAAGCGAGGGGCTCACGAACGGCGACACGGTGCGCATCGCGATCCCGAACCAAAACACGCGCTCCGGCGACTACAGTGAGATGGCGTCGCTGGCACGCCCGTCCCACGCGGATTACGCGGCCTATGTAAAGTATCATGGGGAAAATGACACCCGCGGAGGCGGCCATTTCAGCGGCCGTATCACGGCAGCGGTCGTGGCGGCGGGGGCTGTGCTTCTGCCCACGCTGCAGGCGAAGGGCATCCGCATCGGAACCCACATCGCGGAGATCGCGGGTGTGAAGGACCGCGCGTTCGGCGCGGGAGCGGAGCTTGTGAAGGACCTGGAAACGCTGTACACGCTTGATTTTGCGGCGCTTGACGAGGCAGCCGGCGAGGCGATGCGCGAGGCGATCCTCGCGGCCAAGGCGGATGCGGACAGCGTCGGGGGTATCCTGGAAACGGCGGTGACGGGATTGCCCGTCGGCGTCGGGGAGCCATTCTTCGACAGCGTCGAGGGGCTTCTGGCGCACGCGATCTTTGCGATCCCGGGCATTAAGGGCATTGAGTTCGGCGCGGGCTTCGGTCTTGCGAACATGCGCGGAAGCGAGGCCAACGATCCGTTCCGCGTCGTGGACGGCCGCGTGGTGACGACCTCAAACAACGCGGGCGGCATCAACGGAGGACTTACGAACGGAATGCCCGTCATTTTCCGCTGCGCGGTACGGCCGACGCCCACGATCGGAAAGGAGCAGGATACGATCAACTTCCGAGAGAATATAAATGCGACACTGGCGGCGAAGGGGCGCCACGACCCGTGCATCGTGCACCGGGTGCGCGCGGTGGTCGACGCGATGACGGCGATCGTGATCGCGGACCTGCTGGCGGGGGAAGGAAAGTTGTAGGAAACGCGAAGACCGGACAGAAGGCACGCGAAAAGAAACAGGGTTCGCCGAAAGGTGAGCCGGGAGACAACCATGAAATACGGATTGATCGGAGGGAAGCTGGGGCACAGCTTCTCGAAGGACATACATGAGCAGCTCGGCGCTCCGGAGTACGAGCTTAAGGAATTGCAGCCGGAGGAGATCGAAGGGTTCCTCGCGAAGCGAGAGTTTCGCGGGATCAACGTGACGATCCCGTACAAGGAGACGGTGATCCCGTTCCTCGACGAGGTGAGTGAGCGGGCACGTGCGATCGGCGCGGTCAACACGATCGTCAACGACCGCGGACGCCTGATCGGAGACAACACCGACTTCGGCGGAATGGTCGCTTTGCTTACGAAAACAGGCATCGATCTCGAGGGCAGAAAGGTTCTGATCCTCGGTTCGGGCGGAACCTCGAAGACCGCGCGCGCAGTTGCGAGAAGCTTGAACGCGGCATCGGTAAACCGCACATCCAGAACAAAACGAGACGATTGTATCACATATGAAGAAGCCGTTTCAGAGAACTCGGACACGGACGTGATCATCAACACGACGCCGGTCGGAATGTATCCGAACGGGGATGCTATCCCGGTGGAGCTTGCGGCATTTCCGAAGCTTACGGGAGTGATCGACGCGATCTACAATCCTCTCCGCACGCGCCTCGTGATCGCGGCGCAGGAGCGACAGATCCCTGCCTCGGGCGGGCTGTACATGCTCGTCGCGCAGGCGGTGCTGGCGGCGGCACGGTTCCGCACGGTCTGCGACGACGGTGAGTACCGGGAGATCGGCGGCGGGACGGAAGAGGAGATCCTTGCGGCGACGGAGAGAATTTTCCGTGCGATCGCGGGGGAGAAGCAGTCCGTCGTGCTCACGGGCATGCCCGGCGTCGGCAAGACGACCGTGGGCAGGCTTGTGGCGGAGAGGCTTAAGCGCGAGTTCATCGACTGCGATGAGGAGATCGTGCGCCGGAGCGGGTGCGACATTCCGACGATCTTCGCCACGCAGGGCGAGAAGGCATTTCGCGATCTGGAGGCGGAGGTGATCCGCGATCTGTCCGCGCAGGGCGGCAAGGTGATCGCGACGGGCGGCGGTGCGATCCTTCGCCCGGACAATGTGGCCAATCTGAAGAGCAACGGAACGATCATTTTCCTGGATCGTCCGATCGGATCGATCGCCGTGGCGCCGGGACGGCCGCTTTCGACCGACCGCGAGGCGCTGGAGGCGCGGTATCGCGAGCGCTACCCGATCTACTGCGCGACGTGCGATGTCCACCTCGAAGGGGACGCGACGGCGGAGGAGATCGCGGAGCGGGTTCTGAGAGAACTGTGAGAAAGAGGGTTTTATGAAGGTTCGGTTTTTTCCGACGGTAGCGCACGGAACCGTGTGCGCGCCTCCGTCGAAGAGTGTGGCACACCGCGCGTTGATCTGCGGCGCGCTGTCGAAGTGCTCGACGGTCTCCGGGCTCGCCTGGTCGGAGGACATCTCGGCGACCTGCGACTGCCTGCGCGCGATGGGCGCGAAGATTGAGCGGCTTTCGGACGACACGGTCGCGATCGGCGGGCTGACGCTTGCGGGCATCCCCGATGGCGCGGTACTTCCGTGCAGGGAGAGCGGCAGCACGCTTCGGTTCCTGCTTCCGATCGCGATGCTTTCGCGGAAAATGGTGCATTTTACGGGCAGTGCGCGCCTGATGGAGCGCCCGCTCGGAATTTACGAGGAGATCAGCGCCCGTCAGGGCGGACTGTTCCGGCGCGAGGGGCAGCAGATCACGGTCTGCGGCGGGCTCAAAGTCGGGGAATATGAAATCGCGGGCAACATTTCCAGCCAGTTCATCACGGGACTGCTGCTGGCGCTGTCGCTGGCGGACGGCGAGAGCCGCGTCCGCGTGACGGAGCCGTTTGAGAGCCGGTCCTACACGGACATCACGGTGGATGTGCTCCGAGAGTACGGGATTCCGGTCGGGGGCGAGGGGAATGAGTTTGTCATCCCCGGAAGACGGGACTTCTCCGATCTTGCGTACACCGTCGAGGGAGACTGCTCCAACGCGGCATTCCTCGAGGCGCTGGCGTTACTTTCGAGTCGCTCCTTTGATCCGCTTCGTGTCACCGGCGTTCCCGAGAAGACAAGCCAGGGCGACCGCGTGTACTACGAGATGCTGCATGAGATGGCGGCTGGCCGGAAGGAATTTGACGTTTCGGACTGCCCGGATCTGGCGCCGTGTCTGTTCGCAATGGCGGCGTTCTACGGCGGGGCTCATTTTACGGGAACTGCGCGGCTGGCGATCAAGGAGAGCGACCGGGGTGCGGCGATGGCGGAGGAGCTTGCGTGCCTTGGCGCGGAAGTGACGGTCGGCGCGAACGAGGTGACGGTCGCCTGCGAGGGACTTCGTGAACCGACGAGGGTTCTGAACGGCCACAATGACCACCGCATCGTGATGGCGCTCTCGGTTCTGTGCACGGTGACCGGCGGTGAGATCGACGGGGCTGAGGCGGTTGCGAAGAGCTACCCCGATTTCTTCGAGGTGATCGCGGGAGCCGGGATCGCGCTCGAGATCGAACAATAACTTGACGGAGATCGTTATGGAGACTATAATCAGGCGCGCTGAGGCGTGTGATATTCCGGGCATTCTGAAGCTGCTGGTGCAGGTGGACATGGTCCATCACAACGGCCGCCCGGACCTGTTCAAGGGGCCCGCGACCAAGTACAACGCGGAGGAGCTCGCGCGCATTATCGAGGATGACAACACGCCTGTGTTTGTTTATATATCGGAAAATGAGACAGTTGTCGGGCATGCGTTTTGCGTGCGAAAACAAAACGTCGGCGACGCGGTCCTGACGGATATTAAGACACTTTACGTCGACGACATCTGTGTTGACGAGGCAGCCCGCGGGCAGGGAGTCGGGAAGGCTCTGTACGAGCACGTGAAGGCGTTCGCGAAGGCGGAGGGGTTCTACAATCTCACGCTGAACGTGTGGACCTGCAACCCCGGCGCGGTGAAATTTTACGAAGCGATGGGGATGAAACCGCAGAAGATCGGGATGGAAACGATCCTGTGACAACGCGGTTATCCCATAATATGATAAGCGTCGCGAACGATGCGGCGCGGGAGGAAACATGTTATTAGACAAGAACACAAGAATCTGTATCGTCGGTCTCGGACTTCTCGGCGGCAGCTACGCAACGGCTTTGTCGCGGCAGGGGTACCGCGTGACCGGTATCGCGAGGAGACAGGAGAGCGTCGACTACGCGGTCGCGCACGGCATGATCGAGCGCGGAAGCGCCTTCGTTGACGAGGAGCTGCTCGGTGAGGCGGACCTGGTTGTATTTTCCCTGTATCCCCACGTGTTCATCGAATGGATCCGCGAACACGGCGCGAAGCTTCGCCCCGGCACGGTCATCACGGACGTGACCGGCGTGAAGGGCTGTGTGGTGTATGAGATACAGAGCATGCTGCCGAAGGGCGTCGAATTCATCGCGGCGCACCCGATGGCGGGGCGTGAGTCGAGCGGTATCGAGTACAGCGACGACAGAATTTTCCGCGGAGCGAACTATATCGTGGTTCCGACGGAGGCCAACACGGAGCGCGCGATCGAGATGTGCAAAGCGCTCGGCGAGACGCTTGGCTGCAAGGACATTTCGGTGCTCGACGTTGCGAGCCACGACCGCATGATCGCGTTCCTCTCGCAGCTGACGCACTGCATCGCCGTGTCGCTGATGTGCGCGTGCGACGCGCCCGACCTGGAGCGCTACACCGGCGACTCGTTCCGCGATCTGACGCGCATCGCCAACATCAACGATGAGATGTGGAGCGAGCTGTTCCTCGCGAACAAGGACGCGCTGCTTCGGGAAATGGACGCCTACCGCGCGAGCTTCGACGAGCTTCGCGACTGTATCGCGAACGGCGATCGCGACCGCATGCGGGAAATGATGCGGCTCTCGACGGCGCGGCGCAAGAGATTTGACAAGAAAGTGTGACGGAGGAAATCCACTATGAATATGCAGTTTTTTCGGAAATTACCGATCCCTCAGGAAGTCAAGGAGGAGTTGCCGATCACGGACGCGATGGCGGCCGTTAAGAGGCAGCGCGACGAGGAGATCAAGGAGATATTTAACGGCGAGAGCGACAAATTCCTGCTCGTCATCGGACCGTGCTCGGCGGATCACCGCGATCCGGTGCTTGAGTACATCTCGCGGCTTTGCAGGATCCAGGAGCAGGTGAAGGATAAGATCATCATCATTCCCCGCATCTACACGAACAAGCCGCGCACGACGGGCGACGGTTACAAGGGCATGCTTCACCAGCCTGACCCGGACGAGAAGCCCGATCTGTACAAGGGCCTTGTCGCGATCCGTGAGCTGCACCGGGCTGCGCTCTCCGACTACGGGTTCACCTGCGCGGACGAGATGCTGTATCCGGAAAATCACCGCTACCTCTCCGACCTGCTCGCCTATGTGGCAGTCGGGGCGCGCTCAGTGGAGAACCAGCAGCACCGCCTGACCGCGAGCGGCCTAAACATCCCCGTCGGCATGAAAAATCCGACCGGCGGCGACATCGGCGTCATGATCAACGCGATCCACGCCGCGCAGCACGGGCACACGTTCATCTACCGCGGCTGGGAGGTCCAGAGCAAGGGCAACCCGTACGCGCACGCCATCCTCCGCGGATACCTTGATTTTGCGGGCAAGAGCGTGTCGAACTACCACTATGAGGACGTGCTTCGCTTAAGCGACGCGTACGCCGGTGCCGGGCTCGTCAATCCTGCCGTCATCATCGACACGAACCACAACAACTCCGGCAAACGCTACCTCGAGCAGATCCGCATCGCGAACGAGGTTGTCGACAACCGCAATTTAAACCCCGACATCAAGCGCCTTGTCAAGGGCCTGATGATCGAGAGCTACCTCGTGGACGGCCGCCAGGACGTCGGCGGGACCGTGTTCGGACAGTCGATCACCGACCCGTGCCTCGGCTGGGAGAAGACGGAGCAGCTGATCCTTCAGCTGGCGGAGAAGCTGTAAGGCCACGGTCAAATGAAAAACTAAATTCCACCTGACTAGTGAAAAATAGTCTGTGAGAAGATTTTGACGAAGAAATTCGATGGAATCTTCTTGGAAAGCATAAAAAAACGTGGTAAAATCGGACTATCGCATCTGTTTGTTCACACGGCAAACAGACGACTGGAGCAGTTTGTGAAAAAGTAAGTTCCACCCGTCTCAAGAGGTTTTTTGAGGTTTCGGATGGTTATCTGTCTGCTCTTGTTACAAGTGATTATTGATCACGGTGTTCTATTAGTGCCGGTTTTAACATGACGGAGTCTGGGGAGACTTTATGCTGTCCTGTTAAGACCGGTATCTTTTTGTCCA
>JAFZVZ010000021.1 GCA_017617545.1 Lachnospiraceae bacterium
GAGTTCGACTACTCGGGTACGCAGGCGTGCAAGGCGCTTCGCAAGCTCGGCTACAAGATCGTATTGGTGAACTCGAACCCGGCAACGATCATGACCGACCCTGAGACGGCGGATGTTACCTACATCGAGCCGCTCAACGTGGAGAGACTGGAGCGCATCATCGCGAAGGAGCGCCCGGATGCATTGCTGCCGAACCTCGGCGGTCAGTCCGGACTGAACCTCTGCGCCGAGCTCAACAAGGCCGGTGTTCTGGACAAATACAATGTAAAGGTTATCGGCGTGCAGGTCGACGCGATCGAGCGCGGCGAGGACCGTATCGAGTTTAAGAATACAATGAACGAGCTCGGTATCGAGATGGCGAGAAGCGAGGTTGCCTACAGCGTTGATGAGGCACTCGCGATCGCTGACAAGCTCGGTTACCCGGTAGTTCTTCGCCCGGCTTACACGATGGGCGGTGCCGGCGGCGGTCTCGTATATAACAAGGAAGAGCTCAGCACGGTCTGCGCGAGAGGCCTTCAGGCAAGTCTCGTAGGCCAGGTCCTCGTTGAGGAATCCGTCCTCGGCTGGGAGGAGCTTGAGCTTGAGGTTGTCCGTGACAGCGAGGGCAACATGATCACCGTATGCTTTATCGAGAACATCGATCCGATGGGCGTTCACACCGGCGACTCGTTCTGCGCGGCTCCGATGCTGACGATCTCCCCGGAGGTTCAGAAGCGTCTGCAGGAGCAGGCGTACAAGATCGTTGACCGCGTTCAGGTCATCGGCGGTACGAACGTACAGTTCGCGCACGATCCGGTTTCCGACCGTATCGTCGTCATCGAGATCAACCCCAGAACGTCCCGTTCCTCGGCACTCGCTTCGAAGGCGACGGGCTTCCCGATCGCACTCGTTTCTGCAATGCTCGCTACGGGCCTTACGCTGAAGGACATCCCCTGCGGCAAATGCGGCACGCTCGATCGGTACGTTCCGAGCGGCGACTACGTCGTGATCAAGTTCGCGCGCTGGGCATTCGAGAAGTTCAAGGGCGTTCAGGACAAGCTAGGCACGCAGATGCGCGCCGTAGGCGAGGTCATGAGCATCGGTAAGACCTACAAGGAAGCATTCCAGAAGGCAATCCGCAGCCTTGAGACCGGACGCTACGGTCTCGGCTATGTCAAGAATTTCCATGAGCTCTCCAAGGAGGAGCTGCTGCAGAAGCTGGCTACGCCTTCGAGTGAGAGACATTTCCAGATGTATGAGGCACTTCGCAAGGGTGCAACGGTGGACGAAGTCTACAAGGCAACCCGCGTGAAGAAGTGGTTCATCGAGCAGATGCAGGAGCTCGTCGAGGAGGAAGAGGCGCTTCTCACGATGAAGGGTGCGGTTCCCGCAGACGGAGTACTCATCAAGGCGAAGAAGGACGGATTTTCCGATCGCTACCTCGCAAAGCTTCTTGAGGTTTCCGAGGATGACATCCGCAACAGACGTCTTGCGATCGGCCTCGAGGAGGCATGGGAGGGCGTACACGTAAGCGGCACGCAGGACAGCGCATACTACTTCTCGAGCTACAACATCGAGAAGGACGAGAGCCCGTCCACGAACAACAAGAAGGTCATGATCCTCGGCGGCGGCCCGAACCGTATCGGCCAGGGTATCGAGTTCGACTACTGCTGCGTACACGCGGCTATGGCACTCAAGAAGCTCGGCTTCGAGACGATTATCGTCAACTGCAACCCCGAGACGGTTTCAACCGACTACGATACGTCCGACAAGCTGTACTTCGAGCCGTTGACGCTCGAGGATGTACTGAGCATTTACAAGAAGGAAAAGCCTCTCGGCGTGATCGCGCAGTTCGGCGGCCAGACGCCTCTGAACCTTGCCGCAGCGCTTGAGAAAAACGGCGTGAAGATCCTCGGAACGTCGCCCGCGGTCATCGATCTCGCTGAGGACCGCGATCAGTTCCGCGCGATGATGGACAAGCTCGGCATCCCGATGCCGGAGTCCGGAATGGCAGTCACGGTTGACGACGCTATCGTGATCGCGAAGAAGATCGGTTACCCGGTAATGGTTCGCCCGTCCTACGTTCTCGGCGGACGCGGCATGGAAGTTGTCTACGACGATGACCAGATGGCAGAGTACATGAACGCGGCAGTCGGCGTTACGCCGGACCGTCCGATCCTGATCGACCGCTTCCTCAACCACGCGCTTGAGTGCGAGGCTGACGCGATCGCGGACGGCACACACGCATTCGTACCTGCGGTTATGGAGCATATCGAGCTTGCGGGCGTTCACTCCGGTGACTCCGCATGCATCATCCCTTCGGTTCATATCTCTGCGGAAAATGTAGCCACCATCAAGGAGTACACCCGCAAGATCGCCGAGGAGATGCACGTCAAGGGTCTGATGAACATGCAGTACGCGATCGAGAACGGCAAGGTGTTCGTGCTCGAGGCAAATCCCCGCGCATCCCGCACGGTGCCGTTGGTATCGAAGGTCTGCAACATCCGCATGGTGCCGATCGCAACCGAGATCATCACTTCGGAACTTACCGGCCGCAAGTCGCCGCTTCCGGAGCTTAGGGAGATGAACATCCCGAACTACGGTGTGAAGGAGGCAGCGTTCCCGTTCAACATGTTCCCGGAGGTTGACCCGATCCTCGGACCGGAGATGCGTTCCACGGGTGAGGTGCTCGGAATGTCGCCTTCCTACGGCGAGGCGTTCGTGAAGGCACAGGAGGCTATTCAGTCGAAGCTTCCGCTTGAGGGAGCCGTGCTGATCTCCGTCAAGAACAAGGATAAGGATGAAATGCTCGACATCGCGAAGCAGTTCGCGGAGGACGGCTTCAAGATTTACGCGACCGGCGGTACCTACGACGCCATCTCGGCGGCAGGCATCACGGCGGAGAAGGTGCTCAAGCTCTACGAGGGACGCCCGAACTGCTACGACCTGATCACCAACGGAAGCGTACAGCTCGTCATCAACTCGCCGATCGGCAAGGACAGCGTGCACGATGACAGCTACCTGCGTAAGGCTGCGATCAAGGCGAAGGTTCCGTATGTGACGACCATCGCTGCAGCACGCGCGACCGCTGAGGGTATCCACTATGTGAAAACGCATTCGGATTGCCCTGTGAAGTCGCTGCAGGAGATCCACTCGGAGATCAAGCCGATCGACTGATCGAAATAAGCAATGTAGAATACACGGGGCAACTGCAGGGGAATGCGGTTGCCCCGTTTTACTGCGGGTACCATTTTCCGAGTCTGCACAAAAGACTTTTCAAAAAGAAAGGTTTGTTGTACAATGGTATTTGTCAGAAGTATGTGCTCGACCCGGAAAGGGGAGAGACAAGGGGCATCGGGAGCATTTTCCGATGCGGGAAGAGAACGGAGGCTCGGTATGAAGAAGAAAAAACTTTCGATTGCCAATCGCATTTTTGCTATATTTTTCGGGCTGCTTTTGTTTGTAGGCGTGCTTGTCTGGATTGTTGCCTCGCAGCTGGATGATCTGGTGGAGCCGGAGAAGCTGGCTTCGACGGTCACGGAGAATCTCGACTTTGAGAAGATGGATGTGACCGAGATGTTTGAGGAAGCGACGAACGGCAAGAGCCTCTCGGAGTTCATCAACGAACAGGCGTCGGACCTCAGCGGTGAGGATCTTCAGCTCACGGATGATGATATCAATGTGATTCTGAACAATAAGGTCGTAAAGCAGTTCCTTGAGGATAAGATCGCCGACTACGCGTCGTTCATCTCGGGCGACTCCGAGGATATCAACGCAACGTTGTCCTCGGAGGAATTGTATTCTCTGATCGAGGACAACAAGGAAGTCATCGAATCGGTGACCGGCAAGGAGCTGGACAATAAAGCGATGAAGAAGATCCGTTCCGGTATCGACAACCTGGAACTGGAGAAGATGGACGCGGAGAGCCTTGTCGGCGGCGAACTGAAGTCGGTTCGGAAAACGGTTTCAACGGTTCGCGGAATTGCCGAATGGCTGCCTTGGGCGGCACTCGGTTTCTGTGCTCTGATGATCCTGCTCATCGCGCTTCTGAGAGGACGCTTCATCGCGGGAACCTTTGCCGAAGTCGGTATCGTAGGTGCGCTCGCCGCTTGTGCGGTGCTGCTCCTCGGAGCTACGAAGCTGATGGAGAGCATCGCGAAAAAGCTGATGGATGACAGCAAGATCTCGGTTGTCGCCGGAAAGATGATCTCGGAGATCCTTCATGAGCCGGCGTTGCTCGTGCTCTTCATCTCGGGCGGCTGCATCCTTATCGCCATCGTCCTGAAGATCGTTACCTCCGCGCTTCGCAATGACGAGGATGATACTTCGGCAGCATACGCGCAGCAGCAGGCAATCTACGCGCAGCAGCAGGCTTACGCACAGCAGCAGGCGGCATATGCACAGCAGCAGGCGTACGCACAGCAACAGGCGGCATATGCACAGCAGCAGGCTTACGCACAGCAGCAGGCACAGCCGCAGACCTATGCTCAGCAGGCATACGCGCAGCAGCAGGCATATCAGCAGCAGACCTACGCGCAGCAGCAAGCATATGCGCAGCAGGTAGCGGAGTACCAGCAGCGGGCCGCGCAGGCGCAGCAGGCGAATCAGCAGGCGATAGATGTCCGGTCGCAGACAACGTATCAGCAGCCGGTAGATCCGTCGGGACAGAACGGACAGTAATACGCGCGATCAATTAACGTAATTGGGGAAACGCCGATTCGTCGGCGTTTCTTATTGCGGAAAATGAGGGCTTCCGAAACAGGAGGCTTCCGGCCGTGCATCAGTTGCGGGCGGCGGGCTCATTTTCCGAATACTAAGAAAGTAAGGACAGACAGTTAGGGTATGGACAGTGAAATCAAAAAACAGTATAGGCGGATGCTCGGCCGGCAGTACGTGCTGCAGCTGATCATCCCGGTAACGCTGCTCTGGGACGAGCTCGTGTTCCACGCCTATATCAATCGTGGATTTCATAATGCATCGATGGGCTTCCTCGTGCTTTTCGCGCTCGGGATCGGTCTGACGATCTCCGCGATCACGGGACGGATGGGAACGAAGGCAACGATCATCGCAAACTGGATCGTGATCGTGCCGGTCACCGGCTGGTTTGTTGTCCAGGCGGTGAGCCACGGAATGCTGCAGTCGTACCTTACCCTGGCGCTGACGGACAACGCCGAGGAGGCGGCGGAGTTCACGGGCGATGTCATGACGTGCCTGTGGAGACGCATGCCGCTTGTGCTTCTTCTGTGCGTACCGATCGTTTTGTATATCATTTTCCTCATAAAGAAAACCATCCCGCACGAGAAAGTGCGCGGCTGGATCGTCGCAGTGACGGCGCTGCTTGCCTTTGAGTGCTTCCTGATCGCCGCGATCGCGCTGACGAGCGAGCACTGCAAGGACAACGGCCAGTATGATCTGTTCGTCAAGGATTGGGAAAATGACCGCGGCGTCACGAACATGGGCGTGATCATCGGATTTCTCCAGGACGTCCGGGTGCGGCTCACGTACGATCCGCAGGACGTCGGCGATATCACCAACGTGACGATACCTTCGCTGATGCCGCTGATGCCGACCAAGCCGGTGGCAACGGCCACGCCGACGCTGACGCCGACGCCGGGACCGACACAGGCTCCGGAGGATACGCCGACGCCGACACCGTCGCCGTCACCGAGCCCGACGCCGGTCGACCGTTCGCCGCACATGCTGAACATCGATTTCCAGGCGCTTGCGAACGCGGAGACGGATAAGACCGTCAAGGCGATCCACCAGTACTATGCCGGTGAGAAGGTGACCAACAAGAACGAGTACACCGGTCTTTGCAAGGGTTACAACCTGATCGTGATCACGGCCGAGTCGTTCTGCCCGCTCGCAGTTGACGAGGAGCTGACGCCGACGCTGTACAAGCTTGTGAACAGTGGATTTGTCTTTGAGAATTTCTATACGCCGAAGTGGCAGAACAACACGACCGACAGCGAGTATATCATATGCACGGGTATCCTGCCCGACACGAAGGATGCCAAGAGCTTCGCCAAATCAGCGGAGAACTCGGAGCCCCTTGCACTGCCGCCGATGTTCAAGGCGCTCGGCTACACGGCGAGAGCGTTCCACAACCACGATAATACTTACTACGATCGTGACAAGACACACCCGAACCTCGGATACGAGTATTTTGCCGTGGACAGCGGTCTGGAGATCACGAAGCAGTCGCACGAATCCGATCTGGAGATGATGGAAGCGGCGATCCCGATGTTCATCAACGACGATCATTTTCTTGCGTACTTTATGACCATGAGCGGCCACTCGCCGTACGCGTGGAGCAATGCGATGTGCAAGAAGAACCGCGAGTACGTGAAGGACCTTCCGTACACGGAGGCCGGCAAAGCTTACCTCGCCTGCAACATCGAGCTCGACAGGGCTCTCGGGTATCTGATCGACGAGCTCAGCAAGGCGGACAAGCTCTACAACACGCTGATCGTGATGACCGGCGACCATTATCCGTACGCGCTGACTGAGGATGAGCTCAACGACCTCGCGGGTCACAAGATCGAGAAGGAGTTTGAGCGCTACGCGAACCACTGCGTTCTCTGGAGCGCCTCGTTCGAGCAGAACGTCTATATCGACAAGGCTTGCTGCAGCCTCGATGTGATGCCGACTGTTTTGAACCTCATGGGTGTTGAGTACGACTCGCGCCTGTACATGGGCCACGACATGCTCTCGGATGAACCGGGCTTCGTGCAGTTCAGAAACGGCAGTATCATCACGGATTACATCAAGTACAGCGCGTCGACCGGCAAGACCGAATGGCTGGTGGATGTGAACCTCAGCAACGATGAGAAGAAGGCGTACGTCGAGTCGTGCAAGAACCTCGCGAAGACGAAACTCAACATCGCGCGAGCGATCCTGAGCACCGACTACTACAAGTACATACAAAATCTGCTGCCGTGGACACCGATTTCGCGAAATTGATTAAAAACAGGCCGGAGAGTGTAAGCTCTCCGGCCGTTTGTGTGTGATCGGGTTTGTTGTAGGTTGTGTTGCTTCGAAACCTAAGGCTCCCTGCGCGCGATCCCGTTTCGCTGCGGACGGACGGTGATGTCCGTGACGACCATGCCGTCCCGCGCGGTAAGCGCCTGCATCGCGCAATCCGCGACTTCCTCCGCGGTGAGCCGGTACTGCGGGTCGTCCTTCGTCGTAAAATCCGCGTTGCGGTAGAGGGCGGTGTCCGTCAGATCCGGGTGGATCGTGATGACCTTCACGCCGTGCTTCCTCGTCTCCTCAAACAGACTCGCGGAAAATGAGCTGAGCGCCGCTTTGGTGGCTCCGTACGCGCAACCGTGTGTGTTGGCGCTGCTTTTCGCGGTGACGGAGGAGACGTTCAGAATTGTTCCGGCACAATCGCGCAGATGCGGCAGAAGAAGAGCTGCGAGGATCATCGGCGCCGCGACGTTGACCGCGGTCATCTCCGCGATCGCCTGCGGGGCAATCGTCTCGTGAGGGCCGTAGTATGCAGTGCCTGCGGCGTTCACAAGAAGAGTGATCTCCGAGGCAATCGGCTTTATTTCACGCTCGATGGCAGCGGTGTCGGTCAGGTCAACCGGGAGAAACCGAAAGCTCCCATGCGACGGAGCGCCGCTTTCGTTGCGGCCGATCCCGTACACCGTGTACCCGTCCGCCAGCAGGCGGTCGGCGATGCATCTGCCGATTCCGGAGGTGGCGCCGGTCACGAGCGCGGTGCGGGAGGAAGTATCTGGCTTGGAAGTTTCAGAAAGTGTATTCATGAATGACTCCTTGTGGTTGCGTTGTAAAGGTGGTTCAGTCTTCGTGCTGCGTCGCGTCATCCCAGAGGAAAATGCGCTCGCGCGGCATGACCTCGCTCAGCCGGTCGACGGCGAGCTTCGTGAGCGGATCGCCGACGGCGGCAGGATAGCGGTACACACCGTCGCTTAATTCATACGGATAGCAGGTGACCGCGCACGGGCGGTTGCGGCGCATCTCCTTTAAGTATTCGCGGGAGATACGGAACAGTCCGACGCTCGCGTCATGGATGCGGTCCATCGGAAGAGCGGCCGTCACCTCATCGAACATGGCATTGTACACGGCAGCTGCGTCGTGTACGGCGATCATCGGGTCAAAGCACAGGCGCACCTTCCAGCCGAGCTTGATCGCCTCGGCGGCAAACTTCAGTCTCGCGGACAGCGTCGGCGTGCGGTGCTCCATGGCGCGGATAACCGGGTCGGGCGAGAGCGTGATCGCAAGGATGACGCGGTCCGATACCGACAGCTCGCGGAGAGCATGTATCGACGCGGATTTGGTGCGCAACTCGAGCGTGAGACCGGGATGATTTTCCGCGTAATTGATCCAGTCGGCGACATATCCGAGCTTCGGCTCCAGAGCAAGAAGATCGGTGTCGTAGCTGATGCAGACGTAGGCGGGATTTTCCGGGGCACTGTCACCTTCGCCGCGAAGGATACTGTCGAGTTCCGCGAAGGTATCCTCGAGGTTGACAAACACGACGATGTTTCCGGAGGGGTACATCCCCTGCAGGTAGCAGTACTCGCAGTCGAACACGCAGTTCATCACGTCGGAGGAGTAGTAGAAGCGGTCGTTGCCGAAATCCTGGCACACAGGAGCGCCCTCATATACGCGAGCGCGGTCGGATACGGCGAGGATCAGCGCCTGTGTGTTTTTCTGCAGCACCGGGTTTTGGCGCGTGCGGTTGAAGATCTCGCGGTAATCCCGGCAGAGGATCATTTCGTGCTCGGGGAGGTTTGAGAGAATGCGCTGCGTCCGAGGGTAGGAGATGGCCGCCTGCTCCACGTAGACGGTCGAGAACGGCCGCCGGTAAGGGGAAAGGGGCGCCTCAGCAGAGGCAGGAGTTGCGGAATGCTTCGAGAACATCCTTGCCCTCCTTTCTGGAGCGAAGAAGGACATCGCCCTCGTAATCCAGTCCATGCAGCGGGAAGAATTCGCGCAGGTGCGCGATCGCGTTGCCCCGCTCCAGTTCATAATATTGGATCAGCCGTCGCAGCTCGTGCTCCATCGTGACGGAGCAGTGCAGGCTGCGGCAGAAATAGTCGATGACAGCTTCCTCGTCCTCAGTGTAGCGGCTTTTCTTCGGCACATAAGAGGCAAACCGAAGCAGCGTATCGGAGACATCCGGCGCGGCGCGGTCGAGAAGTTCGGAAACCACGGTGGGTGAGATTTTGTTCGCGTCAAACCCGTGGTCGGAGACGATCTTGAAAAAATACATGCGGTCCGTCGTAAAATGACCGATCGCCGCCTGGTAGAGCGCTGCGCCTTCCGTGTCAACCAGGAATGCGCCGCCGAAGCAGTCTTTAACGACCGCGGAAAATGTGGTCAAACCGCCGTGCGGGTGCTTATGCGTGTATGGAAGGTCGGGGTAGAAGCTGCGCCCGGTCGCGTGCTCAAGGATCGAGTTGACAAGGTACAGGGTGCCGGGCTCGACGGATACGTCCGAGCAGCCGCACAGTCCGACATTGGCGAAGATATCCTCGTCGCCGGGCGCAAGCAGCGCGAGCGCCTCGCTGAGCGCGACAGCCGCAGGCACGGGCGAAGTTCCCGTGATGATCACCGTGGCTTCCTCGCCGACGAAGACCTGTTCGCGGTGGAACGAATCGTCCCGCTTACAGGCAAACCGTCGTATGAACGGCGCCGCTTCCATGTACATGGCACAGGCAATGTAAATCATTCAAAACCTCCGTATATGCAAAAAAGTAAGAAATGCTATTGAGAAAGAAAGCATTTGCGTATACAATGACACTATACCACAGATCCGGCGGTTAGAAAAGGAAAATGAGGTGCCCGCAAAGCGGCGTTGCCGCGGGCCGAAGGCATTTTCCGAATACGTTTACACGCCCGCCGGATCATGACCCTGGAGAGGGTCGTTAAAATCCACTACATCAATCCGAAAAGAGGAAACAACATGAACCACAAGACTCGGATCGTGCTTGCGTGCCTGATGATCGCAGTTCTCGCGATGGTACTTACGGCATGCGACTCGACCAAGAACGAGACGAACACCTCGGTGACGGATACACCCGCTGCTACCGCGACGGAAACTCCGGTACCCGAGCCGACGGCGACCAACACGCCTGTTCCGACGGAAACGCCGACCCCGACCAACACGCCGTCTCCTTCGCCGACCCCGGCGTACGATTATGAGACGCTTCACAAGACGGAGTACACGTCGCTGAAGGAAGCATACAAGGATTACTTTATGATCGGTACGATCTACACGGAGATGATCCTTAGCGGCAAGGATAAGGATCTTGTGCTTGCCAACTACGACATCATCACTCCCGAGAACCTGATGAAGCCCGAGGAGATGCAGCGGACGCAGGGTACGTTCAAGTACACGGCATCCGACAAGATGATGGAGTTCGCGCAGGCGAACAAGCTGACGGTTCACGGCCACTGCCTCGCATGGCATCAGCAGAGCGGCAACTGGCTTGGAACGAGCGCAAAGGACCGCGAGGAAGCCATTGAGCAGCTACGCGCGCACATCAACGGTGTGGCAGGCCACTATCAGGGCCAGATCTACTCCTGGGATGTTGTGAACGAGGCCATCAACGACGGTGTTAACCTTCCCGCCGACGGCGACTGGAAGAAGTGCCTCCGTCAGTCGCAGTGGACGAAGTCCATCGGTGACGACTACATCGAGATCGCGTTCCAGCTCGCCCATGAGGCTGCTCCGGACGCGAAGCTATACTACAACGACTACAACCTTGACCAGCCCGCGAAGGCGAAGATCGTCGCGGCCATGGTTGCGGACATGAAGAGCCGCGGCATTCCGATCGACGGTATCGGCATGCAGGGCCATTATTCCACGACGACGTCCATCACCAACGTGCGCAACAGCCTTGAGATGTTCGGCAAGATCGACGGCATCACCGTCAGCGTATCCGAGCTGGATGTCCAGATCAACGGTATTAAGCAGGGTAAGTACGACGGCGAGCAGGAGATGCAGCAGGCGATCTTCTATGCGCGTCTGTTCAACCTCTACAAGGAGTACTCCGACCTGATCGAGCGTGTAACCTTCTGGGGTTACAAGGACAACACCAGCTGGCGCGCGGACAGCGCACCGCTTCTGTTCAAGGCAGACCTGTCTCCGAAGGAAGCGTACTACGCGGTTCTCAATCCGGATGCGTACGCGGCGCTCGGACCGCAGGAGGTAAAGCCTTCCACGAAGAAGCTTGAGGCAGCCAAGGGCACGCCGACCATCGACGGCGAGATCGATGATTGCTGGAGCGCAGCTACGGCATATGACATCAACATCGCGGTCATGGCATGGCAGGGCGCAAAGGGCACGGTCAAGTACATGTGGGATGAGAACAACTTCTACGCTCTCTTCGAGGTCGTTGACGGCGTTCTCAACAAGGACAATAACAATACGTACGAGCAGGATTCCATCGAACTGTTCCTCGACCAGAACAACTGCAAGGAGTCCACGTATGACAAGGCCTGCGGACAGTACCGCTGCAACTACGAAAGCGAGCTGTCGTACGGCACGGTTCCGTCGAAGGACGGTGTTGTCGCGAAGGCAGTCAAGACGGCAACCGGTTACCGTGTTGAGATTGCGGTTCCGATGCTGATCGAGGCGAAGGAAGGTGTCGTGATGGGCGTTGACGGACACATCAACGACGCCAACGACAAGGGCGCACGCGTCAGCGTTATGAAGCTGAACGCTACGCAGGACAGCGATTACACGAATCCGGCAGCATGGGCTGAGATCACGCTCAAGTAATTCGGAACTGTTCATCGGAAATGTGCAAAAACGGACGATTGAGAAATCAAATTATAATCCAAGTATAAGATAGTACATGTTTTAGCACATACGACAAATGATAAGACAAAATCAGGCAGTGTTGCGGCACTGTCTGATTTTTTGTCATTTTACGGCTGTAAAGCGCGAATTTTTATCATGGGATACGGTGCTGTTGTGACAAATGCACAAAAAATGATCAAAAAAAGATAAATTTTGTACAATAAAGTACCTTGACTGGCAATAGTTAAGATGTTAACATAACGCTCGGAGTGTAGCCGGGAAGGGCATAATAACAAGGGAGAAACTAAGTCACATGAAAGCATAAGTCATACATGCCTGTATGTGGTCTTGGTTTTTTTGTATTTATAAGGCAACACCACGGTGCAATCAAGCGGTTTGAACGTAAAATCGCTTTTGCGTTCAAACCGATTGACTGCACAGGGCGGTGTTACCGCCCGTACATGAGCAAAAAAACAACTACCTTGAAATATTTGAAAGTTGTTTTTTTGCGAATGCGCGGTGGTGCCGACCCAAATTCCGCGAATGCGCGGTGGTGCCGACCCAAATTCCGCAAATGCGCGGCGTTGCCGCCATGAATATAGCGCGTACAGACAGCGCAGAGGAGAGAAAAATATGGGTTATACGACCTGGGAGGCCGTAGAGCGGAAGCGCAAACGCAGGAGGGTCCTGCTGATCTTGCTGCTGATCCTGCTTCTTGCGGCCGCGGGAGTCGGCGGATACTGGTACTACAACAAGTGGAAAGCCGATCAGCAGCAGAAGAAGTATGAGGACCTGAAGAAATCCGCATTTCACGAGTTAACCGTGACACCGGCGGTTGCGGACGGAACACCGACACCGACGCCGCTGCCGTCTGAGGAGGACATGCTCCTCGCGGCAATGATGGAGGAGTACGAAGTATTTTTCACGATCCTTCCCGATTTTGAAATCCTTCACGGGGAAAATGAGGATGTGATTTCCTACATCGCCGTGCCGGACACCATCATCGACTATCCGATCCTCCAGAGTGAGAAGGAAGATTACTACCTGAAATACAACATCGATCACACGAAGGGGTATCCCGGATGCCTGTACATCCAGAACTGCAACAGCAGTGACATGGAAGACCCGTTCACGATCATATACGGACACAACATGAAGAGCGGCGCCATGTTCGGCAGCCTGAAGAACTTCAAGGATGAGGATTTCCGAAACACACATCCGTACTTCTTCATCTACATGGAAGACCGTGTGATGGTTTACGAGGTGGTTATTGTGTCCCACGCCTCGACGGAGCATCTGCTCTCCGAGGACTACGTTAAGAAGAACGGAAAATGGGTATTCGATCAGTTTGACGGTCACGAAACCTCGCGAATGCTTGAGAAGCTTCACGAGGAGGATCCGAACGGATATTTTGAGACGCCGGAGCCGACCGATGATGACACGATCCTGGTGCTTTCCACCTGCGGTGACAGCCGACGGTTCGTGGTAGTCGGAAAGAGAGTGCTTTCGGTATTGATCGAGAACATACCGGCGCCGAAGAGTTGAGAGGAAATGTCGAATGCGGCAGAGGAGGCCGCGGTAACGTCAGCAGCCTGACGGGGGAGAGGAAACCTCGTCACGGAACTTGTGCAACCGCACCGAAAGGTGCAGAGGAGATAGAGGAGAAGAGAAATATGAAAAACAGAAAGACATGGAGATTAACCTCTTTGGTGCTTGCGCTTGTGATGACGGTTTGTCTGTGCGCGGGCAGAGAAGCGTATGCTGCAGGAGCATCGGACCGCTATGACGGAGATTACAATGCTTCGACGCTTCTGAGCAAGTACTGTGTGGTTGTTGAGAAGAATTTTATGGCCAACAACCATATCATCGGTGCCATCGCCGTCGGCGGCATCTACACAAACAGCAATTATTTCGGAGATATCGCCATGTACCCGTCGTACATCAACGACTGGGGCAGCGGCCGTGTGGGTAACTGGGATCCCAAGGGACACAAGATTGACCGTACCGTCTATTACGCAGAGCGCGCGGCGGCACTGGGCAATCCTTATGACGGACAGGATCTCGGTGTGGAAAATGCTTCCTATATGGATATGAGCAAAGCGTTCAGCAAGCTTCGCTCTCAGTCTGAAGCTCTTCGTGACATGAGCAGTGATGTCGCAGCGAACAACACGATCGATCTGCGCAACGTGAACGAGGACGTCTACGTTAAGATCTCTTACAACAATCTTTCCAAGCTGAGCATTCTTGTTTCTGATTACTCCTGGTTCCAGAAGCATATCCTGTGCGTATCCGTCACCGGATGCGGCAGCGGCAGCGTGAGCTTCCCGGGCTGGAGTATCAAGATCAACAATTCCGATATCGGTAATAATTTCCGTAACAACTTCCCCGGAGCGGACAGCAGCTACGGCATTCAGCTCAACGTCACGGGTATGAACCTGTTCTGGAACTTCCCGGACGCACAGGGCAGCCTCGACGTGAACGGTCTCGCGGGACATCTGATCGCTCCGCGTGCAAACGTCAGCATCAACTCGGGTAACTTTGAGGGTGGTGTCATCGCGAAATCTCTCTCCAGCCGAAGCGAAGCGCATTTCTATCCGGCTTCGAGAAAGCTTTCCACCAAGGTTGTGACGCCGACGGTGACGAACACGCCTACGAACACGCCTACGAACACGCCTACGAACACGCCTACAAACACACCTACGAATACGCCGAAGCCGGCGACACCTACGCCGAAGCCCGCAACGCCTACGCCGAAGCCCGCGACGCCTACGCCGAAGCCCGCGACGCCTACGCCGAAGCCCGCGACGCCTACGCCGAAGCCCGCGACGCCTACGCCGAAGCCCGCAACGC
>JAFZVZ010000005.1 GCA_017617545.1 Lachnospiraceae bacterium
AAACGGCGAGCCAATTGCCTACGTGATCTTTAAGGATATCAAAAACGATCCTGCTGCGATCCTCAATGTGGAGGAGTGCGCATGGACATGCCGCGAGGGTTTCCGCGCGGTGCTCGGGTTCCTGGCAAGATTCGAGGCGGACTACGGCACAATCGAGATGCGGCTTCCCGCAGGAATCGACCTTTTGCGCGTCATCGTGACGCCGAATGCGTACGCGGTCAAGGAGACGGTGTTCCCGAACTTCATGGTTCGTGTGATCAACGCAAAGAAACTCCTGGAAACCATCAAAAAGCCTGTGGATTGCGATTTCACGATCAGGATTACGGACGAGATGATCTCGGAAAATAACCGCACCTACCGCGTCCTTTCCGACCGCGTTGAGGTGGTCGGCGAACGGTTCGCAGCGGACGAAGAGAGTGCCGCGGACACGACGCCCAAGGCAGACCTTGAGATCAATGTGCGTGCCCTCGGGCAGCTCGCAATCGGCGGGCTTACCATGGACGAAGCGTTGCTTCGTACGGATGTGACAGTGAACGCGAAGGAGGAGATGCTTCGCCGCGTGTTCATTCCAAAGAAAATCTATGTCGGAGAGCATTTTTAGTTGATGCAGGAAAGGAGCGCTCCGATGCTGTTATACCACTACTACGAAAAGAAAAACGGACCGTTCCGAAGTATTTCCGAGCTTTCGGATGCGCAGGCGGAAGAGGTGTTAGCGCGGATTCGCGCGGAGAAGCCGGATGCGTTCATCTCGAAGCGTCCGGAGGACTATGTGCAGAAACGGCGCAGGTTCGAAAAGATTCTTCTTGAGGAGTTCCGTAAAAAAGGCGGACTCATCGAGCGCGAGACGCCGCACTATCTTGTCGTGGAGGCGTGCCCGTTCTTCGAAAAATGGTACGAGCAGACCGCCTGCGTCGCGATTGACACGGCGGATCTGGATGTGCGTGCGCTGTCCTTTACCTACGGCGATTCGCACCCGACCTTCAGCGGAAATGTGAAGGACGGCAAGGAGTATCGGAACCGTCTTTATACCTACGACGAAATCCTCGAAATTATCGGCAAATACGGCCTTCCCCAGCACTGGAACCCGGATTTTAAATTCGGCCCGGAGTGCTATGTGGAGGTTCAGATGTGGACCGATCGGGGAATCGAGCAATACCTAGAATAACAGGCAGGGGCAAATGGTAATTCGCGAGTTACAACCGAATGAGGCGGGTGTTTTAAAGGACTTCCTGTACGAGGCCATTTTCCTTCCGGAGGGCGTGACGCCGCCGGAGCGCTCCATCGTGGAGCTTCCGGAGCTTCGGATTTATTACGAGGGCTTCGGCACGGGAAAGGCGGACTTCTGCATGGTTGCGGAGGAAGACAGCCGGATTGTCGGCGCGGCCTGGACGCGCCTGATGAAGGACTATGGGTATGTGGATGACGAGACGCCGTCCTTTGCCATCTCCCTTTACCGGGAATACCGGGGGCAGGGCATCGGTACAAAGCTGATGCTTGCGATGCTTGAGTTGTTGCGGAAAAAGGGTTACAAGCAGGCGTCACTGGCGGTTCAAAAGGCCAACGTAGCCGAGCGGATGTACGAGAAGGTCGGCTTTCACACCGTCTCGGAAAATGAGGAAGAGTACATCATGGTGTGCGATCTGAGCGCAGAAGTTGCAAACCGGGTTGCGGAGCATTTTACGGCGGAAGTCAGGAGAATTCTCGTCGACAACTTGGTGGGCGTTTACCTCCACGGATCGGCGGTGATGGGGTGCTTCAATCCCGAAAAGAGCGATGTCGACCTACTGGTTGTTGTGAATGAGGAACCCACGGATACCGTGAAACGTGCCTTTCTGGATATGGTTGTATCCCTCAATGAAAACGGTCCCACGAAGGGCATCGAGATGAGCGTCGTGAGGCGCGGGGTATGCAAACCGTTCGCATACCCGACGCCTTTTGAGCTGCATTTTTCGAAGATGCATCTTGATTGGTACCGGAACGATCCGGAGGATTATATTGCAAAGATGAAGGGCACCGACAGGGATCTGGCGGCGCACATTACGGTGATCCGTGCAAGGGGCGTGTGCCTGTGCGGAGCGCCCATAGATGAAGTCTTCGGGGAAGTCCCGAAGCAGGACTATATGGATTCGCTTTGGTATGATATCGCCGATGCAGAGGATGATATCGCCGAAGACACGATGTATCTTACGCTCAATCTCGCCAGAGTTCTTGCTTTTTTGCAGGACGGCAGCGTCCTCTCCAAGAAAGAGGGCGGCGAGTGGGGGCTTAAGAATCTGCCGGAGGAGTACCACGGGCTTCTCCGGGAAGCACTTTCGGAATATCGCGGCGAAATGCCGGGGTATGATATAAGCGTGGCGAAAGACTACGCGCTATTTTGCCTGAGTCAGATCAGAAATACTATGCAACCGCAGAACGAGTAGGAGAGCATGACTCCCGCGTGTAAAGAGCACGCGATGCGGATTTCGGAGGACAGGCAGAACCAAAGCCCCTCGTGGGCAACGCGGATTGACCGCGAAATCCAAATAAGAAGGTGTAACATGAAGAAGATCGGACTTGTCGGGGGAACCGGGCCGGAATCTACGGCGATGTATTACAGAATTCTGAATACGGAGATCGATCGCCTTACGAACGGTCGGAGTATGCCGGATATTGCCATCGAGAGCGTGAACTTTCGAAGAGCTTGGGATTACGTCGTGAAGAAGCAGTATAACCTGCTGGCGGATTATCTAGCGGAGAAGGCGAACGCTTTGATCGTGGGAGGTGCTGAAGTGATTTCACTAACAGCGGTCACCATGCATATTGTGTCGGAAGAGCTGAAGGGAAAAGTTTCGGCTCCACTCGTCAGTATTCCGAAGGCCGTGTGTGATGAGGCGGTATCTCTTGGGATTCGGAAAGTAGGCCTTCTCGGGACGGCTTTTACGATGGAACAGGAGTACATGAAGCAGGATCTGGAGGCGGCAGGCATACAGGTTTTCGTTCCGAATGAACAGGAAAGGGAACTGGTGGCAAGAAGGATCTTCGAGGAGCTTGAGAACGGAATTGTGAAGAAGGAAACACTTAGGGAGTTTCAGACGATTATGAACAGAATGAAGGAGCAGGACGGTATCGAAGGCGTCATCCTCGGATGTACGGAATTGCCGCTTCTGCTGAACTCCGAAACCTGTCCGGTACACTGCCTGGATGCGGTACAGATTCACATCCGTAAACTCATTGAGTTAGCGATGGAATAAACCATCGAACAAGGAGCAAACGAATTGAATACGCATAGAAACGCGCGAATGATCGGGCTGTTCAGCGGCTTCCCGGAGCATCATTTTACGGATGCGCACGTGGAGGTCCTTCGGGCGAACCTGCCGAAGCGGGGAAGCATCGTGATGATTAGTGCCGACCCTGAGAATTCTGCGCAAAATGATGATGACCGCGACGGCATGCACGAGATGTTTGCCGAGCGTGGGTTGGGATTTGCCAAAAGGCATGTGATCGACCGTCGCACCGATGCTGCGGAGGCAGTGAATCTCGTTCGCGAGGCGGACTGCATCTGGCTCATGGGCGGCGAATCGACGTTGCAGTTACAGTTGATCCGCGACCTCGGGCTCGATACGGAGCTTCGTGAGAGCAAGGCGGTGATCCTCGGCGTGAGCGCCGGTTCGATGAATCTCGGACGCACGGTGGCTTATCTCTGGGACGACCCGCATTTTTACGAGGCGTTAGGGCTCACGAACATCACGATCAAGGCGCACTACGAGGAGGGCGAATGGTTCGTTCCGAGACTTCTCGAAATGTCCAAGACACATCCGATTGTTGCGATGGAGGACTTGAGCGCGATCTTTGTGAAGGGTGACGACGTGTGGAAGGTCGGCGAAATGCACCTGTTTGACAAGGGTGAGATCGGGCCGGTCACGGATGAAAAATTGAAGGAGTTATTGTAACATGTTTGATCTTATTGAACTTACGGAAGAGCAATCGGAAGAGCTGAATGAGGCTTTGGAGGAGTTCGATACCGAGCATATCACGTACCGCATGGAGGGCAGCATTTGCCTCGGAATGCAGAAGGACGGCGAGCTGATCGCCGGTGTGAACGCGTATGTGACGTGCTTTAAGATCCTGTACATCGAGACGTTGTTCGTACAGGAGGAGTATCGCAGAACGGGCCTCGGGAAGCAGCTGATCACCGAGCTGGAGCGGCGTGCGAAGGAGATGGGCGTAAACCTCATCCGCGTCGACACATTTGACTGGCAGGGCAAGGACTTCTATCTCGCGATGGGGTACGAGCTTGCGGGTCAGTACACCTGCGAGGAGGACGGCTATTCCGAGTATTTCTTCCTCAAGCGGATTTAGGAAGTTTGTTAGGAACGGGGGATTAACATATGGTTATTTGTGAGACAGAGCGCTTAGTGTTGCGCGATTTTACGAGAGCGGATATCGAAAAACGAATCGAGTGGGAGACCGTCGACCGCGAGTGGCTCGACTGGGACGCTCCGTGGGAGAGGGAAAATGACCTCCCCGTCGAGGAGATGGTACAGGGCCTTGAGGAGTTCGCCGACATGACGGCGGCCAAGGGACCCGACGATATGCGCTTCAGTTTTCAGATTGATGTTAAGGAGACCGGCGAGTACATCGGTTGGATCAGCTGCTATTGCATCGATGACAACTACGAGTACACGGATGACGATGCGTTGTTTGCATTCGGCATCGATATCCCGCCGCAGTCGTGCCGCGGAAAGGGCTACGGATACGAGGCGTTCAAGGCAGCGATCGAGTATCTGGCCTCGAAGGGCATGAAGGAGATTTACACACAGACATGGTCCGGTAACACGCGAATGGTCGCTTTGGCCGAGAAGCTTGGGTTCCGCGAGATCTGCAGGAAGAAGGACTTCCGCGAGGTGCGCGGCGAAAAATACGACGGGCTCACGTTTGTGCACAAAGCAGAATAAGGAGAAACCATGGATAAGGGTAAGATTATTTTCCTCAACGGGGTGACCAGTTCGGGGAAGACTTCGATCGTTGAGGCGCTTCAGGAGCGCAGAGATCAATTTTTCTATGTTGTTGCGAACGACCTGTTCGCGGAGATGGTCGGTGAGCAGTACTTGGAGGAGAACTACTGGAAGTATCTTTCGGAAGTGATCATCCTCATGTACCACACCGCGAAGCTGTACTCGGATCTCGGGAAAAATGTGCTGATCGACGGCATTCTGGTCGAGCGCGACGAGATCAAGCCGCACTACGAAAAGCTCATGGAGATCATGAAGGACAGCCCGCTTAGTATCGTGGAGGTGTACTGCCCGCTTGAAGTGTGCAGACAGCGAAACATCGAGCGCGGCGACCGCTTCGAGAGCCAGTCGGACGAGCAGGCGGAGCTGATGAGCAAGGATATCAAATATACGATGCGCGTCGATACGAGCGTGAACACTCCGGCGGAGTGCGCGGAGCAGATCGTGAAGACATTGTTTGAGTAATCTATGACTTGATCATGCGGGGGCTGCGACACGGTCAATGCCCCCGAAACACCGGGAGGAACAACACTATGGTACTACTGGCAATCGATCTTCAGAGAGGTTTGCTCGTTGAAGATCTTTACAACTATGAAGGTTTTGTTGCGAACATGAAGAAGCTTCTTGCAGAGGCGAGAGCACGCGGCGTGGAGGTCATCTACGTGCGGCACGACGCCGGCGCGGGAAGCGGCATGAGCGAGGGCGACTGGGATTTCGAGTTCTATGAGGAGCTCGCACCCCTGCCCGGTGAGAAAGTGTTCGTGAAGAAAGTGAACAGCTGCTTCAGCAACAAGGAACTTTGCAAGTATCTCGAGGAGAAGGGCGAAGAGACGGTGATCATCGCCGGCCTTCAGACCAACTACTGCATCGACGCGTCCATCAAGTCCGCATTTGACCGCGACTACGGCGTGATTGTGCCCGAGGGCTGCAATTCCACATTTGACAACGACTACATGGACGGCGAGACTACGGTTCGCTACTACAACGAGGACATCTGGGATTCGTTTGCGGATGTTGTCCCGATTGAAGAAGCATTTGAGGTGGAAGAATGAAGAAAGAACACACAATAGTTGCGCTTCCGAAGGCGGAATGGAAAGGCGCTCCGATCATGATGAGATACACCACGGAGGAGTATTTCGATGTGGAGATTTCGGAGTGCCCGGACGCTTTCGAGGCGAAGCTTGTAAAGAAGAAGTTTGACACTCCGGTGACACATTCGCCGGAGGAGTATGATTTTCCGGACAGTCTGTACCAGGATCACTGGGAGAAGGCCGAGGCCTTCGGCATGTACACCGAGGAGAACGGGGAGCGGAAAATGCTCGCCTGCATCGAGGTGTGTCCCGAGGAGTGGAGCAACCGGCTGATGGTGACGGAGCTGTGGGTGGATGATTCCCTGCACAGACAGGGTGTCGGCACCGCGCTTATGAACAAGGCAAAGGAGATCGCGAAGGCCCAGGGGCGCAGAGCGATCATCCTGGAGACGCAGTCCTGCAACGTGAGAGCCATTGCGTTCTACCGCAGTCAGGGCTTTCAGCTGCTTGGCTTTGACACCTGCTGCTACAGGAACAGTGATATAAAAAGACATGAAGTCCGCATCAACCTCGTGTACTTCATGGATGATCGTGACGGACGATGGTGACGTGTCCGGAGAACGGAGGCAGTATGATCACGACAAAACAGTTTCAGATATTGACGGACATCAATCTGGTGTGGAAGTTGATGACGGAGGTTTACGATCACGAAGAGAGCAACGGACCTGCGGCACCTTTCTTTGAGTACGCAATCACGTCACCGTGGCACGACCGCGATTACGACCGGCTCAGTCGTTTCTGGATGGACGGCGATGTGCCGGTTGCGTTCGTGTTTTACGAGACATCCGCGGATGAGATTTATTTCGTGCTGCGCCCGGGTTACGAGGCGCTTGCAGACGAAATGGTCGGGTATGCGGAAAATGCATTTCCGAAGTTTGAGGAGCCCACGGAGTTCGTAATCGGAAGCCGCCAGACGGCTTTGATCGAGGCGGCGAAGCGGCGCGGATATCAGCTTGCGTACGAGGATTCGGATCTGTATTTCGATTTCAGGACCGGGACGCTTGATTATCCGCTTCCGGAGGGGTATCATTTTACGAATCCGGAGGACAACGACCCTCTGAAAGTCGCCAAATGTCTTTGGGACGGCTTTAACAAGGCGGAGCACGGTGAGTTTACCGACTGGGAGACGCCTGTGAAAAACGGCGGAATAAGCCCGCACGAGCTCTATCAGAACGTGCTCGGCGCAACAATCGCGCCCGCACCCCATGCAACTTATGAGTATACCACCGTCATTGCGGATGAGAATGACGACTATGTCTGCTTCTCCGGGATGTGGTGGGTGCCGGAAAATAAACTTGCCTACATGGAGCCTCTGTGTACAGTCCCGGAGCATCAGCACAAGGGTCTGGCAGCGGCAGCGCTTGCGCATCACGAGAAGAACCTGCGTCCGCTGGGCGCCGAGGTTATGACCGGGGGCGGCAACGACTTCTATCGGAAGATCGGATATAAGGGCATCCATGTGTACGGGCATTATCAGAAAAAATGAGGATGTATACTATGGATTATGTAAAAGAAAACAGTAAAATATGGGATGACCGGTCTGCAAATGCGGACCGGTGGTCCGTCCCTGTGTCAAGTGAGGAGGTTTCGCTCGCGAGACAGGACAAATGGAGCATTTTGCTGACGCCGACGAAGCCGGTCCCGCGTGACTGGTTTCCGCAGGAGTTGGCCGGGAAGAATGTTTTGTGCCTCGCGAGCGGAGGCGGCCAGCAGGGCCCGATCCTCGCCGCAACAGGCGCAAACGTGACAGTATTCGACAACAGTAGAACACAGTTGGATAAGGACTTGTACGTTGCAAACAGGGACGGCTTGACGATCGCGACGGCGCAGGGAAACATGCAGGATCTGTCCGAATTTGCCGACGAGAGTTTTGACCTTGTGATTAATCCATGGTCGAACAGTTACATCGACAACGTGCTTCCGGTGTGGAAGGAGTGCGCAAGAATTCTTAAGAAGGGCGGCATTCTCATTGCCGGCTTCAGCAACGGGGTCGAAAGTATCTTCGACCCGGTGAAGATTGAGCAGGGTGAACTCAGCGTGGCGTACAAGTTGCCTTACGCGGATGTTGACCATCTGGACAATCCGGACATAAAGCGGATTGCGGAGGCCGAAGGCTACATCTGGGGTCACACGCTCACGGACCAGATCGGCGGCCAGATTGACGCCGGCTTTGCGATCGTCGGGTTCTATGAGGACCGCGGCGGCACCCCGCTTGACAACTTTATGAGCGGCTCAATCGCAACGAAAGCGGTGAAGATGTAGAGTGCCGTGGGGACGGAGTAACGAGGTTAGTGGCTCATTAAACTGCAGCGAATTTCAAAAAGGAGAATCCGGACATGAATAAAGAATGGTCGGAAAAAAACAAAAAGATGCAATCGCTCATCGGCAGGGAAGCGACCTTCGCCGAGGGAATCGAAGCGTTGATCGACTTACGAAACGATCTGCTTACGCAGGTTTCGTATATCGTGAATCCGTATCCGGAGGAGGCCTTTTACCAAATGCCGTTTGCGGGGGCGGACGGGTATCACAGCAAGACACTTGCGTATTCCATGTGGCACATTTTCCGCATTGAGGATATCGTGGCGCATACGCTGATTTGCGGGGATGAGCAGGTATTATTCACCGGCAAATGGCAGAAGAAAACGGGCAGTCCCATCATCACCACAGGCAATGAACTTAAGGGCGAGGAAATCGCGGAGTTCTCGAAGAAACTGAATGTCAAGGTCCTGTTTGAGTATTGCAAAGCGGTGAAGGATTCCACCGACGAGTTGCTGCGAAGCCTCGCCTATAAGGATTTGAAGCGCAAATTTTCTGACGAGGATAAGAAGCGGGTGATCGACAGCCAATGCGTAAGCACGGATGAGGCTGCTTTCTGGCTGGTCGACTATTGGTGCGACAAGGATGTACGCGGACTTCTGAAAATGCCGTTTTCCAGACATTGGATCATGCATATCGAAGCCATGTGCCGGATTAGCAATAAGTTGTGTCAGAATGCGAGAAAAGGGGCGGACCCGATTGCCCGATGCGGACTGTCCTGCAACCATTGCTTTTTGAGGAGTTGGTGCGGAGGGTGCAGAACCGCTTACAACACATGCTCCGATGCAATGAACCATCCGGACAGAGTATGCCCCAACACATCCTGCTGCAAGGGAAAGGGTATCGACGGCTGCTACGAGTGCGACGCGCTTGTGAGCTGCCGGAAAGGCTTCTACGAATACGATGATATAAATGCCATCAAGGCAATGGGTCTGTTCATCCGTAAATACGGAAAAGCGGAACTTTTGAAGACGATGGACAGGCTCCACAAAGAGCATGATTTTGAAAAGATTCAGGAGGTTCTCGGAAACGACCTGGAGGAGGGCCTCGCGATACTCGAGAAAACCCGGCGCGGACGGAACTGACCGGGAGTGATTCGGAAAATGAAAACGAAAATCTTTACATTTTCCGCTGAAACAACTCGAAAATCTTTACTTTTTGCGCGGGACATGGTAAAATAAGTAAAGATTTCGGGAGGTGGATTCATGATTTCTTATGAAGGCCTCGAGAAGGCGCTTAAGGATAAAGGCATCGGAAAGACGGAACTCTCTGTGCGGTTAGGACTGTCGACACGCACAGTCGCGAAGATTGGAAAATGCGAAAGATTATCCAACCGAAGCATACAAAAGATTGCCGACTGGTTGGGCGTTGAATCGGAAGATCTCATGAGAGAAGTTTCCGATAACAGGATACTGCAGATGCTTCGGGAAGAGAAAGAAATAAAACTCTCCGGCGGTTTGTATCATGAACTGCAGGTCAGAATGACATATAATTCCAATCATATCGAGGGAAGCAAGCTTTCCGAAGACCAGACAAGGCTGATTTTCGAAACGAATACTCTGGATGCGGGGGACGGTATTCCGGTCGATGATGTGCTGGAAACGGTCCATCATTTTCGTGCAATCGATTATGTGATTGATATTGCAGAGGATGAACTGACAGAAGATATGATCAAGCATTTGCATTATATTCTAAAGCATGACACAAAGGACGCCTCGCTTCCCTGGTTTGCGGTCGGGGATTATAAGAAGCGCGCCAACACGGTCGGAGGCAGGGAAACATCGAAACCATCGGAAGTACATGAGCATATGAAAGAACTGCTTCAGAGGTATAATGCGAAGGACGATATGACGCTTGAGGATATCGTAGAACTCCATGCCGAGTTTGAGTTCATTCATCCTTTCCAGGACGGAAACGGCAGGGTCGGGCGTCTTGTGGCGCTGAAAGAGTGTTTACGGCATAATGTGATTCCCTTTCTCATCGAGGATGCCAAGAAGAATTACTATTACAGGGGGCTGGCCGAATGGAAAGACGAGAAGGGCTGGCTGATGGACACCTGTCGGGACGGACAGGATACTTTTGTTCGATTACTGAAAATGTTGGGGGTGGAGTAACAAATGATCAGAAAAGCAAATAGGGAAGATGTCGAAGAAGCTGCAGCGAAAGTACGGAAAGAAGTAAGGAGCGAAGATGATTGTTCATCCGATATCCCCTGTGTTTGACAGGGATTCCCGAGTGTTGATCCTCGGAAGCTTTCCGTCGGTCAAGTCGCGGGAGGCGGGATTTTTCTACGGGCATCCGCAGAATCGTTTCTGGAGGGTGACGGCAGCGGTGTTCGGCGAGGACGTGCCGCGGACAATTGAAGAAAAACGGGCGTTTTTGCTCAGAAATCACGTCGCGGTCTGGGACGTGATCCACTCGTGCGAGATCGAAGGCTCCTCGGACGCGAGCATACGAAACGTCGTGGCGAACGACCTTCGGGTGATTCTGGACACAGCGACAATCGAGGCGATCTACGTCAACGGCAAAACAGCGCTTCGGTACTACGAGCGCTACATACAACCGACAATCCACCGGCCGGCGACCTGCCTCCCGTCCACGAGCCCCGCGAATGCGGCGTGGAGCACGGAGCGACTCGTGTCGGAGTGGAGGTGCATAAAGGAACGGAAAATGGAACTTTGGGACGCTTATGACAGCAATTTCAATATCATACCGGGCGTGACGCTCGTGCGTGGCGAGGAGGCGACATTTGCCGACGGCGTGTACCACCTCGTGTGCGAGATCATTGTGAAGCATGCGGACGGAACGTACCTGATCATGCAGCGCGACCCGCGCAAAGCCTACGGCAGCATGTGGGAGGCGTCGGCCGGCGGCTCGGCGCTTCGCGGCGAGAGCCCCTTGGACGGTGCAACACGCGAACTCCACGAGGAGACCGGGATCACTGCGGACAGGCTGACCGAGGTGGGAAGAGTTGTCAATCCGCCGACACACTCGGTGTACGCGGAGTTTCTTGCGGAGACCGCCTGTGATAAAGACAGCGTGATCCTGCAGGAGGGCGAGACCGTTGCGTACCGCTGGATCGATCGTGAGACCTTGATTGCGATGAAAGGCGAGCTACTCACGCATCGCATGTGGCAGTTCGTGCCGGAGCTGAAGGATTGAGAGTTCTGTGCCGGTTCGGTGTTGAAAGACAAATAATGGTTTTGTTAGGAGATAACAACCGTGATCACATTTCGTATTGCGAAGGTGGAAGACGCCTCGCGAATTCTTGAGATTTATGCTTATTACGTGGAATACACGGCGGTTTCGTACGAATATGAGGTTCCGTCGCTTGAGGAGTTTACGGAGCGTGTGCGGAGCACGCTTGTGAACTACCCGTACATTGTGGCGGAGGAGGACGGCCGGATCGTCGGCTATATCTACGCGTCAAGGTTTGCGCAGAGAGCGGCTTACGGTTGGGCTGCCGGCACCTCGATCTACATTGATCAGGATTACCACCGAAGAGGCATCGGAAAGCTTCTGTATGAGAGGCTCGAGGCGATTTTGAAGTTGCAGAACATCACCAATCTCTACGCCGGCGCGGCGGATCCGATGAATGAGGAGGACCCGTACCTGACCAGAAACAGCGAGCATTTTCATGAGGCGATCGGCTACAAAACGGTTGCGCGCTACCACGGCTGCGGCAGCAAATTCGGCCGCTGGTACAATCTCCTGTGGATGGAGAAGATCATCAACGAGCACAGCGTTCCCGTGAAGGAAGTGATCCCATTTTCCGAACTGGACGAAAGCACGGTGCAGGCGATCCTGAAGGGTTGATCGCACGGGAGAACCTGCGGACGATTGGCAGGATTACTACGAAAAATGATGTACATCAGGGGGGAGCATGGAGAAGTTTTATCTGGAAGTGCCCGGCATCGAGCGGGAGGCGGATGCGGTTGATTATATCCGCGAGTTTCAGGAGTACGGCTCGCCGATCAACGGTGTCGGCGGGTTGCATCGGTATCTGGAGGATTACGCGGGATGGCTTCGCATGACCGAGGCGCGTAATGTGATGGAGCCGACCGAGGACCGTTGCCCCGCGCGGGAGTATTTTCTGGTGCGCGAGAGCGATCGCAGGATCGTCGGGATGACCAACATCCGCATCGCGCTCAACGAGAGAATGAGTAAGTACGGCGGGCACATCGGATACAGCATCCGACCGACGGAGCGCGGGAGGGGATACAACAAGATCAATCTTTATCTCGCTTTGAAGGTGTGCAACCGGTACGGGATCGAGACCGTGATGATGGACGCCGATCTGGATAATCCGGCGTCGTGGCGCACCATGGAGGCGCTCGGCGGCGTGCGGGTTCGTGAGTATTTCGACGATGAGGAATCCCACTGCGATGTTGTGGTCTACCACATCGATACCGAGAAGGCGCTCGAGGAGCACGCGGAGTTTGAGGAGATGGTTGCGGACTTCCGTCTGGAGACCGAACGGCTCTTCCTTCGGCCGATGAGCATGGACGATTACGACGCGCTGTACGCGGTGCTGGCGGACGCTGAGATCATGCAGCATTACCCGTACGCATTTGACGAGGCGAGGGTGCGCAGCTGGATCGAGCGGAACCGGGATCGCTATCAGAAGTACGGCTTCGGCCTGTGGGCGGTGTGTCTGAAGGATAGCGGCGAGATGATCGGCGACTGCGGCCTGACGCTTCAGAGGATCGACGGTGAACTGCTGCCGGAGATCGGGTACCACATCCGCGCGGATCAGCAGCACAAGGGCTACGCGAAGGAGGCGGCAGCGGCCGTCAGGGACTGGGCGTTTGCGAGTACGTCCTACCCGGCTCTCTATTCCTACTGCAAATACACCAATGTTGCGTCCTACAAAACCGCGGAGGCCATCGGCATGCGCTTCGAGAAGGAGTACCCGGACGAGGCAAACGGGACGACACATGTGTCGATCATCCGGAGAGGCGATGTTGTCGAATGCACGGGCAGGGAATAAGCTGCCGGCGCGGAAAGGAATGTGACTTGATAATTCGTGAGCTGAAGAGCGATGAAACCGGTTTGTTGAAGGATTTTCTGTACGAGGCGATCTTCATCCCGGAGGGTGTGGAGCCGCCGGAGCGGTCGATCGTTGAATTGCCGGAACTTAGGATGTACTACGAGGATTTTGGCAGCGGGCGCGCAGACTGTTGCATGGTTGTGGAAGACAACGGACGAGTGGTCGGGGCAGCGTGGACGCGCATTATGAACGACTACGGGCATGTGGACGATGAGACACCGTCCCTCGCCATTTCGCTGTACAAGGAGTACCGCGGGCAGGGCACCGGGACGAGGCTTATGCAGGGAATGCAGGAACTTTTAAAGAACAAGGGCTTCCGGCGGGCGTCGCTTGCGGTGCAGAAGGCCAATTACGCGGTGCGGATGTACGAGAAGGTCGGCTTTCGGACAGTGGACGAGAACGCCGAGGAATATATCATGGTTTGTGATCTGTGAGAACGCGGAGGGTGCTTTACGACCTGCGCGGATTACGGTAAGGAGCATAAGATGGACAGAACGGAACGAGTGGAACTGGCGGTGCTTTGCCTGATCAAGGACGGTGACCGGGTGCTTTTGCAAAACCGCGTGAAGAAGGACTGGCAGGGGTACACGCTGCCGGGCGGTCACGTGGAGCGCGGGGAATCCTTCGTCGACGCGGTTGTGCGCGAGATGAAGGAGGAGACGGGACTTACGATCGAGAAGCCCAGGATGGTCGGGATCAAGCAGTTTCCGATCGACGGCGGGCGCTACATCGTGCTTTTGTTTGAGGCGACGCAGTTCACCGGTGAGGTCGTTTCGTCCGAGGAGGGCGAGATGACGTGGGTCGACCGCGCGGAGCTCGCGAATATTTCGGCGGTGGACGATTTGCAGGAGCTTTTGAAGGTGTTCGATGACCCGGAGCTTACGGAGTTTCAATACATTGTGGACGGTGACGAGTGGCTGATCAACCTGAAATGACCGATTGACGGAAAGGACGAGGCGCAAAATGAAGAAACCGAAAATGATCCTGTTTGACTACGGCCAGACGCTCCTCACGGAGGGGCCGTTCTGCGGCCTTAACGGCACAGCAGCGGTGATGCAGCATGCGACGAGAAACCGCTACAACCTTACGCCCGAGCAGGTTCAGGCGGAGGCGGTCGCGGTCATCAAAGAGATGAAGCGCGCGGATCCGAACACGCCGGGCACCAAGAGTGTGGAAATCCCGAATCACATGTTCACATCGTATCTCTACGAGTCGCTTGGAATTACGATTGACCTGACTTCGGCGGAGATCGACCGCGTGTTCTGGGATGCCGCTTCGCCCGGAAGACCGACGGAGGGTATGACAGCGTTTTTGCAGTTTTTGTGGGAGCAGGGCATTCGCACGGCGGTTCTCAGCAACATCAGTTATGACGGAAACATCGTGCGCGAGCGGATTAACAAGGTGCTTCCGGACAATCATTTTGAATTTATCATCCCGACCAGCGAGTATCTGTTCCGCAAGCCGAATCCGAGGATTTTCCGGTTGGCGCTCGAGAAGGCGGACCTCAAGCCGGAGGACGTTTGGTACATCGGCGATAACTACCGGTGGGACGTCGAGGGCGCGCGCAACGCGGGGCTGTTCCCGGTCTGGTACAAAGGTGATGTCGATTATGAGCAGGACGACCACGATGACGTGTTGACGATCATGAAGTGGGACGAACTGCGAAAGATTATTGAGGAGAATTTTCCAATGAGCGAATTACAATACAAGGCGCTTCGGGAGATCCCGGAGCGTAAGGACGATGCGGCACAGTGGTTCCACGAAAAATGGGGCGTGCCGAAGGAGGCGTACCTCGAGTGCATGGACGCTTACCTGAGCGGTGAGACCGAGTACGGCTGGTACGTGTGCCTCGACGGCGACAGGATTGTCGGCGGGCTCGGCGTGATCGAGAACGATTTTCACGATCGCAAGGACCTGACACCCAACGTGTGCGCAGTGTACACCGAGGAAGGCTATCGCGGCCGTGGCATCGCGGGCAAGCTCCTGGACCTCGTTGTTGAGGACCAGCGTGCGCACGGCATTTCGCCGGTGTATCTCGTGACGGATCACACGGGCTTTTACGAGCGGTACGGCTGGGAGTTCCACTGCATGGCGCAGGGAGACGACGAGCCGGAGATGACGAGACTGTACATCCATCGATAAAAGGAGCGGAAAATGCACGTTCGCAAGTACGAAAATCATGACCTTCCGGACATGATCCGGATCTGGAACGAGGTTGTCGAGGACGGCGTCGCGTTTCCACAGGAGGAGCAGCTTGACGCGGAGAGTGGCGAGACATTTTTCGCATCGCAGAGCTACAATGGCGTCGCAGAGGAGGACGGCAAGGTCTACGGGCTTTACATCCTGCACCCGAACAACATCGGCCGTTGCGGGCACATCTGCAACGCAAGCTACGCGGTGTCGTCGGACGCGCGCGGCCGCCACATCGGTGAGATGCTGGTGAAGGACTGCCTGCGGATGGGGCGTGAGCTTGGATTCCGCGTGCTGCAGTTCAATGCGGTTGTCGAGAGCAACGTGCACGCGAGGCATCTGTATGAGCGGCTTGGGTTCGTGCAGCTCGGGACGATCCCGGGCGGGTTCCGCATGAAGGACGGGCACTACGAGAACATCTGCCCGTATTATCACGAGCTGTAGGAGATGTTGCGTCGCTGGTATTTGAAGAATTGAAGGACTAAGACAAAAAAGATTTGGAGATTTGATCATGACAGTATATTATGATGACGGAACCATCAAGGTCCGCAGCATGACTGAGGCGGACGCGAAGGTTCTGTTTGACACGTACAACTCGTACGGTTGGCATCCGCAGATGGAGACGTACGAGGGATATCTTCGGGAGCAAGAGGCCGGCGAACGGCTTGTTTTCATCCCGGAATACAAGGGAGAGGTTGTCGGTATCTGCACGCTGGTGCTGCATCCGACGGAAGGACCTTACGCCGGCAAAGGATGGCCGGAGATCGTGGATCTGTGCGTCTTCTTCCACATCCACAACGTCGGCATCGGCAGCAAGCTTCTGGACGTTGCGGAGGCCGAGGCAGCGAAGATCACGGACCACGTGTTCCTTGCGGTCGGCGTGCACTCCGGGTACGGTCCGGCGCAGCGCATCTACGTCAAGCGCGGCTATGTGCCGGACGGCAGCGGCGTGTGGTATCAGGGCAAGCAGCTCGGGCAGTATGAGCCGTGCGTCAACGACGATGATCTGCTGTTGTTTATGGCGAAAGAGCTGAACGGTTAGAAACGTCGATATCCGTCGATAATCATTCGGAAAATGAGACAATCAGAGGGGAGTATGGCTATGGAACTTTGGGACCTGTTTGACAGCGAGAGAAAGCCGCTAGGACGCACGCACGTGCGCGGAGAGGAGTTTGGCGAAGGCGAGTTTTACGTGTGCGTAGAGGCCTGGATCCGAAACTCAAAGGGTGAGTTTTTGATCTCGAAGCGTCATCCGGACAAGAAGGCAGGCAATCTGTGGGAGTTCGTAGGCGGCGGAACGCTCGCGGGCGAGACCACGCTGCAGTCGGCTGTCCGCGAGGTTGCGGAGGAGACCGGCATTGAGGCGAAGGCGTACGAGTTTACGTTCTTCGCAACGTATCAGCGCAAAAACTTCTTCCAGGACCTCTATCTGCTTCGCAGGGACGTTGACATCAAGGACATCGTGCTTCAGCCTGAGGAGGCGATCGATGCGCGCTGGGCGACGGAGGAAGACATCCTTGCGTTGATCGCAAACCAGGAGTTTGTGTACACCGTAGGCCTTCGGTTTGAGAAGTACCGGGATGCGGTCAGACAACTTCCGGAGCAGTCCTCATTTTACGACGTAAGTGACCTTCGGTCGGACGAGATCTTCCTGCGGCTGGTACGTACCTGTGAGGCGCAGCCTGAGAAGAAGTGGGTTCCGGCGTATCATTTTGAGATCTGCCTGTTGGACGGCACGAAGATCGGAATCTGCGACCTGCGCATCGGACACAACGACAAGCTCTATGTCGGCGGCAACATCGGCTACGGAATCGACGAGCCGTACCGCGGACATCGCTATGCGGCGAAGGCATGCGAGCTGCTGTTTGCGCAGGCGCGCAAGCACGACCTTGGGTATGTGATCATCACGTGCGTTCCGACGAACGACGCGTCCGCGCGCACCTGTGAGCTGGCCGGCGGAACATATCTGGAAACCGTGGACATTCCTGAGGATAACGAGATGTACGCGGAGGGCAAGCGGCAGGTGAAGGTGTACCGGTTTGAACTTTAGAAACAGCCTGTGCTTCGGAAAATTCCGTGGCACAGGATAAATTTTTCAATGAACATGACATAGAGATGACATGTTTAGCGTGGTAGGATGCGTCAGGAGCGTGAGCAAATGAAGATTGACAGACTGATCGGCATCTTGTCGATATTGCTGCAAAAAGAGATGACGACGGCGCCGGAGCTGGCGGAGCATTTTGAGGTGTCGCGGCGGACGATCAACCGGGACATCGAGGCGTTGTGCGCGTCCGGCGTACCGATCCAAACGACGCAGGGAGCCGGCGGAGGAATCCGTATCATGAGCGGCTACCGCATGGACCGGACGGTTTTGACATCCCGCGACATGCAGATGATCCTGGCGGGGCTCCGCAGCCTCGACAGCGTCAGCGGAAGCCGGTATTACGGGCAGCTGATGGAGAAACTGCAGAGTGGCTCGTCGGAGCTTGTGAGCGGCAGAGATTCCATGCTGATCGATCTGTCTTCCTGGTACAAAACATCGCTCGCTCCGAAGATTGCGACGATCCAGAGCGCGATCGAGAACCGGCATCTGCTTCGGTTCCGTTACTATGCGCCGTCCGGGGAGAGCGAGCGCACCGTCGAACCGTACTACGTTGTATTCCAATGGACAAGCTGGTACGTGTACGGATGGTGCCTTGCGAGGGAAGATTACCGGCTGTTCAAACTGAACCGAATGGATGGCGTGCGGGAGACGGAGGAGCATTTTTCGTGCAGGAAGGCACCGCTGCCGGACCTCTCAGCGGAGAGGGTGTTTCCCGGCGGAATCCGGCTGAAGGCGCTGTTTGCGCCCGAGGTGCGGTGGCGGCTTGTGGAAGAGTACGGGCCGGACTGCTGCTCGGAGGGTGAGGACGGCCGGCTGGTGTTTTCGGAGGATTTTACGAATCGGGAGCAGATGATCTCATGGCTCCTGGCGTTCGGTGACAAGGCGGAGGTACTCGAACCGCAGGACGTGCGGGAGCAGATTGCGGAGATTGCGGAAGAAATGATCAAAACTTACAGGAGGGACGAGCAATGAAGTACGACTGGATTGACAGCTATCTGATGGAGAAAACCGGTGTGACACAGGATTTTCAGGAGGAGTGGAATTGGATCCGTTACCATATCGGCGGGAAAATGTTTGCCGCTATATGCCGCGACGATGACAACCAACCCTACTACATCACGCTCAAGCTGGAGCCGCTTGAGGGCGAATTTCTGCGCAGGGAGTATGAGGACATCATTCCCGGGTACTATATGAACAAGATTCACTGGAACTCGGTGAAGGTGAACGGAAACGTGCCCGACGATGTCGTAAAGGATTGCCTCGACCACGCGTACGATGTTGTGCTCCGCAGCTTCAGCAAGAAAAAACAAAAGGAAATCCTGGAGGGTAAGAATGAGTAATCTGATCAGTTGCTGCGGCTCGGACTGCAGCACATGCTACTGCTACGGAGAGATGTGTAAGGGATGTGACGCCGTATGCGGCAAGGTATTCCACATGCCGGACGGACAGGTCTGCCCGATCTATGACTGTTGCCGCAACAAAAAGGGCTATCGGTCCTGCGGCGAGTGCGCGAGCCTGCCGTGCGAAACCATACTCGCCATGCGCGACCCGAGCTTCTCCGACGAGGAGTTTGCGAACAATGTGGCAGAGCGCGTGAAGAGGCTAAGGGGCTGAGAGCAGCGCGTCACTGACAAACAACGGCTCCCCGTGACCGGCAGTCGCCGACGGGGAGCTTTTTCCTTGCTATGGACAGTTTTTTAGGTATAATAAATCTATGGGGGTGAGAGTATGGAAGATACATTCATCTGCAGGATCGCAACGCTTGACGATATGGAGCGCAAATGGGAGTACGAGATCGCGCGGCACGCCGATGATCCGGGCAACTGGATCGTGTGGAAGGAAGGGGCGCTTGCGAACCGCCGCGAGGGAAGAACGCTGCCGTACTACGGCATCCTGAACGGGGAGATCATCTGCGAGGCGACCGCGTTTATCAAGCCCGACCCGGACGAGGATTCCGAGGGGCTGATCGATGTGACGACTGCGTATCTGTGTGCGTTCCGGACGAATCCGCCGTACCGCGGGCAGGGGTATTTTTCGAAGCTGTTCGTGTATATGATCGAGGACCTGAGGGCGCATGGGTATAAGCGAGTGACCGTCGGCGTGGAGCCGGAGGAGGTCGTCAACAAGCAGATTTACGCGCACTACGGGTTTACGGAATTCGTGAAGACCGACACCGAGACGTATCCCGACGGAACGGTGATCAATGTGGAGTACTACGTTAAGAAATTGTAAGAAGGGATGCGGAGGGGGACCTCCGGGAAAGGAGAACTGTTATGCCGATGATCGATGCAAAATTCACCGTGAAGGTGGATGACACCAAGAAGGAGGAGATCAAGAGTGAGTTCGGAAGACTGATCGCGACGCTTCACAAGGGAGAGGCGTACCTGATGGTCGGAATTCAGGACGGTTATGATCTCTGGTTCGGAGGGAAGAAGCTGGAGAAGGGTGCTTATGTTGAGGTTGCCCTGCTCGGCAACGCGCCCTCGGAGGACTACAACAAGCTGACAGGACAGATCTGCGACATGCTCGCGGACAAGCTCGGGATCCCCGGTAACGCGGTCTATGTGACGTATCATCCGCTGTCGGACTGGGGCTGGAACGGAAACAATTTCTGACGGGACGAAAGGCAATGTTTCGCGGTATGCCCGGTACAGAATGAGACGAGGTGGAACGAGGCGGTGCGGTAACGAAACAGCACAGTTTGATCAGGAGGGCGGAAAATGTACGACAACATTGATTTCGGCAGATTGTTTGACGATCAGGCCGAGTACGGCAGAAAATATGGTCTCGGACCGTTTGACGAGAGCAGGCTGAAAGATGCGGAGGCGTATCTCGGATATAAGCTGCCGCAGTCCTTCGTCGAGTTTCTGAAGATCCGAAACGGAGGACAGCTGAGTGAGGAGTACTCGGAATGCTGGCTGACAGCGATATACGGACTCGGGGAAAGCAAAGATACGGCGTACAGTATCCAGGATGTGTTTGATGAATGGAAAAACGATCTTGAGTGTCCCGATATCGGGGTTCCGTTCGGTGAGACGCAATCCGGCGGCCATGACATGTTTTATCTGGATTATACCGTGACGGATGAGAACGGTGAACCCAGAGTCGTGCTGCTCGACAACGAATGCGGCAACTCCATGAGCTTTGTCGCGAACAACTTTCGCGAGTTTATCGAAAAAGTGTGTCGGAAGGAGAACCTTATCGCCGGTACACACCCGATCAAGGATGAGAAAGAAGCGGAGAGGGAAAGGATCAAGAAGGAGGTGGATGATATTGATGGGAATTGTTCTCTCTGCAGGGGCGGGATTTTCTTTGCCATTGTCGGACTGTTGATCTGCCTGCTCTTTAAGAAATACATTCTTGTCGCCGTCTGCGCCGTAATCGTGGCAATCCTCATCCCGTTGGAGCGCAGGTTCAGCAAAGAATATGACAGGGTTAAGAGCGAGCTGCCGGACTTTGAAGGGGAGAAAAAAGGAAGATGAAGCAGAAATATATGCGCATTCAGGGGCGTGAGAATTCCTGGATCACCAAATACCCGAAGGGAGTATTTTCCCTCTGCTGGAATCTGATCCGGGACAGCGCGATGAGCCCCGAGGATGAGCAGCTGTTCCGGGATATCGACAACTGGTTCAAGGAGAACCTGCCGGAGCCGGAACCGTGCAAAAACCAGGAGTGCGTGATCACGTTCTTTAAGACCGCGACAACGACGGAAATGCAGGAAAAGATCGCACCGGCGATCGCCCTTTTGGACAAATACAACAAGCCCTATGACATCGTCTACACGAACTATGTCGGGACCATCGCCTACGAGGACGACTGGCAGATTGCCGTGAAGGTGGACGGCGGAGTGATGGTGTAGCGTGTGTCATGAACGGTTATACATATTCTCGGCCTATTATTTTACGAAACCATCCGATAGGATGTCTCATGTAAGGACGGACGCCCGGTTGCCGGTGCGGCTGTCCGGGAAACAAGTAGGAGGTAATACTCATGGCTTACAGAAACGCAAGAGATATCTTTCCGGAAGGACTGCTTCGGCAGATTCAGAAGTACGTCTCGGGTGAGACGATCTACATTCCGGTCGGTGTGGAGAAGAAAGACTGGGGAGAGACCTCGGGATACCAGCAGTACATTCGTGAGAGGAACGCTGCAATCCGGGAGGCATTTCAGGGCGGAAAGACGATCGAGGCGTTGACGGATGAGTATTCGCTTTCTTACGATACGATCAAACGAATTGTTTACAGTAAGAAGGAGGTAACCATGTTAAAGTACAGCGCAACGCTCGGATCCGCGATGGAATACGGCAGGGAAGAGAAGATGGATGCCTGGGTGCATCTGTACCTGAACGAGGAGGGAAGAAACATTCCGTTCTCCGACGGATTGAAGCTCTTTGACCGGTATTTCTTCAGCCCGGCACAGTTCCCGATCAGTTTGTTCCACCGATGCGCCGGCCCCGAGGAGGACATGAAATACCGCATCGACAAGGGCTGGTGGGAGCACAAGATCTCGGAGCTCACAAAGGCCGTGCAGGCGGGAAAAGAGATGCCGCCGATGATCGTTCACTATGTGGACGGAGAGTTCGAGCTCAACGACGGCAATCACCGCCATAAGGTGTACGAGGATCTCGGGATAGAGACGGCCTGGGTCATCATCTGGATCACCGAGGAGGAAGAGCTCAACGACTTTATGAGCAAATACGGCGAGTATGTGAAAGACTGCGTGATCGTTCGCCGGTAGGCGGGGACGCATGTCGCCTGAGAGAAACATCAGAGGAACGCGCGGTTTTTTGCGGCTGCGCGTTCTTTTTCTGTGTGACGAACGCTCTGTTTTGTGGTACAATTAGAGAAACATCGGAAAATGAGCATTTTCCCGATAGAAACCGTCGGGACGAGGGGAGAGACAATGAAAAAAGTGATCATCATCGGCAGCCCCGGCGCGGGCAAGAGCACGTTTTCAAGAAAACTAAGAGACAAGACGGGATTGCCGCTTTACTACCTTGATCTGTACTACCATCGCGCGGACCGGACCACGGTCCCGAGGGAGGAGTTTGACGCGAAGCTGGCGGAGATCATGAGCACGGATAGCTGGATCCTCGACGGCAACTTCAACCGGACGCTGGAGTGGCGGATGCAGAATTGCGACACGGTGATCTTTATGGACTATCCGCTTGAGGTCTGCCTCTCCGGTATTCAGGCGCGCGTCGGTGTAAAGCGGGAGGAGATGCCGTGGGTCGAGGAGAAAGTGGATGAGAAGTTCCGGCAGTTTGTGGAGGATTTTCCGAAGACGACGCTGCCCGTGATCTACGAGTTGATAGAAAAATACCGCGAGGGGAGAGAGATCCATATCCTTCACTCGCGCGAGGAAGCGGAACGCTTATTGGAGGAGTTATGAGACTGTTTATGATCAGCGGAGCGTGCGGCTCCGGCAAATCGACAATGAAGGACGCGCTTACGGAGATCATGGATCCGGCGCGGTATGCCTGCATCGACATCGATGAGGTCGGCTTCAACTGGTGGGACTACGCCGGGACCGATCATGAGTCGAAGTACCACGATGACTGCATCGCGGAGGCGGTGAAGAGGGCGGGTGACCGCGATCTGATCTTCGTCTCCTGCACGAACCCGCAGGATTTTATCGGGAACCACGTGCTTCCGGACGCGGTGGATTCGACGGTGTTCATCATCCTGAATCCGACCGACGAGGCAATTTGGGCAAGACTGCGTGCCAGACCGGCGGAGCGCGGTTTCACGTCCGATGACAAGATCGAACCGCACGTCGGGTACAATCAGTGGTTCCGCAGAAACTGCGGCAAATTCCCGCTTGTCATCGACAATACCGATCAGACGGTGGACGAGACGGCCGGGCTGATCGCGGCATTTATTCGGAAAATGAGCGAGCTGTGACGGGTGAGTACCGTTGCCGCGAAAAGCGGCAGAACAGTCGCGAAGGAGATGGGCGAGATGACGATTGAGGATAACGAAGGCAAGGTCTGCACGGACGACAAAGCCCTGTGCTGGAAGAAGCTTTCCGAGAAGATCCTCCTGCACCACAAGGTCATGGACGTTGTGGAGAAGGAGCGGCAGGCGGAGAGCGGCATGACCGGACAGTATGTCTCCATCCGCACGTTCAACTGGGTGATCGCGATCCCGGTGCACGACGGACGCTTTGTCATGGTGAGACAGTGGCGGCACGGCCTCGAGGGGATCACAGTGGAGTTCCCCGGCGGTGTGCAGGAGGACGGGGAGACCGCGGAGAGCGGTGCGGCACGCGAGCTGTTCGAGGAGACCGGGTACCGCGCGGGCAAGCTGACGCTGCTTGGGCAGTGCAACCCGAACCCCGCGATCTATGAGAACAGGATCACGTTCGTCCTGGCGGAGGATCTGACGGCGACGGATGAGCTCCACACGGACGATGACGAGTTCGTCGAGCCGGTCGAGCTTCCCGTGGAGGAGGTCATCGAGCGCTTCGGCAGCGGCGAATTCTGCAATGTATTTGTCGGGACGGGGCTTGCTCTGTACCTGAAACATATCGGGGTGCGCGGAAAGACGGAGTGAACGCATTTTCCGAAGAAAACGCAATATAAGGAGTGGACAATGGCGAAAGACAATGACAACAAGACATGCTGCACGGGCAATCCGAACAAGGACAAGCCGAGCTATACCGCGGACAATGTGGTGACGCTGTGCGACGCGAAATACGTGCGTTTGTACGACCTTCAGTATAGTGAGGGCGCGCACTATTTTGACGCCTCGCGCAGACCGAAGGAGGAACTCGTGGCGCTCAAGTCGGACGAGGAGTTCCGCGCGATGCAGCCCGACGCGGTGACGATCGCCGTGGTGGTGATCCTGCCGGACAAGACGCCGAGGCTTTTGCTCAACTACGAGTACCGCTATCCGGTCAGCCAGTACCTGCTGAGCCCGATCGCGGGCTTGATCGATCCCGAGGACAGGGACTGCGAGAACCCGCTGGTGGAGGCTGCCATCCGGGAGATCCACGAGGAGTGCGGCATTGTCGTCAAGCCGACGGACAAGGTGACCGTGCTCAATCCGTGCGCATTTTCCACACCGGGAATGACCGACGAGAGCAACGCGTTTTTGTGCGCGGAGATCACCCTCGAGGATACGACCGGACTGTCCCAGACCGGCGCGGTGGGCTCGGAGCTTTTCGCGGGGTATGAGCTGGCGGACATTGAGGACGCGGAGAGATTCTTCACGACCGGACGCGACCGCTACGGAAACTATTTTTCGCTCGCGACATGGGCGGTTCTCGGGTACTTCCTCAGGGAGTACCGCTGAGCGGAGAATCGGACTGGGAACATGGCAGGACTGACCGGAGGCATGTGCGCTGACGCAGGGCGCCCGGGAGCGGGATCGCTTGCGCATTAGGAGGAAAATGGACATGAACAAGAGAACGATCAAGGCGATCAACGGACGCGAGTGCAAGCTCACGGACGGACTGTTTCTTGAGAAGGAGCGGTGCAACCGCGAATACCTCACGGAGCTCACGGACGCGGGGCTTCTGCAAAACTATTACCAGGAGGCCGGCCTTGCGCAGAATTTCGGCGCGAAGGCGATGGCGCACCACGGCTGGGAGGATCCGTCCTGTCAGCTGCGGGGACATTTTCTGGGCCATTTCTTAAGCGCCTGCGCGATGCGAGAGTGGGCGGAGGGCGATGCCGAGCTGAAGGCGAAGGCCGACACGATCGTGCACGAGCTGGCGCGCTGCCAGAAGGAGAACGGCGGTCAGTGGGCAGCCTCAATCCCGGAGAAGTATTTTACGTGGATCGCGCGCGGCAAGCAGGTATGGGCGCCGCACTACACGGTGCATAAGACCTTCATGGGACTTGCGGATCTGTACCGCCTGACAGGCAACAGGGAAGCGCTCGAGGTCGCGGACCGGTTTGCGGACTGGTTCGTCGCGTACACGGACGGGCGCACGCGTGAGGAGCTCGATGACATTCTTGATTTTGAGACCGGCGGCATGCTGGAGGTGTGGGCGGATCTTTTGGAGGCGACCGGCAGTGACAAGTACCGTACGCTGATCGAGAGATATTACCGCGGACGCCTGTTTGACCCGCTTCTTAAGGGCGTTGACGTGCTCACCAACATGCACGCGAACACGACGATCCCGGAGGTGCTCGGGTGCGCCCGCGTCTACGAGGTGACGGGCGACGAGAAGTACCGTGACATCGCGCTTGCGTACTGGAAGCTTGCGGTGACGCAGCGAGGAGCCTTCGCGACCGGCGGTCAGACGCTCGGTGAGATCTGGACACCGCCGCACAGCATGGGCGCGCGTCTCGGGGATCGCAACCAGGAGCATTGCACGGTTTATAACATGATGCGGCTGGCGGACTTTGTGTTCCGTCAGACCGGTGACAAGGCATGCCTTGACTATATTGAGCGAAATCTGTACAACGGCATCTTCGCGCAGGGACATTACCGCGGCGGACATCTCGAAGGGGAAAATGCTCCCGGTGAAGGTCTGATCACCTACTATCTGCCGCTTCGCGCGGGTGCTCGCAAGAACTGGGCGAGCAAGTTTGATGATTTCTTCTGCTGTCACGGAACGCTCGTGCAGGCCAACGCGGTGCACAACCGCTACCTGTGGTACGCGGAGGGAGACCGCCTGTACACGGGCGTCTACGCGGATTCGGACGCGAAGTTTACGGTGAACGGCCGCGAGATTACGGTGGAGGAGCGCCGCGATCCTTTGAGCGGAAGCATTCAGGCAGCGGGAGACGCGGCTTCGAGCCAGGCGCTCTCGGACGATACGCGCAGATATCTGCATCACCCGGACCGTCGGGTGATGATGTTTACGATCCGCACGGAGCAGCCGGAGGAGTTTTCTCTTTGCCTCCGCGTTCCGGACTGGGCAAGAGGCGATGCCTATGCGCTGGTGATCGATAAGGACGGAAACGAGGTGCCGATGAAGACGGACAGAAGAGATTTCTTCGAGATCCGCCGTACCTGGAAGGACGGAGATCAGGTTCGTCTCTTTATACCGCTTGCGGTCTACACGATCCCGCTGGAGGGTGTGGAGCAGACGGTCGCGTTTGCGTACGGACCGTGCGTTCTCGCCGCTCTCAGCTCCGAGGAGCGCGCGCTGCGCGTGTGCGGCGTGACGAGCCCGAGAGAACTGCTGACCCATGACAATGAGCGCGAGTGGGGCTCCTGGAACGATGTGTTCAGAACCCTGTATCAGGAGCGGGGCATGCGGTTTGTGCCTCTGTTCCGGATCGGTTACGAGAGATATCAGGTGTATTTTCCGCTGATCATCGAACAAAAACGTGACGGGATCCGCCTGTTGTAAGGAGAGATTTTCCGTCGGAGGTAACTTCACGGAATCGGTTACGGAAAGCGGCCCGGAGGCGTTTTATCGCAATTTTTCAGCACTTGTTCGACAAGAGTAGAACTGTTATTTTACTTATGTTTCGTCAAATCGCACTATCCGTGTAGCAACAATTCGGCATTTTGACCATTGACATTTTCCTCGAAAGATGGTATATTCTGTGGTAAGTTGTATTTACCAACTGAATGCGGTGATTCGTACCGGGAGAGGAGAGTGCATATGATTTATAACGATGAGCCGATCATTATCAAAGATGTTCATGTCCCCAGACGTGAATACACAGGCGAGCTTGGCGTTCCGCTGACCATCGCCGGACTTGCGGGAATTGTTGTTTCCGTGTTTCTTCCGTATGTGACGACGAAACTTTCGACAGATGCCGCGAGCCGGCACACCTTTACATCCTGGGAAGTGTCGGAAGTGTCTAACATCGGTTTTCTGAACAAGTATTTCTTCCTTGTATTCTCGCTTCTCGCGGTTGCTGCCGTGTGGAAGCAGTGCGGGCAGTTACTTGTTGCGTGCTGCGTATACTGGATCGGCAATTTCTTCTACTGCGTGACGAACGCGCACGCGTCGGAAGAGTTGTTCGCGGGAACGCAGTCGACGATCACCGAGACCTCGGGAGTGTTCGAGTACTCCATGGGGATCGGGTTCTATGTGTACGTTCTGGCGGTTGTGCTGTTTGTCGTCGGAACGGTGCTGTTCTGTATGGAACAGGCAAGAGAAGAGTAGATGTAGGCAGAATGCCTGAGTGAATGAATGTGAAAGCGGGTCGGTGATCTCTCACCGGCCCGCTTATTTTGTATGTTTGCGATTGTCAGACGTTATCTCATGTCCGCCTTCATCATGCGCTTGTTATCGTACATTCTCGTGTCAGCTCTTCGGAAAATAGCGCTGTAGTCGTCGCCGACGTGCTCGTTACAGTCTGCCATGCCCGAGGCCACGGAGATGCGGTCGATCGGCGAGATCGTCGTGTCGTTCCGAAGCTCCTCCATGCGCATGCGCATAGCCTGCAGATACTCGAAGCGCTGCTGGTAGTCGTCGTGTACCGCGATCGCGACAAACTCATCGCCGCCGATACGGAACACCGGACTGTGCTTGAAGGTGTTACAGATCAGCTTGCAGCATTTCTTGATGTACTCGTCGCCGGCCTCGTGTCCGAGTTCGTCGTTGACCGGCTTTAAGTTGTTGATATCGAAGCAGACGACGGCAAACGGTTCGAAATCCCCGCTGAGCATCTGCGTCTCCATCTTCTTGATGTACCGGTCGTAGGCGGTGCGGTTCTTGACGAAGGTGAGAGAATCTTTCTCCATCAGCATCGACAGTTTCGTGTTCAGCGCGGTCAGCTGCATGTTGCGCCGGTAGGAGACGATGGCGCGGTTGAACCGGCTTTCGCACAGATGGAAAAATTTGTTCGGCATCCAGTCCAGGCGGTCCGTGATCACGATGTAACCGCAGACATAACTCTCAAAGTACGTCGGCACGAAGAAGTAAAAGTGGTTCGGTCCGGCCGGGTCGTCATCCGGCAGCAGCTGCGACGTCGGGATCACGCCTCCCGTGATCGGCTGACCGTTTCTCTTGGCGACGAAGGTATCCATGACATCCGCAAAATGATGCTGCGGGTAATTTTCCATATCCGAGAGCGAAAAATCAACGATGTGCGGATCCAGCATGATATAGAAGGTGTCGCCTTCCTGCCCGATGGTGTTGCAGAAGAGTTTGTGAAGTTTCTCCTTCAGGTCCTCGTAGTCGACCGACTGAATGATCTCTTTCTCCATCGCGTGGAACCTGCCGTCGACAATGTCCGAAGTCATGAATTTGCGCGGGATGTTGCGCGCGACGCTGCGTCGGCGCAGGTCGTCGTTCCGGCAGGTGAGACAGCCGCAACTCTCACCGGGGTGGAACACGCAATCCACAAGCTGTTCCTCGGGAACCTCCTCGCCGCGGAAGAGGTTCTGCAATGCCTCGACGGAAAGTTCCGCGACTGCTTCGTAGCGCTGGTCGACAGAGGCGATGGAAGGGTAGAAGTTCTGTGCCTCCTCGAGAAAGTCAAATCCGGTGACGATCACGCTGTCGATCGGGAGACCGTTGTCGGTGAGCACGTAGCTGATCGTCTCGGCGAGCTGGTCGTTCGCGCAGACGAACGCGTCGGGAAGTTTCATACCATTCCGGATCCGTGCGCCGAACTCATACATCACCATTCCGATTTCCCAGTTGGAGTAGTAGATATTGGAATCGCTGAACGGAAGGTCATGTGAGCGCATGGAATCCCGCAGCGCGATCAGACGGTTGTTGGAGTCCTCATTTTCCCGCGAACCCGCGATAAATATGACATCCCGCATGTTGTGTTCTTCGATCAGGTGGTCGCACAACTGCCGCATGCCGGTGTAGTTGTTGACACCGATGTAATGGAACCCGGGGTGCTGCATTCCGATGCTGAGGACCGGAATACCGGATCTTTCCAGCTTGGTGATCAGCTGGTTGATCACTTCCGTGAAGTTCAGCCCCGGCACAAACATGATCGCCGCGTCAAATGTTCGCAGATCCGGCAGGTCGAAGATGGTGCTCATGCTCTTGATCTCGGTGTCCGAGGACGAGTAGATCGCATGACACACGAAGATATAGTAGTCGATTGAAAAATCCGGCGTATGCTTGGACAGGCCGTCAAGATAGCGGTATACGTTCTCGGCGTTCCAGCCGTTCACGAATACCGCGACTTTTTTCTTTCTTTTGTTCGCTTCTCCCATGATAACTACCCCCTTCCGTATTATCAATTATACGACCTGTCGATGGAAAATGCCACAGGAATGTGAAAAAACCGCGTGTGTTTTGCAGAATGGACCGAAGTCTGCACGGAAACTGCAAAAATGCCGTGAAAGCGGACAGAATCAGCGAGTTTTTTGCAAAATAAAGCAAGCCGACCAGTGCGGCCGGCTTGCGGGAAAGTCTCGTTGTTCTTCGGTATTATCTCTCGAAGTCGTACGGATAAATCGTATCGATCGTTCCGTCCTCGTGGATGTTGAGCTTCGTGTACTTGACGCAGCGCTCGTGCGTGATGCCGCCCGAAAGCTCGCAGTCATGGTAGAAGAGATACCAGTCGTCGCCGATCTTCACAACGGAGTGGTGCGTGGTCCAGCCGAGCACCGGCTCCATGATGCGGCCCTTGTAGGTGAAGGGGCCGTCCGGCTTCTCGCCCTCTGCGTAGCACAGATAGTGCGTGGTGCCGGTCGAGTAGGAAAGATAGTACTTGCCGTTGAACTTATGCATCCAGGGACCCTCGAAATATCTGCGGTCCTCGTCGCCTGCCTTGAGAGGCTCGCCGTTCTCGTCGAGGATCACAAGGTGCTTCGGCTCCGTGATGAATGCGGTGAGGTCGTCGTTGAACTCGGCGAACATCGGTCCGAGCGCGGGCTCGTCACCCTCCGGGCGATGAGCGTCGGGATCGTAGGAACCGGACTGCCACATCTCAAGCTGTCCGCCCCACAGGCCGCCGTAGTAGCAGTAGGTGCGGTCATCATCGTCCACCAGTACGGCGGGGTCGATGCTGTAGCTGCCCTCAATGCACTTCTCCTGCGGCGTGAACGGGCCGACCGGGGAATCCGAAACAGCTACGCCGATGTGGAACTGGCCTTCGTAATCCTTCGCCGGGAATACGAGGTAGTATTTGCCGTTCTTGCATACGCAGTCAGGAGCCCACATCTGGTTCTTAACCCACGGAACGTCGTCCTGCGACAGCGCGAGACCGTTGTCCACGCATTCCGAATCGAGGCTGTCCATGGACAGAACATGATAGTCCTGCATGATATACTGATCGCCGTTGTCGTCATCCGGGCAGTCATGCTCGAAATCGTGCGACGGGTAGATGTAAATCTTGCCGTTGAATACATGTGCGGACGGATCCGCGGTGAAGATGTTCTTTACAAGGGGCGTTCTCTCGTTGGCACGCTCCAGCTTGATCTTTTTCATCCTTTGAGTGTCCTCCTCTGCAATATATCTGTATAGTTGGGAGTAACAGCGTGCTTATGACGGCACACTGCATCGTTGTCATTATACAATAAGCGGAAAATGTGTGCAATACTATATTATCGCTTCCTGTTGTCTTATGTTATGCTATCAGGTTGTCAGGCAGCGGTCCTGTCTGCGCTGAATCAGAAGCAGCGCCGTAGTGGCGATCCCGAGCGCGACGAGCAGCAGGAGCAGCGGCAGAGCCGCACCGGTGCCGGCGGCAGCGGGTTCCTCGATGACGTTCGCGGCTTCTGTTGCGCGGGCGAGAAGCTCCGTGTCGGCAACAGGCTGCGCGTAACTGTAAGGGATCGAAATCTCACGGTTGCCCGTGTCACGGGAGATCCATTCAAGGCTTGTGTATGTGAACTCCGCAACGCGGCCTTCTTTGGAGACAAAGCCCTCGGGAGCGTCGAGTTCGGTGATGTAATATACGTAACCCGTCGGCAGCAGCGAGATCAGGTCATCCGCTGTAGCTGTTGAGGCATTGCTGCCGGTCGAGGCGAAGTAACCGTCCGCGTCGTACGTCTCGGTATCGACCGCGCCGAATCGTACGGAACCGGATCCGTCCGCGGAACCGATGGCGATCGGGGTGTCCTTCGCGATCAGCAGTGTTTTGCCGGAATAGTCGTAGATGTCCTGCTCACAGCAGAGCGCGAACCGTCCGCCGGATACGGGGCGGTTTAAGCGGTCCGTGACGGAAACCTCAAGGTTCAGCGACAGCTTGCTGCTGGCGAGCGTGCGCATGGCGAACGGCTCATCCTCCGACAAAACAACATAAACACGTGTGGCTCCGGCGGGACTGGTGTCCGACCAGCCTTCCGGCGGCGTATGGAGAACGATCGTGTACGAGCCGAGCGGAAGCTCGGTCGCCGTGACAGTGCCGTTGGCGCTTCCGGAGGCAATGCACACCACAGTGCCGGACGGATACAGTACCTGACCGTTGAGTGTGATGTCGCCGGCCGCGAGGATCCGGTACGCGACCGTTGCGTTGCTTAAGGTTGACGCGGGATTGGAGATACCCGCGGTTTTCACGGTGATGCCGGTGAGCTGATAGGCGCCCTCGGACGTCTGATCCCACGTGCCTGCATCCGCGTCCCACAGGCAGCCGAGCTTGTCGAGCTGGATGGAGACCGAGCCGGTGAGGTAGTTGTTCGTCACCGCACCGCCCTCGACGATCTCGACATCCTTGTCCCCGCGAACGGTGACCGTGTAGACGCTTCGGTTGGAACCGCAGCCGGGCGGCGGGGAGAGTTCGATGACATGGTACACGGCCTCGTGGCTCACGCCGTCGACGAGGAGACCGTTGAACGTTGCGAGACCGTTCTCATCGGCAACGACCGTCTCTAAAGGCTTGCGCTCAATCAGCTGCTCGTAGGTGCCGGACTTGTCGTAGATACCGTACACGGCGCCTGCGATCGGGCGGTCCTCACCGCCGAATTGGGAGGCGTTGTCGTAGTCCGTAAGGTGGCAGGAGCCGAACTGCTCCCACTCAAGAAGCATCGCGACGGAGCTGTCCTGGTTGGCCGCGAGCGTGTTGTTGTTGACGGAAACACCCATGCGGGGGTTGAGGGCATCGATCTGCCATAGAGGGGAGTACTTCCACTCCGAGGTGATCTTCCGCTGGCGGAGATCCCACATCGCCGGATATACGTCGTCCTCGCGGTCGAGGTCGTTGAACGAGGAGTTGGTTGATTTTCCGTGTGCCTTATCCCCGGGCAGGCGGCCGTTGGCAAGGCCCGTGTGGACCTTGGTGAGCACGGAGCGGAGCCCGTATGAGGAAAATTCTTCCATCAGGTCCTTGCGGATGATCGATTTGACGGATGATATGGAAGCCTTGGCCGGATTGATGTCGTGTCCGTTCTCGCGGAACCATTCCTCGTCGTAGTACCCGACGACGGTTGTCACGTGCCACTTCGTCTGGTCGACATGGTTCTTGACGAGGATCGTGCCCCTCTGGGAGACGGCGTCGCGGAAATCGTCGGACCATTTGGCGGGGTTCGAGATATCAGCCTGGAAATCCTTCTTCTTGTCGGATTTGCGCACGGTAAAGACGAGCACGGGGTTCTTGGAGCTGTCGGGGATCAGGTAAACCTTCTGACCGTCCTTGACATTTTCCAGAAAACCGCGAGAACCGCGCCACGAAAAATCCTTCCAGTCGGAGGAGGGAAGACCGTTGCAGTCGTACGCCTGGTATTTGCCGGGGTCCCACTTCTTATCGCTGACGGAGAAGTAGCGGCTGTAGCCGATGGAGATGAAGGCGTGCGCGACAAGGCCGGAGCAGTCGAAGGACTGCGCCTTGAGAAAATGCCCCTTGCCCTTGACGTAGGCGCAGCCGATATGGGAAAGCATCTCGCCGAGGAATTTGTAGCGGAGCTTGTTCACGGCTTCGGCGCGCGCTTCCGGCGTTTCGTAGACCGGATATGAAGAAAGGAAGGCCGTGGAAGCTTCCGTCGCGGCATGGGCATAGTTCCCCATAGGCAGCAGCCCTGCGACGAGAACCGCGCAGAGCAGGAGGGAACAGAGCCGTTTCCGAAGGTGCTTCATAACCGACCTCCCGGTAGAATTAACGCATCAGCGTCTCAGAATTGTAATAGTAATTGTATCACACAGGAAAAGAAAAATCCACTTTACGTAGGAATCCCCGATGATGTATATTAGAGAAAATGACGGCTATACTGTCAAAACTCGGAAAGGATTTCGTATGGCAGACGGAAAAACGGTAATCGAACAGCGCCCGGAGGGTCTCACACTGTGCGGTGAGGAGGGAGAATTGCGCGCGGATCTCACGCACATGCTCCCGCGGCTGACGCAGAGAAACCTCGCGACGGAGTTGATCGTCAAGGCGGCGAAGGTGAAGGGCGACCGCACGAAAATGCTCGCTGTGGACGCGACCGCGGGGTTCGGCGAGGACGCTCTTCTGCTGGCGGCGGCCGGATTTCACGTCCGCATGTACGAGCGAAACGAGAGCATCGCGAGGCTTCTCGAGGACGCAATGCGCCGTGCCGCGGAGACACCGGAGCTTGCGCCGATCGTTGCGAGGATGGAGCTTGTGCACGGCGACAGCATCCCTGCGCTTAAGGAGATGGACCCCGCGCCGGATGTGATCCTTCTTGACCCGATGTTCCCGGAGCGCACGAAGAGCGCAGCGGTACGCAAGAAGTTCCAGCTGCTGCACCATCTGGAGGAGCCGTGCGCGGACGGTGAGGTCCTGCTTGCCGCGGCGATCGCGGCCAACCCGCGCAGGATCATCGTCAAGCGGCCGGTGAAGGGGGAGTACCTCGGCGGCGTGAAACCGTCATTTTCCCTGACGGGCAAGGCGGTGCGCGTCGACGTGATCGTGCCGGCGAACGGGATCGGGTGAGAATTTTCCGACGAATCAATACGACGGGATTTCATTGTTTTCGTGGCTTTTCGCGCGCACGTGTGGTATACTGAACATTGGTGTGTATTTGGATATACTGATTTTGATATATTGCGTGTATTTCGGAAAATGGTAATAGTATAAGGAGGAGCGCGTATGCCGCCGACTGCCTCGATCGTTCTGATCGCAGTGTTTACCGTGTTGTTCATCCTCTGCGTGATCGCGGATCGGAACAACATGGATAAGTTCGTCGATAAATTTGAAATGGAGCACCCGTACCTCGTCTCGCACTCGGGCATGCATGTCTCGAAGAACGGGGAGCTGATCTGGGAGGTGCACACCGGCCGCGAGATCGGCTACAAGGTGTGGAAACTGCAGGAGGTCGGCTATGTGCTGCTCCGCACGGGTGAGGAGAAGAATACGCAGTACTACGCGTTCCGTATATTAGGAAGAGACCGGCGGATCCTTCACGGCAAGTATTACACGGCGTCCAGGAGACCGGTGATCCAGCACGCGAAGCGGTCCTTCGACATGCCGGACGAGAAGAGTTTGACCGAGCTTGCGGAGTTTGTGATCCGGTACGGGGAGAATGTGAAGCAGCTCGATGAGAGCGAGTTGTCGGAGAAGAAGGCCGGCTGATGGCTGCGGCAGATGTTTTGGAAAATGCCCCGCGGCAGTGAAGTGTGCGACAGAGAGGAAAATCGTTTCGATGGACAGAATTTTGATTGTCGATGATGACAGCAATATTAACGGAATGCTTAAGGAAGCCCTCGAGCGCGAGGGCTTTTCGTGCGGGCAGGCGTACTCCGGATCGGAGGCGACACTCCGGCTTTCGCTGGAGCAGTATGACCTGGTGCTTCTCGACCTGGCGCTGCCGGGGATGAGCGGCGAGGAGGTGCTTAAGGAGATCCGCGGCAAGGGAGGCCTTCCCGTGATCGTCGTGAGCGCGAAGGACGATCTCGACTCGAAGGTCGACGTCCTAAGCCTCGGTGCCGACGACTACGTGACGAAGCCGTTCGAGATCAAGGAGGTTGTGGCTCGCATCCGCGTGCAGCTGCGAAAGCGCGGCGGGGAGCAGGCGGACAACAGGCTCGTGTGCGGAGGACTTGAGATCGACCGGGAGCATTTTACGGTGACGGCGGAGGGAGCGGAGGTTCCGAAGCTGACGAGGCAGGAGTTCCGGATCCTCGAGCTGTTGATGCAGCATCCGACGCGAGTATTTTCCAAGGACGCGATCTTCGAGTACGCGTGGCAGGAACCGTACATCGGGGAGACGAAGACGCTCGACGTGCACATCAGCAACCTGCGGAAGAAGCTGAAGCAGGCCAGCGAGACAGAATATATAGAGACGGTATGGGGAATTGGGTACCGGCTGAAAAAATGATACAGAGAAAAGGTAAAGTTGAGGAAAAATCGATTTTACCTTTTCTTTACTTTTTGTTAGCGATGTCTTGAACAATGCCGATTATGATAAAGCCATAAACCGAAACGCAATGCTTCTTCGGTAATATCGGGAGGAAAAAGAAAACATGAGTGAGATCATCTTACAGACACATGATCTGAGAAAGGTTTACGGCAAGCAGGCCGCAGTGGACGGGATTGAACTCAAGGTCGAGCGCGGAGCCATCTACGGTCTGATCGGAAAGAACGGCGCAGGCAAGACAACGACACTGAAAATGATCGGCGGGCTGACGGCACCGACAAGCGGAAGCTTCACACTGTTCGGAAAGAGCGGCGCGGAGCTGGCGGACGTGAGAGGGCGCGTGAGCAGCCTGATCGAGGATCCGGGCCTGTTCGGGAACATGACGGCGTATGAGAACCTGAAAGCCAAGTGCCTGTGCTACGGCATCAAGGGCGACGAGTACATCAACAATCTTCTCAAGCTCGTCGGGCTGGCGGACGTCGGCAAGAAGAAGGCAAAGCATTTTTCGCTCGGTATGAGACAGAGACTCGGCATCGCCCTGGCGATGGTCGGCGAGCCGGATCTTCTCGTTCTCGATGAGCCGATCAACGGACTTGACCCGGAGGGTATCGTGGAGATCCGCGACATGCTTACGAGGGTCAGCAAGGAGAAAGGGATCACCATTCTGATCTCCAGCCACATTCTCGAGGAGCTCTCGAAGGTGGCAACGCACTACGGCATCATGAGCAAGGGACGCATGGTGGAGCAGCTGACGGCGGAGGAACTCTCCGAAAAATGCAGCCTCCGCATTGAGGCGGTCGTGGACAGACCGGAGCTTGCGAGCACGGTTCTGGACGGTCTCGGGATCACCAACTACAAGGTGATCGACAAGGAGACGATCAACATCATGGAACACCTTGACGATGTGGCACACATCAACCGCGAGCTGAATGCAGCGGGTGTCCTGGTCAGCAAGATCGCAGTCAACAATGAGAGCCTCGAGTCGTTCTTCTTAAGCAGAACGGCCGACTGAGAGTGAAAGGATTGGTGAGAACTATGTTAAATATAATTCGTATGGAACTGTACCGTATGGTACGTATGAAGAGCTTCTGGGTAATCCTGATCATCGTCGGCATTATGAATGTGATCTCGGTTTCGCTCAACGACGCAATGATGAGCAATCCGGAAATGCAGAAGGCGATCGAGTCGACGAAGGCCAAGGAAGACGATCCGCTGTCCAACATCGGCATGAGCGTTTCCATTGAGCGCGACGAGAACGGAGACTACGGCTTTCTTGAGACCATCACCTCAGCAGTGAGGGAAATGCTGTGCGCGTTGTTCATCGGCATCTTTACCGTCATATTCGTCACGGCGGATTTTAATACCGGATATATCAAGAATTACGGCGGCGCGGTAAAACATCGCTGGCACATGGTCTTCGCGAAGGGTACGGCAGTGCTCGTCTACACTATCATGTTCTTCGCAGTGTTCATCCTGAGCTCCAGCCTGGGCGTATACGTCGGCGGACACAAGCTGATCATGGATCCTGCCGGCAAGATCACCGAAGTGCTTGGCGTTCAGTGCCTGCTGCACATTGCGTTCGCATGGATCATCATGAGCCTCTGCCTGATCGTCCGCAACAATCTTATAAGCATGATCGTATCCTGCTGTCTCTCGTTCCATGTCTTCCAAGCTCTGTACATCCTTGCGGACAAGGGTCTTAAGAAGCTCGGCTGGGAGAATGCGGAAATCTCGAACTACACGGTCAGCGGACGCATCATGAAGTACGGTCTGGAAAGCTCGAAGATCCTGGGCTCCACGCTTCTGATCGCGGCGATCTTCGCAGTGGTTTCGTACATCCTCGGAAGCCTGTGGGTGACGAAGAAAGATCTTGTATAAATACCTCCTAAGAGGCTTGTGTGAGCTGGGAAAATGATATCACCGGAGGCGCGGGAAACCGTGCCTCCGGCAAAGTGGTTTATCCGGAAGGATCCGGAAATATTCCTGAAGAGGGTGAAACGTATGAAGATTGCGATCGGTATTCTCGGAGTTGTCGCGTTGATCGAGCTGTTGTGGCTTCTGCTCCTTCGGAGGCAGAACCTTGCCGTGAGCCGGCAGCTTAAGTTTATCCGCGAGGAGGACTCGTGCATGCGCGTCTCGGTCAATGCGGAGCATCTCGGCGAGCTTGCGCTTGCGGAGGAGATCAACCGCACGCTCGATGACGTGCGCGACCGGAAGAGGGCAATGAGCGAGCGTGAGAAACTGATCGCGGACGCGTACGCCAACCTTTCCCACGACATCCGCACACCGCTTACGTCGCTGGACGGCTACGTGCAGCTGCTGCACGACGCGAAGACCGAGGAGGACCGCGAGCGCTACACCGCGATCATCGGGGAGCGCATCGGAACCCTGAAGGAGCTTCTTGAGGACCTCTTCACCTTCACAAAACTCAAGAACGATGCCTATGAGCTTGAGATGTCGACGATCTCCCTTCGAAGTGTCGCCTCAGACACGGTGCTGTCGTACTACGACACATGGAAGGAGATGGGAGTGGAGCCGGAGATCATGCTAACGGACGAGGTACTGACCATCAACGGCAACGAGCTTGCCGTCAAGCGTATTCTTCATAATATTACGAAAAATGCCGTCCTCCACGGGAGGAAGGCGTTGTCCGTCTTCGTGCACCGTGTGGACGGCGAAGCTGAGATCAAAATTTCCAATCCGGTGGAACACCCGGAGGAGATCGAGATCGGCCGCGTGTTTGAACAGTTCTACACGGCTGACCGGTTCCATCGCCAGGCCTCGAGCGGCCTCGGCCTTGCGATCGCGAAGGAGCTCACGGAGCGCATGGGCGGAACCATCGGCGCGACGCTGGAGGGGAATACATTTTCCGTGATCATACGATTACCCCTTGCAACCCGCTGAGGAAACGCGGTTAAATCAGTTTTTCCCTGAAGGATCATGGAAACCACGGACGCCCGCCGCAGCAGATGCTTCTGCCGTGACGGGCGTTGTTTCCGGCTGTGACCGGTTTTATTCGTAGTACTTTTTGAAGTTTCTCACCAGGATCAGGCATCCGATGATATTGATCAGAACGAGTACCAGAAGGTAAATGATCCATCGGTAATTGAACGAGAACCCGATCTGACAATCGGCCCAGTCCGTATGGCCGGGGCACGCCGAGCCGAGACCTAAAGACAGAAACAGCATCGGGAACAGGCCTGCCGTGAATGATATGTTGTCGGAGTATTTCTTGTCGGCAGTGAGTACCCACCGTACGACGATGGAGTTGACCAGCAAGTCGCTTGTCTCGACGATCAGTGAGGTGATCAGCGCGGCCGGAATAGCCTTCAACGCGATATCTTTTCCAAACACCACCCAGCTGAACGCGCCGGAGAACGCGGTAACGCACAGCGTGCAGATCACGAAGATCACCCCGCGGGACCATAGCATGGATTTGGCTCGCATGACGGGAGTGATCGGCAGCGTGCGAAGATAACGGTTCCAGCCGCTCTTGTTTCCCTGCGCGAGCACGGTGGTGAAGTAGATGCAGATTCCCACTAACAGAGTGTACAGAGGAAGCTCTACCGCGAGGAAAGTGAACGCATCTTCCTTGCAGGAAGCCGCATCCATGGCCATCAGAAACGCGAAGCCGCCTTGGGGGTCGGTTACGTGTTCCAGATCTTCGGAATAATTCAGATAATCTCTGACGTTTCCGTAAAAATCTGAGACTACGAACAGTCCGACAAATATGATGAAAAGGTAAATCCGCAATTTGTAGCCGATCTCGGATCTGTCCCGGTAACCTAATGTGCGAATGTAAGGTTTCATTGTGTCACCTCCGATCCTTTCTGGTAGTAGATCAGGATGTCGTCGAGCGTGACCGTGTCAAGCGCGATGTCAGGATACTGCGCTACAAAACGTTCCCGGCTCCTGATCAGGATGTTCGTCCCGTACAGGCTGCGGCGGGAAGCGACGATGAACGCCGGATCGATCTTCGAGGCATCCTGGTTGGAGCAGTGGATCATCCCGTGCCGTTCCAGAAGGCTGTCACGCTCCTCGGTTATGATGACCGTGCCGCCCAGAATAACGGTAACCCAGTCCGCGTAGGCTTCGATATCCGCGGGAGTGTTGGTCGTGATCAGCACGGAGCGATCACCCTCCTGCATGTACTCCATGATGCTTTCCATGACTTCCTCCTTGGAGGCCGGGTCAAGGTTGGCCAGCGGCTCGTCAAGGACAAGCAGCTTGGCGTTGTGTGACAGGGCAAACGCGATCTGCAGCTTCTGTTTCATACCCTTGGAGTACTCTTTGATCTTCGTCGTCGGGACCAGATGAAACCGGCGCAGGTACTGCTGAAACAGGTCTGCGTCCCAAGAGGAGTAGATCCCGGACAGGACGTACTCTATCTGATCCGCGGTGTAGGTATCCCCGAACGGGATATCGTCCAGAACGACGCTCAGCTTATCCTTATCCTCGAGCTTGCCTTCGCGGACATCGTGGTCGAACATGGTGAGTTCGCCGCTGTCAAAACCGCTGATCCCGACAAGTGTCCGGATCGTTGTTGTCTTGCCGGCGCCGTTCGGTCCGATCAGCGCCATGATGGTTCCTGTCGGAAGAGCGAAGCTCACCTTCTGAAGAAACCCGTGCTTACGCTTGGTAACGTTGTCAAAACGAAACGCGTATTCACTCATTCAAAATCACCCCCGTTGATGTAGTCGAGCATCTCATGAAGCTCTTGTATAGAAACCCCCGCTTTGCGAGCCGCCTCGCACACTTCCGCGAGCGACTGCTCCATTCTGCGAAGCTGTTCCTCCCGAAACAGCTGCATGTTCTGTGCCTTGACGAAGGAGCCCTTGCCGGTGAACGACTCGATAAAGCCTTCGCGCTCCAGCTCCTCATAGGCACGTTTTGTTGTCATAAAACTGATCCGCAGGTCCGTAGCGAGATTTCGCATCGACGGGAGAGGCTCCCCCGCGGCCAGTGTGCCGTCGAGAATCTGCGATTTGATCTGCTCAACGATCTGCAGATAGATCGGATCCCCGCTTGAACTGCTGATTGTGATTGTCATACGTTTTCCTCCGTGTCGGATACTTCCGTTATGCGCAGGTTGAGTTGCTTGTTTTGATCGATCAAATTGTATAACTCTTATGTATACAATTTTAACGATTGTAACATTCGTTGTCAAGAGGAAAATGAAATATTTTTTTATTGTCTTTTGATTCTTCGGAAAATGAGGATTTTCCGCGTCGGAAAATACCGCGAAATATGCAATGTCGGTTGGCAAATGCGGCGGCGCGGGTGCATTTTCCGAAGCACCGATACTACCGAAAATGTGTGCGTTGTGGTATACTTTTCTTATTGAATACGTGCGCGCGGGAGCGGTGTCGCGCGGGTGAGGCAATACATGCCGGAGGTCTTGCGCGTGCGCGGCAGTGTGGAGAAACGGAGGGGTTCCATGGATATCAAAGTTACAAAGTATCAGCATACATCGGAGACGGACGGGCTGGCGCTCGCGGCCCTGAGAACGGAGCCGGAGGACGGCACGAACATCCGCGGCTCGGTTTTGATCGTGCACGGAATGTGCGAGCACAAGGGGCGCTACGAGCCGTTCGTGAATTTCCTGGCGGGGCAGGGCTATGTCGTGACGAGCTTCGACCTGCGCGGGCACGGGGAGAGCGTGCGTGATCCCGGCGACCTCGGCTATATGTACGAGGGCGGCTACGAGGCGCTGCTCGCGGACATTCACGAGATGGTGCTTGAGGCGAGGGAGTACGCGAAGGACCGCACGGGGCGGACCGGTCTTCCGTTTTATATGATCGCGCACAGTATGGGAACGTTATGTGCCCGCTGTTACATTCGCATGCATGACGCGGAGCTCGATAAGCTTGTGCTTCTCGGCTGCCCGTCGAAGGCGACGGGAATGTGGCCGGGGCTTCAGCTTGTGCGCGGCCTGATCGCGACGCAGGGCGGCCGCGCGCGATCGAAGGTTGTCGATTACATCGTAGGCGGCGGGTTTGAAAAGGCGTTTGCTTCGGAGAAGACGCCGAACGCGTGGACGAACTCCGACCCGGAGGAGGTACGCATCTTCAACGAGGATCCGCTGTGCGGCTACAGGTTTACTTTGAACGGGTACGAGAACCTGATCCGCATGATGATGCTCGCATACACCGACGGCGGCTACGCGATGAACAAGCCCGAACTGCCGATCCGATTCTACTCGGGCGCGAACGATCCGTGCGCGATCTCAAAGGAGAAACTCGGCGAGGCGATCAAGCTGCTGCGGAAGCAGGGCTATAAGAACACGAAGGGGAAAATATACCCCAGCATGCGCCACGAGATCCTGCGGGAGCCGGAGAAGGCGAAGGTCTGGGCGGATATTCTGGAGTTTCTGCAGAGCTGAGGCAGCGGAACAGACGGTGCCGCGGAGAGCAGCGGTGCGATCCGGGACAATGCCGGGAAACTCCGGGAGCACGCCGTGTAGAAAACAATAAGGGGTTTTACTATGGAGCGATATATACTTTCCTTCGATGCCGGAACGACGTCGGAGAGAGCGATCATTTTCAATCATAAGAGCGAGATCGTGAGCGTGGCGCAGAAGGAGATCACGCAGTACTATCCGCAGGCAGGCTGGGTGGAGCACGACGCGATGGAGCTGTGGTCGACGCAGCTCGGCGTGGCGGTTGAGGCGATGAGCAAGGCCGGAATTTCGGCGGCGGAGATCGACGCCATAGGCATCACAAACCAGCGCGAGACCACGATCGTGTGGGACCGCGAGACGGGGCGGCCGATCTACCGCGCGATCGTGTGGCAGTGCCGCCGCACCGCGGATTACTGCGAGCGGCTGGCTCCGTACGCGGAGACGATCCGGGAGAAGACCGGTCTGGTGCTGGATCCTTATTTTTCGGCGACCAAGCTCGCGTGGATCCTCGACAACGTGGAGGGTGCGAGGGAGCGTGCCGAGCGGGGCGAGCTTCTCTTTGGTACGGTCGAGACATGGCTGATCTGGAAACTGACGAAGGGCAGGCGGCACGTGACGGACTTAAGCAATGCGTCGCGCACCATGCTGTTCAACATACATGAACTGAAGTGGGACGAGGAAATCTGCGGCTGGCTCGGAATACCGATGAAGATGCTGCCGAAACCGGTCGGAAACAGCGAGGTGTACGGGGAATCCGCGCCGGAGTTTCTTGGCGGACCGATCCGCATCGCCGGGGCAGCGGGCGACCAGCAGTCTGCACTGTTCGGGCAGAAGGCGTGGAACATCGGGGATATCAAGAACACGTACGGCACGGGATGCTTCCTCCTTATGAACACCGGTGAGGCGCCGATCCGCTCGGAGCACGGGCTTGTCACGACGATCGCGTGGGGCCGTGGCGGCAAGGTAACCTATGCTTTGGAAGGCTCGGTATTTATGGGAGGCGCGATCGTGCAGTGGCTTCGCGACGAGGTCGGGTTGATCTCGTCGGCAGCGGAGACGGAGGAGCTGGCGCAGAAGGTGCCGGACACGAACGGCTGTTACATCGTGCCCGCGTTCACCGGTCTCGGCGCTCCGTACTGGAAGCCCGAGGCGAAGGGCGTTATCACAGGGCTGACGCGCGGTGTCGGGCGGTTCCACATCATCCGCGCGGCGCTGGACGCGATCGTGTACCAGGTCAACGACATCGTCGAGGCGATGCAGAACGATGCCGGCAGCCCGGTCGGAGCGCTTCGCGTGGACGGCGGGGCGAGCGTGAATGATTTTCTGATGCAGACGCAGTCGGACATCAGCAACGCCTGCGTGATCCGTCCGGCGTGTGTGGAGACAACCGCGATGGGCGCGGCATATCTGGCAGGCCTGGCAACCGGGTTCTGGACGGACGAGGAGCTTGCACACGGCGGGGAGGGCGAGAGCATTTTCCGACCGATGATGAGCGATGAGGACCGCGCGGAACGGATCCGCGGCTGGAAGGAAGCCGTGGGGATGCTGCTGTAGCAAACAAGGGAGAAAGAAGACATGCTTGTAATTAACGGACTGGAGAAGATTTACAAGGGTACGACCAAGGGTGTTTCGGATATCACGCTCCATGTGGAGAAGGGCGACATCTACGCCTTCATCGGCCACAACGGCGCGGGCAAGACGACGCTTTTAAAGGCGATCACCGGAATTCACGAGTTTGACAAGGGAATGGTGCTGATTGACGGGCTCGACATCACGAAGGAGCCGGAGGAGGTCAAGCGGCGCATCGCGTATGTGCCGGACAACCCGGATATCTACGAGTACATGACGGGTATACAGTATTTGAATTTTATCGCGGATGTCTTCGGAGTTTCGAAGGTGGACCGCGAGGCGCGCATTGCCGAATACGCGGGCCGGTTCGAGATCACCGACTCGCTCGGCGACCTTGTGTCGGGCTACTCTCACGGCATGAAGCAGAAGCTTGCGCTGATCTCGGCGCTTCTGCACGAGCCGAAGCTGCTGATCATGGACGAGCCGTTCGTGGGCCTCGACCCGAAGGCGGCGTTCCTTCTCAAGGAGACCATGCGGAGCATGACCGAGGCCGGCTGCGCGATCTTCTTCTCGACGCACGTGCTCGACGTGGCGGAGAAGCTGTGCAACAAGGTGGCCATCATCAAGGAGGGACACCTTGTCACGTCCGGCCTGATGAGCGAAATCGTCAAGGACCAGTCGTCGCTCGAGTCAATCTTCATGGAAACAGTGGAAAATAAGAACTGAGCCGCGGGGTGGACGTCTCGCCTGCGGACAGGGGGAACAGAGCAGTATGAATTCGTTTACGACAATCTGGAAAGCGGAAATGGTGAACTACGCCGGATTTAACGTCTACCGCCACACGAAGGATCCTTCGGAGAGAAAGCGGAGGACGGCGCTTTTGTGCGTGTTTGCGTTTCTTTTTATTGTTGGGATCGGATACATCGCGGGCGCTTCGTTTGCGCTTGAGGAATTCAAGATCGGGCGCGCGATCCCGATGCTGTATCCGGCGCTTGCGATGGCGGTCACGTTTATGCTCGGAGTGCTGAAGGCGCGCGGCAATCTGTACCGTGTGCGTGACCGGGAACTTCTCTCTTCGCTGCCGGTCCGCAGTATGCCGGTCGCGGCTGCGAGACTTATGAAAATGTATGTCGACGGCCTGATCGTAACAGTCCTCGTCCTCGTGCCGAGCTTCCTCGTGTACGGGATCGCGGAGCATGCGGGAGCAAGGTTCTGGCTCATGCTCGTGCCGGAGATCCTGGTCTTGCCGATCCTGCCGATGGCGCTTGCCGCGTGGGTGGGCATCGTATTTGCCGCGCTGATCTCACGGGTAAAGCACAAGGTGCTGGCGGAGGTGTTGCTTGCGGTCGCTGTTGTGGTCGGACTGCTGACGCTGTCCTTCACGGTCACGGGCGGATCGACGGTCAACATGAACCTGACCGAGATCGTCCAGGATCAGAACGGCAACAAGCTCTCTCAGAAGGAGATGAACGACCGCGTCGCGAAGCAGGCGGCGGAGGCGCTCGAGAAGATCGAGGCGAAGACGCCGTTTGTGAAGACCTGGGGCTCGTGGTTCTCCGGCGAGAAGCCCGCGGGACTTCTCATCCTCGCGGCTGTCTCTGTGGCGTTTCTGCTGTTCACGGCGTGCGTGATCGGCCGCAATCTGTTCGCAATCTCCGGCAGGCTTGCACCTGTCACCGAACACAGGGATTACAAGATGAGTGAGCTGCGGTCACACTCCGTGCTGGAGGCGCTTGTGCGCAAGGAGGCGGGGCGGTATTTTTCGTCGGGTCTCTATGTTTCCAACACGATCATCGGGCCTGTTCTCGGGCTCGTTCTCGCCGTGCTGATGGGTGTCTTCGGACCCGAGGAGCTGTTGCGGAAGATAGGCAACATGCCGATCCAAATGCATCCGGTGGCAGCCCTGCCGTTTTTGATCAGCGTGCCGTTCTGCATGATGTCGATCACGTCCGCGTCAATCTCCGCGGAGGGCAAGAACTGGTGGATCACCAAGAGCCTGCCGATCGAGGCCGGAGATATATTGAACGCGAAGCTTCTGTTCAACCTGCTCGTGTTCGCGCCGTTTTATCTGGTCGCCGAGCTTGTTCTGCTGTTCATGGTCCGCGTGAGCGTGATGCAGCGGCTGTGGCTGTTGATCGTGCCGCTTGTGTACATCGTTTTCGCGGTTGTCTTCGGACTTTTTCTGAACCTGAGATTTCCCAAGTTTAAGTGGGAAAATGAGGCTGAGATCGTGAAGCAGAGCGCTGCCGTAGGGCTGAGCATACTCAGTGTTTTCATCGCGATCATTCCGACGGCCGGTCTTTTGTTGCTGCCCGAGCGGTTCGCGAACATTGTTTCGGCGGCTGTTGTCGCGGTCGTTGCAGCGTTGGCGGTTTTGTTGTATCATAAGATCATGAACACGGATCTGCTGCGGATTGGGGATTGAGCAGCTGCGGCGGAGAGTAGGGCTGAACGTTGAAAGACCGGAAGCACAAAGACCGGAAACACAAAGACCGGAAACACAAAGACCGAAAGTTTCAGTGACGGAGAATGTAAGGGGTTACGATCAAAATCACTGTGAGGGTATCAAATGTATCATTATGTTTTCTTTGACCTGGACGGCACGTTGACGCAGTCGGAGTTCGGAATTGTCGAGGCAGCGAGCAGGGCGCTTGCGCACTTCGGGATCGAGACTCCGAACAGGGATCTCCTGAAGCGCTTCATCGGGCCGCCCCTGTACGTTTCATTTCATGAATTTTACGGATTGTCGGATGAGGACAGCTTCGAGGCGATCCGCGTGTACCGTGAGTATTACGAGAGGGAGGGAGTCTACCTGGCGCCGCTGTTCGCGGGAGTGAAGGAGACGCTGCAGGCGCTCCGCGACGCGGGCTGCAAGCTGATGATCGTCACCTCGAAACCACAGAACATGGCGGAGGTTGTGGCAAACCACGAGGGCGTGAGCGGCTTCTTTGAGGGAATCGTGGGACCGTCGCTCGAAGGGCGTGACCCAAACAAGGCATTGCTCATCCGCACGGCGATGGAGCAGCTCGGACTGGCGGATGAGGACCGCAGCGAGATCCTCATGGTCGGCGACCGTTTCTATGATATCAAGGCATCCGTGGAGGTCGGCGTCGATTCAATCGGAGTGCTTTATGGCTACGGCAATGAGAAGGAGTTGCGCGAATCGGGAGCGACCTACATCGTGAAGACGCCGGAGGAGATTGCGACGACGGCGCTGGGCGAGTGAAGCTGTACGTTTATGTGCTTCCGCGGAGGAGGCGGGCTTTTGAACGCGGACGGAGTTCGGTAGAAAGCACTGGATTTCTTCGTAAGCCGCCGGATTACTGTTGAGAAGCCGGTTTCCTGCGAAATCAACAGTAAGTTGCGCCGATTCCGGCAGCCAAGATTGAGTGGTTTGAAGATTTTTTCTGTTGAAACGGCGGTTTCCTGCGAAATCAACAGTAAGTTGCGCCGATTCCGGCAGCCAAGATTGAGTGGTTTGAAGATTTTTTCTGTTGAAACTGCAGATTTCTGCGAAATCAACAGTAAGTTGCGCTGATTCCGGCAGCCAAGATTGAGTGGAATGAAGCTTTTCTTCTGTTGATATGACAGATTCCGGCAAAATCAACAGAAATATCGACGTCTTGGAGATTTTGATCGCGCAAGCGGAAGAGTTTTTTGAAAGAATAGCAGAAGATTCTTCATTTTGCTGCAGGATACTCTGTGATATAATGTCGATGGTGTCAATCTTCCGGGCAAAGGTTTGCAGGAATACCTGAGGAGATAGGCAACCGAAATAATAACTCGATTTCCCGATAAAATAATAGTTCTACACACGTAGAACAGAAAAGAGGAAGCCTATGCCACCCGGAGGAAGAATGGGCGGGCCGTTCGGCCGTGCCTACATGACCGAGGAAGAGAAGGCGGCAGCGCCGAAGATCACGAAAGCGCTGCTGAAGCGAGTATTTTCCTACCTCACGCCGTACTGGAAGCAACTGACGCTGGTGCTCATCTGTATCGCGATCTCATCGACGATGTCGCTGTATCCGTCGGTGCTCACCGGTAAGATCCTCGATGAAGGTATCATCGGCCGCAATATGAAGCTGTTGATCATCTACATCGTCGCGTCGTTCGGACTGACGCTTGCGTCCAATCTGATCGGTGTGGTGGAGGCGTACGTCAACACATGGATCGCGCAGCACATCACGTACGATATGCGCAACCAGATGTTCTCGCATTTGCAGAAAATGTCGCAGCGGTTTTTTACCTCGAACAACCAGGGCGATATCATCACGCGTATGACAAGTGACATCTCGGGCGTGGAGTCCGTGATCACGAACACGTTCCGCAACATCCTGTCGAACTCGATCACGCTTGTCGTGGCGCTCGTGATGATGTTCCAGAAGAACTGGATCCTTGCGGTGCTCGGCATCTGTGTCATCCCGCTCTTCGTCATCCCGACGAGAAAAGCCGGCAAGACGAGATGGAAACTGACGGGCGAGGCTCAGGCGTGCAATGACGAGATCAACGGCATCCTCAACGAGACGATGTCCGTGAGCGGCCAGCTTCTCGTCAAGCTCTTCGGCAAGGAGGAGAAGGAGTACGGTCGTTATAAGGACGCGAACGGTCGCATGATCCGCCTCAATATCCGCGAGCGCATGGCAGGCCGCTGGTTCTTCGTGATCCTCAACACCGTGACGAACATCGGCCCGATGCTTCTCTATCTGGTCGGCGGTATCCTGATCATGAAGTACGACAGCTCCCTCACGCCCGGTGACATCACCGTGCTTGTGGCATTGTTGGGACGCACATACATGCCGGTCAACAACCTTCTGAACATCCAGGTCGACTGGATGCGTTCGATGGCGTTGTTCACCCGTATTTTCGAATACTTTGATATGCCCATTGAGATCGAGAACGATCCCGAGGCGATCACTCCGGACAGCGCGAAAGGTGAGATCACGTTTGATCATGTGGATTTCTCGTACGATCCGGAACGGCAGATTCTGTACGACGTGAGCTTCAAGCTCGAGAGCGGGCGAAGTATCGCGATCGTCGGTCCGTCGGGCTCGGGCAAGAGTACGATCATCAACCTGATCCCGCGACTGTACGATGTGCAGGGCGGTCAGGTCCTGTTCGACGGTGTCGACGTGAAGAAGCTGGACCTTGGCTTCCTTCGGAAAAATGTCGGTGTCGTCTCGCAGGAAACCTACCTCTTCAACGGAACCATCCGCGAGAACCTTCTTTATGCGAAGGAGGACGCGACCGAGGAGGAGATGATCGAGGCCTGCAAGAAAGCCAACATTTACGACTTTATCGAGGCGCAGGAGACCGGCCTCGACACGATGGTCGGCAACCGCGGACTGAAGCTCTCCGGCGGCGAGAAGCAGCGCATTTCCATCGCGCGAGTACTTCTCAAGAACCCGGCGCTTCTGATTTTCGACGAGGCGACCTCGGCGCTTGACTCCATCTCGGAGAGCAAGATCCAGGAGGCGATCGACCCGATCATTGAGGAGCGCACGAGCATCCTGATCGCGCACCGGCTCTCGACCATCCTTGCAGCCGACGAGATCCTCGTCGTCAAGGACGGTCATATCGTGGAGCGCGGACAGCACCGCGACCTTGTCAAGCTCGGCGGTGTCTACACCGAACTGTACAACACACAGTTCAAGAAGGTGGACGAGGAGGGCCGCATTAAGGACAACTCCGACGAGGAGCTTGCGGCGATCAAGGAAGCGATCACGACGTAATATTACAGAAGGAGAATTTGACCTGATGAGATTTATCCGGCGGATTTTGACGCTGCTTTTAGGTTTGTTTTTTACGGTGCTGGCCATTTCGTGCATAGACGATGTTTCATATGCGCTGATCTTCATCGCGCTCGCGCTGTTCTTCTTCAACAGGTTCCGCAAGCTGAAATATGTAGCGGAGGAGGAAGACGAGGAGGACGATGAGGAAGAGTACGAGGAGCCCGTCTATCAGCAGAGCGTGCAAAAGCCCGTGAAGATCGGCCTGGTGGACAGACTTCTGCTGTCTCACTTAGAGTGCATGAGCAATTCACAGACCCCGACATACAACGCGACACCCTATGTTGCGCAAACCCGGAATACGCAGGCCAATGATGCCGCTGCGCGCCGGAAGGCCGATGAGGAAAGAGTTCGCCGCGAGCGGGAGGAGGATGCCCGGAAGGCGGATTACTGGGAGCAGGAATACCGGCGATTGCTCTTCTATGATCCGCAGTGCCGCGATGAGAGCACGAAAGTCGCGGACTATAACAGAGGGTATTTTCGAGCGCGATCCCAGGGCAGAAGATAGAAACCTTAATAAGTATGCTGGAATCAGAAAGGGCGGAGGCAATTGTGCTTCCGCCATTTTTACGTCTGTATCAGATTTCCGGGGACGGAGGAAGATCATCGTCCCTCGCTTTGGTCGGCGGATTGCCGTTGAAAAGCCGCACCATCCGTATGATCGCTATGATGAGGAACCCGAAGCCGAACAGAAGTCCGCAAGTCAGGTAGCCTACGACAAGGTAGAGCAATATGATAAACCGGTCACGCATGCGGAAATGCTTGTTCCTGCAGAGGAACAGCAATGCCCACAGTACAACCAGACCGCCGAAGACCGGAAGCATTTTCTTATAGATCTTCACGGCATAATCGACCGGGCCCGGCACGTGAATGGGATTGGCCAGACATACTCCCGTCATCAGACCGATCGCGGCTGTCATCAGCAGAGCGACCCATATGCCCCTGTTACGCAGCGGACCGAAGCGTCCGCGTTTCCTTTCGTGTACCATGTTGTTTCCCCCTCCTTGGTGTAATTGATCTGCGTGCGGGTTCATTTTCCGCCTGATCCCTGTGCCGGTTTGGCGAGCTTGTTATATTGCCGTAACCCCACCAGCAACAGCACCGCCGACACAACGACCGCCGATACGAGGATCGGTTTCTTCGAAAGCGTGGGCGCGACCTCGGAAAATGCGGGTACCAGGCCGCAGAAGAGCATTGCCGATGTCAGCCCGAACGCAGCCCCTTTGCGCTTCGGGAACATGTTGACCATCACGCTCAGCGTGATCGGCATCGACATATTGAACAGCAGCATGGCAGCCACGCCGCAAGCCATGCTTTGGTCCGCGAACGCGAACAGAACGGAAGCCGTGAACAGAGATGTCACGGAGGTGCGCATCCAGCCGAGGCGATCTCCGATGATGCCGCCGAGCATTTTCCCGAGAGTTACCGCGATGACTGCGATCAGACCGTGCGTAAATCCGTTTCTCCAGGGAAACTTCATGAGCATCCCGAAGCAGCTGCGCAGACACACCGTGAACAGCATGCAGTAGATGATGAGCAATTCCCGCTCCGTCATGCGCACCGGCTCGATGATTCGCTTACACGGTTCGTTGTCGATCTTGTAGCGGTACCGGATCAGCAGGTAGAGGCCGATCAGCAGGACGCCGCTTGCGATCAGCAGCGCGATCGTCACCGGAGCGCCGAAGGGCATGTGATCTCCGTTCATGCCCAGGTACAGGCCGACAGAGCCGGTCGCCACGAAGATACCCGGAAAGGACGCCTTTCGGTCGGAGATGTTCAGAACATCCACACCGCCGCCGACGTGGTAGAGCGCGTTTCCGATGCCCGCGACCGCGCAGGCGACTGCGGCGTACGGGCGGAACACAAACCCTGCGGCGACGAGAAAGCAGCCGATCGCGGCCATCAGGGAATTCCGGTTCCACGGGTCCGCGAGAATGCCGACCGGGTACTGCAGCGCGAACGCGCAGAAATCATAGAGATACACCAGCAGCGCAGCCGTCGTGAGACTGAGCCCGGCGTCCCGTGAGATTTCCATCACAAGCATCGCGCAGCCGAAATCCACAACCGCGTGCATCACGCTGTGCGTTCCGACAATAACCGTGTTACGCTTCATTCTGCCTCTCCGATTACATAAAGTTACAGAAGATCCGGAAGGATCCCGACGCAGAAGGAGGCCGCGTTGAGCACCAGGGAGAGCACGAACGGATTCAGCTTCCCCTTCGGCAGATACCGGCGGTACACCGCGCCCTCGCAGAGGACCACGCACACCTCCATCGCAATTATCGTAAAATTCATTATCGCATACGAAACACTGAATTGCAACATAAGAAAGAAGATCGTTACGACGATGGGGTTTGAGATGCTGTTCGTGATAAACACGGTTTCCAGCGGGTTGCGCTTTCGCACGCCGAGAGCGAAGGCAAGGGGGATTTCGATGAGCCAGACAAGAAGGAGATTGTGGGCGATGATGTTGAGATATGAATACAGCAATCCGCTGTCAAACAGACGATCAAGCATGTTCCCCCCTCCTTTCGACTGACCCGGTAATATATCAATTGTATCGGAGAGAAAGGGGAAAATCAACCGGAAAAGAGGCAGTTTTCGGGGCATTTTCCGAGGCGCTTACGCACGTTAAAAAGGACTTTTTTGACGGAAAATACGAAATTTCGGCATGAAAAATGCGTAATAATTCAGCCAGAATGTAAAAATCGTTTCCTTGCAGAGAATAAAAGTAATTGACATTTACTTTTGCAATATGTATAATCATGAACAATAGCAGACACAAAACGTCTGCTAGGTGCATAACCATACAATATTTCACAGAAAAGAGGGCATAGCGTATGAAAAAGACAAGATTGCTGTGGTTGGTTTTGGCACTCATGATGTGTCTGTGTCTGGCGGCATGCGAATCGGATGACGACGATGACGACAGGTCGGACAAGAAGAACGCTTCGAACGAAACGGTGCAGGATGTGACACCGGGGGAATCCACACCCGAAGCGACCACGCCGACGTCTTCGGCAGATCCGACTCAGGGGGCGGATCCGACCAAGGCGGCGGACCCTACGAAACCCGCGGACCCGACTCCGACGGAGGAGCCGAAGGGACTTACGTATCTGACGCTGGATGAGACGATCGTTCCCGAGGATCTCCTTCCGACGCACACGTACGTTGAACTGAAGGAGCCGGAAGGGATGCCGTTCAACTATTATACGGTGAATATCTGTAATCCGGCGGACACCGTGCTCGAAACGCTGAAGCAGGACGAGTGGTTACGCAGCAAGGGCCCGATCGCGGACTACTATAGGGAGGAGGGCTCGGCGTATCCCAACGCGGGCTACCTGAGGGTCTCTTACAACAAAGGACTTTACGTGGCCGGTCCGATCGAGGAAGGCAGCTATGGGATCCACGCACATACACCTGCCACGATTATTTACAGCCGCGATACGTCGCAGTACGCGAACGAGAACGGGGCTTCGGTATACTTCCAGAATGTGGATTTTGACAACGCAGCGGAGACGGAAAATATCGAACGCATCGTCAAGATGGTTTTCGGTGAAGACCTGGCGAAAATCCTTCTCTATGCGAAGGATACGAACGCGGATGAAGAGAGACCGTTCGATCTGAGGCTCAATGTGATCAAGGACGGAATGAAGTACGGACTCAACAGACAGGTCTACAGTCTGAATGGGGAAAAACCGAGCGTAGCGTACGGCATATCGGTGAATACGGAGTATCCGCAGGTGTATTGGTATGTCGGTGATTACGAACCGATCGTCGGTGAGTTCGGCGGTCTGCCCAATGAAGTCTTCGAGGGTGATATCGGCGGCGAGAATATCCTGGATTACAAGACATTCGGTGACAAGTTCTTCTCGAGCAGCGAGGAGATCAGGTATTATCTGACATGCTATGATGTACGCCGTTACATCTGCGAGGACGGACGCGAGTACTATGACATGTCGTTCGAACCCGACGAATTCAAGCTGGAATACACGGTCGGCAAGACAAACGGCGTAGTAGATTACTGCTCCGGATTTGAGCTGAAGTTCAGAACAAGCGAATTCCCGAAGGCAGAGGAGGCCGGTGTGGTCAGCGAGGACCTGATCAAGGAACTGAACCGCCGCTGGGAAGTTCTGTTCGGTTACAACCCCGAATTCGCGCTTGATCAGTTCAAGCAGTCGTCGAGTGATCCGGCTTACTGGAACGGCCGCTTTGATATGAAGTTCAAGATGTGGGGCAAGGAAGTCGAGGAAACCTTCCGCGTCCAGCTTGACGGAAATGACAAGAAAGAGAACTACGGACACGTTGATGCGTATTAATGCAATGAAAACGGATTAGCATAACGGAAAATGCCGCAGGCCCGGCCTGCGGCATTTTTGTCCGTGAGAGCTGGCAGCAAAACTTCAACCATCGTTTTTGTATGGTTTTACATATTTCGGGGGCTTTTTGGCCCCCGTCTTATTTATTTCGAAGAATTTTATATTTCGGGGCAGTTTTTAGTTGTATTCTCATTGGAAAATTTGTATATTATATCGTGGGTTTTTATTCCAACCAAAGAGAGGTTGATTTTATGAGTAATTGCGCGATTGTTGGTATCAACTGGGGCGATGAAGGAAAGGGCCGTATGGTCGACCTTCTGACCGAGCGTTTCGACTACGTGATCCGCTATCAGGGCGGCGGCAATGCCGGTCACACGGTAGTCAACGAGTACGGTAAATTCGCCCTTCACCTGCTTCCCTCGGGCATTTTCCGAAAGGGTGTCGTCAATATCCTGGGCAACGGCGTTGCGCTCGATCTTGAAAACCTGGATCAGGAGATGCAGACAGTCATCGGACAGGGCGTTCCGATCACTCCCGAGAACCTGAAGATCAGTGAGCGTGCCTCGCTGGTTCTGCCGTGGCACCGTCTCCTCGACGGACTTGAGGAAGCGAGACTTGCGGACAAAAAGTTCGGTTCCACGAAGCAGGGCATCGCGCCGTTCTATTCGGATAAATACCAGAAGAAGACGATCCTTGCCGGTGAGCTGTTCTATCCTGAGAAGCTCGACGAGCACATCCGGGATCTTCTGACCTGGAAGAACCTGACGCTCACGGGCGTGTACGGCGCAGAGCCGGTCAGCTACGAATCGCTCAAGGCATGGTTCGATGAGTACGGTGCAAAATTCCGCCCGTTCATCTGCGACACCGGCAAGCTTTTGAAGAAGGCAGCGAAGGAAGGCAAGAGCATCCTCTTCGAGGCACAGCTCGGCTCGCTGCGTGACCTTGACTACGGTATCCATCCGTACACGACGTCCTCGAACGCGATTGCCGCATACGCGCCGGTCGGCTCCGGACTTCCGTCCGCGAAGATCGATCAGGTTGTCGGTGTTGTGAAGGCATACTCGACGTGCGTCGGCGAAGGCCCGTTCGTATGCGAGTGGTTCGGCGAGGAGGCGGAAAAGCTTCGCGAGGCCGGCGGCGAGTACGGTGCGAAGACCGGCCGCCCGAGACGAGTGGGACCGATCGATATCGTAGCTACCCGCTACGGCGTGGAGTGCCAGGGCGCAACAGATATCGCGCTCACCAAGATGGATGTCATGAGCTATATGGATCGCATTCCGATCTGTGCGCACTACGAGCTGAACGGCGAGATCATCGATGATTTTCCGTTCCCCGCAGCGCTTGACGCATGCAAGCCGGTCATCGAGTATATGGACGGCTGGCAGTGCGACATCTGCGGCGTTCGCCGCTGGGAGGACCTTCCGGTCAACGCGCAGAAGTACGTTGAGTACATCGAGAAGGAGATCGGTTGCCATATTCGTTACGTTTCGGTCGGACCGGAGCGCGACGCCTACATCGAAAGAGAGCCGAAAGGAGCTACGGAAGTGAAAGAGTACAGTCCCGTAAAGGAAGGCAAGGTTCGTGAGATTTATGACATCGGCGAGAACATGATCCTCGTTGCAACGGACCGCATCAGCTGCTTCGACGTCATCCTGAACAACATCGTGACGAAGAAGGGTACCGTGCTGACGCAGATGTCAAAGTTCTGGTTTGATTTTACGAAGGATGTCGTGAAGAACCACATGATCTCGGTTGACGTGAACGACATGCCCGAGTATTTCCGTCAGGACCGCTTCAACGGCAACAGCATGCTTGTGAAGAAGCTTGAGATGCTGCCTGTGGAGTGCATCGTACGCGGCTACATCACCGGCTCCGGCTGGAAGAGTTATACGGAAAATGGCACTGTCTGCGGCATCAAGCTCCCTGAGGGCCTTCAGGAATCCCAGAAGCTGCCTGAGCCGATCTACACTCCTTCGACGAAGGCGGAGATCGGTGACCACGACGAGAACATCTCGTTCGAGCAGTCGGTGGAGTACCTTGAGAAGCGCTATCCGGGCAAGGGCCTCGAGTACGCGACCAAGCTTCGCGACTACACGATCGCTCTCTACAAGAAGTGCGCTGACTACGCGCTCACGAAGGGCATCATCATCGCGGACACGAAGTTCGAGTTCGGTCTCGATGAGAACGGCGAGATCGTTGTCGGCGACGAGATGTTGACACCCGATTCGTCCCGCTTCTGGCCGCTCGCTTCCTACGAGGTAGGCCACGCAGAGCCTTCGTACGACAAGCAGTTCGCGCGCGACTGGCTCAAGGCGAACCCGCACGATGACTGGACGCTTCCGCAGGAGGTTGTTGACAAGACCATCGCGATCTACCTGGAAGGCTATGAGAAACTGACCGGCAAGAAGCTGGTATAAAGAACAAACATACCGGATGAGGGTTCCGCTTGCGGAGTCCTCATTCGCATTTCATTTTGGAAAATAAGATCAAGGAGACATATCATGAGCGACACCAACCGTTACACAAGTCCCTTCTCGGAGCGTTACGCCTCCGCGGAGATGCAGTACATTTTCAGCCAGGACAAGAAGTTCTCTACTTGGAGAAAGCTTTGGATCGCGCTTGCGGAGACCGAGATGGAGCTCGGACTTTCGCAGGACGGCAAGCCCGTCATCACGCAGGAAATGATCGACGAGATGAAGGCACACATTGACGACATCGATTACGCGGTGGCGAAGGAGCGCGAGAAGCTGGTGCGCCATGACGTTATGAGCCATGTTTACGCTTACGGACTTCAGTGCCCGAAGGCGGCAGGTATCATCCACCTCGGCGCGACGAGCTGCTATGTCGGCGACAACACCGACATCATCGTGATGCGCGACGCGCTGCAGCTTGTGCGCAGAAAGCTCGTGAACGTGATCGACAAGCTTTCGAAGTTTGCCGACAAGTACAAGAGCCTTCCTACGTTGGCGTTCACTCATTTTCAGCCTGCTCAGCCGACCACGGTCGGCAAGCGCGCGACGCTGTGGCTTCAGGAGTTCTGCATGGACCTTGCCGACGTTGAGTACGTGATCTCGACGCTGCGCCTTCTCGGCTGCAAGGGTACGACAGGAACGCAGGCGTCCTTCAAGGAGCTCTTCAACAACGATCAGGAGAAGCTTGACAAGCTTGATCCGATGATCGCTCAGAAGATGGGCTTCGAGGGCTGCTATCCGGTTTCCGGCCAGACCTACTCCCGCAAGGTTGACACGAGAGTTATGAACGTCGTCGCGGGCATCGCCGCTTCGGCGCACAAGATGAGCAATGACATCCGCCTTCTTCAGCACCTGAAGGAAGTGGAGGAGCCGTTTGAGAAGAACCAGATCGGTTCCTCGGCAATGGCATACAAGAGAAACCCGATGCGCTCCGAGCGTATCGCGTCGCTGTCCCGCTACGTGATCATCGACGCCCTCAACCCGGCCATCACCTCCGCGACGCAGTGGTTTGAGCGCACGCTCGACGACTCCGCGAACAAGCGCGTGGCGATCTCCGAGGGCTTCCTCGCGATCGACGGTATCCTCGATCTGTGCCTCAACGTAACCGACGGCCTTGTCGTGAACGAGAAGGTTATCGAGAAGCGCCTTCGCAGCGAGCTTCCGTTCATGGCTACGGAAAATATCATGATGGACGCAGTGAAGCAGGGCGGCAACCGCCAGGAGCTGCATGAGGAGATCCGCAAGCTCTCGATGGAGGCAGGCGCAACCGTTAAGCAGAAGGGTCTTGAGAATAACCTGCTCGAGCTGATCGCGGCATCCGACGCGTTCGACGTAACGCTCGAGGAGCTTGAGGAGTACATGGTTCCCGCAAACTATGTCGGCCGCTCCGTGGAGCAGACCGAGGCGTTCCTCGCGAACGTGGTGAAGCCGATCCTCGAGGCGAATAAGGATTGCCTGGGTATCACGGCACAGATTAACGTCTGATCGAATGTCGGTTTACGACAAACCATAAACATAATTCAAAGGACAAAAACTATGGACAAAATTCTTGTTCTGGATTTCGGCGGTCAGTACAACCAGCTCGTTGCGAGACGCGTGCGTGAGTGCAACGTCTACTGCGAGATTGCGTCGTACCGGACCGACCTTGAAACCATCAAGGCGATGAACCTCAAGGGAATCATCCTGACGGGCGGACCGAACAGCTGCTACGCGCCGGGAGCTCCGACGTATCAGAAGGAGCTGTTCGAGCTCGGAATTCCGGTTCTCGGATTGTGCTACGGAGCACAGCTGATGAATCAGGTATTGGGTGGCAAAGTTGAGCGCGCGACGGTGCAGGAGTACGGTCGCACCGAGGTTGTGGTCAACACGGCGTCCCCTCTTTTTGAGGGCGTTTCGGAGCAGACCGTATGCTGGATGAGCCACTTCGACTACATCAGTAGAATGGCACCGGGCTTTGTTTCCATCGGAAAAACGAAGGACTGCCCGGTGGCTGCATGCGAGTGTGCTGAGAGAAACCTTTACGGCATTCAGTTCCACCCCGAGGTGCTTCACACGCCCGAGGGAACGAAGATGATCTACAACTTCGTTCGCGGGATTTGCGGCTGCGATGGTTCGTGGAAAATGGACGCCTTCGTCGAGACGGCGATCCGCGAGATCCGCGAGAAGGTCGGCAACGGCAGAGTGCTTCTCGGACTGTCCGGCGGTGTCGATTCGTCGGTGGCAGCGGGACTTCTTGCCCGCGCGATCGGCAAGCAGCTGACCTGCGTGTTCGTTGACCACGGCTTGCTCCGCAAGAACGAGGGCGACGAGGTTGAGGCAGTCTTCGGTGAGAACGGAATCTTCGATCTGAATTTTGTGCGCGTGAACGCGCAGCACCGATTCTACGTGAAGCTGGCGGGCGTTACCGATCCCGAGACGAAGAGAAAGATCATCGGCGAGGAGTTCATCCGCGTCTTCGAGGAGGAGGCGAACAAGATCGGCGAGGTTGATTTCCTCGCGCAGGGAACCATCTACCCGGACGTTGTGGAGTCCGGCCTCGGCGGCGAGTCGGCCGTCATCAAATCGCATCATAACGTAGGCGGTCTGCCGTCCTATGTAAAATTCAAGGAGATCGTGGAGCCGCTCCGCTACCTGTTCAAGGACGAGGTCCGCAAGGCCGGCCTTGAGCTCGGAATTCCGGAGAAACTCGTGATGCGCCAGCCGTTCCCGGGCCCGGGTCTCGGCATCCGCATCATCGGCGACATCACCGAGGATAAGATCCGCATCGTACAGGACGCGGACTACATTTTCCGCGAAGAGGTCGGCAAGGCGCTTGACGAGTATAAGCAGCAGACCGGCGAGGTTGCTTCGTGGAAGCCCGACCAGTACTACGCGGCGCTCACGAACGTCCGCTCCGTAGGCGTCATGGGAGATGAGCGCACCTACGATTACGCAGTCGCGCTCCGCGCCGTCCGCACGACGGACTTCATGACTGCGGATTCCGCGCACATCCCTTACGAGGTGCTCGACATCGTCATGAACCGCATCATCAAGGAGGTCCGCGGCGTCAACCGCGTCTTCTACGACCTGACGAGCAAGCCGCCGGGAACGATTGAGTTTGAGTAATAAAAAAAAACAACGGGAAGCCCTGTAAAATGGTGTGCTACCCGTCAAGAGGACAGTAAAAAATAATAAGTGACCGGATACCGTCAGTTGAGTGATCAGCTGGCGGTATTCTTTATGCAGCGGCTTTATAAGCAGCATTGAATTCCAGCGGCGTCATCCGGTGAAGATTTCGCTGGATTCGCTCACTGTTGTAATAATGGATATACTCTGTGATCATGCCGACAATGGCTTCTTTTGACGTAAAACGTCTTCCATAGTACGTCTCGCGCTTCAGGATGCCCCAGAAGCCTTCCATCGGACCATTATCGATGCAGTGGGCTACCCTGGACATGCACTGTTTCATATGGTGTTTCTTTAACTTTGTGCTGAACTGCTTTCCCGTGTATTGGAACCCTCGGTCCGAGTGGAACAGGGGATGCGCGTTCGGCTCCAGCCGAACGGCTTCACCAAAAGTGTTCATCACGAGTGGGTTATCATTATGATTGCTGATCTGAAACGCTACGATCCGACGGTCATACAGATCCAGAATGGCACTCAGATAGACCTTATGGACATCGGTGCCAACATAATACTTGAACTCTGTCACATCCGTCAGCCATTTCTCGTTCGGAGCGTCCGCATGGAAGTTCCGGTTCAGGTAGTTTCTGGCGATATGTGCCGGATCATCCGCTGATTTTGTACAACTCTTGGGTTTCCACTTTATCGTTGACTGGATATGGCTCTTACGGCACAAACGAAGGACTCGTTTGTCATTGACGTCGGTATCATATCTCCGGTCGAGTTCATCCCGGATTCTCCGGTATCCCATATCCGGATGGGCTTCATGGATATTCTCGATCTTCTCGGAGATCTCCCGGTTCGTTTTCTCATTTATGCTTTCCGGTTTGGTCAGCCACCGGTAATACGCAGAGCGTGGAACATGAAGGTAACCGCAAAGCCGCTCCACGGAGTACGACCTTTCTTCCGAGAGTTCCCGGATCGCCTGGTACTGATACAGGTGGCGAGTCAGAGATAGCGATCCTTCATCTCTAACTCTCTGAGTTTTTTTAGCACATCATTCTCCATCTGCAGGTCACGGTTGCGCCGTTCCAGTTCCGCGATCCTGTCCCGCATCTCCTCTTCCGGAGTACGGCTTGGTAAGGTCCCTGCACGGCGTCCTCTCCGGTCCTCCAGACCGGCTGACCCCATTTCTTCATACCGTTTCACCCAGTTCCGTACCTGTTGGTAGGAGCACCGGTACTTCAAGGCCATTGCGCCATAGTTCTTATCGTGGATCAGGCAATCCTGAACAATCGCCAGTCGCTCCTCATAGGTTGTGCTTCGTGCTTTCCTCATGTAGCTGCCACCTCCGCTTCCGCGTGATCGGATCTCTCCATGAGTATTATACTCTTTCAGCCAGTTTTGTAACTGAGTTTCTGAACGAAGTCCAAAACGCTCTGAGATTTCCGGCAGTGCCCCTTCACCTCTTTGATAGGCCAAAACGGCAGCAAGCTTCAATTCTTTTGGATAATGCTTGTTGTGTTGGTGTTCAAGGAGCCCTGCAGGGCCTTCGTTCCGGTAAATATACACCCATCTACGAAAGATAGTACTATTGCCGGATAACCCCGCAAGTCTTTCTGCTTCATTGATTCCAATTTCCCCTCTCAGATACTGTTCTACGAGCTGGACCTTTAGTATTGGCTCAATCTTACTTCTTTTGGACATAGAAATACCCCCAAGTAGGTTTTATATTTCAATGTCCTACTTGGGGGTAGCATATCATTTTATGCGGCTTCCCGTTTTTGTATGTCAAAAAAATGTCAAACAATCAAAGATACCCTCGCAAACGCAAAGCGGTCTCTATATCATAACTGACGGCTTTTAACCCGTCTTCGAATTTTCTTATGACGTAGAAAATGCTGTTCAAGCATCCTCCGATATGTTACAATGTATGGAGAAGTCACGGAAAGGCTCGAAAAGGAATAAGAGCCTTGACAGATAACTTTTGGAATAGCTTGCAATGGATTAATGGAAAACGAACATTTGCGCGGAGGAAAATGAAGATGGGACGCATTGGGAAGAAAGTGCTCAGTTGGACATTATGTCTGATGATGGCAGTGGGGATGCTGCCGGTTGCGACAAGAGGGGCGAAGGCGGCCGATACCGATGCCGGAGCGCCTGCGGACTCGCCCTACTGTCTCTGGGTGGGCGGCACGCCGGTCACGGCCGGGAACGCGGCCGACATCCCGGCGGCGTCTCCGGCTGAGCGCACCGGCAAGGCCGCCTACGACTCCGGCAGCAATACGCTGACGCTCACCGATTACCGGTGCACGGACTTTTCCTGCGACGGTCTGCAGGGGGTGATCCACTACGCCGGCACAGACCCGCTGAAGATCGTCCTGGCGGGCAGCAACGCCGTCTCGGCAGGCGGCG
>JAFZVZ010000022.1 GCA_017617545.1 Lachnospiraceae bacterium
GAGCTACATATACATAACCGTACTGCATAGCGATCTCGGAAAGGCTCTTCTTGCCGATCTCCTTACCTGCAGCAGCGAACTGGCAAACCTCACCGATGTTGGAAGCCTTGGAAGCCTGGCCACCGGTATTGGAGTACATCTCGGTATCGAAGACCATAACGTTTACGTTCTCGCCGGAAGCAAGTACGTGGTCAAGTCCGCCGTAACCGATATCGTAAGCCCAACCGTCACCACCGAAGATCCATACGGACTTCTTAGCGAGGTAATCCTTCTTAGCAAGAACTTCCTTGCAGAGGTCGCAATCGCACTTCTCGAGTTCAGCAACCAGAGCAGCAGCGTCAGCGGAGTTCTTAAGGGTGTCATCCTTGGTAGCAAGGAAAGCATCGATCGCAGCCTTCAGAGAATCGGAAGCATCACCTGCAGCGATCTCGTTAAGCTTAGCGATCGCCTGGTCACGAAGAACCTTCTGGCCGAGGTACATACCGAAGCCGTGCTCCGCGTTATCCTCGAAGAGGGAGTTCGACCAAGCCGGTCCCTTGAGGGAATCCTTGTTAACCGTGTAAGGAGACGTAGCAGCCGGGCCACCCCAGATGGAGGAGCAACCGGTAGCGTTGCTGATGTACATATGCTCACCGAAGAGCTGCGTGATCAGACGTGCGTAAGAGGTCTCGGCACAACCTGCGCAGGAACCGGAGAACTCAAGCAGAGGCTGGTTGAACTGCGAACCCTTAACAGCGGGCATCGTGTCAGCGATAGCCTTCTTGCCAACGTTAGCTACAAGGTAGTCAAATACAGGCTGCTCAGCTGCCTGGGATTCCTGAGGAACCATAGCGATAGCAGCGGTAGGACATACGGTTACGCACTCGCCGCAACCCATGCAGTCGAGAGGCGAAACGCTCATCGTGTACTTGAACTCGGTAGCCTTCGGCTTCATATCCGCAAGCTTGATGTTCGCGGGAGCAGCCTTAACCTCATCCTCGGAAAGGAGGAACGGACGGATCGTAGCGTGCGAGCAGACAAATGCACAGTTGTTACACTGGATACACTTCTCAGCATCCCACTCCGGAACGGTAACAGCGGTACCGCGCTTCTCGTATGCGGAAGCACCGGTCTCGAACTGACCGTCTGCGATATCCTTGAATGCGGATACCGGAAGGCTGTAACCATCCATCAGGCCGATCGGGTCAAGAAGCTCGTTAACCATCTTAACGGTAGCGGGACGACCGGTACGATCGATCTTCTTGGGAGCGTCAACTGCGGTAGCCCAGTCTGCGGGAACAGCAACTTCGTGGATCGCGTCTACACCGGCATCGATTGCCTTGTAGTTCATCTCTACGACAGCGTCACCCTTCTTCGCGTAGGACTTCTTTGCAGCTGCCTTCATGTACTCGACAGCCTCGTCGATCGGCATAACGTTCGCAAGCTTGAAGAATGCGGACTGAAGGATCGTATTGGTTCTCTTGCCCATACCGATCTCGATCGCCTTGTCGATCGCGTTGATCGTGTAGAGCTTGATGTTGTTCTTAGCGATGTACTGCTTAGCCTCAGCGGGCATATGCTCGTTGAGTTCCTCATCGGACCACTGGCAGTTGATCATGAAGATTCCGCCCGGCTTAACATCCTGAACCATCTTGTAACCCTTGATAACATAGGAAGGGTTGTGGCATGCTACGAAGTCAGCCTGGTTGATGTAGTAAGGGCTCTTGATCGGCTTGTCACCGAAACGAAGGTGGCTGATGGTGATACCGCCGGTCTTCTTGGAGTCATACTGGAAATAAGCCTGGATGAACTTGTCGGTGTGGTCACCGATGATCTTCGTGGAGTTCTTGTTGGCACCGACAGTACCGTCACCGCCGAGACCCCAGAACTTGCACTCAACCGTGCCCTTAGCGGACGTGATCGGAGCGGGCTTGATCTCAGGAAGCGAGAGGTTGGTAACATCATCGACGATACCGATGGTGAAACGAGCCTTCGGAGCATCCTTGGCAAGCTCGGTGTAGATCGCGAAGATCGAGGAAGGAGCGGTATCCTTGGAACCGAGACCGTAACGGCCGCCGGAAAGGATGATGTCGTTGAGACCTGCCTCGCGGAGCGTGGTAGCTACATCGAGGTAGAGAGGCTCACCGAGGGAACCGGGCTCCTTGGTACGGTCGAGAACGGCAATCTTCTTAGCCGTCTTCGGAAGAACCTTAAGGAGTGCGCTCGAAACCCAAGGACGATACAGGCGAACCTTTACAAGGCCGACCTTCTCGCCTGCTGCGGTGAGGTAGTCGATAACTTCCTCTGCAACGTCGCAAACGGAACCCATCGCGATGATCACGCGGTCAGCGTCTGCAGCGCCGTAGTAGTTGAAGAGATCGTAATCCGTACCGAGTTTCTCGTTGATCTTCTTCATGTACTTCTCAACAACTGCCGGAAGTGCATCGTAAACGGAGTTGCAAGCCTCACGATGCTGGAAGAAGACGTCGTCGTTCTCGTGGGAACCACGCATAGCCGGATGCTCAGGGTTCAGAGCGTGTGCACGGAACTCTGCAACAGCGTCCATGTTCGTCATTTCCTTGAGGTCCTCATAGTCCCAGAGCTCGATCTTCTGGATCTCGTGGGAGGTACGGAAACCGTCGAAGAAGTTCAGGAACGGAACTTTGCCCTCGATCGCTGCAAGATGAGCGACAGGAGAGAGATCCATAACTTCCTGAGGATTGGACTCAGCCATCATGGCGAAACCGGTCTGACGGCACGCATACACGTCACTGTGGTCACCGAAGATGTTCAGGGACTGCGTAGCAACGCAACGTGCGGATACGTCGAAAACACAAGGCAGCTGCTCAGCAGCGATCTTGTACATATTAGGGATCATCAGAAGAAGACCCTGAGAAGCGGTAAAAGTAGTGGTGATTGCTCCGGCAGCAAGGGAACCGTGAACGGTACCTGCAGCGCCGGCTTCGGACTGCATCTCGGTAACCTTAACCGTGTTGCCGAAGATGTTCTTGCGTCCTTCCGCGGACCACTGGTCGATCGAGTCGGCCATCGGGCTGGAAGGGGTGATGGGGTAGATACCGGCAACTTCTGTAAACGCATAAGCTACGTGAGCGGCAGCGGTATTGCCATCCATGGACTGTTTCATTCTAGCCATTGTTGTACATCCTCCTTTTTCGTGGCTTTTGCTCTTGAAAATACAAGCTTTGCCCAACATTAAGATTATAGCGTTTCTCCGTCTGTTTGTAAACAACATTTTCCGTAAGAGAGGGTGATTTTTCTGTGTTTTATGGAAGGAAATGAAGCGGAAAATCCGGAGGGACCGACGGAACGAGGGGGTTTTCCGCCGTTTCGGGCGTATTTTACGGAAAATGCCGAAAAATCAAGGAAATCGCCTCAATTTTATGGTTGACAAATCCGAGGCGGTCTACTATACTTTCAAAAGTGTTTCTAACTATATAAAGAATTCGGCGTACGGCGCACGCGCAGCGCCCGTTTTCTTTATCCGGGGAGACACGGCGGAGACTGCGCCGGCGCTGTTGTGAGAAGAGAGCGACCGGCCGATTATATCCGGAGGATAGGAAATGGAAGACAACAGACCGATGGATCGGTTTACCCTTGAGCAGTATAACGCGCTCGAGGACAGGATCGCAGAGCTGAACGCGAAGAGCCACGACATCGCACAGAGGATCAAAGAGGCTCGCGAGCAGGGGGATGTCACGGAGAATTCCGAGTATGACAGCGCTATGGACGACCAGCGCAAGAACGAGAATGAGCTCATGGAGCTCGAGGCGCTTCGCAATCGCGCGCAGATCATCGAGAAGATCGATACGAAGCGCGTGAGCGTAGGATGCCTGGTCACCGTGAAGAATGTCACGAAGGACAGGGAGTCCACCTACGAGATCGTGGGCAGCCCGTACCTTGTGGACGTTCTTGCCGGTAAGATTTCCGACGGTTCGCCGGTGGGCAAGGGCCTGTACGGCGCGAAGCCCGGCCAGGAGGTTACGGTGGAGCTTCCCGCGGGACCGATCGTATATCAGATCCTGAGCATTACGAAGCCGAAGTCGAAGAAGGAGGCGGAAGCCGGTACGGCGAAGAGGTCCTCCCGCAAGAAGAGCGCTGAGTAACAACGAAACCAATACGCGCCGGCATGGCTAACCCAGCCGGCGTTGTTTCATACTTACGGTAAAGCGGGGCAGCGGTAACGCTCGGCGAGCCGGTTCAATGTAACACGAAGGAGTAGCAATATGGCAGAGAACAATGCAAACCAGACCAATACCAATGCGGAGAGCGAGCAGGACGTAAGCGAACTGCTCAAGATCCGCAGACAGAAGCTTGCCGATCTGCAGGCAGCGGGCAAGGACCCGTTCCAGATCACCAAGTTTGATCAGACGCATCACACCGACGAGGTGAAGGCACTCTACGAGGCAGCTGAGGCAGAGAAGCTCGCAGGACGCACGGCACCCGTGACCGACGGTCTCGAGGAGGCTGAGGCGCGCGCCGTGAAGAAGGCGGACTACGAGGAGCGCCGCGCCATTATGGACGCGGAGCCGATCGAGGTTTCCATCGCGGGCCGTATGCTCTTCAAGCGCGTCATGGGCAAGGCATCCTTCATCAACATCCAGGACCTCAAGGGCAGCATCCAGGTGTACGTCTCCCGCGACGGCATCGGAGAGGATGCGTACGCGGATTTCAAGAAGTCCGACATCGGCGACATCTTCGGCGTGAAGGGCTACATTTTCCGTACGATGACCGGTGAGATCTCGGTGCACGCGGATCAGCTGACGCTTCTCTCGAAGAACCTGCAGGTGCTCCCGGAGAAGTTCCACGGCATGACCAACACGGACCTTCGTTATCGCCAGCGCTACACCGACCTGATCATGAACCCCGAGGTTCGCGACACGTTCGTGAAGCGTTCGAAAATGATCGCCGGCATCCGTTCGTTCCTTGCGGGACGCGGCTTCATGGAGGTTGAGACCCCCATGCTCGTCTCTAACGCAGGCGGCGCTGCGGCACGCCCGTTCTTCACGCATTACAACTCGCTCGATGAGGACGTCAAGCTCCGCATCAGCCTTGAGCTCTACCTGAAGAGACTGATCGTCGGCGGCCTGGAGCGCGTGTTCGAGATCGGTCGCGTGTTCCGCAACGAGGGTATCGACACCCGCCACAATCCCGAGTTTACGCTCATGGAGCTGTACCAGGCATACACCGATTACTACGGCATGATGGAACTGACCGAGTCGATGTTCCGCTTCCTCGCGCAGGAAGTGTGCGGCTCGACCGTGATCAGGTACGGCGAGAACGAGATCGACCTCGGCAAGCCGTTCGCGCGTCTCACGATGGTGGAGGCAGTGAAGCAGTACACCGGCATCGATTTTGATCGGATCGCGACCGACGAGGAGGCGAAGGCACTCGCGAAGGAGCGCCACGTCGAGTTCGAGGCACGCCACAAGAAGGGCGACATCCTCAACCTCTTCTTCGAGGAGTTCGTCGAGGAGCATCTTGTACAGCCGACATTCATCATGGACCATCCGGTGGAGATCTCTCCCCTGACGAAGCGCAAGCCCGACAAGCCCGACTATGTTGAGCGCTTCGAGCTTTACATCAACACCTGGGAGATGTGCAACGCGTACTCCGAGTTGAACGATCCGATCGATCAGCGCGAGCGTTTCAAGGCGCAGGAGGCTGCTTTGGCAGCCGGCGACGAGGAAGCCAACACGACCGACGAGGATTTCATGAACGCCCTCGAGATCGGTATGCCGCCCACCGGCGGTATCGGCTACGGCCTCGACCGTCTCGCGATGCTTCTGACGGACAGCCCCGCGATCAGAGACGTGCTGCTGTTTCCGACAATGCGGTCGTTGGACAACTAATAACGCGATAAAATAAGGGCTTTGCGAAGGTTCAAAAGCAGTTTACTACAACACTTACTACAACAAATTTGTGTAGTTTGGTACCGCTCGGTACCGCCTCATGTCTCTGTTTTGTTGGAAAACCCTGTTTTTTGTTGTAGTGGTAATAACTCATAAACAATATCATTTTTCTACGGACACTTTCTAGAAAACTAGGAAGTGTCCTTTTTTGTTTTCCAGATATGGTCTTTCTTTTGAAAACTAACCGAGAAGGTTTGATATAGAACATCTCTGGGGCGGAATTGGCATTCTGTCAATCGCCGGAATCGCAGGCGTACTGGTATTACGAAGAAAAATGAAATAGAATAAGCGGAACTCTGAATTGAGTGGAGGCGGCGATATATTCGACCGTTTCCACTCGATTTGCGAGTGACAAGAAGCTCCTCCGTGTGGTATAATCTCACAAATGACTTGTTACACAAAATAAAAGTTTTATGCTCTAACATAGACAAGTAAATTTTGAAATAATCGACCATCAAAACTAACGGAGGACATTGTTATTATGCGAGTTATGCTGACATCCTGCGGCTTGGAAACAAAGCAGATTGAGGAGGCTTTCCTGGAGTTCCTGGGCAAAGTGCCAGAACAGGTTAATGCGCTTTTTTTTCCCACAGCTGCCATTGATGCGGATGCCATTGAAGTACTTCCGAAGTGCATGAATGATCTGCTGAAAGTCGGGATCCCGAAGCAGAACATCCGGGTATTTGACATGCATCAGAATATGCCGATTGATGAACTGAAAACATACGATGTTGTTTACCTGACCGGCGGGAGAACTTCTTACCTGCTGGAAAGGGTCAACGACACCGGATTCCGGGATACACTCCTGTCCTATATCCGGGACGGTGGTTTTGTGATTGGAGTAAGTGCGGGAAGCATTATCTTTGCCAACAATTTGCCAGGAA
>JAFZVZ010000023.1 GCA_017617545.1 Lachnospiraceae bacterium
AAGGAGTTCTTATGAGATCGTTTGATTATAGCAGGCTTGCTGAAAAGGTCTGGGACACAGATATCTTAAATCTTGTCGCGAAGATCCACGAATGCAAAGGAAGACAGGATTTATTTATCCGCCAAAAACCGGTCGAGCTGGATCGTCTGATTGAAATCGCCATGATTCAGAGCACGGAGAGTTCCAATAAGATCGAGGGGATCGTTACGACAAGCACTCGTATGAAGCAGCTTTTCGAAGAAAAGACAACTCCAAGGAACCGCGATGAAATTGAAATCCTGGGATACAGAGATGTATTGAACACCATTCACGAGAGTAATGAGTATATTCCAATCCGTCCTTCCTATATACTCCAACTTCATCGGGATCTTTTGAAAAGGACAGGGTTCTCTTACGGCGGGCATTTTAAGAATGTCCAGAACCACATTAATGAGACAAAGCCGGACGGAACGGTAATTACCAGATTCATCCCGGTTGCTCCTTACGACACTCCGGATGCAGTAGAGAATCTATGCAACGCCTATGAACAGGCTACCGCAAATGAGAAAATTGATTCATTGCTTCTGATTCCGACGTTTATCTGTGATTTCCTTTGCATCCATCCGTTTAATGACGGAAACGGCAGAATGAGCAGGCTGCTCACATTACTCCTTTTGTATAAAAACGGATACAGCGTGGGAAAGTATATCAGCATAGAAAAGCAGATTGAGAGGACTAAGGACCGGTATTACGATACTCTTGAAGCGTCTGATGCCGGGTGGCATGAGGAAAAAAACGATCCGACACCTTTCATCCGATATATGCTACAGGTAATTCTGGCTTGTTATACAGAGTTTGAAGAGCGAGTCGATTTAATGAACGATGCCGGAAGCGGAAGCAAGGCATATGACATTGTCAAAAAGTATGCAGAGGGGAAAATCGGAAAATTCACGGGGGCAGATGTTATAGCTCATTGTCCCAGCATAGGAAGGTCATCTGCGCTTGCGGCACTAAAGAAACTTTCAGAAGAAGGACTTATCAGCCGGGAAGGTTCCGGGAGAAGCACGTTTTACGTGCGAGTTGACAGCAAATGATTTTTCGTCCAAAAATGGAACAATTTGGACGAAAGGTATCACAGTTGGACAAAATCGATAGGACAGAGTTTTTTGTGTATGAAACTTTGAAAAATGATATTCCTCAACTGATGGATACATTGAGAGAAGGTTTAAGTAACTTGGGAGGTGCAACATGAACGAGATGACGCGGAAGCGGAACCGCCTGTTGGCGGAGAAGGTGATCAAGGGGCTGGAGTCCCGGAACATGACGGGGTACTATGCCGAGACGAGCGAGGAGGCGCTGCAGATGGCGCTTGAGCTCATCCCTGAGGGTGCGAGCGTCGGCATGGGCGGCTGCATGAGCGCGAAGGAGATCGGGCTGACGGACGCGCTGAGAAGCGGGAAGTACGATTTCATCGACCGCGACGCGACGCCGAACAAGCGCGAGGCGATGCTTGCGACGTACGACGCGGATTACTTCATCGCCAGTGCCAACGCGATGACGGAGGACGGCGTGATCATCAACATCGACGGCAACGCCAACCGCGTTTCCGCGATCGCGCAGGGTCCGCGCTACGTGGTCTTCATCGTCGGCATGAACAAGGTTTGCAAGGATGTAGATCATGCGATGAAACGCGCGCGCAATGTAGCTGCGCCGATCAATTCGCAGCGGTTCGGCCTTTCGACGCCGTGCACGAAAACCGGTTCCTGTTTTAACTGCAAATCACCTGACACGATCTGCTGTCAGATCCTGATCACGCGCTATTCGCACCATGAGGGACGCATCCACGTGATCCTTGTCAACGAAGATCTGGGGTATTGATATGAGTTTGTTTAAAAGAAACAGTAAGATTGATGAAACCGAGCGCAGGCGCCTGTGGGATGGCCTGGCGGAGTTCCTGCGGCTGAATTTCCGGCCGGATAGTCCGAACAGCGTGGGTGCTGCCCCGGTGAGCGCGGATGCCTGCAAGGTGGGCTCTCTGGAAGCACAGGAGAGCGCGATCCGGAAGGCTGCCGCGGCGATGCTTGGAAACCGCGCCGAGGAGGCTCAGGCCTATCTGGCGAATTCCGCGATGCCTGCGAACCAGCCGGGATTCCCGGTAGCGTCATCGACGGCCATGATGATGGCCAATGCGGTGCCCGCGGGGGGAGCAGGGGATGCCGGCAGGTGGGACATGGACGAGGCAGAAGCCGCAGAGGAAATCGTAGAAGCGGAAGCTGCTGAGACGGTTGCCGAAGCTACGGAAGCCGCAGCGGACGTGGAGATTGAGTCTCCGGCAGGCATGCCTGAGCTTGATGCGTTGGATTTTCCGGCAGATGAAGAAGAGGAATTGCCGGAGAGCCTGACGGCGGGTTCGATGACCGCCGTTGAGGACGCGAAACAATCGTTCCCGGTCTCTGCGGAAACGCTTGAGTACCGCGAGAAGAGGCCTCTGTTCGGTTCCCGCAGGAAGACCGCACGCAAGTCAGATGCCTGCTTTGATGCGGCGTCGGTAACGGGCGCGGGCATGATGAACGATGCGGTGATTCCCGCGATGAAGGAAGCCGCAGGTAAGCCTGTTGCGAAGAAACGTTCGCTCGGGGATGTCGTCAAGCAGGTCGGAGAGACGTGGCAGCAGAGTCTGCTGCGCATGATCGACGAGCGCGGCTTTACGGACACAGAGGTATACAAGCGCGCGGGCCTTGACCGCAAGTTATTCTCGAAGATCCGCTGCAACGAGGCCTACCAGCCGAAGAAACCGACGGCGGTGGCTCTGGCGCTGGCGCTTCAACTGTCGCTCGATGAGATGAAGGACATGCTTGCGCGCGCCGGGTACGCGTTCTCGCCGAGCAGCCGGTTTGACCTGATCGTCGAGTATTTTATCGAAAATGAAGTGTACGATGTGGACACGATCAACATCGCCCTGTACGAGTACGGCCAGCAGCTGCTGGGCGCATAAAGGAGAATTATGGACAAGAAATTCAAGGTTTTGATGATCAACGGAAGCCCGCGCAAACACGGCAATATCGCGGTTGCATTTGCCGAGATGGAGAAGGTTTTTGCGGAAAATGGCGTTGAGTACGAGAACATCCAGCTCGGCACTGAGCCGATCCGCGGCTGCGTCGCGTGTGGATCATGCGGCAAAACCGGACGCTGCGTCTTCGATGACAAGGTGAATGAACTCTCCGCCAAATTCGAGCAGGCCGACGGCCTCGTGATCGGTTCGCCGGTCTACTACGGCTCGGCCAACGGAACGCTGCTCGCGGCGCTGCAGAGAATGTTCTACAGCTCGCATTTTGACAAGAGCCTCAAGGTCGGCGCGAGTGTTGTGAGCGCGAGACGCTCCGGCTGTACGGCTACCTTTGACGAGCTGAACCGCTTCTTCACGATCTCGAACATGCCTGTGGCGACGAGCCAGTACTGGAACAACATCTACGGCGGGGCACCCGGCGAGGGCCGCGCCGACGCGGAAGGGTGCCAGGTGATGCGTGTTCTGGCGCGCAACATGGTGTTCCTCATGAAGAGCATTGAGCTCGGCAAGAAGGAGATCGGGCTGCCGGAGACCGAACCGCGGGTGTGGACGAGTTTTATGCGGTAGACCGGCCTGCACGATGTCGCCTGACGGGCGACCATTTTCCGAAGAAAGAATGATATAGTTGCCTCAGAAAGAAAAAACAGGCCGCGGCGCGGCGGAAAGAGAGGCAACAGTATGAAGAAGGGTTTGACGGAAATCATTTATATCCTGGACAGAAGCGGTTCGATGGGAGGCCTGGAGGCTGACACGATCGGCGGTTACAACTCGCTGCTGGCGAAGCAGAAGAAGGAGGAGGGCGAGGCGCTGTTCTCGACGGTCCTCTTCGACGACAGGATCGATGTGCTGCACGACCGCGTGCCGATCGGTGAGATCCAGCCGATCACGGACAAGGAATATTTCGTGCGCGGCTGCACGGCTCTGCTTGACGCAGTCGGCGGCGCGATCCATCACATCCGCAACGTCCACAAGTACATTCGTGACGAGGATGTGCCGGAGAAGACGCTGTTCATCATCACGACCGACGGCATGGAAAATGCGAGCAAGGAGTACGATTACGCGAAGGTCAAGAAGATGGTTGAGAAGCAGAAGGAAGCCGGCTGGGAGTTCCTCTTTCTCGGCGCGAACATCGATGCCGTTGAGGTGGCAGGACGCTTCGGCGTGGCCGCCAACCGCGCGGTCCGCTACGAGTGCGACGGCGTCGGCACGGCTCTCAACTTCAAGGCGATGGCGAGCGTTGTCAGCGGCGTCAGACGGAGCAAGAGCGCGAAGGAGATGAGCGCGATGCTCGACTGCGAGGAGTCGCTTGCGGAGATCCGCGAGGACTATGAAAAGCGCGGCAAATAAACCAAACAATCCCCCCCTGTGAACGGGCGCGGTCTGCGGGAGCAGGCCGCGTTTTTTGTGCTTGGAAAATACTGTTCAACAACTTCACATTGTGGTACAATATAAGAAGCATTTTCCGGGGGGGAATATCATGAGTACGAATCGAGGAAAGAGGAGAACGGCGCTGATCATTCTGGTATTGCTGCTGTGCTGTGCGAATATTTTCCTTGCCCGTCTTTACGAGAAGCGGTATCGGGAGAAGGGGGATCCGTTTACTACCACCGTCGCAATTAACGAGGATGGGACTTTGGATGTGATCCGCACCACGCCGAAGGAGGATGAAGGCGGTTGGGACAACGACGATTACATGGCTCTCTTTTTTGCCTGCGGCGCAGTGTATAATATGGTTGCCGTCGGCGTTTACTCCGTGGCGTTTCTGCGGGATAAGAACATTATGATCCAACAGCGTGAGGTTGCGGAAAGTTTTGGGATTCTCTTCGTCATCTCCGCGCTTTCCGTGCTGGGCGGCTTCAAACTGCTGGACAGGGGTGAGAATATGCTGAGAATCCTCGCGATGATGACGGCCGTCAGCGGGGCAATCATCTGTTTCCGCTTGGAGTACCTGGCCAACAAGCAGACTGCGTTGCTGCCGGTTCAGGAGAAGATCGATGAAAAGCCGGTAAAGAAACTCGAACAGGAGCTCGAGGAGGAAGAGAACGAGCGATGGTTCCGGGAGCATACCCGCAATGTTCGTTAGACGGATCGGCTGCGTGAACGTGCTTGAATAATTAGGAAAATGCTGATCCAATCAGCGTTTCCTTAAGAAGGTAACAGCGAGAGTTCGCATGGGAAAGAGGTGTAGGCACTATGGATTTTCAGGCATTTGTCGACAGTATTGACGCGATGACCTGCGTCATTTCCGTTGAGATGTTGGACAACGGGCATTACGGCGACATCCGTCTTGTTGCGGGCAACAAGGCGTATGTTGACTCGATCGAGCAAGCGTGGGACGGACCGCAGCTGATGAGCAACAAGTTCGTGCCGGGAAGCTTGTATCAGAATTATTTTCCGCAGGATCTCAATTTCGAGACGATCTGCTACCGCGCGGCGGTGGAGAAGATCCCGGTGCACACGTACGTGCATCCGGAGCGGTTCGACTTCTGGTTCAACCTGTTCCTTCTCCCTTTGAAAAATGAGGGGAACATGTACTACTGCACGTACACGCAGGAAGTGACGCAGAAGGCGGACACGGCGAAGATGGCGAGCCTCTCGCAGGACACCGCGACCGCGGTGCTGAACACCTGTATCAAGCTGCACGGGGCACAGGATCTTACGGAGGCCATGCAGGAAGTGATCAAGGATATCCGCGCTCTGTGCGGCGCGTGGTCGTGCACAATCCTTTTGGTTGATCCGGAGACCCGGACCTGTCATGCGCTTGCGGAGGATCGGGAAAATCCCGACGCGCGCGCGTCCCTGGCAACCACGCTGAAGTTGTATCCTGATTTTTATGATATCACGGAGTCCTGGCTGGACACGATCGGCGGCAGCAACTGTCTGATCGTGAAGAACAGCTCCGATATGGAATATGTGAAGCAGAAGAATCCGCGCTGGTACGAGACGCTGGTCGCGAGCCATATCACAAGCATCGTGCTCTTTCCGCTGCGCTCCGGCAACAATCTCCTCGGCTACATGTGGGCGACGAACTTCAACACGGACAGCGCGGACAAGATCAAGGAGACGCTGGAGCTGACCAATTTCTTCATCGCGTCCACGGTGGCCAACGACCTGCTCTTAAAGCGGCTGAAGATCATGGGCTCCGTGGATATGCTCACAGGCGTCTTAAACCGTAACGAGATGAACAACCGCATCGACCGCATCAGCAAGGGCACGGACCGCGTGAAGGATATCGGCATCGTCTTCGCCGATGTCAACGGCCTCAAATGCATCAACGATGACAAGGGCCATATCTCGGGCGACGAGCTCCTCAAGAACGCGGCGAACGTGCTGATCAAGGTCTTCGGCAACAACGACATCTACCGCGCCGGCGGCGATGAGTTCATGATCATCGTTTCGGACACGACGGAGGAGAAACTTGAGGAGATGGCGGAGCAGGTTCGCGTGAGCAGCCTCGGTTTCGACCGTGCGAGTTTCGCGGTCGGCTGCTGCTTCGTGGAGAATTCGAAGGACATCTTCACCGCGCTGCATCTCTCGGACGAGAGAATGTACGTGGACAAGGAAAAATACTACGAGAAACATCCGGAACTGAAACGGTAATCGGGAGGTCGCGGAGCGCATATGGAAATGTTGCAAAAATACCTGCTGGATATGATGCTTGCGCTGAGCGGCATCGGTGCGGCGTTTGCCGTGCTGGTTCTTCTCTCCAAGGCTCTCTCGAGGAGAAGACGGCTGGTGATCGTCATCATCGAACTGTCCGCCACGTTCCTGCTGTTCTTTGACCGTCTCACATACATCTATGACGGGGACGCGAGCCGCTTCGGAACGGTTGTTGCGCGCGTGGGCAATATCGTTGTGTTCATGCTCACACAGTTCATCATATTCGCATTTATCCATTACGTCATGAACATCATCCGCGAGGATCGGAAGATGAAGATCCCGCGGGTGCTGCGGTTTTTGTGCGCCCTCACGTTCGCGGGCATGCTGCTCGTTTTCGCGGGTTTATTTTCCACTTACCTCTATTACTTTGAGGAAGGCAATATCTACCACAGAGGACCTGGGTACCTTCTCTGTTATGTTATTCCGGGTATCACGACCGTGGCGATGGTGTGGTTTGTGATCGCGTATCGCAAGCACTTCAGCCGGACCATCTGCCTGTCGCTTCTTCTGTTCCTGCTTGGACCGGTGGCGGCGGCGATCGTGCAGTTTTTCCTCTACGGGCTGCCGCTTCAGAACATCACGATCGCGATCATGTCGATCCTGGCGTACATCTTTGCCTACCTCGACATCAACGATAAAGTCGACAGAGCCAACACCATTAAGATCGAGCACCTCGAGGAGCAGAGAAAGCTTTCGCAGCGTTTGTTTGAACAGATCGCGAACGTGCTCGCGAGCGCGATCGATGCGAAGGACGAGTACACAAGAGGCCATTCCCACCGCGTCGCCGAGTATTCGGAGAAGATCGCGCGGGAAATGGGCAAGAGCGAAGAGGAATGCAAGAAGATCTACTACACCGCGCTTCTGCACGATGTCGGCAAGATCGGTGTCTCCGACCGGATCATTACCAAGAACGGCAAGCTGACGGACGAGGAATACGAGATCATGAAGCAGCATCCGGTCATCGGCAGCCAGATCCTCTCGAGCGTCAAGGACTATCCGTACCTGGGGATCGGTGCGCGGTACCACCACGAGCGCTACGACGGTCTCGGGTACCCGGACGGCCTGAAGGGAGAGGAGATTCCCGAGGTCGCGCGGATCATCTCCGTCGCGGATGCCTACGATGCCATGACCTCCAACCGAAGCTATCGTTCCGCGTTCCCGCAGCAGGACGTGCGTGACGAGATCGTCAAGAATGCCGGAACGCAGTTTGATCCCGACATGGCGAAGATCATGCAGCACTTCATCGACATCGACAGCCGGTATGAGATGAAGGAGCAGACAGCCGTTAGCGCGGAGCCCGCGGAGTGAGAGGGAAGAAAATACGGAGGAAGGATTTTCCATGGAAGAACAGATCAAGAATGACAATGCCGGATCCGATGCGAAGGATACCGCAGAACCTTTTGTTTACTATAAGGCGGAACTGATCGCCGAGAAGAGCTGGATGATCAAGAACGCGTTCATGGAGCCGTCTTACGCGCTTTGCTACCTGATCGAGGGCGACAACTACGCGCTGCTGATTGACAGCATCCTTGGGTTCGGAAATCTGAAGACATTTTGCGAGACGCTGACGGACAAGAAGATCATCGTCGCCAACACGCATTCGCACTCCGACCATATCGGCGGCAACTTCTTCTTCGACAGCTGCTACATTCACCATCGCGACATCGCGTCGTTCCAGGAGAACATGATCTACACGAAGGAACAGGTCATAGAGATCGCGAAGCAGATGGCGCCGGAGGAAGTGAAAGACTATATCAGGGACGACGACAATTTCGCGGACTGGAAACCGATGAAGGTGTACCCGCTGTACGACGGCGACGTGTTTGACCTCGGCGACCGTCAGATCGAGGTCATTGATGTCGGCGGACACACGGCGGGTTCAGTTGCATTTATTGACCACAAGACGCGGATCGCGTACGCGGGCGACGCGTGCAACGGCAACACGCTTTTAGAGCTGCCGGGCGGACTGCCGGTGATCACGTACCTGCGCAATCTGCTGCACCTGAAGGAGCACGCGAGCGAGTTTGACATTATGTACTGCGGACACGAGATCCTGCAGCCATCCATCATCGACGAGGCGATCGAGACAGTGTCCCGTGTCATCGCCGGAACGGACGCGCGCTGCGAGCGCCCCGGCATCATGGGCGGAACAGTGCTGTACGCTGCCGAGAAGGTGGAGGGCGGATACGTCCGCGTGGACGGGAAGCATTTCAACATGAGCTACGATCCGGAGCGGATCTTCGAGCCTGAGGAGAAGAGGCAGATCATCCGCGGGTGAGCGTGAAGTAAAAGGGCTCTTCCGGAACAGATCAAATATTTCAGACCATGAAAAAGTCGGACCATCCGAAGACGGAAAGTCCGACTTTCTTTTGTGCTTTTATCATCCGAATAAGCTCGAAACGTCACAGAAACAGCATGATAATGAACCCGCCGATCATACTTGCCAGATTGGCCGCGATTGCGTATTTTACGCCGACGGAAGGTCTCTTCGTACCGTCCTCCGTACGCAGGAAGAAAGCGTAGTACGCGGCTTCGATGAGGAAAATCGCCAGCTCAAGGATGAAGAACAGGACGATCATGCCGTAGCCGGAGTTGCCGAGCCAGTCGTAGTAGACGAGGCAGCCGTTGAGCAAAATCTGCGTCAGCGTGTTGATGATCAGGAAATGGAGCCAGTTCTTCTTCTGCCCGAGATCATTCCACCACAGGATTAATCCTTCAATCAGCAGCGTTATGATGTAGCACAGAAGCGAATTAAGCGCGTAATGGCGAATGCTCTCGCTGTGATCCTCCGTGATCTTCCCGGTTGCCACATCGTAGTCAAATACGGCGTTGAAAGCTTTTCTCTCAATCGGGTCGCTCAGATATACAGTCCCGTCAAACCCGACGAGGATGACGCGAAAATACGACGGAACCATATAGTCGAATGTGTGCGTGTCCGAGTTGGACCGATAATAAGGATCGCTTACCGGATTGACATACAGCATCCAGCCGTCGCTTTGGTAGCTGACCAGCTTCTTAAGCTCTTCGTCCGACTGCACTACGTCGGATTCAAGCAAACTTTCCCGCCGGTAATCGCCCGCGTCGTCTTGTTGCAGAAGTCCGATATAGTAACCTTCAGGACCGTTTCTCACGTTCACGGTGATGCTCGGCTTCGGGCCGTGATCGGCGAATGCCACGTTTATGACGAGCGGCAGAAGCAGAAAGAGCAACAGCAGGTACATTTTCCGATGATTGGTTCTCCCCATACATACACCCCCTTTGTATAAACCATACCCTCGGTATTTCATCTATTATATCACATTATATTTCTTTTTCAAACCCGGCGGAGAATGGGTGGGGGATAGAGCGCCAGGGCAGACAACACTTGATTTTTATGTGTATCTGTGCTATATTATTGACAAAGGAAAAGCACCCGCTCCGATAGCGGATGCTTCCAGGGGATTTTTAGCTCTTACGAGCCGTCTCTCCCGTGTGCCGACGGGAGAGACATTTTTTTACTTTTTCTTTCTCTGGTGGAGAAAGGTAAGCAGTGCAACGACAAACATACCGAGTGCGATAAGAACATCTACCGCGGTGATGATAACATCAACAATCTCGTATATCGACATGTGCATCACCTTCTTTTTGGAATGAAATGAACAAAAAGAAGGTCGGTTGCAGCGCAACCGGGAACATGCGAAAGCGTGAAACGGTTTCGCATCGCCTCCTTTCCTCATGAATGAGTCCGGAGGCTGTCCGCCCCGTCACGGGCGCTTTTCCTACTGAATATTATAGCACAAAACCATCAAAAAGCAAACATACGTTCGATTTTGACGAGCTGAATCTGTCACAAAGATTCGGCTCATTTTAGTACCATAAAAGTGTAGTTGTTAGAGAGTAATTAACTCTGACATCTGCACTTATTTTATTATAATAAGGGGAGTAATTGGTCTGACGTGCTCTTTTTTGGGTCTTAGCATCCGTCACAAAAACCGTTAACCAACCC
>JAFZVZ010000024.1 GCA_017617545.1 Lachnospiraceae bacterium
CATACCAGTCAAAGCTGTCGAAATATAGAAACAGATCCACAGCGCCGAATAGATTATATCAGAGAATGAGTTGAAGAAACCGGAGAACCGGTAGAAAGGGAAATAATCCAAGCATCATCCCTGATGATTGGATTATACGTGAAAAATATGAACAGAAGGAAACGCTGATGTTCTCAGCGCTTCCCTGTCTGCATCGCCGCTTCATCAGCGGCGGTATACTACTTGATCATTTCTGCATAACCGAAACTTTCTTTCCGTTGCGATAGATCAGCGTGAGCGTGATCAGCACGAGCAGCAATCCGACCTCGAGAATAACGATCCACATCGGAAAATCATTCGGTGCCGAGGCGCTTCCGCTGCTGCTGAAGCCCTGGGCTGCGCCGCCGGTGTACGTTCCGGTCTGAACCTTCGCGTTTCCTGCGTTCCCGCCGGTCGTTCCGGTTGTTCCGTCCGCAGCGGCCGGGGCAGACGCGTCATCATCCTCTTCGTTCTCATCAGTCTCTTCTGCGACGTCGTTATTGTCCGACTGATCGAGGTCTCCGTCTTCCGAAACTTCCGTCTCGTCCGGGTCTTCTGTCTCGTCCGGAGCTACCGCTCCGTCATCCTGACCTGCATCCGCTCCGATCTCATCGGGCTGTGCTGCGTCATTCGCATCGTCCGGTACTTCGACCGGAGGCTGCTCCACCGAAGGCGTCTCCGGATCCGTATTGTCGGGCTCATCCGTTACAACAGGTGCTTCCGTCGGGACCGGGGTCTCTGTAGGCTTCGGGGTCTCCGTGGGCTTCGGGGCTTCCGTAGGCTTCGGAGTGTTCGTAGGCTTCGGAGCTTCCGTGGGCTTCGGCGTATTCGTCGGCTTCGGAGCTTCCGTGGGCTTCGGCGTGTTCGTAGGCTTCGGGGTCTCCGTAGGCTTCGGCGTTTCCGTCGGCTTCGGGGCTTCCGTAGGCTTCGGCGTGCTCGTCGGTGTTGCGGGCACCGGCGTAGGCGTTGCGGGTACAGGGGTAGGCGTCGCGGGCGCCGGTGTCGGCGTTGCGGTAGCCTGAGGCACCAGCGACTCATCGCCGGTGATGCGGAACGTCTGCGTTACGGTTCCGCAGTAACGACCGATACCCTTGAGCGTGAACGTTGCCGTTCCCGGGCGGTCATTGTTCGCGAACGTGATCGTATAATCCTTGTCGCGAACAAGTCTCTGTTCGTTAAATGTAATTGCGATATCGAAGTCGATCGGCGTTCCGGTGTACTCGAACTCGGGAATGCTGAAGTTGAGACTCGAAAGATCCAAAGGAAGGACCTTGATCTTGATCATCGTGCTCGCCGTCGAACCGCCGTGGCTCACGGTGGCGGTCAGGTTCGCCTCACCGGCATCACCGGCGATGAACTGTGTTCCCGAGATTGAGACAACGCCCGTATTGTCGGACGTCCACGACACCGTGCACTCCGCCTCGGACACTTCGATGCCCGGGCACATGTTGTCGGCGAAGGAGCCGCTCGGCTTAACACCGATATTGATCGACGGAAGGTCTGCCACGCCGCCGCAGTTGATCTCGAAACCGGAGTAGCGGCAGGTCGCGCTGAGCTTCAGGTTGGAAGCCTGAACCGTCATGGTCTTGCCGGAATTGACTGCCCCGGGATCCGAAGCGCCGCTGTTCGAGCGACCGAACTCCTGAACAAACGTGTGAACTCCGCGATACTCAAAATGAGCAACGCCGACACAGTTCAAACTCGACTCCAGCATATTGCGGCGATGACCCTGACCGTCGAACTTCTCATTGTCCTCTCTCCACAGAACGAACGCTTCCTCAGCGCTCATATTGCCCGTGCAGATTGCGATATTTTCCGCGCTGCTCGTCGTGCCGTTGATCTTAACCGTATAGAAAGGGCTTCCGTCCGGTCTGTCATGCGAATAGAACACCGCGATCTCAGCCGCGCGCTGCATAGCGATCAGCTCGAGATTGTAATCGTAGGTCATCGCACCGAGATCGGTCTTCACCGTCTTCGTTGCGTTGTCTTCGTTCCAGTACCAGGCGTTGTCGCCCTGGCGGAAGCTGTTGATCGATGCCAATGTCGCACGGGATTCACTCTGGTAGAACTTACCGGTGATCGAGTATTGCTCCGTTGCCGCTGCCGCGGGTTGCATGCACAACACAAAAACAAGCGCTGCCACAAGCACCGCGTACATGGACCGGAACCATCTCTTTCGTAACACCGTGTTCACCATAAGCACCTCCGTGTTATTCAGGGAATAATCAACATACAGGCATAACGACTGCCGTTATTGAAATTATACCGTATACGATGGGTGCATTCAATGCGGTTTGGCGGCATTTGTTAATATTCTTTGAACGCGGAAAATGCTGACGCATATGTTGTCAAATCTCGTGATTTTCCTATCGATTTCTTGAATTGTGTGCACAACTTTAACAGTTTAAAGCGTTGTTTTGCGGTTCAGATAACGCGTTCTTAACAATTGTGGAAAGCCACTGCTTTTTCTTCTCTATATATAAGGAAAACAAAGGACTCCCGTCCGCGAAACGGACGGGAGTCTGGGGGGAGAAGTCAAACCACGCCCGGGCCGCGCGGTACCGCGCAGCCCGAAGACGCAGTAGTCAGCATATTACAGCGAATTCGCCTTGATGTACGCCACGAGCTCATCCACCTGCGCAAACGCGAGCGCCACAACCGTGTCGGCGGCTCCGTAGTAGATGGCGATGCGGCCTGTCGCCGCGTCATGGAGCGTCGCGCACGGGAAGCACACGTTCGGCACGTCGCCGACGCACTCGTATGTCGTCTCCGGATGAAGCAGGAACGGCTTGCAGCGGTTCTTGACGATCCAGGGCTTATCCTTATCCAGGATTGCGGCGCCGATGGAGTAGATCATGCCGTTGCACGTCGTACCGACGCCGTGGAAGATCAACAGCCAGCCCTCATCCAGCTCGATCGGGATCGGGCCGGCACCGATCTTCGTCCATGCCCAGCCACCCGGGCTCATCACATGGTGATGGCAGCCCCAATGAACCATGTCCGGGCTCTCCGACAGGAACATCTCGCCGAAGGGCGTGTGTCCGTTGTCGGACGGACGGGAGAACATCAGGAATTTGCCGTTCACCTTTCGGGGAAACAGCACGCCGTTGCGGTTATAGGGTAAGTATGCATCCGGCAGCCTGTAAAATGTCTTAAAATCATAGGAGTACGCCACGCCGATGGTCGGTCCGTAGTGCACCTCGAACGGCGCGCACCAGGTCACGTAGTAGCGGTCCTCAATGAAGCATACACGCGGGTCGTAGCCGTTCGCAAGGCCGACAAACTCGCCGGTCTTCTCGCAGTACAGACGGAGCGGCTCATGCTCGATGGTCCAGTGGATCGCGTCCTCGCTCGCGCCGAGGAACAACTGCTGCTCCATCGCCTTGTTGTCGCTGCGGAACACGCCGACGAACGCGCCGTCCTTCGCGATGACAGCACTGTTGAAGATGCTGTTTGCGGAAGGAATGTCATGCCGTCCGACGATCGGGTTCTCGCTGTAGCGCCAGATCGGGTCCGTGCACCCCTCGGGGCGCTCCTGCCAGGGTATATTGTTTAAGTTGTTACCGATGATCATGTTCTTCTCCTGTTCTGCTATCCCGCCCGGCCGGCGATCTGTAGGGAATTGCAAAATCTCTTTACATATTTGACCTTTTTCTCTCGGTCATTCTTCGGAAAATGCTCCCAGAGTTCACAATCACTATAGCATTACTCCACTGTCTTTGATATAATCAGATTGAACAGAAAATTGTACATTTCTCCAAGGAGTCATATCATGCCACAACTGTACGAACACATAGACACTCTCAACTCCCCCTATGAGGCATTCCGCGCGGACAGCCGCTACAAGAACGACCCGCCGCGTCCGCACTGGCACTACTACGCCGAACTTCTGTACGTCGAGGTCGGCAGTCTGCGCATCGAGAGCAACGAGCGCACCGCCGTGCTGAACGAGGGGGATTTTGCGTTTCTTCATGCTCAGGTGATCCACAACGTGGTTCCCGACACGCGTGCCCCGTTCCGCTACGGAGTGATCAAGTTTGACCTAAGCCGTCTGACCGGCTCCCGCAACTTCACGCCCAATCTGCGCGCGGTAGCCGAGCAGGCAAGACGCTCCCCGCAGGCATCCTACATATTCCCCGCCGACACGATCGACGGCGCCCTCTTCTCGCGCGTTTTCGACACATGCATCAGCGAGTTGTCCGACCGCCGCTACGGCAGCGATCTCATGGTCTACGCGAGCCTGTGCGAGCTCATGGTGTGCTTGGCGCGCATCTGGCAGTCGCAGGGCATCCACGCGGGCGCAGGACGCGCTACCGGCAGCGAGGGCATCGATTCGATCGTCGAGTACATCGATGAGCACTCCGCCGAGCCCCTTCTTGTGGAAAATCTCGCGCGCAGCTGCGGCATGAGCTACTCGAATTTTGCGCTGAAGTTCAAGCAGATGTACGGGCGCAGCTGCAAGGAGTACATCGAGCTGGTCCGCGTCAGCAAAGCGGAAAATCTTCTCCTCTTCACCGACGCGGATCTGACCGGGATCAGCATGGAGACCGGTTTCGCGGACTGCAGCCACCTCATCAAGGTCTTCAAAAAATGGAAGGGCGTGACGCCGAAGCAGTACAAGCTGAAGTCGAGACAGCAATGACGGGACGGAAATAAACAGAACCGGACAGGATTGAACCGGATTATTGAGTGAGACCATATCGAGACCATTTTAAACAGATTGAATTGAATTAGGGCAACAAGAAAGGAGCCGTGCTGTCATGCAGCGCGGCTCCCGCGTTTTTCATCATTTTCCGAATGATATTACGGCTTCGTGATCTCCGCAGTATCGTGGATCAGATCAAGCGCCTTATCGTTCAGGATGCAGTACTCAATGTACTCCTTGCCGTACGAATTTTCCATATCGGCAACAGTTGAAGCTCCGACAGCCAGGCGATACTCCTCCGCCATGCTCGCGTACTCCTCGGCAGTGAAGGTAATATTTTCCGTCTTCACGATCGCCTGGAGAACCATGAACTCCTTCACGGAGCGCTCCGCCTGCTCACGGCACTTCTGCACAAACTCGGCGTAGGTCATCTCATCGTTGCCGTAGTAGTAATTGTAGAGTTCCTCCTCCGTCATACCGGCTGCCTGGGCATACTGCCGCAGCGTCGCCGTGGAGAGATTGTAGTAGTAATCCACATCCTCCTGAAGGATCGTCTTGAACTCGGAATTGTCGATCACCTGCGCGATCAGCGCATCCCACATCTTCTCGTCGACTTCCTCTTCCTTCGCCTCTTTAAGCTTGTCGCGGAAATACGCCTTCAGTCCATCCACCGTCGTTGCGACAGTGTACGCGTATTTTGCGACATACGCGTCATCGATCGTGTTGACCTTCTTGCCGAAATGGTTCAGCGTGATCGTAAACACAGCCGCCACACCCGCAAGCTCGGGATTGTTCGGATACGACTCCGGGAACGTCACATCAATGTCAAACGTCGTGCCCATGGTCTTGCCGACCAGCGCAGACGCAAAGCCGGGAATGTACGTATTGTTCGCGATATCAAGATACTGGTCTGTCGCGGTTCCACGGTCAAATGCCACGCCGGCAACCTTGCCGACATAATCCATATTGACAATATCGTCTTCCTTGACGATCATGTCCGTGTGCGCATCATCCTTCGCGTAGTTCGGATACTCCTTCAGAAGAAGATCGATCTGCTCCTGAACATCCGCGTCCGTAACCTCCGCGCTCTCCATCGTATACTTGAGGCCCTTATACTGCCCCAGCGTTATCTCCCCGCCGCACGGGTGATACAGGTTCGTCGACAGCGTCCCTGCCGGCGTCACCGTCGTGTTGGTCGAATTATTCTTACTGCCGCAGGCCGTCATAGCCATGACCGCCAGCATCGTCATTACAAGGAAAATAATACCCTTCTTCATCACTACCTCCATGCTGTCTTTTCGCACAGCGCCTTCATTCTAACAAACAGCCATGGAAAAGTAAAGTGAATCAAGGAAAGTTCACATATTTGGAAGGTGTGTGGAATGGTATTTTTTTCACCTTCACAAAAATATAGCGGATACCTTTCGGTATCCGCTATATTTCCATGATACTCGGTGTTAGATTTCAGTGTTGCAGACGAACTGCGGGCACTCGTCTTCATCATCACTATCAGTGATAATGTCGAATCTCTCAAGCTCAATCACCTGTACAAGCGGCCATTCAAACTTTTCCATAGAGAAATACCTCCTTAATTGTTTTGTAATGTGGTACCTACATCAAAACACAAATCTCTACAAAAGCGATTATACTATTGTAGAATGCTATTGTCAAGCGAAAAAGCAAAATATTTTCCGGGTTTTTGTGAACTTGTTTATATGTTTAAATAACCAATTACAAATACATGTGTCTTTACTAAATAACGAGCGGATACTATTCAATATCCGCTCGCTATTCTCAGGACGTTTTATCGCCCTTGTCAGTCAACACTTATCCGTTGCCTTTACTGATCTCCGAACTGCTCTTTCGCAGCAAGGAAGTACTGGTACAATGCCATTACCAGGTTCTTGGTCTCCTCCTTGCCTGCAGCGTTCGCCGTCTGATAGATCTCATATGCGGCCGTGATCACGGATCTTGTCCAGGTCGAGGAAACGGCAGGGTTGCTCTTCAGCTTCACTACGATCCGGAAGTCACTATCCATCTTGTTCGAAGCGATGCCATTGATCTTGAAATAGATCTTTCCCTTCGTCGTGATCGGGGCGGTGAAATCCGTGTATTCATTACCGTC
>JAFZVZ010000006.1 GCA_017617545.1 Lachnospiraceae bacterium
CAGAGTGAAGACAAAGTCCGAGGCGTAACCGCCTCGGACATGTGTTTTTATAGGAGTGTAAAAGTGTCGGAAAGCCGCATAAATACTGGCTTTTCGGCACTTTTTGTGGTATACTGGAAGTATCAAAATGAGGCGGTAAACTTCCATGATGACACAGAATCCGGACAAGAAACGCGAACAGATCGTCATGATGTGCATGGACGACCTGGTCCCTCAGGATCATATGCTGCGAAAGATCGACCGCGCACTCAACTGGAACTTCATCTACGACCTTGTTGAGGAAAAATATTCCCCGGATAAAGGCCGTCCCAGCCTGGATCCCGTCATGCTGATCAAGATCCCCTTCATCCAGTACCTTTACGGGATCCGCAGCATGCGCCAGACGATCAAGGAGATCGAAGTGAACGTTGCCTATCGCTGGTTCCTCGGACTGGACATGCTGGATCCGGTGCCTCATTTTACCACGTTCGGAAAGAACTATACCCGGCGCTTCAAGGATACGGACCTGTTCGAGCAGATCTTCCAGCGGATCCTTCAGGAATGCTACCGGTTTAAGCTGGTTGATCCCACGGAAGTGTTCGTGGACGCAACCCATGTGAAGGCCCATGCGAACGGTCGTAAGATGCAGCGCAGGATTGCGGAACAGGAAGCCCGCTTCTATGACGAGATGCTCCGCAAGGAGATCAACGCCGACCGGGAAGCCCATGGGAAGAAACCACTCAAGGAGACCGAAAACGACGAAGATGATCATAACGATCCCGGAGGTACCGGTGGCGGAGGAAGTGTTGAAAAAGAAGTAAAGGCCAGCACAACCGACCCGGAAAGCGGATGGTTCCACAAAGGCGACCACAAGGAAGTGTTCGCCTACGGGATCGAGACCGCCTGCGATAAGCACGGATGGATCCTTGGATATACCGTAAGCCCCGGAAACTTGCATGATAGCCAGACGTTTAAAGGACTCTTTGACAAGATCGAGACCATCGGTATTGAGAAACTAATCGCGGATGCAGGGTATAAGACCCCGGCCATCGCGAAGCTACTCCTGGACAAAGGAATCCTCCCGGTCTTTCCTTACAAAAGTCCCATGACAAAGAAAGGCTTCTTCAAGAAATACGAATACTCATACGACGAGTACTATGACTGCTACATCTGCCCGAACAACAAGACGTTAGAGTATTCCACAACAAACCGGGAAGGATACCGGGAGTATAAGAGCTGCGGTGCCGTATGTGCGGAATGTCCCTACCTTGCGCAGTGTACCGGGAGCAGGGATCATGTGAAGGTCATCACCCGACACGTCTGGGCGGATTACATGGAAATCTGCGAAGATATCCGCTGTACATTGGGAATGAAGGACCTTTATGCACAACGGAAGGAAACCATAGAGCGGTTGTTCGGAACGGCCAAGGAAGCTCACGGCTTCCGGTATACGAACATGATTGGGAAAGCCCGGATGATGATGAAAGCTGGGCTAACCTTTGCGTGCTTGAATCTCAAAAAACTGGCAAAGATGCTGGATCGGAGGGGGATGTTGGATGGTCCTGACACGAATTTTTTAAGAAAAATGAGCTTTTCGTTCAGTAGAGCGTAAGGAAAACATAAAAACATCGCGATTTTGGAGCGTTTCCAAAATCGCGATTGTCTTCAGTCTGCGGCGAAAATACGAAGTATTTCGCCATATCTCCTTTCCGCAAGTTTGTCCCTTTCACTTATATAGACGCAAAATGAAGTCCTTATCTCTTATGTTTTACCAATTCAGCCCTGCTGTCAAGATATTTTCCGACAAAAAAGTGCCGGCACGGTATCCCCGGTCGGCACTGCTGTTGGCTAAGTTCAATTGCGGTATCAGATTTTGAAGCACTTCTGGATCGCCTTCTGGTCACCGAGCACAAGCATCGTCATGTCCGCGTCGAGCTGCGTGTCCGGTGTGATGATCATGCTCATCTTGCCATCCCTCTTGATGGCCAGAATGCTGATCCCGTATTTCTTACGAATATCGATGTTACCGATCGTCCTGCCGACCCAGCCCTCGGGAACGGTCACCTCGAAGATGGCGTGACTGTCATCGAGCTTGATGTAGTCACGAATGTGGTCGGAGGCATAGCGGATGGCTGCCCACTCCGCGATCTGTTTCTCGGGGTTGATGACCTCGTCCGCGCCGTTTCGAAGCAGGAACTTCGCCTGCACCTCGCGGTCCGCGCGGGACACGACAACCTTGGCTCCGAGCTCTTTGAGAAGCGACGTCGTCTCCAGCGAACTCTGAAAATCGCCGCCGATGGCCACGATGCAGACATCGTAGTTGTAGACGCCGAGCGTCCGCAGGAACGCCTCGTTCGTGGCGTCACCGATCTGCGCGTCCGTGACGAACGGCAGGATGCTGTTCACGCGGACCTCGTTGCGGTCGACCGCCATGATCTGATGCCCGAGTTCGTTCAGCTTGCGGGCCATCATAAAGCCGAAATTGTTAACTCCGATCAGCAAGATGGATTTCATACAGGTTCTCCTTGTTCTACTTTATTACCCCTCAACAATGACTGCGTCGGTGATCTCTTCCCCCGATTATACCACAAACGCTCCGACAATTCCAATCAACCGACTGTGATCTTCTCCTCCGGGCACTTGGACACTTCCATGGTCTTCGTGGAGAGTGCCGCATAAATGATCGTCAGGCCGCCCACGCGGCCGAAGAACATCAAAAGCATCAGGATGACGCGTGAGATCATCCCGAGCGTCGGCGTGAGGCCCAGGGACAACCCGACTGTAGCGACAGCGGAGCCGGTCTCAAAGATGCACTTTGAGAGCGGGATTTCCTCGACGGCGCTGATCACGGACGCGCCGAACAGCGCCAGGAACAGGTACATCACGAGAATGGTGGATGCGGTCTTCACAGTTCCGTCATCGATGCGTCTGCCGAACATCTGCGCATTCTTCCTGCGGCGGAACACCTGCGTCGCGTTGGCGAACAACACTGCCAGCGTGGTCGTCTTCATACCGCCGGCGGTCGATCCCGGCGAGCCTCCGATCAACATCAGGAAAATGATCAGCATCTGCCCGACGCCCGTGAGCGCCGCAAGGTCCGATGTGTTAAAGCCCGCGGTTCGAGGCGTCACTGCCTGAAACAGGGAGAGGCAGATCCGGTCCTTCAAGGGCTCCCCGGCGTACTCGCCGAAGAACAGCCACAGCATCGGCAGCAGGATCAGCAACGCCGTCGTCACCAGCACGACCTTGCTCTGCAGTCGGTACCGCTTGAAGTGGAGCTTATTCTGCTTGACATCGGCCCACGTCAGAAAACCGATGCCGCCGAGGATGATCAGCAGGGTGATCGGGATCACGACCCCGGGATTCCCGGCCATTCCGGTCAGGGAGGAATACTGCCCCGTGCGGCTTCCCATCAGGTCAAATCCCGCGTTGCAGAACGCGGAGATGGAGTGGAACACGGACATCCAGACGCCGGCCGCTCCGAAGTTGCTGCAGAAGGTCGGCAACAGCACGATCGCTCCCGCAAGTTCCGTGAGAAACACAACGCGGATGATAAATCCCGTCATATGTACAACGCCGCCGATCTGATGCGCCGAGATACTGTCCTGCAGTGTGCTTCGCTGCATCAGCGAAAGCTTCTTGCCCGAGATGCTCGCGATAAATACGGCAACCGCGATGACGCCGATGCCGCCGATCTGGATCAGCACGAGGATGATCCCCTGCCCGAACGCCGACCAGTAGGTCGCCGTGTCCTGTACGACAAGTCCTGTCACGCACACGGCGGAGGTTGAGGTAAACAGCGCGTCACCGAACGCGGTCCATTGTCTGCCCTGCGAAGCGATCGGCAGCGTCAGGATCAAAGCCCCGAGCAGGATCACTCCCGCAAACCCGAGGATTATGATCTGAAATGAAGATAGTCTTCTCGGCAAAAAACGCGCTGCCATGTTCCAAATCCCCCTTTGTCACTCACCCGGAAGCCTTCCTGTTCCGCCCGGGTTATTTTCTGTTCTTCTTGCTTCCTGCCTTCGGCTTTGCGGTGTTTCCGGTCTCCTTCGGCTTGTGATATACAAGCAAAACATCGTCCTTTCGGATCTCGGTCGATCCGTTCGGAATGATCATCCGCCCGTTTCTCTCGATCGAAAGGATCAGCTCCTGCCGACTGATGTCCAGATAGCGAACCTGCTCATTGACCCACGGATGCTCTGCGCCAACGGTAATCTCACGAAGACTCATCGCGTCCTTCACCTGATAATGCTGCCCTGCAAGCACCATCACATCACCCTCGGCGATCACGGTATCACCGTTCGGGATCAGCTGTTCGTCACCGCGCATGATCACCGCCAGCAACAACTCCGGCGGCAGCACGAGCTCGCAAACCCTTCGGCCGATCCACGAATGCCCGTGCGTCACGGTCGAGGTGATGAAACGCACGTTGTGCTCCTCGCCCTTGGTCATCAGCTGCTTGATCCTCGTGTACCGCTCGACGAATCCGGCGCTTATGATACCGGTTGGGATCGCAACGATCCCGACGCCGAGACACGCAATGATGATCGCGAGGATCCGCCCGCCGGTCGTAACCGGATAAATGTCACCGTAGCCGACGGTCAGGATCGCGGACGTTGACCACCAGATCCCGGAAAATGCATTGTCGAACCCCGATCCCGCGCCATGCTCCAAGCCGTACATGCCGAGGGACGCCGCAACCATCAGCATGAGCAGCAGGCAGATGGAGGAGAACAACTGGTTCTTCTTCTCGTACAAAACGTCGGTGATGACGTTGAACGCATCGTACTGCGCGTTGATCTTGAACAGGCGGAAGATGCGGAACACCCGCAGGATCCGGAACGCCACGATACCGCCGGGAACCATGATCGGCAGGTAGTACGGAAAGAACGTCAGCAGATCGATCAATCCGTAGAAGGAGAACACGAACGCAAGCCTCGCGCCCACCGCCGACTTATCTGGATAAAGATAATCTGCGGTCCACAGCCGCAGGATGTACTCGATCGTAAAGACGATGATCGTGATCAGTTCGAGCGCGTCAAACACTCCGCGCAGATCCGCCAGTTCTTCGAAGGTATCCGCGAACGTAACCGTCAGATTGAGGAGGATGATCACAACAATGAAGATGTCAAATCCACGGCTGATCGAATCGCTCTTGTCGCCGATGGATATGACGTGGAACACTCTTTTTTTCGTCTTCTCCATGGTTGTTTTCCTCCTTTTCCGAAATGTATCACGCCTGATTTTTGTCCCGGTGCAGCACCTTCTGCAACTTGCTGCTCCGTGCGGCTTCCTTCCAGATCCCCGGATGGAACAGCATCAACAGCGGGAACAACTCGAGCCGTCCCGCGATCATGTCGAAGATCAGGACGCACTTCGTAAACATCGAAAAATGTCCGTAATTGAGCGTGGGGCCGACCATCGCGAGACCGGGACCCACGTTGTTGATCGTCGCGGCAACCGCCGTCACATTGGTCTCCAGGTTGCAGTTGTTGAACGACACAAAGAACACGGAAACCGCGAACACCACCGCGTAGGTGATGATGTACACGTTGATGGAACGCACGACCTCATGCTCCACCGGCTTGCCCTCGAAGCGGATCTTCTTGATGCTCTTCGGGTGCAGGTACGCCGCCAGTTCCTTCTTGACCGTCTTCGCCGCGATCACGATGCGGGACACCTTCATGCCGCCGGCGGTACTGCCCGCACAGGCACCGATGAACATCAAAAGCACCATGATCGTTCGGGCTGTCTGCGGCCACAGGTCAAAGTCCACCGTGGAAAACCCTGTCGTTGACATGATGGAACTCACCTGGAACGCCGCGTGCCGGATCCCGTCCGAACTGCTTGCGTACATCGGACGTACGCAGAAGAACACCAGTCCGATCGCCATGATCACGATCAGCAGATAATAGCGTACCTCCTCCATCCCGAACGCCTTGCGGAACTGTCGGAAAATGATGAAGTAATACGCGTTAAAATTCACGCCGAACAGGATCATGAAGATCGTGACCACCCACTGGAGGTAGGGCGTGTAGGACGCGAGGCTGTCGTTGCGAACGCCGAAGCCGCCCGTTCCGGCCGTGGCCATCGCGTGGTTCACGGACTCAAAGAAGCTCATGCCGCCGCAATACAACAGGATCATCTCGATCACGGTCAGTCCGATGTAGATCAAATACAGAATGCGGGCGGTGTGACGCACCTTGGGCACCAGCTTGCCGACCGAGGGGCCGGGACTCTCCGCTCGCATGATATTCATGTTGGAACCGCCGCTCAACGGCACGATCGCCAGCAGGAACACGAGAATTCCCATGCCGCCGATCCAGTGGGTCATGCTTCGCCACAGAAGCGTAGTTCTCGCCAGATGTTCAACATCCCCGAGGATCGTGGCGCCGGTCGTGGTAAATCCGGACGCCGCCTCAAACATGGAGTCAATGAATCCCGGGATCTGCCCGCTGATGTACATCGGAAGTCCGCCGAAGAAGCTGAGCGCGAGCCAGCTCAACGCCGTCGCAACGCAGCCCTCCTTGAGGTAGAACACCTGATCCTCCGGCTTGCGTCTCGTCAGAAGCCATCCGCACAATATGCAAAATGCGGCAACGCACAGGTAGTACCAGCCGACATTTTCCTTAAACCAGAGCGCGGCGGCGCAAGGACCGAGCAACAAAATGCCCTCGATCTTGAGAACCGATCCCAGAATATAACCGATCATCGCATTGTTCATGCCTAATGCCCCGCTTCTTGCTCTATTTGCCGATCATTGCCCTCGGACCCGCGTCAGTTCAGGATCTCCGTCAGACTCTGCATGCCGGCGTTCTTGGTGACGATCATAACCGTGTCACCGACCTCGATGCTGTCGTGACCGCTCGGAATGATGATGTGACCATCTCGGTTGATGCACGCGATCAGGAGCTCCTTCTTCATTCGCTGACGCATCTCCTTCAGCGGCTTGCCCGTGACCTCGGACTCCTCGTTGACGACGAACTCGATCGCCTCGACGCGGTGGTCGAACATGTGGTACAGCGTCTCGATGCTGTCGCTGCGGGACTCATTTTTCGCACGCACATACGCGACGATGGCCTCCGCGGTGATGTATCTCGGATAGATCACGCTGCCGAGCTCGAGGCTCTGGACAACGCTCTTGAAATTCATGCGGTTGATCTTGGTGATGACCTTCGCGCCGGAGATCTTCTTCGCATACAGCGTCAGGATGATGTTAACCTCGTCGATACCCGTGAGCGGGACAAACGCATCCGCACGCTCGATACCCTCCTCCTTGAGGAGCGCTTCATCCGTGCCGTCGCCGTTGATGATGACAGCCTTCGGCAGCAGAATGCTCAGCTCGTCGCAGCGCTCGCGGTTCTGCTCGATGATCTTGACCGCGACTCCGGCGTGCAGCAGTTCCTGCGCCAGATAGTAGGACGCCTTGCTTCCTCCGACGATCAGCGTGTCCCGCACTCGTCGGGACTTGAATCCGAACGTGTCCATGAAGGTTCGGATGTTTCGTCTCGAGGCGACGAAGGAAAGTGTGTCACCCGCCTGTAGCCGGAACGAACCGGAGGGGATGAACACCTCGCCGTTGCGCTCGACCGCGCACACCAGCGCCCGCTGCGGGAGCTTCTTACCGATCTCCTCCAGCGACATGCCGGCAATCATATTGTTCTCCGGGATCGCGAGCTTGATGAGCTCCGCCTGCCCATGGGCAAACGATACTACCTCGAGGGCGGTGGGCAGCGCCAGAATACGCGCAGCCTCCTTCGCGGTCTCCATCTCGGGGTTGATGACAAGCGCCAGTCCCAGCTGCTCCTGCAGATAGCGCGACTCCTTGCTGTAGTCGGGCATGCGCACGCGCGCGATGGCCGCACACCGTCCGACGCGCTTGGCAACCGTACAGCACAGAAGGTTCAGCTCGTCCGCCTCAGTCACCGCGATCATCAGGTCCGCCTGCTCGATCCCGGCCTCCATCAGCACGCTGTAGCTCGCACCGTTGCCGACGAGACCCATGACATCGTAGTTGTCGGTGATCGCCTGGATCTTCCGCGCCACAATGTCGATGATGGTGATGTCGTGGCCCTCATGCGCAAGCTGTTCTACAAGCGTAGAACCTACATTTCCGGCGCCTACGATGATGATCTTCATTCCCTGTTTGTCTCGTTTGGAACCCAAGGTATGCCTCCGTTCGCGGCTCTGCGGACCGCTGTGTCAAGTAACAGTATCATTTTCCGAAGCGATCACTCCGCCTCGGCAGCCTCCGCCTCCGGCTTCTCTTTCCTGCCCTTGCCGGCGCAGATAAACAACATCAATGCGATATAGTAGATCAGGATCAGTCCGAACGTGATCCACGTCATCAGATCCGAGCGCGACGCCATTCCGACGAACACCATCAGCACCGCGCCGAGCAGGATCGCATAGCTGCTGCCGATGATGAGGTTGTTGGCCGCGGGCGTCTCCAGCTTCGGATCGATCTCACGCAGCAGCAGGACGCCGGAGCTGATCGTGCCGGTCATCATGCCGTACATCGAGAGCAGGCCCTCGTAATAGTAGTCGCCGTACACGCGCTTGCACACGAACTTCAGGTGGATGAGCGTCACCGCCGCGCCTGCCACCGCCATCAGCGCGAAGGGCAGCCACAGACCGGACAGCTGCTCGGGTTCGATCGAGCCGATACCCGCGACGATCATCGCGTCAAACGCAAGGCCCGAGATGCGGCTCAGCAGGTAGTTGTCCTGCGCGCGCTCGGCCTTCGGAAGCTTCTTGAGTCTCTTTCGGAAGATACTCCTCGCCGCGATGGCAAGTGCCGATCCGAGCATGAAGTTGAAGCCCCACAGCAAGCTTCCCACCGCGTCCTTCGCACCGGTCGAGATCGCTCCGATCCCGGTGATCAGGCCGCGTGTGATGATATATGTGAGAAGATAGATACCGAATACGATCGCCAGCTGAAGCGACAGGCGGTCCAGCGACTCCGATGCGGTCTCCTCGATCTTGTTCGGATCGTCCACCGTCACGGAACCGGCCACCGGCTCATAGTCCTTGCGGCGCAGGCGTCCCTTGCGCACGAGGTAGTTCATGTAGATGACGCCGACCACACACGCGGAGATGTATCCGGCCGCCGCGATCGCAAGGCCGAAGGAATGTCCGCCCGCGAAGCCGTTGCGCTCGAACGTGCTTCCGAAGTTGTTCGCCTGTCCGGGGCCCTGGCCGTAGCCCATCGGCAGCAGGATGCCGCTCGCCTTGTACAGGTTCGGCATCACGGTGTATGCGAGTCCGAGGGAGATCACAAGACCGATCACGCCCTGGATCATATAGGAGCTCACGATGATCGCACCGCTCTTTAGGCCGACCATGCGCCCGCTCTTCTTCACGCTCTCCGCCGGCGTGCGCAGCGACATCGCGATAAATCCGACCGCAATACCGTGGTAGGTCAGGATCTGCAGCACCTCATTGAACCGCAGATACGGCGCGCCGTCCGGGTTGAAGATGCCCGCCTGAACGCCGATCAGTTTGACCGCCAGCATCAGAAATCCGCCCAGCACCGCCGTCGGCAGCATGCTCTTGCGGAAAATCTTGTGCTTTCGCAGATAGATGGCACCGAGCACCATCACGGCGATCACACCGACAACAATTACCGAGTTCCAGGTAGTACTCTTCGCGTAGTCAATCAGTTGCACCTGCGTGTCCTCGTCTTTCCCGAAGGCTCGCCGCCTCCGTGTGTAAGTCTCTGTATTTCAGAGCGTTGAAGCTCTCATCGCCGCGGATATCGTAGGACCATGCATCGTCCCCGCCGTACGCGGCAATGTAATTTCTCGAATAGATCGCGATCTCGCGGAGGGTGTCCGTCATCGGGCCGTCCGCTGCCGGATTGTCGTCCGTCTCGGCGTTCCCGTACGTGACATACACGCCGTCGCGGTTCGCGTAAATCTCGCCCACACACTCCGTGAGCACCTTGTGGTCCTCGCCGATGCGGCGGACCGTCACGCGGTCGCGGAAGATCTCGCCGGCGTCGCTGCCGGTATCATCAAGCCGCTGCCGCAGCGCCTCCCGCTGCTGCTTGCACAGATCTCTCATGGAGTGCTCGCCGAGGTATCCGTACACATCGTACGCCGCCTCGTACCCGCAGGTACAGCGAAGCGTCTTGTTGTCGCTTGTGAGAGTCCCGAAGGCTCCGCATTGCGGGCACCGGTACAGCGTGCTCTCAATCCCCTTCGCCAGACGCTTGCCCTTGAACGCGATCCGCTCGCGCTCCTGCGCCTCGTACGCGTCCTCGTACAGGTCGCGCGCGATCGCCTCGTTGACCTCGCTGTCGCTCATCGCCTTCAGCTCCTCCGGGCTGTACACGCGGATGAGCTTGCCGGTCACACGCCCTCTTCGGAGCGTCGTCGAAAACCGCGGCTGCGACAGGTATCCGCCCTCCATCCGGTAGGTGATCACGGAAACCCCGGCGTGCTTCGCCATTTTCCCCGTGGCCTCCGGGATCGGACACGTCACGCCGTCGAAGGAGCGGTTGCCCTCCGGGAACAGCATGACGCTGCTGCCGCTTCGGAGCGTCTTCAGTATGTTCATCACCGACCTGGCGCCGTCCTTGCCCTTGCGGTGCAGGATCGGGTGGAAATATCGCATCAAAAACCAGGTGCCGAACCCCTTGCGGGCGATGTGCTCGCTCGCGACGAAGAACAGCTGCCGCTTGGCCGCAATCCCCATCAGGATCGGGTCCATCTCCATGTTGTGGTTCGCGAGCAGAAGGTACGGTCCCTTGATCTTCTTCAGGCTGTCATAGCGGAATCGGAACTTCAGCCGCACGAACGGCGTCATGATAAACCGGAAGAAGGCAAAGGCAATCTTGTACCTTCGAAGCGCGCGACGATCACGCCGCGCCTGCTGCTTCTTCGTTTTGTCGCGTTTCGTCTGCGTCATTATGATACCCCGTGTGTATTGATTTACGCCCCCCGACACACAGAAAAACTACTCTTTATCATACTCCAAACGCCCCGAAAAGTAAAGGGAAACGCGCAATCCCGGCGTTCCCCTTTCGTGACGTTTTTATTCGGCATTTTCCAACTCGATCCACTCGTCGAGCGTGAGCGGCGTGTAGTCCGAGCGCATGCAAAAACAGTTGATCATCTCACACGGAATGTGCGACGGCTCACTCTCCCCGCGGACCGTCCGCGTGCAGGCGCGCGTCTCCGCCACAAACCGCTTCATGAGCTCCGCGTCGTACGTGTTGTGGACGTGACCGTAAAGCATGTACGTCCTCGCGGCGCCCTCGCCGTTCACGCGGTACTGCCCGTTGTAGCACATCACCGGATAGTGGCACAAAATGACCTTGCGGCAGTTGTCGCTCATCTCCTTGTACGCGTGGATCCAGCCGAACAGACTCGTGTCAAACCGGCTGCTCTGCGCAAAACGGTCGTGGTTTCCCGCGATCAGGAACTTCTTCCCCTGCAGCCGCCGCAATACCTCCGTCGTCTGCTCGGGCGTTCCGAGTGAAAAATCCCCTAAGATGACGACCTCGTCCTTCTTCTTGACGCGCGCGTTCCACCGCTCGATCATGTACTCGTTCATGCTCTCCGCGTCCGCGAACCCGCGCTTGTCCATCATCGTGTTCAAACTGTTATGAAAAAAATGCAAGTCCGATATATAGAATCTCATTCGCTCCTCTTCTCCGCCACCTCGGCGAGCGCCTGCTCCTTCGCCTCCCGCTCCTTCGCGCGCAGCGCATTTTTCGCAGCGTTCATCGCCTCGCGGGCGCGGCCGTAGTAGATCGCCATCAGGATCGCCACCGCGAACACGAGCGTCAGCGGGAGCACGACCCACTGCGCGATCAGCGTCATGAGGCAAGCCATAGCGTGGATCGCCACTGCGACACAGCCGAGCCGGCCGTCAAACGGTGTCTCCGCCTCTTTGCACACCTCGCGCACATGCAGCACGATCAGGATATTGGCGATCATTTGGAAAATGCTCGCAAACCACACAAGATGCATCCACCGGCCGTACTCGGACCAGAAGTCCGGACCCATGGCCAGCAGGAGCATCTTCAGCGCGACATCCACGCGCAGCAGCAGGGACGCCTTGAAAAATGCGCCGATCTGCTTCGAAGCCGCATGGATCGCACTCATCTCCGAGATGCTGAACACAAGCGACAACAGGCCTCCGACGACGTACACGACGATCGTCATGATCCCTGCCGCAAACCCTACAAGCATAATGCCGACCATATCCCGGTACTGCTGCTTCATCGTCCAGTTGAAGGCGCCGTCCAGCACGCTGCACTCCCCGAAGTCCGCGCGCTGAAACAGCGTGATGACCACACTCCATGCATAGATCAAAAAAGCGCCCCAAAGAACGGCCTGCACCTTCTTCGTGGTGTCAAGCAGGCCGAACGCCGAGGCGGATACGGAATAGTTGTTGCCGGTATTCATACGATCACCCCCAACGGGCCGCTACGGCAGCCCTTTGGGGTGATTATACCGCGTTTCCGAAATGCGGTCAAGAAGGGGGGACCTGAACCGTTCCCCCTTGTCATTTCTGTTCGGTTTTACGCCGTTGCTTTGCGGGGCACCACGTTCACGTAGCGTGTGCGGCGCACCATCATCGTGAGGAGCACGAACATCAGCACGTAGCCGGCCTGAATGCCGAGTGCGAGCGCGGCCTCACCGCTGTCAAACGGAATATCTCCGCCGAGCATGCGGATGATGCGGATGTACCAATATGCGGGAAGGAACCGGCTCACGGTCTCCACTCCGCTGCCGAGAAGCGCCTGATCCACGAAGATGCCGCACAAAAAGCACATGCTCAGGGACACCAGCTGCGTGAGGAGGCTGACCACGGTGCTGCTCGGAGAGAACTCCGAGACGAAGAGCGACAGCACTGCCGCAAACAGCGCGAACAGCAGACTGTTTGCCACGGCGAGCCACAGCCGCCCGGATACCATCGCGCCGCTCATCAGCGTTCCGATCACCAGGAACACAAGCCAGATGGCACCGACGTACACCGCGCTCGCCCCGAACAGCTGCATCGTGTACGAGTGCGGGCGGATGCCCGAGCAGTCGGTTCGGAAGCGGATGTCCTTTTTGTTCATTGCGATCAACGCGGGACACAGCGAGTTCAGGATCACGCATAGGAGGATGTAGGGCATGTACCGAAGGAACATCAGCAGATCATTCTCCGGGGTGTCGTTGCCCTCGCTCTCTGTGAGGATCGTCACCTCAGCCTCGTTGGCGAGCGCCTCAGCCGCCGCCCTCGACGCCTCCTCGGTGGTCCGGCCGAGTTTCAGGTACGCCTCGACGCTGTTCACGTATTTTTCGATGAGCATGCGTACGTTGACGACCGAATAACTGTCGTGGATGTGGCGATGCGTGATGAGCTCCTCGGTGTCACCCGAGGCCAGTCTCTTCGCATACCCTTCCGGGATCGTCATCACACTGTCCACGCGTTCGTAGTACATCGCGTCCGTCAGATCATCGTCATTTTCAAACGGTTCGACGATCTTGTTTCCCTTCGAGACAAACTCCGCAAGCATCCTGCTCTCCGGCGTGTTGTCGTTGTCCTCGATCACGATCGCAAGCTGTGTCTTCTCCCACACGTTGTCCGCCGAGTTTGTCCTCGTCATGATGATACCGACGATGAAAAACAGAACGATATAGATGGCCGAGGCGCCGAATTTGCTGCGAAGCACTCGCAAAAAAGCGTTAAATACTTGCATACTTCTTCCTCCTTGAGAGCACCACTCCGAGCGTTGCGAACAACACAATATAGATCAGCATTCCGACGATCTTCGTGATGAATCTGCGGTAGTCGCTGTACATGTTCAGGCAGTAGAAGCTGTCCGACATGATCGCGACCGGGTTCACCCGGTTCACCCAGGGTGCATGCTCCGCGAGAATGCCCTTCATGTTGCCCATCATCAGACCGCTCAGGAAACACAGGCCCATGGAAACGGTCATGGAGATCGCCTCCTTGATGTCCTGCTTCATGCGGCCTGCGCATCCTACGAAAAATCCCATCGTCACGCCGAGGAAGCCGCTCAGGATCGCCGCGAAATACAGCAGGAGCATGTTGCCTCCGAAGTGGATCCCCAGCACGAACCGCAAAAACGTAACACACAGGATCATGCATGCGGACTGGGCGATGTAGCTTCCGGCGAGTCCCGCCAGAAGGTTGACTCTCTTCGGCGTCGCCGAGCAGTTCTTGCGCGCGCCGAGCGTCGACTGGTTCGCCTGGTTGTCCGTCGCGATGTGCAGCCCCGTCATGTTGCCGCAGATCGCGACCATGGCGATCAGATTGTAAAAATATTGTACGTAGACATCGGTGTTGTCCGCGTTGGACGAGACCTCGCGGCACACCTTCACCTCCGCGGAGAGCGCCTGTATCGCACTCTGCACGGAAGCCGGATCGGTCGCGATCGCGTCCCGGATCACCGTCTCATAGAGATTGCATTGGGAAATGATCTCCTGCAACACGGTCTGAGACATTCCCTTGCCGCTGACGCTCAGCTCCACGGTCTCTCCGACATAGACGATGCCGGTCACCTCGCCGTCGAACAGCATTTTCCGCGCCGTCTCGTCGTCCGTGACCGTCGCCTTGAGCGCCGGCTCCTCGCCCTCCGTGAGAGCGGTGAGCATGCCGGCGAACACTTCATTTTCCGAAGTCTGAACGACCGCCACCGGGATGGTGTTGAACATTTCGTTGTTCGCGTAGATCGAACCGAATGCGACCTTGAACAGCGTCCCGAGGAAGATCGGGAACAACATCATCCAGAGGATGAAATCCTTGGCGCGGAAGACCAGCTTCAACTCATATTTCAGGTTGTGTAAAAACATGTGCTTATCCTCACTCCTTTGAATCGCGCAGCGCCGTTCCGGTGATCTCCAGGAACACGTCGTTCAGTGTCGGCAGCTCCGAGAACACGCGGCCGAAGCCGAGCTCCGCCTCCTGCAGCACCGCAAGGATGCGGATCAGATTGTGGCGTCCGCCGGTGCAGCGCACCATCAGCTTGGTTCCGTCGTATTCGGTCTCGTACACGTGCGGCAGGCTCGCGATCTTCTCGCGCACATTGTCCGGCAGGTCGAGGATCTCGATCGACACGCTCTCGGTGTTGCGGATCATTCCCTTGAGCTCGTCCTTCGTGCCCTCCGCGATCTTACGGCCCTTGTCCATGATCGCGATGCGCGTGCAGATCTGCTCAACCTCCTCCATGTAGTGCGAGGTGTAGATGATCGTTGCGCCCTGGCGATTCAGCTCCTGGATCCCCTCCAGGATGCGGTTCCGGCTCTGCGGATCGACCGCCACCGTCGGCTCATCGAGGATGATGAGCTTCGGTTTGTGGGCGATGCCGCAGGCGATGTTGAGTCTTCGCAGCAGACCGCCCGAGAGCTTCTGCGGGCGGAACTTCACGAAGTCCTCCAGCCCGACGAACCGGATCGCATCCTCCACACAAGCCTTGCGTTTCTCCTTGTCCGTGATATATAAACCACAGAAGTAATCGATGTTCTCGCGCACCGTGAGCTCGTCGAGCACGGCGACATTTTGCATGATCACACCGATCTCCCCCTTGATGTCGTAGCTCGTCGGCTTCATCTCCTGCCCGAACACCTCGATCTCGCCCTTGTCGTACGTCAAAAGAGACAGCAGGCAGTTGATCGTCGTCGTCTTGCCCGAGCCGTTCGGACCGAGCAGACCGAAGATCTCGCCCTCCTTGATCTCGAGCGAAAAATGATCGAGCGCCACCAGTTCGCCGTACCGCTTCACCAGGTTGTCAATCTTTACTACCGTAGGTTTCATGTTTCGTTTTTCCTCGCTTTCGTCGCGTTGTTTCCTCTGTGTTCCTTCATTTGCCGACCGCCCCACAACCCCGGTCGGCCATCGTATGACATAAGAATAGCGCGGGATCGCTCCCGCGCCAAGTGTGTTGCGTCATCATTTGTATGTGACAAATGTCATGAGGTGACAGGGGTCGGTGGTGAGCCGGGGGGACGGGGTTAGTGGCTCACCACCGACTACCTACTTCACGATCTCGTCGATCGTCGACACCGTCGTGAAGGCACCGCCGTTTTCCGAAATGATCTCCTTGATCTTCGGCAGCTCGAAGTAGTTGACATAGCAGATGATCATCTTGTTGCTCCCCGCGATCATGCCGTAGGACTCCATGATCGTGCACGTCTTGTTGAGCTCGCTGCGGATCGCCTCTGCCAGCCGCTCCGCGTCCTTCGTGATCATCGTCACCTGCTTGACCGACTCAAAATGGTCCGTAAAATGGTTGATCACCGCCGAGGCAACAACATACACGAGAAGGCTCATCAGCGCCGCGTTGCGGTTGATGAGAAGGAACACCGCAAGGTACACGCACGCGTTGAAACCGATCAGGAGATACGTCATGCTGAAGCTTCTCCCGGTCTTCTCCGAGAGCTTGCGCACAACGATGTTGGCGAAGATCTCCGAGCCGTCGATACAGCCGCCCGCGCGCAGGATGAGCGACAGCCCCGCGCCGAGGATCGCGCCGCCGAACACGACCGCCAGGAAATGCTCCGTGTTCAGCTCAAACGGCACCCAACGGAACAACTCCAGGCCCGCCGTGTACACCGCGGAGCCCCAGATCGCATGCATGCCGAACCGCCTGCCGAGGATCAGAAAGCCGAGCAGCAGAAACGGCAGAAAGACCGCCGCCACGCACATCGAGAGATTCCACCCCGAGAGCTTGCTGATCAGGATCGCGATGCCGGCCGTGCCGTAGTCGATGGCGTCGTTCGGGATCAGGATACACACGACGGAGAAGCTCGCCAGAAGGGCGCCGACCGTGATCCCGATCCATGTAAAAAATGTTCCGATCCGTTTGGTCATTTCCGTTTCCTCTTTTCCTCTTTCACGGATATCCCTCCGCGATACAGACAGTTTACCACATCCGCGGTTGCTTGAACAGACCGAATACTAAGGTCTTGTTTTTTGCCCCCGCTCATGTGTATAATCAAAATCGAACGATATGCCCGGGGGAACGACAATTATGAACCGACTCTCCGAAAAATGCGCGATCTTTCTTCTGTGCCTGCCCGGCTTTCTCATGGCGGGCTCTGTTGTCGTGCCCGTGCTGGCGCTGCTGATCGCCATCTGCCTCTCGGCGGCGGCACAGCTTCTGTCGGGAAGCTTTATCGCCTGGGCCTTACTCTTCTGCGGCTCCGCTGCCTGCGGCGTATTTCCGGTCTTGGTCTGCGCGCTGCCGCTGTTTCTCTACGACGCGCTGCATGAGCGCAAATGGTGGCTCATCATCCCCGCAATCTCGTTCACGGCCAACCTCAGCCAGCTGTCGACGCAGCAGATCATATGCATGCTCACGGGACTTGCCGTGACGGTGATCTGGTACTTCCGCGTGGAAGGGCTGTCGCAGTCGGTGGATCATCTGAAGTCGCTTCACGATGACATCACCGAGAAGAACCTGCAGCTCGCGGAGCAGAACCGGCGCCTGTTCGAGGCGCAGGACAACGAGGTCCACGTCGCCACCCTCACGGAGCGAAACCGTATCGCCCGCGAGATCCACGACAACGTCGGCCACATGCTCACGCGCTCGATCCTTCAGACCGGCGCGCTGCAGGTCATCAACAAGGACGAGAAACTCAAGGAACCTCTTGCGGAACTGAAGAGCACGCTCGACGGCGCCATGACGAGCATCCGCGCGAGCGTCCACGACCTGCACGACGATTCGATCGACCTGAAGCGGGTGCTGCAGGAAATGACGGAGCCGGTGGACAACCGTTTTGACGTTACCCTTCAGTACGACGCGGGCGAATACATCCCCGGCGAGATCAAGCTCTGCATCGCCGGCATCGTGAAGGAGGGCATCTCCAACGCCGTCAAGCACTCAAACGGCGACAGGATCGACATCATTTTCCGTGAACATCCCGCCTTCTACCAGCTGTTGCTCGAGGACAACGGACATCCGTCCTCCGCGGCGGGCGCCGACGGCAGCGTGCACACCGAACGGAAGCCTCTCGCGCGCGGCATCGGCCTGCGCAACATGGAGGACCGCGCCGGCAGCGTCGGCGGACGGATCACGTTCACGCAGTCGGAGCAGGGCTTCCGCATTTTCTTAACTATACCGAAAGGACAGGAATCATGAACATCGTAGTGATCGACGACGACCGCCTCGTGGCGATGTCTCTGCAGACGATTTTGGAAAATACGGGTGACATCCGCGTGGTTGCCACCGGCCACAGCGGCGCGGAGGCGATCTCGCTGTACGGCGAGCACAAGCCCGACGTGATCCTCATGGACATCCGCATGGAGGGCATGAGCGGGATCGACGCAGGCAAGGAGATCCTGCGGAACTATCCGGATGCGCGGATCCTGTATCTGACGACATTTTCCGATGACGAATACATCATCAACGCGCTCAACATGGGCGCGAAGGGCTACATCCTCAAGCAGGATTTTGAGGGGATCGCGCCTGCTCTCGCGGCCGTGATGCGCGGTCAGACCGTGTTCGGCGAGAAGATCATCGGAAAGCTGCCCGAATTAATGAAGGCGCCGGAGCCTTTCGACTACGACGCCCATGGTATTACCGATAAGGAGCGTGAAATTCTTGAGTTAGTCGCCGCCGGCCGCTCCAACCGCGAGATCTCCGCGGAGCTGTTCCTCAGTGAGGGCACCGTCCGCAACTACATAAGCACACTTCTTGAAAAACTCAACCTGCGAGACCGCACGCAGCTCGCGGTGTATTATTACACCGAGATCCGCGGGTGACGCTCCTGGAAACGCTTGACCGCATTTTCCTGCTCTAAGGTCTCCACGGCCTTCATGCTGTACTGATCCCGCAGAAACGAGATCGGTCTCTTTGTCCCGAGCATGTGCAACACACACGACGCGACGTACCCTGTGCGACCGTGTCCGCCGACGCAGAAGAGGCCCACTCTCTTGCCCGCCTGCAGCCTCGCCAGCAGCTCGTCCACAAGCTTGTCGAGCACGTCATCCGGCAAGATGTTGTAGTCCGTGATCGGATAGTAGACAACCTCGCCGCGATAGCCGAAGCTCCAGATCCAGCCGGGCAGCCGGTCCAGCGGGAACAGCACATCCGGCTTCATGTACAGGATTTCCTCCAGATTGTAAATGCTTCCCAGGATCAATCCGGGAACGATCTCAACCGACTGCTGTGCCTCATAATCCATGCTGCTCTCCCTTCCGACGGACGTCCGTCTGACTGTCCCGGGCACCTCACGGTTTCTTCGTAAAATGCCCTCCTCTGATCCGCAATCTCTGCCTCTTCATTCTATCAGAACTGCATCTCCGCGTCAATTTCTCACTTCTTTCGCTTCCGGACCCGCTTCTTTCCGGTGCCGGATCGTATCGCATGCAATACAGCAGCCAAAACCCAGATAAAAAGGTACATACACATATATGCCAGCCTGTCGACACCGCCGTCCAAGGCATATCTCGTTCCGAAAAAGGTGGCTGCGGGAATCAAGAAGATGGTGGCAATGATCACAGAGAGCCATGAATCCCTCCGTCTCTTGGTATTCTCCTTTGCCTTCGAAAAATCAAACCGGAACAGAAGTCCGTCGTCCTGATTGTAAGCGTCGTACGATGCTCCGTGCCGGTCCAGAATGCTTGCGCTGATGGCAAGTCCCATGCCTCCGGTCTCCGAATCCTTCGAGCGGCGTTCCGTCTGGAACATCGGTGACCACAGTTTCTCCAGTTCTTCCTCCGTGAGCGGATCTGCTTTGTTCCACACCATGAACCGCTGTTCCGCGGTCTGTACGATGATCGTGCTTCCCGGCTCACCGTGGCGCACCGCATTGGAGATCAGATTGTCGATCACCATACCGATCAGATCCGGATCACAGACCGGTCTTTCCGCGGTCCTCACCGCAAACTCGACCTTCATCTGCCGCTCCGCGATCAGATCGCTGTAGGAAGCGATCACCCTGTCCGTAATACTGTTCCAGTCGGTCTCCACCGGGTTCAGCTCAATCTTGCCGTCCAGCACCTGTGTGTATGTCAGCATGCGGTTCAGCAGCGTGTCCATGGATTCGCTCTCGCGCGTCAGCACCTCAATGTAATGTCCCTGTTTCTCCGGTTTTGCGCCTGTCGCCAGGTACTCCGCGGTGTTGCGGACAACCGCAGCCGGCGTCTTCAACTCGTGAGCCATCGCGTTGACAAACGTATCACGCAGCTGCTTTCGCTCTTCACTCTTTCGCAGTCCGACATACAGAAGCGCCATTCCACCGATTGCTAAGAGCTGAATATAGATGACCGTACAGAGAATTTTCCGACTCGCTTTGTTCCATATGATCTGATCTCGATCAAACAAAACGTAAAGCACTATGTTCGGTGTAGTTGTGTTCTCGCCCCTCGTCACATACGAGATCTCCCCGTTGCCGGCTTCCTGTATCTCCGTGATCCTTTGGTCGTAACCGAGCCATGTATAATACGGATCGCTGTAATTCAGAACTTTATAATAGTATCGGTCATCGTCCGGCTCCTCGGACCGAAACCACTCCAGACGGCCGCTCAGCTCAGAGTTTTGCTTCAGGGCAGCCAGAGACAGACGCACCTCACCCCTTCGGCCGCTCTCCGTCTGATACTTCGTTTTCAGGATCTCATCGGATTCTTTGAATTCCTGCGATCTCAGCGTCAGCGTACCTTCATCGGTAAGCGTCATCCCTGTGATGATAAAATGCCCGTCCTGCGTCTCCCTGCCGCGCAATTCGTCCACCGTGGGTCTCCACCAAGGATTTACGGTAATGAAATCCGCGAGCTTTTTAATATCTTCCTTCGAAAAATACTTCTTCAGATCCCAGATGCACTCTTTCTGAACCCAGAAGTGGGCTTCCAGGATCTCGTCCTCCTCCATGTACTGCGCCTTCAGATATACGTAAGTTCCTTCCAGATACAATCCGTCAAGGTTGATCCCCTGTTCGTTCCCGCCGTTATTGCGATACGCTTCCGCGTCAAAACAGTCTTCTAGGAGCGAGACGACATAACAGTCATTGTAGTCTTCATCATAATTGAGAGTACTCCTCAGATACTGTATTTTGGTCATAATGTCCGCGTCATTGTTCGTGTTAGCGTCTTTCAGCACATCCAGTCCGCTCACATACCCGTCGATCTCCGTCCGCACGGTTCCTTCAGTTATGGCGTACAGCATCGTTGACAGCAACACGATCATGAGCAAAGCGATAGCTTCCGTCAGGAGATACGGCCGCAGTTTCTTCCATGTGAACTTCTTCCGTTTTCTCATATCTCCCCACCTTCCGCGTCGTCATTCACGCCGTCCTGACCATCATTTTTCCAGGGAGACTTTGCCCTCAGCAACTTCGGCATTGCCGACTTTGCGTACGCCCAGGCGAAAAGGATCGCGCATACCAGGAACCCGCACGAAACCGCCAGAAACCACATCGGCCTGTTATATCCCGAGAGTTTGCCGCCTTCAAGAGTTATCGTATAGGTATCCCCCCGGAACCAGTTTGCACCATATGCCCGGTAAACCGCATACCAGACATAGGAAGTGAGCAACAACATACCGGATGACGCCAGGTTGATCCACCCAAACCTGCGCAGCGTGCGGGTCTTCTTCGCATTCGAAAAATCGAAATACACGGTCAGGCCCATCCCCTCGTTATACGCCCCGTAACGGGCTCCGTGAAGCCTTAGAATGCCTGCACACATGGCAAGTCCGATCCCGCCGGTTGTGCGCACTCCGTCCTGCTCCCGCTCATACAAAGGCGTCCAGATCCCCTTGAGATCCTTCTCGCTCAGGCGGCTGCCTGTCTGGTTCCACACGGTCACCTTCGCGTGGTTCAGTTCTATGTGTAAAATACTGTCCTCCTCACCATAGCTTACCGCGTTGGTAAGGATATTTTCCATCACTGTCCTCATAAGATCCGGATCGCACAGCTGCTCCTTCGGACAGGTCCTCACCAGCTTGACCTTCATCCGCTTCGCTTCCAGCTGCTCATAGTACGCCGGCAGCACGCTCTCCACCAGCTCACCCAAATCCGTCATCTGCTCATGCAGCGTCACTTTGCCATCCATCACACGGGTGTACGTGAGCATGCGATTCAGAAGATCGTTCATCGTTACGCTCTCCTGTGTCAGTGTCTCCAGGCACTGTGCCCGCTCCTCCGGATCCACTCCCTCCGCGAGCCGCCCCGCAGTCTTGCGCGTGATATCCACCGGATCTCTCAACTCATGTGCCATCGCGCCGATGAACGTGTTCCGCAGCTGCTCCTGCTCGTCTTTCCTGCGTTTCCATACGCTGCGGATGATCATAACAATGACGGCGACGGTCTGAGCGAAGGCAATTGTGAACACGACCAGTCCGCCCATCCGGTTCCACACAACCTTGTTGACATCCACAAGGACATAATATGACATTGCCGTCGGGTAGATATTCTCGCTGCTCGAATAGATCGCCATGCCTTCTTTCTGAGCGAGCGTGAGTTCGGCATCATGACCGTACCGGGTCTTCTGCGAACGCTCGGTATAGGAACGCTCCGCCAGGTAGTACCGGTCCGTATCCAGATACGCCCAATGCTGCGGTTTCGCAAGAATATCCCGCAGTTCACGGTTTTGGCTGATCATGATAATGTCCACGCCCGGCTGAAACGTTCCTTCCGGGACATCATCCTTCGTCTTCCATGGTGTTTCATTCGGATCCAGCCAAATCCTCGTGTCTGTCTCTCGGTAGTCCTCTGACTGCAGGATGCAGGGATACCCGTGCCCAAAACTTCGGATTGACACCCGCGTCGGGACAAGTTCTCCGTCCCCGGTTTCCCGCACGCACAACGACACCACGTCCATCGTATTGTAGAACAGTCCCGTGAAAACAGCTGATTCACTGAACGTATTCTCCATCAGTTCGTTGATCTTATCCTCCGGAAAATACTTCGTCAGATCCCAGACGATCGTCTTGTCTTCCGCGATCCGGTAACTGATGACCGCGATGTTTCCGTTGAGGAACAGCCTTCCTGCTTTCGACTGCGCTTCGATGTCGTCCGACACGGACACTGAAGCCGAATCACTACACGTCGTATAGACGGCAACATTGACACAACCGTAGAAACTGGTCTCAAGACCATTCAATATCTCTTCGTCCCGCTGCAGGCAATACAGAAAATCCCAGATCTCCTTTGCTCCGGACAATCTCAGCCCTGTCATCGATGACACGATTTGCGGAACCCCCTGCACATCCTGTGATTCTTCCCCCGCCTCAATATGAAGTGTCATCGGCTCCGAAAGCAAAGCTCCGTCCTCGATCCCCGACCTCGCTTCGCTCGCCGCATCATACAGCTGAGGAAGACACGCCTCGATCTCCGACCGCACGGACGATTTCGCGGCATAGTATTTTCCAACCAAAAACACTGCTGCCACTGCCAACGCGAACACTTCGATCAGCACATACGCCCGAATGGTTTTTCCTATTTTCCTTCCGTTTTTCATACTCATCCCCCGCCTTCACTGCGTCTTATGGTTTTCTACGGAACGAAGCGATACCCTTCCTTGATCACGGTCTCAATGAACCTGCCGTAGCGCCCGAGCGCCTTGCGAAGCTTCTTGATGTGCGTGTCGACCACCCGGTCGCTGCCCTCGTAATCGAGCCCCCAGATGCGATCGAGGATCTGCTCTCTCGTGAGCACGCGTCCGCGGTTCGCGATGAAATACCGAAGCAGCCGGTAATCGAGATCCTGCAGATCGACGTCCTTTCCGTCCACGTTCGCCTTGCACGTCACGAAGTTCACGCTCAACCCTTCTGCCGTAAAGACCTCCGCCGCCATCGTTCGGCCGACCGTGCGCTCCAGGATGGCCCTGCATTTGGCGACCAGCACCGGCAGCGAGAACGGTTTCACGATGTACTCGTCCGCTCCCAGCGAGTACCCGAGCAGCTGATCCTCCTCCTGCACTCTCGCCGTCAGAAACAGGATCGGCACATCCTCCTTCGCGCGGATCCTCCGGCACACGTCAAAGCCGTTCATCTTCGGCATCATCACATCGAGGAGCACGAGCCTGTAGTGGTTTTCGCAAAATGCGTCCCACGCGCTCATGCCGTCCGCAAACGCGTCGACCGTAAAGCCGTTGTCCGAGAGGAAATCGGCCATGACCTCCCTCAGTCCGTCATTGTCTTCCGCAAGTAAGATCCGGCACATGCGTGCCTCCTTTCCGGGTTCGTTCGTTCCTTGTGATGCAACCATATCACGGGGATGTGTACTCTGTATGTCAGGAAAAACTTTTCCGTAAAATTTTCGTTCGGCGCCGAAACGCCCCCTTGATACGGATTATACCATAGTTCTCACCCCACGGCAAAACGATGTTTCCGCGAAGAAGGCAATGAAAATAATACTTGACTTTTAGTTTAGTATAAATATAATGGTGAGGGTGGAAGGGGGTGTCCCTATATGATAGAGGAAAGAATCGGCAAGCGGATCCGTGATCTGCGCAACAAAAACGGTCTGACTCAGGAAGAGCTCGCGGCGAGGACGGAACTCACCAAGGGCTTTATTTCCCAGTTGGAGCGCGGGCAGACTGCGCCCTCCGTTTCCACTCTTCAGGACATTGTCGAGTGCCTCGGCACCAACCTCTCGGAGTTTTTCAGCGAGGAACGGGAACCCCAGATCGTCTACCGCAAAGAAGATTATTTTGAAAATGAAGACCGCAACGGCAACGTCATCGACTGGCTCGTCGCGTCCGCGCAGAGCCGCAGCATCGAGCCGATCCTGATCCGGCTGCGCCCGGGGACGACCACCGAGCTCGACAAGCCCCACGACGGCGAGGAGTTCGGGTATGTTCTCGAGGGCTCCGTCAAGCTTACATACGGCGAACAGACCTACACGGTGCGCAAGGGTGATTCCTTCATTTACCCGGCGAACAAGCCGCACTGCGTGGGTTCCGCAGGACGCAGGGACGCGTTGTTGCTGTGGGTGAGTACCCCGCCGAGCTTCTGAGCAACAACACACAACGTTATCTTCGGTAAGGAGTTTCCATATTATGTCGGATGTTATTTTACAACTCAAGAACATCACCAAGTCCTTCGACGGCAAGATGATCCTCAACGATTTCAACCTGGATATCGGTCGCAACGAGTTTGTGACGCTCCTCGGCCCCTCCGGCTGCGGCAAATCCACGATCCTGCGGATCATCGGCGGTTTCGTGCGTCCCGACAAGGGACGGGTGCTGTTCGAGGGCGAGGACATCACGATGCTTCCGCCCGAGAAGCGCAACGTCAACACCGTATTTCAGAAATATTCGCTCTTCCCGCACATGAGTGTCGCGGACAATATTGCCTTCGGCTTGAAACTCAAGAAGAAGAGCTCCCAATACATCAAGGATAAGATCGATTACGCGCTCAAGCTGGTGAACCTCGACGGCTATGAGGACCGCGAGCCGCTCTCTTTAAGCGGCGGTCAGCAGCAGCGTGTCGCCATCGCGCGCGCCATCGTGAACGAGCCTGAGGTGCTCCTTCTCGATGAGCCTCTCGGAGCGCTCGACCTTAAGCTGCGCCACGAGATGCAGCGCGAGCTGATCAAGATCAAGAAGGAAGTCGGCATCACCTTCCTCTACGTCACGCACGACCAGGAGGAGGCGCTCATGATGAGCGACCGGATCATTGTCATGAACAAGGGCATCATCCAGCAGGCCGGCGATTCCAAAAGCATATATGACGAGCCGCAGAACGCGTTCGTCGCGGACTTCATCGGCGAGAGCAACATCATCGACGGCATCATGGTCCGCGACTGCCTGGTCAACATCCAGGGCGTGGATTTTACGTGCGTGGATACCGGTTTCGGGGAAAATAACCCCGTCGACGTTGTGATCCGTCCCGAGGACCTCGAGATCGTCAAGGCAGGTGAGGGATATCTGACCGGCCAGGTCATCTCCATCATCTTCAAGGGCGCGTACTACGAGATCAAGGTGAAGGTCGACGATTATGAGTGGATGATCCAGAGCGTGGATCCCGCTCCGATCGGCGAGTTCGTCGGTCTCACGATCGATCCGGACAACATTCAGATCATGCACAAGCCCGTGCGTGACGACGAGGAGGTTGCCCGCGATGAATGAGACTGAAGCAAGAAGCACAAACCGAAGATCGCTTCTGTCCGGTCCCTACCTCGTGTGGATCATCGGGTTCACGGTACTGCCGCTGATCGTTATTTTCCGATTCGCGCTCTCCGACGGTGCCGGGCATGCGACGCTTTCGAATATCACGGCGATCTTCTCGCCGATCCACCGGAAAGCCATGTGGTTTTCCCTTAAAATTGCCATAGGCTGCACGGTGTTCTGCATTCTGCTGTCCTACCCCATGGTCATGGCGATGAAGCACCTGGGTCTCAGCAAGAAAGGATTTTCCCTGTTCATCATCATCCTTCCGATGTGGATGAACTTTATCCTCCGGATCCTCGCGCTGCAGATGATCCTCTCCAACAACGGCATCCTCAACCTCTTCCTGACGAAGCTGGGTTTTGAGCCGCTGCGCATCGCCAACACGGAGACCGCCGTCATGATCGGCGCGGTATATGATTATCTGCCGTATATGATGCTGCCGATCTACACGGCGATCATGGAGATCAACGAGGACGTCATCGAGGCCGCCAAGGACCTCGGCGCCGGCAGTTTTACGGTGTTTCGGAAAATCATCCTCCCGCTCTCCCTTCCCGGGCTTCTGAGCGGCACCGTGATGGTGTTCGTGCCGTCCATGACATCCTTTGTCATCTCGAACCTCTTAGGAGGCGGCAAGCTGCAACTGATCGGTAACGTCATTGAGCAGGAGTTCATGACGGGCAACCGCTACGTCGGTTCCGGCCTCTCCGTAGCGCTCATGATCTTCGTCCTCATCAGCATGGCCTTCACGATGCGGCATAACACGGAAGGCAAAGAGTCCGTCGTCTGGTAAAAAAACAACTACCTTATAACTTTTCAAGTTGTTTTTTTGCGAATGGTCGGCTACGGCTACGGAAAATAAAGGAAAGGAGAACAGCCTTGAAACGACTGAAAGACATCGCAAGCGGAATCTACATCGGCCTGATCGGCGTTCTTCTGTATGCTCCGATCCTTGTCCTGATCGTCCTTTCCTTCAACAATTCCCGCTCGCGCGTTGTGTGGGGCGGATTTACACTCGACTGGTATTCCAAGCTTTTCTCGAACAACCAGATCAAGGAAGCACTATTAACCACGGTGATCCTGGCGCTCGCTTCTGCCGTCATCGCCGTGCTGATCGGCGTTCCCGGAGCGATCGGCATCCACGCGCTCCGCAAGCGTCCGTATAAAGTCATGATGGGACTCACGAACATTCCCATGCTGAACGCGGATATCGTCACCGGCATTGCTCTGATGCTCTGGTTCGTGCACTTCATTCCGCTTGGGTTCGGAAGCGTCCTGCTCGCGCACATCACCTTCAACATTCCCTACGTGATCCTGAGTGTGATGCCCCGTGTGCAGCAGATGAACATAGCCACCTACGAGGCCTCGAGAGACCTCGGCGCCGGTCCGGTCTACAGCTTTTTCAAGATCATGCTGCCGGAACTCGTGCCCGGTATCCTCTCCGGTTTCTTCATGGCATTCACCATGTCCATGGACGACTTTGTGATCACGTATTTTACGAAGGGCGCGGGAGTGAATACGCTCTCCACCATGATCTACGGCCAGATCCGCAAGGGTATCAAGCCGGAAATGTACGCCCTCTCCACTCTGATTTTCCTGGTCGTAAGCGCCATCCTGATCATTGTCAACGCGCTGTCCGACCGTAGGAAAACACCGAAGAAGAACATAGAAGAAAGGATTTAAAACCCAATGACCAAGAAGAAATTCCCCAAGATGATCGCCGTAGTGCTCTGCCTGGCAATGACCTTAACGCTCCTGGGCGGCTGCGGCAAGAAGAAGGATATCATCGGCACCCTCACCATCATCAACTACGCTGAGTATCTGGATCCGGACCTGCTTGAGCAGTTCACCGACGAGACCGGTATCGAGATCAAGTACGAGGAGGCCCTGACGCCCGAGGAAATGTACACGAAGTACAGCTCCGGTGCGATCAAGTACGACCTCGTCTGCTCCGCCGACTACATGATGAAGAAGATGATCGACGAGGGCGAGTTCCAGAAGATCCCGTGGGATAAGATGGAAAATAAAGGCAACATCGGCCAGAAGTATTACGACTTCTGCAAGGCATTTGACGCGAACAACGAGTATTGCCTGCCTCACTTCTGGGGCACGATCGGCATCCTCTACGACAAGACGAAGGTGAAGGCTCCCATCGACAGCTGGGATGTCCTCTTCAACGGCGACTACGCGGGTGAGATCATCATGCAGGACAGCATCCGCGATACGTTCATGATCACTCTCAAGTACCTCGGCTACTCCCTCAACACGGACAACGAGGACGAGATCCGCGCCGCTCAGCAGCTGCTCATCAAGCAGAAGCCCGACGTGCAGTCGTACCTGGTTGACGAGGTCCGCGACGAGATTGTCGCAGGCAACGCCGTCATGGGTGTCATCTACTCCGGAGAGGCTTACCTCGGCAAGGAATCGAACCCGAATCTCGAGTACGTAGTTCCGAAGGAAGGCTCCAACGTCTGGATCGACTGCTTCGCGATCACGAAGCACTGCGAGAACGTTGAGTACGCAGCCAAGTTCCTTGACTTCCTCTGCCGCGAGGATGTAGCAAAGACCAACTTTGAGTACATTTATTTTTCGACGCCGAACACGAAGGTAATTGAGAGCCTGAGTGAAGATGAGAAGGAAGATCCGACGCTTGTTCCTCCGGAATCCTCGATCGAAAACTGCGAGGTTTGCACGCAGACCGACAAGAAGGTTACCGATCTGATGAACGAGCTCTGGAAAGAGTTGAAGTCGAAATAACGGAACCTCAGTTTCACAGGTTCCTTGCTTCGGGGAAACGTTGCGCATGCTTCGTTTCCCCGAAATGTCATACCGGATATAACGAAACCCCTTCTTACCGAAGAAAGGAGTAGTGTATGAAGTACAATGTCATCACCGGCGACACGATGAAGGAGAGCCTGATCGACCGCATCTTCGCCCTTGACATGAAGGTGTACGGCGCGATCGACGAGAGCTTCGTCGGGACCAAGCAGAACATGATCGACCGTTTTCGCCATAACCCCAGGACCTTTGTGTGCCTGACGCACGGTGATAAGCTGGTCGGCTACGTCAACTTCTTCCCCGTGAAGGACCGCCTCTTCGACCAGATCCTCGGCCCCGTGAAGTTTGTGCCGGGCGACACCGAGGACGTGAGCGACGGTCATTATGAGGAGCTTACGGATCCGCAGGAGATCCTCGCCCACTACAACCGTTACCGTGATGAGGGTGAGGCAGCCTCCGATCTGAACGAGGTCATCGAATACTACAACACGTGCCGCGACGACGACATCGCACCCGACGAGATCCTGAAGGAATACTCGCGCAAGCGGGAGGAGAACAATCTGTTCATCATCTCCATCGTCATCGATCCGGACTTCCGCGGACGCGAGGCGAGCACGCAGCTTGCCGACGCCTTCATCGACTACCTGAACAAACTGGAGGAGCAGGGAACGCCGATCAACTCCCTCTCCGCTGTCTGCATTTCCCCCGACGGTGAAAAATTCCTGCGCGGCTTAAACTTCTACCGCCACAGACTTCTTCCCGCAGCCGAGGAGACGGCGTACCACGAGCGCGTGTATCTCTGTTGGGGGCACTATCTCAACCGCCTTTTGGAAAAGCGGATGTACCACAAAACCTTCCGCGACGACATATACCTCTTCGTTCCGTTCGCGGATAATCCGGAAAATGACAAGCTCGACGCGTTACTCAACAACCATTCGGACAACTATCATTTTTCGAAGACCGACGATCCGATCTATGTCAACGAGACGTCGGAGGTTCCGCGCAAGACGAAGCGTCTTCTCGGCAACCTGGACAGCTGCCTCGAATACGAGTACGAGGGCTTCCGGAACAACGAGCTTGACCGCGTGTACCTCGGTCGTTGCCTCTTCCGCCACACGACGGACCGCTATGAGAACGAGACCGTCGGCGAGGAGTACGCGGATCTTCTGCTGCTCTCCTACCGGAGCGCGCACATGTACGTCCTCGTGTTCTACCTGCCCAACTGCCGCTATTCCTCATCCATGGTCGGTGACCAGCTCAGCCAGATGAAGCTCGAGGCGCGGTACGGCGGGCCGGATACATACGGTTTCACGCATTACAGAAATATCATCTCCTACCTTGAGGACAAATACGGTCTTGTCCGCTGCGGCAGGGGCAAAGCATTTTACTGCATGGACAAGCTCCCCCGCAAACAGGTCGGCGGCGTTACGCCGGACACAGATGCCGATACGACGAGCGGGTTCAGCCAGGAGTTTCTCAACATTCTCTCCGGCGAGACCTATTTCAGCATCCACCAGGACTTCTACATCCGGGGATGCGCGAAGCTCACGGAGCAGTGCACGACCAACCGCGCCATCTACGATTACTATCAGGCGTACATGTCGGAGGTCAGCCTCGTGATGGTGCTGAACACCTACGAGGACGACGGCGATGACCACATCGAGGCCGCGGGCGCGGACATCAGCCGCTACCGCAACACCGGCGACAACAACGACCTCGGGTTCCAGAAGCTTGAGGATGTGGCTACCTACGTATTTATCGTCGAGCTGATCCTTCTGCAGAACACGGCTCTCGCCAAGCTCAGCCAGAAGGTCGGGCTTGCGCTCGAGCGCGAGGGAAATGTCTCCTACGAGTACATCAATCAGGTGTACCGCGACTACGGCCGCACGCTGAAGCTCTGGGATTCCAAGAACTTCAAGTACGTCGGCACAAGCATGGAGGCGGAGCAGATCCGCGATGCTTTGGAAAATGATGAGCTCCGCACCCGCTACCAGGAGGAGCAGGAGTTCCTGGAGCGCGTCGTCGATGTCAACTCCGCGAGCGACGAGCGCCGAAACGGATGGATCCTCGGCATCGTCGGTACGATCCTCGCCCTTGTTCAGCTCAAGGACTACATCGTCTCGATCATTGCCGTGTTCTTCACGGGACTCGGAAACCTGACGAGACACCCTGAGAGCATCATCGCGGATGAGAGCACCTTCGACAATGTCTTCAACATCATTGTCTGGGGCGGCCTTGCCCTGTTCACGATCATCTGCATCTGCAACCGGAACCGCAAACGATACGAACGGAAGCGAAATCTTCACTCCCGGGAGAGGAGGGATGACGAATGAGCGACAGAAAAATGACGGCACCCCTTTCGGAGCGCGCCCTCTGGGGACGCAAACCGGTCTGGATCGCGATCCTGCTCGGCCTCAGCCTGCTGTTCTCCTACTTCATCCTGATCCATTTTGCGGAGGGCGGAGATGTCACCTGGTTCAGTCTGTTCTTCCTGTATCTGATCGGATACTTCTACGGCGGACGGACGGGCCTTGCCTGCGCGCTTTTGTTCAGTGTCCTGAAGTTCTTCGGCGACCTCGCGTTCGGGCTGGTCGACACAAACCACATGACTGCCGAGATCCTCGACTACCTGTTCAGCTACACGCTGATCGGCGTCGGCGGCTTCTTCTGTCAGGTGAAAGACAGTAAAAAAGCTTCCTCGGACAGAACAGATACTGCGGAAAATCCTTCCTCCGGCAACAGCCTCGAGGAGGAATACCGTGTCGGCACCTGGCCTGAGCACATCCGCCTGTGCGGCGGCTACTTTGTAGCGATGCTTCTCCGCTTTATCAGCAGCGTCGTAAACTTCGTCGTCTTCTACTACCGCGACGAGCGAAGCTTCTTCGGCAACCTGAGTGAAGCGCTGTTCTACTGCATCGGCTACATCGGCATCGAGATGGTGTTCACCATTCTCTTTCTGCTCGTGCTCCCGTGGGCTCGCAATTCCGCGGAGTACTGCAAGTTCGTGGCGACACACAAGTACAGCATAGACTACAGACAGTATTAACGAAATGCATCAGCAACTGACGCTTTCGCGTCGATGAATCCAAAAAACTACGGGCCCCGAGATGATCGGGGCCCGTTCGTTGTCTTTCAATATCAGTTGTTTTCTATAGCTGACAATCAGATCCTCGCCAGCAGTTCCGCCTTCTTCGCGTCGAAGTCTTCCTGCGTGATGGCTCCCTTGTCGCGGAGCGTCGCAAGCTTCTCGATCGTCGCGAACACCTCGTCCATCGTCATCGGCGCGGGCGTTGCAGGCGCGGGCGCCGCCTCCTGTGCGGCAGGCTTGCTCTCTGCCGGAGCTGCGTCACCGGCTGCTTCCTTCTTATCGCCATCCGCGGGTTTGCCGTCAGCCGGAGCGCCTCCGACCGGCACGGAACCTGCGTTGTTGTCGCTGTCACCGAAGCTGATCGGGATCGCGGTGTCACCCTTCTCGTCGGCGGGTGCGGGAGCATTTTCCGCGCTCTTCGCGCTCGCGTCGCCGGTTGTCCCGGGCATAGGGCCCCAGCCGCCGTCCGCGGCCACATCGCCGGTTGCCGCAGGTGCGTTGTCGTCCTCGAACATCGCCTCGGCCTCCGCCTTCGCGACGAGATCCTCGAGCGCCAGGTAATCCTTCATCGCATAGCTGTCGCTGTAGCGGAACGCGGCAGTGCTGAGCACGTCGTAGAGCTTCTTGCCCATCGGGCGCATCGCGAAAAATGTCATTCCGCCGGAGAAGAAGCCTCCGATCACGGGGATCAGTTTCGCCACACCCTTCGATGCGGTGTCCGTCGTCAGGCGAAGCGTCAGCTCCTTGCTGATCTTCTTCACGATCGGATCCCAGAACGCGCGCGTCGTTGCTCTCTGCGGAGTGCCGCCGACCGCACGCATCGCGAGATGCGAGGACAGAAGCCGTGTTGCCGCTGACGAGCCCTCCACGCCGAACATTGCGCCGAGCGAGCAGATGAGCTGGTATCTCACCAGCGTGCCGTCCTCGCCCTCACAGGCCCAGAAATCCTTGGCTCCGTACAGATACGCAAGCTCCTGCGCCATCCGAAGCGACATCGCGAAGAACTGCAGCGTGTCGGCAGGGATCGTCGCGGCGATCGCCAGTCCGCCCGGAATTCCCGCGGCAAATGACATCGCCGAGGATTCCGACGTGCGACGGAGGATCAGTTTCTCCGCCATGTCATCCAACTCAATATCCGAATAGTCGCACGCTACCGGTCCTTCCTCCACGATCTGGCGGACCAGAATGCCTTCCTTGGCAAACGCGCCCTTCAAAAACTCCTCGCGATCAACCTTCACCTTCGGAATCCGAAGTGCCTGCTCGATCAAATACTCCAGGGAAATCTTCCCGCTGATACCTCCTGCCATTTGTAATCCCTCCTGTTACCGTTTTGTCTTTCCCCACATACCGCCGCGCCGCGACGGTTTACTTCTTAATCAGTCGATATTGTCCTCCGGCGGAATGACCGGTTCCTCCGGGATAATGTTGCCGTCCGCGTCATACGAGACGGATTCGAGCGGTTCTCCATCCTTGTCATAGGTCTTCTTCATGGCCTTGACGAGGTCTCCGGAGACATCATAAATGTAATCGTATGTCTCGATGAGATTGTCATCCTTGTCGCGCGTCTCCGTGCGTTCGATGCGGTCCTCCTCATCGTAGTTGTATGTCGTGTAACGGATCCTCTTGCCCGAGTAGTCCTTGATCTCCTCAGAAAGAACTTTGCCGTGGCTCAGATCCTGCACGCGAATGTAGTCCGGATACGTCCTCTCGACACGGTACGGTTCCCCGTCCGCAAGCATCGCGTCCTCCACCCACAGAAGCTCACCCTCCGATGTCTCCGCGCGGCTTCTGCGCCGGTGCTCGCTGATATTGTAGGACCGAAGCAGATACCTCGGGTGGTCCGGATCGTCGATCACCGTGCGGACATCGATCTCGCTGTCCGGCTCGGGAACAGCGCTCTCCATGCTCATGTGCAGTTCAGGATTTTCCCATCGGAAAATGCGTTCCGTCACGGTACCCTTGATGCTCTCCTTGCCGTTTTCGTCCTCAGCCAGGTAACTGCAGACGATGGTGTCCATATACAGCGTGCCGAAGCTGCTTGTCGCAAGGATTGCCGTGTTGATGCTCTGCTCCCACTCGCGGTTGGCGATCGTCATGTTGCTCTCCGCCTCCACGATGCGGTCCCACAGGGAAAATGACGTGTTCGTCACGCCGTAGACCTCCGTAGGCATCGTCTCAGGAGCGCCACGGTACAGAACGATCATGTCGTCGCGGTCCTCCGGCGACCTCGGATTGCGCGCCTCCAAACAGTCGATGCGCTCGCCGTCGCGGAATCTGCTGAACTGCCATTGCAGCCGGTGCGTCAGGCGGTCATAGCAGGAGGTCTGCTGATCCATCACCTCGATATACACGTTCTCGAGGCGTCCGTCATCCGCTACATAATAGGTCCGGCTGTAATCTGTCTCCGCGATGTCCGTCGTCGCCAGAAGGCACTGCACCTTCCGGTCCTTCAGGAGAAACGCCGCGAGGATGCTCCCGTTCTGCGTAATGCGGGCCTCATCGCTTCGAAGGTACAGGACAATTTTATCCGTGTCTCTCTCGATGGGAACCGATACCACGACGGGATTGTCATCCCTCTTCAGTGTATTTCCGTTAAAATAGTTGTAGTACTCCGTCGTCTCGTCCTTGACCGCGCCAAGCTGCTCAAACACCGAAATGCCGGAGAAGCGGAATTTTACGGCGGTGCATACGCTGGGGATCTCGTAGACTGCCTCCCAGGTGCCGTCCGTCACCTCCAGCTTGTAGTCCGAAAGCCTCGTGTAATCACGCTGCTGAAAATCGACCTCAAGGATGCCGTCGTAGGTCAGCGCCTGCGTGGTCCGGTCACCGAGGATAAACTCCTCCTTCACCGTGGCCTCCGTCTTGGGGGCGGAAGGTGTCGGTGTCGGCTCGTCCGTAGGTGTCGGCGACATCACGCGCAGAAAACGGTCAGGATCGCTCGGAAGCGCGTTCGTCGGCGTCGGGGCATACTCCACAGGCGCCGTCTGAGGCTCATCATCCATGCCGAAATACAGCACGGACGCAAGCACGACGACACCGAAGACAATTCCCGCTATCCAGAGTCGATTCTTCACGTTTTCTCTCCGTATAAACTACTTGTTGAACCGGGTGATGTTATCCTCGTTCAACGTAAAATCATAATAATTCAGGTCCTTGCGGAACGTCCAGCCGGCGCCCTGCCAGAAGTGGTTGCCGAGCGTGTTCGTCTTGAACGCGATCAGGTTGACCTTGTTGATGTGCTCCTTCTGCAGAGCTACCATACAAGCCACTGCCATCGTCTTGCCGATGCCGCGCTTGCGGAAGCCCTCCTTCACGCACACGTGGTAGAAGCAGCCGCGGCGTCCGTCATGGCCGCACAGGATCGCTCCCACGATCTTTCCGTTCACAAGCGCGACAACGCTCGTCGTCGGATTTCTCTTCAAAAACCGATCCACACCCTCACGCGAGTCGTCGATTGAACGGATGCCGAACCCGTGGATACTGCTCCACAGGCTGAACACCTCGTCGTAATCGTCGATCGTCATCGTGCGGATCACACATTCATCTGCCATATCAGTTGTTATCCTCGCTATCTCCGTTTTCGCGTCGAACTGCTTCCTCGTCGACGGTCAGGAACTTCTTTCCCCGGTTGTACAGCGCGAGGATGTGGTCCTTGTTGTCAAGATTTTTCGCAAGATAATTGTGGAACTCCTGCTTCGTGTGGCACGTCTCGATCGCCTTGCGAAGCACTTCCTCCTCATCCTGCGCGGGCTTGGCCGCTGCCTGGGACGCCTTGCGCTGCGCATCCGCCTGGGCGCGTTGTGCGCGTGCCTGCTCCGCCTCTGCCGTGCGGCGCACCGTCTTCTTCGTCGTCTCCTCGGCTGTGCCCTCACCGGTGCGGCGGTTCACCTTCTTCGGGGTCTCCTCGCTCTCACCGATGCGCTGTGCCGCCTTCCGCTCCGCGTCCGCGTTCTTCGCCGCGTTGTCGGAAGCTGCGCCCTGGGGACGTCCGCCCTGCGTGCGTCCGGTCTGCGGTTTCGCGCTTCTGCTGCCCTGACCGCTGCGGGTGTTGCCCGTTCTGCCGGAGCTGTTGCGCGATCCCTGCTCACCGGAGCGGTTGCCCGCACCGTTGCCGACCGTGCGGCGCGTTGTCGTTGTCTTCTTCTGTCCCTTGCCGAGCACCTCGTGCTGCGTCGTGTTGTCCGTCACCGGCATCGGCGCCACTCTGTGAAGGAAAGCGAGAAGTCCCGTCTTCACCTCACCGCCGCGTGCGATGACCGCGTCCACATCGGGCAGTCTCTCGATCGTGCAGCCGGTCATGCTCTTCATCTCATTGATGGCCGGCTCGTAGCCCTTGTCGTTCGACACGACATAGTAGGCGTTGCCTGCCTTCTTGGCAATGTCATAACCGAGATGCACCATGATGATGAAGTCCAGGGCGTTCTTGCCGATCTGGTCGTTCGTGATCAGCTCCACGGTGGCATCGCAGTGGAACACCATATCCGCGTCGATCAGCGACATCTTGGAGCACTTCGGCCCGAGGAAAATGCGGACCAGATCATTTTTCGTAAGATTCTGGATCCCGCGCAGTCCCTGCTGGCTGACATTCTCAAAATCAATATACAATACTCGTTTCATTCGGTTCCTCCGTGCACCGCGGACCGCTCACAGCTCATAATCCGCATCCGCTGCTGCGCTTCGCGGCACTGCATTCAATTCGTCCGGTCCGTCTCCGAGCTGAGCTCGTCGAGCGTCCGGTAGTATGCCGGGAGAAATTCCGTCATGAACAATTCCGCCTCGGGGACCTGCAAAGCGTGGATGGAATCCTCGAGCGTCTTCCTCGCGCTCTCGAACTCGCGGTTGCCCGCCTTGCCCTCCTCGATGCATTTGATGAGGGCGGACAGCTTGTCGGCTGCTTTCACGATCCGCCACAGCTCCTCCTCGCCTTCCGCGCGGAAGAACAGACTGCGATAGTCCCTGCGGATATCCTCGGGGAGCATCGACAGCAGGGCCTCGGATGCGTCGTCCTCAATCTCGTGAAACACGCTCTGCATCTGCCGATTGTAATACTTGATCGGCGTGGGCATGTCACCTGTGATGATCTCACCTGCGTCGTGGTACAGACCGATCACCGCGCAGCGATCGGCGTCAAGCTGCTTGCCCAGACGACGGTTGCCGAGGACGGCGAGGCCGTGGGCGAGCATGCTGACCTCCAGGGAGTGCTCGCTGATGTTCTCCGGCTCGGAGTTCCTCATCAGCGCCCATCTCCGGATGTATTTCATTCGCGACAGCATGGCGTAAAATGAACTGCTCATACTTCTTTCTCCGGTGTTACCCCGGAACGGCGCTGAAGACACGGCTTCAGATACTGTCCGGTGTAGGATTCGGCATGGCTGCAAATCTCCTCGGGAGTACCGCTCGCGATGACGGTTCCGCCGCCGTCGCCACCCTCAGGGCCCATGTCGATGATGTAATCGGCGGTCTTGATGACATCGAGGTTGTGCTCAATGACAACCACGGTGTTGCCACCCTCCGCCAGCATATGTAAAATGTCGATCAGCTTCTGAACATCCGCAAAATGCAGTCCCGTCGTCGGCTCATCCAGAATGTAGATGGTCTTGCCGGTGCTGCGGCGCGAAAGTTCGGTCGCCAGCTTGATGCGCTGTGCCTCACCGCCCGAGAGCGAGGTGGACGGATGTCCGAGCTTCAAGTAGGAAAGCCCGACGGCGTCCAGCGTCTTGATCTTGTTGCAGATGGACGGGATGTTCTCAAAGTACTTCACCGCCTCCTCTACACGCATGTCGAGAACATCGAAAATGTTCTTGCCCTTGTACGTCGCCTCCAGCGTCTCGCGGTTGTAGCGCTTGCCGCCGCAAACCTCGCACGGTACGTACACATCCGGCAGGAAATTCATCTCGATCTTCACGATTCCGTCGCCCTTGCACGCCTCGCAACGGCCGCCCTTCACGTTGAAGCTGAAGCGCCCCTTGCTGTAACCGCGCAGCTTCGCCTCCGTGGTGGACGCAAACAGATCGCGGATCTGGTCAAACACCCCCGTGTAGGTCGCGGGGTTCGAACGCGGCGTGCGTCCGATCGGCGACTGGTCAATGTCGATCACCTTGTCGAGCGCCTCGGTACCCTCGATCGTGTCGTGGTCCCCGGGCAGGATCGTCGTGGCGCGGTTTAACTTGCGCGCCAGGGACTTGTACAGGATCTCGTTGATCAGGGAGCTCTTGCCGGAACCGGACACGCCGGTCACACAGGTAAACACTCCGAGAGGCACCTTCACGTCGATGTTCTTCAGGTTGTGCTCTCTCGCTCCCTTGATCGTGATCCATCCCGACGGCATTCTTCTCTTCGCGGGAACCGGAACAAACTTCCGACCCGCGAGATAATCGCCGGTGATCGATCTCGGGCAGGCCATGATGTCCTCGGCCGTGCCCTCCGCGACAACCTCGCCTCCGTGCTGCCCGGCGCCGGGTCCGATATCGATGACCCAGTCCGCGGCACGCATCGTATCCTCGTCATGCTCGACGACGATCAGCGTGTTGCCGAGGTCCCGCAGCTGCTTCAGGGAACGAAGCAGGCGGTCGTTGTCCCTCTGGTGCAGTCCGATGGAAGGCTCGTCGAGAATGTACGCAACGCCGACCAGCCCGGACCCGATCTGGGTCGCCAGGCGGATGCGCTGTGCCTCGCCGCCCGAGAGCGACGCGGTCGGTCTCGACAGCGTGAGGTAGTCAAGACCCACTTCCATCAGGAAACCGACGCGGGAACGGATCTCCCGCAGGATCAGTTTCGCGATCTGCTCCTTCTGCGGTGTGAGCTTCAGGTCTCCGACGAAGCGCTGCATCGCGTTGATGGGCATGTCGCACACCTCTGCGATGTTGCGTTCGCTCACCGTCACAGCCAGTGCCTCCTTGCGGAGACGAAGTCCTTTACACTCCTTGCAGGGACAGATGTCCATGAACGATTCGTACTCCTGCCGCATGGTCTCGGACGCGGTCTCCCGATACCTCTGCTGCAGATTCCGGATCACACCGTCCGCGGGAATGTCATACTGACCCATCCCGCGCCGGCTCTGGTAATGGACTTTCACGGTACGTCCGGGTTCGCCGTACATCAATACCTTTCGCGCTTCCTCGGACAGTTCTCCGTAGGGTGTGTCCAGGGAGAAACCGTACGCGTCCGCGAGCCCCTTTAAGTACGCCCACGCAAAACTGGTACGATTGTCGCTGGACTGAAATCCCGGCGCGGCCAATGCCCCGCGGTTGATGGAAAGCGACGGATCCGGAACGATTTTCCGCTCCGAGAACTCCATCGTGTATCCAAGTCCGTTGCAGGCCGGACATGCGCCGAACGGATTGTTGAAGGAAAATGATCTCGGCTCGAGCTCCTCGATACTGATCCCGCAATCCGGACACGCGAAGTTTTGAGAAAATGAGAGCGTCTCGCCGCCGATCACGTCCACGAGGAGCAGTCCCTCGCCGAGACGCAGCGCGGTTTCCACGGAATCGGTGAGGCGGGTCTCGATGCCCTCCTTCGCCGACAGACGGTCCACAATGATCTCAATGGTATGTTTGACGTTCTTGTCCAGCTTGATCTCCTCGGACAGGTCGTAGACACTGCCGTCCACACGGACGCGAACGTAACCGCTTCGTTTAGCAGATTCGAGCACCTTGGCGTGCTCACCCTTCCGTCCCCTGACCATCGGCGCCATCAGCTGGTAGCGCGTGCCCGCGGGCAGCGACATCAGCGAGTCGACGATCTGGTCGACGGTCTGCCGCTTGATCTCCTTGCCGCAGTTCGGGCAGTGCGGCGTGCCGACCCTCGCGTACAGAAGACGCAGATGGTCGTAGATCTCGGTGACCGTGCCTACGGTGGATCGGGGATTCCGGTTGGTTGATTTCTGATCGATGGAGATCGCCGGGGGAAGGCCTTCGATGCTCTCCACATCGGGCTTCTCCATCTGCCCAAGGAACATGCGCGCGTACGAGGAGAGGGACTCCATGTACCGCCGCTGTCCTTCGGCATAGATCGTGTCGAACGCGAGGGAGGATTTGCCGGAGCCGCTCAGGCCCGTCAGCACGACGAACTCATCGCGCGGAATGTTCACGCTGAGCCCCTTTAAGTTGTTCTCCTTCGCGCCTCGTATGCGAATGTATTTCTTATGATCACTCATGAAAACGGTCTTTCTAAGTCGTAAAATGATATTGCTATGTCAAATGTTTCCGCCCCGGACAGCCTCCTCGCCGCCGGTTTGCGGTGTCACGGTTTGCAGTGTCGCGGTTTGCGGTGTCGCGGTTTGCGGTATCGCGGTCAATCCTCGGCGAGCGCCCGGATCTTCTTGATCTCGTCACGCAGCTCCGCTGCCTTCTCAAAGTCAAGTTCCGCGGCGGCCGTATGCATGGCGCGCGTCATCTGCTCGATCAGGAGTTTCAGCTCCGCCGGGCTCATGGACTCGTAATCCTTCTCGATGCCGCCTCTGCGGCGTCCGGTCGCCTTCTTCGAGATGGCGATCAGCTCACGGACGGCCTTGCGGACCGTCTGCGGCGTGATGCCGTGTTCCTCGTTGTATTTCTGCTGGATCGCGCGGCGGCGGTTCGTCTCGTCGATGGCGCCCTTCATCGAATCCGTCATCGTGTCCGCGTACATGACCACGTGGCCGTCGACATTTCTCGCAGCGCGGCCGATCGTCTGCACAAGCGACGTCTTCGAGCGGAGGAAGCCCTCCTTGTCCGCGTCGAGGATCGCCACAAGCCCGATCTCGGGGATGTCCAGGCCCTCACGCAGAAGGTTGATGCCCACCAGCACGTCAAACTGATCCTGCCGCATGTCGCGGATGATCTCCATACGCTCGAGCGTGTCGATGTCCGAGTGCAGGTACCGCACGCGGATGCCGACCTGCTGCAGATAATCCGTCAGCTCCTCAGCCATGCGCTTTGTAAGCGTCGTGACGAGTACCTTGTTGCCGCGCTCGGTCTCCTTATGGATCTCGCCGACCAGGTCGTCGATCTGGTTCGCGACGGGCCGCACGACCACCTCGGGGTCGAGAAGACCGGTCGGGCGGATGATCTGCTCCACTCGCGCGAGCTCATGCTCCGCCTCGTAATCGTTCGGCGTCGCCGACACGAACAGCATCTGGTTGATGCGCTCCTCGAACTCACCGAAATTCAAAGGCCGGTTGCATTTGGCGGAAGGAAGGCGGAAGCCGTAATCCACCAGCGTCGTCTTGCGCGCCTGGTCGCCGTTGTACATGCCGCGCACCTGCGGAAGCGTGATGTGCGACTCGTCGACGATGATCAGATAATCGTCCGGAAAATAATCCATCAGCGTGTACGGGGGATCCTTCGGCGTCAGTCCCGCAAGATGCATCGAGTAGTTCTCAATTCCCGAGCACACGCCGGTCTCCCGGAGCATCTCGATATCGTAGTGCGTGCGCTCCGTGATTCGCTGCAATTCCAATAATTTGTCGTTCGCCTTGAAATATTCGCGGCGCTCCTCGAGCTCCGCCTCGATGTTCGCGAGTGCCCGCTCCATCTGGTCCGGCTCCACGACGTAGTGCGTCGCCGGGAAAATGACCATGTGCTCGAGGTCCGCGATCACACGCCCCTTCAGCGGGTCGATCCTTGAGAGGCGCTCCACCTCGTCGCCGAAGAACTCGATGCGGTACGCCTCTCTCGAGCCGTCCGCCGGGTACACCTCGAGAATGTCCCCGTGTGCGCGGAACGTGCCGCGCTTAAAATCCATCTCGTTGCGCTCGAACTGGATGTCGATGAGCCTGCGCATCACAGCCTCACGGCTCACCTCCATGCCCGGCCGCAGCGAGACGGTCATGTTCTTGTAATCGATCGGGCTGCCGAGCCCGTAGATGCACGACACGCTGGCCACCACGATGACGTCCCTCCGCTCGGTCAGCGACGCCGTCGCCGAATGGCGCAGACGGTCGATCTCATCGTTGATGTCCGAATCCTTCTCGATGTACGTGTCCGTCGCGGGAACGTACGCCTCGGGCTGGTAGTAATCGTAGTAGCTGACGAAATACTCGACCGCATTGTCCGGAAAATACTCCTTGAACTCGCCGTAGAGCTGCGCCGCCAGCGTCTTGTTGTGCGATATGATCAGGGTCGGCCGGTTCAACTGCGCGATGACATTGGCCATCGTGAACGTCTTGCCGGAACCGGTGACACCGAGAAGCGTCTGAAACTGTCGTCCCGCCTCAAAGCCCGCGACGAGGTCGCGGATCGCCTCCGGCTGGTCGCCGGTCGGCTCGTACGGGGAATGTAATACAAAATGGTCCATCACAGACGCCTTTCACTGTCCTGATACTTACTCCTCAGCTCCGGGCTTGCGCGCCATCCACTTGAGGTACCCGTTGATGAACGGGTCGAGGTTGCCGTCCAGCACGCTCTGCGCGTTGCCGACTTCAACCTGCGTGCGCGTGTCCTTCACCATCGTGTAGGGCTGCAGCACGTACGAGCGGATCTGGCTGCCGAAGTTGATATCCTTCTGCTCGCCGCGGATGCCTGATTCCTTGTTGAGCTGCTCCTCCTGCTTGAGGATGAACAGCTTGGCCTTCAGCATCTGCATGGCCTTCGTCTTGTTCTGCAGCTGCGAACGCTCATTCTGGCACTGCACAACAATACCCGTCGGAAAATGGGTGATGCGGATGGCGGACGATGTCTTGTTGATATGCTGTCCGCCGGCACCGCTCGAGTGGTATGTATCGATGCGGATATCCTTCTCGTTGATCTCAACGTCGAGGTCCTCCTCAATGTCGGGCATGACGTCGCACGACACGAACGAGGTCTGGCGCTTACCTACCGCGTTGAACGGGCTGATGCGGACGAGTCGGTGTACACCGTGCTCGGACTTCAGATACCCGTACGCATTGTGGCCGTCCACCTGGAACGTGACCGCTTTGATACCGGCCTCGTCACCGTCCTGGTAGTCGAGGACCTCAAAGCCGAAGCCCTTCTTCTGCGCCCACTTCTGGTACATGCGGTACAGCATGCTCGCCCAGTCGCAGCTCTCCGTGCCGCCCGCTCCCGCGTGGAGCGTGACGATCGCATTTTCCTTGTCGTAGGGCGACGAGAGAAGCGTCTCAAGGCGAAGCGCCTCAAGCTCCTCGGTAAATGCCGCGAGGTCGGCCTGGATCTCCGGCACGATCTCGGGGTCATTTTCCTCATTGCCCATCTCGATCAGATCGCCGATGTCATTGTACTGGCGCTCCAGCTTGCGGAACCCGTCGACGATCGTCTTCAGCTCGTTGAGCTCTCTCGTGGCAGCCTGCGCGCGGTCGGGGTTGTCCCAGAAACCGGGCGACTCGAGCAGTCCCGAGAGCTCCTCGATCTTGCGTTCCTTGCTCTCGAGGTCCAGGGAATCGCCGACTTCCTTCAGCATGCCCTTGTAGCTCTGCAGGGTGAATTTTGCTTCATCCAGTTCTATCATATGATCTTACTCCTGTTGTCCTTTTCTCATGCAGCAGAATTTGTACTTCTTGCCGGATCCGCACGGGCACGGATCGTTCGGCTGAACCTTCTTGGTCGCGCGGCGGATCGGCGCGTTGGCCACGGTATCGTCCTTGTTCGTTCCGGTGATCTTCGCGACCTCCTTGCGCTCGACGCGCTGCTCCACGCGGAGGTTCATCAGAAGACGGATGGTGTCCTCGCTGATCGAGTTGATCATGTTCTCGAACATGTCATAGCCCTGGAACTTGTACTCCTGCACGGGATCGCGCTGTCCGTAGGACTGCAGGCCGATACCCTGGCGGAGCTGATCCATATCGTCGATGTGGTTCATCCAGTGGCGGTCGATGACCTGAAGAAGGATGACGCGCTCTGCCTCGCGGAACTGCTCGATCTCGGGGAAGATCGTCTTCTCCTTCTCCTCGTAGAGGGAGATCGCAGCCTGCTGCGCAAGCTCGATGACATCCTGCTTCTTGCCGTGCTTGCTGAGGTACTCGTCCAGCTTGATCGGCTCGATCGGGATGATCTGAAGCAGATCCTCGTTGAGCTGGTCCAGATCCCACTGCTCGGGATACATGTCGTCGCCGATGTGGTTGCTCACGATGCGGTCAACCGTATTGCGCGCCATCTTGAGGATGTACTCGCGCATGTTCTCACCGTCGAGCACGCGGCGGCGCTCCTCGTAGATGATCTCTCGCTGCTCGTTGTTCACACGGTCATATTCCAGCAAATTCTTACGGATACCGAAGTTGTTGTCCTCGATCTTCTTCTGCGCCTTCTCGATTACGCTCGAGAGCATGCGGTGATGGATCTCCGCGCCGTCCGTGAGGCCGAGGGTCTTGAACAGGCCCATCATGCGCTCCGAACCGAACAGACGCATCAGATCGTCCTCGAGGGAGATGTAGAACCGCGACTCACCGGGGTCACCCTGACGACCGGCACGTCCGCGCAACTGGTTATCGATACGGCGGGACTCATGACGCTCGGTACCGATGATCTTCAGACCGCCCAGGGCCTTGATCTCGTTCGCGCGCTCCTCAGCCTCAGCATTCAGCTTCGCGCGCTCCTCCGGGGTTGCGTCCTCGGGGATCTCGATGTGTCCGCCGAGACGGATATCGGTACCACGGCCGGCCATGTTGGTTGCGATGGTTACCGCGCCGCGCTTGCCTGCCTCAGCGATGATCTCCGCTTCCATCTCATGGAACTTCGCGTTCAGCACCTGATGAGGAATGTGCTTCTTGCGGAGCATCATACTCACGGTCTCGGACGCCTCGATCGTGATCGTACCGACCAGAACCGGCTGTCCCTTCTCATGCGCCTCCGCAACCGCGTCGACGATGGCGTTCAGCTTCTCCTGCTTGGTGCGGTACACCGCATCCTCGTAGTCGATACGGGCGATCGGACGGTTCGTCGGGATCGCCACGACATCCATGCCGTAAATCTGGCGGAACTCATTTTCCTCTGTCAAAGCGGTACCGGTCATACCGCACTTCTTCTCGTACTTGTTGAAGAAGTTCTGGAACGTGATGGTCGCGAGCGTCTTGCTCTCGCGCTTCACCTTCACATGCTCCTTCGCCTCGATCGCCTGGTGCAGACCGTCGCTGTAGCGGCGGCCTGGAAGAATACGTCCCGTAAAATCATCGACGATCAGGACCTGATCATCCTGGACAACGTAATCGTGATCGCGCTTGAAGAGGTTGTGCGCCTTGAGCGCGAGGTTGATGTTGTGCTGGATCTCAAGGTTCTCGGGATCCGCGAGGTTCTCGATGCGGAAGAACTGCTCGACCTTGCGGACACCTTCCTCGGTCAGGTTGACGTTTCTGTCCTTCTCGTCGACGACGAAATCGCCCGTCTCCCTTGCCTGCTCACCCATGAGCATGTCCATCTTGGAGACCTCGGTCTCGGTACCCTTCTTGAGCTGGCACGCGAGGATATCGCACATCTCATAGAGCTTCGTCGACTTGCCGCTCTGTCCGGAAATGATGAGCGGGGTTCTCGCCTCGTCGATCAATACCGAGTCGACCTCATCGATGACCGCGAACGGAAGCCCGCGCATGACAAGTCTCTCCTTGTAGAGCACCATGTTGTCACGCAGGTAGTCGAAACCGAACTCGTTGTTGGTTCCGTATGTGATGTCGCACGCGTACGCCACGCGGCGGTCGTCGTTCTCCATGCTGTTCAGGATACATCCGACGGTAAGTCCGAGGAAGCGATGGATCTGGCCCATCCACTCGGAGTCACGCTTTGCCAGGTAATCGTTGACCGTGACGACATGCACGCCGTTGCCGGTCAGTGCGTTGAGGTACACGGGGAATGTCGACACGAGCGTCTTACCTTCACCGGTTCTCATCTCCGCGATACGTCCCTGGTGCAGAACGATACCACCGATCAGCTGCACGCGGAACGCGCGCTGTCCGAGCGTTCTCTTCGCCGCCTCTCTCACCGTGGCATATGCTTCCACGAGGATATCGTCGAGCGTCTCGCCCTCCGACAGGCGCTTTTTGAACTCGTCCGTCTTCGCCCTCAGCTGCTCATCCGTGAACTGCTCGTACTCCGGCTCAAGCGCCTCGATCCTGTCCACCAGCGGGCGGATCCTCTTCAGTTCGTGCTCACTGTGCGTACCGAATATCTTCTCAATCAGTTTCATTCAATTCTCCTTTATTTCCGGGCATTCTTTCGTCCCCGACAAATTCAGCCCACATTCCGAATAAGTATAGCACAAAACCCGCATGAAATCAATGTTTTTTGCTCTCCGAAGCCTGCCTCTGTCCGCGATCCGAACGCTGCCTGAATTCACCCGTTTAGTACGCAAAAAAGCACCGGACAATGCACGGTCCCCCCCTGCCGTACATGTCCGGTGCTGCTTCAAAAGAATTGTCTGTTTTTTCTCATGTAATACGTATTATTGTCTGACATTTTGTTTGTCAACACAACAATTTAAACATTTGCCGTTTTGTGCATTTTTTATGTTTCTAACAAAACATATTTTCGATTGGCGGCCGTTTGTGATTGTACTACAAAAGTTGAAAGAAAATGTGGATAAAGTTGATAACTTGGTGAATAAGCCAAGATTTCCACCGATTTTCGGGGTTTTCCTCCGTGGATAACTCGTGTTTTAAAAAATCTATCAACATTTTGTGATGTTATTCACAATTCATTTTTTGATGAATATTGTGCAAGGTGACAAATGCCACCGTTGTCAAGACCTAATTTTCATTCTTTCGAAAAATATGTTGTCTGTAAATTTAGCCTGTTTTTCACACACTTTTGCACGATATTTACTGTCCGCTTTTCGTTCTGATCACGGTAACGCCGTCATCCACCGTGATATCCGCCGTTTCCGGACATCCGGACGCATCCAGCTCCGTGAATTTATTACCGATGGCATATATGCTCATCATCGAGGGATGGCTTCCCAGGATCAACTCGCTCATTCCGCAATCCCAGCAAGTCAGTCCTTCAAGTTTTGAGTTCCTGCTCAGATCCAGCTTACGGATCGGATTGCGATCACATAACAGCACGCGCAGTTCCGGATTACCGGAGACGTCAAGTTCACTCAGCGCATTCCTGCCGCAATCAAGTTGTTCCAGCATCGCAAGGCCGGATACATCCAGCGACGTCAGCTTATTTTCCTCGCAGGATACTCTTTGCAACGGCGCGCCGGGTTTGAAGATCAGTGTCTCAAGGCTGCTCCGGTAACAATCGAAGTTCTCCAACTTACCGTTGTTGCTCAGATCCAACACCGCGAGTTTATTTCCGCCGAGATTGAGGATCGTCAGTTCCGTGTTGCTGCTCAGATCGATCGTCTCCAGGCCGCATTCAAAGCATTCGAGCCCTGTCAGCTTTTTGCAGTTCGTCACGTCAAGGCCGGTAAGCGGGTTGTTCGAGCAGTATAGCTCTTTGAGTTCCGCGTTCGCGCTCAAATCCAGTCTGCCGATCTTATTGTTGCTGCAGTCAAGACGTGTGATATACTTATTTGCGCTCAGATCCAGTTCCGTCAGTTTGTTTCCGCTGACATCAAGGTCCCCGATACCCGGATTCGCGCTCAGATCCAGTTCCGTCAGTTCGTTTCCGCTCACATGAAGATTCACAAGATTTACATTCGCGCTCAGATCCAGTTTCGTCAATTTGTTTTCACTGCAGTCGAGATACTGCATTTTAACGTTCTTGCTCAGATCCAGCTCTGAAACATCACTTTTATAACATACCAAATAATCGATCTCCGTGAGAAATTCAATACCCTTCAAACTTCTCAGCACTTTGCCATCATAACTACTGACAAAGAGATACGTGCGGGCGGATATCTCCTCGGTATCCAATGCTCCGTTTCGGTTCGTATCAAAGTCTTCTTTCACAATCTCCCGGAAAGTAGGATCCGGGAAATTCGTCTCATCGAGCAGTATTTCATCCGGTCCGATCGTCGGCGTGCCCGTCGGCTCCGTCTTCGTCGGGGTCGCGGTCACGGTTGTACTGACCTGCCCTTCCTCGCCGGAATTAGACACCGGGTTCTTCCGAAGCGTCCGGATCCAGACCGCCAGTGCCACCGCGCACAAAACCGCCGCGACGGCGATCACCGCGCTGTAATTGAACGAGGTCCTGCGCCTGCCGTTCCCGCGGCTGTCAGCCTTGTGCTCCGCCGTATCCTCCGCATACGTCGCCTTCACCGCGTCAGCCTCGTCCGCGATCCCCAGTGTTCTGCGGATCCGCTCATCCTCCTGCGGCGTGAGAGTTGCCGAAGACTCCCGCAGCATCTTCTCTATTTTCCGTTTACTGTACTTACCGCTCATATCAATTCCTCCTCATAGCCGGTGCCTACGTTGAAGAACTGCTGAAGCTTCCGCAACGCCTTCCGGTACTGGCGGAACACCGTGGCCGTCGACGACCCGGTAACCTTCGCGATCTCAACGTATGTCAATCCTGCCTCCGTGTGCATCGACACGATCTGGCGCTCCTCCCCCGAGAGCGTCGCCATCGCGCGATCCAAGTCATCCATCCCCCTGTTTCCGGAGTACTTGATGTACTTCTCCGGATTCTCACAAGCTGTTTCTCTGTCTCTCATGCGAAGCTTCCTGAGTGCTTCGTTTCGGACAATCTGGAAAATGTAAGTGCTGCCGTTTCGAATGTGCCCCGTCTCACGGACCTTCATCAGCGACAGAAACGACTCCTGCACAACATCCTCCGCGTCCTCGCGACTCAGAACGATCCGGTAGGCAACCGCGTACATCGGCTGCTTCATCGCGGCATACAATTCCCCCAATGCAGCCGGATTGTTCGGAAGCTCATTTAGTTTTTGCCCTATCCAGGCCTTGCTGACCGGCATCGTAGATCCCCCTTTCTCTTTTTTTTTTGCTGACGAAATGAGCGCCCGGCTCCCGGGCAGCATGGGGTTCGCTCCCCCCTTCCCGCTGCCGTTTCATTTCGCTTTGCAAAATAAGAGTATCGAAAAGAGCGGTTTTTTTCATTTTACGAGAAATAATTTAAAAATTTTAAAAAACTTGTGGATCGCCTTTCATCGTTCGTGCTGGCTCACCCGTGCCCCGGTCACAAAATCTGACAGGTAGAGACTGTCCGTCATGTAAAGCTTGTACTTCCGATACTTATCCTTGCCGTATACGATCACGTCGGTTCCCGCGCAATCCAGATAGCAACTATAGTGCGAGATCCATATCACTCCGGAGTTTTCTATCTCTACCTTCGGAAAATCCGAACTGTCCAGTTTCATCGTTGTAATCTGCGGGACACCGTCCTCCTTCGGATGCTCAAACACATAAAATATGTCATTGTCGGACATGTCTGAACCATCCGTGCTGTCCCAGTTTGTGCGAATATCCGCCTCACTCGTCCGGCTTCCGTTTTTGATCATGCAGATTTCCGTCTCTCCGTCCCCGTTGATATCGCCGAAAGCCACATTACCTGCCTCCCACTCGTACGCAATGCCGTCCCGAATGATGAAGAATCTGCGGTACAGGATACCGTCCCGCATCAGAAGTGTCAGAAACACCTGAGCCTGTGTCTGCTCATACATTCCGCTCGGCGTCACATCGATCGGATAGAAAGCCACGTTTGGCGTGCATGAATTTTCCGGATCAACCGCCGCCAGCAGAAAGAGGTCTACCCGTGTCTCCGAGTTCTGCAGAATATTCCATGCTTCCGCAGGGGTACATCCGCCGTCCGGTGTCTCGCGCGACACGTACGTATACACTCTCGCTGAGGATGCGGGAATCTCAAGCACGATCAACACGCCGTCCTTGTACGCGGCCCATTCCTGCCTACCCTCAAAGATCCCGTACGTTTCCCGGATTGTGGTACCCCTCACAAAGGTGTTCTCTGTCGCGCTGTCTACCGAATCCCCGATATACATCGTGATGCGCTTACGATACTCCTTAATGTCCTCCGGATCTCCCTGAATGATCAGGTATCCGTTCTCCATCAGCGTATTTCTGTACTCGGTCATGACACTGTAGTCATAATAATCGCATTGTCTGTCCACGATATGCTCCCCGGGCCAGTCCATGATCAACTCATACTCCTCGCGCCCCTTCTCCGGATAGATCAGTTTCTTCTTCTCCTCGTTCGAAGGATGGCTGACCTCCGTCAGCAGATACACCGGAATATCGGATTCCGGATTTTTTTCCGGGACAACCCCGCCGCTGTTTCTTCCGGGTCTTCCGCCCTTGATGGCTATGGTCACCGCGAGAATCCCGACGACAGCGACCACCGCCGCCGCAAACCCCGCGAACCGTCTCAAACCGCGCCCCTGCCGGGCTCCTGCCTTTCGCTGTTCCTTTCCTGTTCCATACTGCTCCGGGGACTCCGTGATCCCCTTCATGGAACGTTTTTTCGCAGACACCCCGAGTTCCCGGTACGTCTGCTGTACGGCTCTTCGTATGTTCTGATCCGCACCGGTCCGCATCGTCGGCTGCGAATCAAGGATCATTTTTTCTATCGTCCGTTTATCCGGTTTCTTACGCATTGTCCTGCTCCTCTCCGTCTCCGCGCCTTCCATAGTACTCCCGAAGGCTGCGTATGGCTGCACGGTACCTGCGGAACGCGGTAGCCGTCGAAACGCCCATGATCCGGGCAATCTCCGAATACCCAAGTCCCGCCTCCAAATGCAGTGAGACAATCTGCCGTTCCTCCGCCGCCAACGTCTCCAGTGCCTCACCGATATCACCTTCCCCGGTGCGCGTCACGAAGCCCTTCCGAACCTCCCCGGGTTCGGCCACGGCGATCTCCCTGTTACGCTTCTGTACGATGTCAAGCGCTGCATTTCGAACCGTTTGGAACAAATACGCCCGCCCGTTGCGAACGGTCTCCGTCTTCGGTGATCGGAGCAATCTGACAAACGCATCCTGCACTGCGTCCTCGGCGTCTTCCTGACTCATCGCGGTCCGGTATGCTACGACAAACATCGCCTGTTTCATCTCCGCATACAGCTGCTCAAACGCGGAAGGATCCTTCCGCATCGCACGCAACTGCTGCGTAACCCATCTGTTGTCTGCCGGCATGTTTTTCACCTCCCCACTACTAAGACCCCGATTTTTCGTGTTTTTTTCACGCAGGATGAAGTTTTCCGCAGTAGTTTTCCGCAGTATTTTCCGTTTTATTCGGAAAATGTTCCCCCTACACTTGTCGCAATATACTGAACGGGCGCTGCCGAAGACCGGCAACGCCCGCTTGATAAACGATACTAAACTGTTCGCTTTACTCGTTCGCAGCCAGCTCCGCAAGGTACTGGTCGATGTGGTACACCGCGTTCGCGCCGTCCGCCGCTGCCGTCACGATCTGGCGAAGGTCCTTCGTGCGGACATCGCCTGCCGCGTAGATGCCGGGCACCTGCGTCGCGCAGTCCTCGCCCGCGATGAAATACCCCGATGCGTCGCACGGGATGCTGTCCTGCCAGCCGAGGTTCACGGGGTTCGTGCCTACCGCAACGAACACGCCGTCCGCCGGAACCGTGCTGACCGCGCCGGTCTTCACGTTGCGGAGCGTCACTCCCGTAACCGCGTCCTCACCGCGGATCTCATCGACCACGGAGTCAAAAGCGATCTCAATGTTCGGTGTCTTCTTAAGAGCCGTCACAAGTGTCTTCGACGCGCGGAACTCGTCCCTGCGGTGAACGATCGTCACCTTCTTGCAGCCGCGCGCAAGGTAGATGGCGTCCTCCACGGCCGTGTTGCCGCCGCCGATCACAACGACCTCGCGATTTCTGAAAAATGCTCCGTCGCATGTCGCGCAGTACGAAACGCCCATGCCCGCGAACTCCTCCTCGCCGGGGCAGCCGAGCTTTCTCGGCTGAGCGCCGGTCGCGATCAGGATCGTGCGCGTCTCAACGGGGTTGTCCGAATCGATCTGAATGCGGAAGCCGCCCTCGATCTTCTCGAACTCCGTCACCTCTGCCATGCGGATCTCCGCGCCGCAGTGCTTCGCGTGCTCCTCAAGCTTCTCAGCAAGGTCGAAGCCGCTGATGCCCGGAAGGCCGGGATAGTTGTCCACATCGGACGTGTTCAGCACCTGTCCGCCGCTGACACCCTTCTCCAATACCACAAACGAAAGCTCCGCGCGGGCCGCGTAGATCGCGGCAGCCATTCCGGCAGGGCCGGAGCCGATGATCACAAGGTCATACATACATTTTTCCTCCGTTATATTCTGAGGTATATTTCCTCCGCCACCAGCAGCGCCACCAGAATGATGAGCGCGACCGCAAGCGGCGCCGTAAACATATCTTTAAGAGCCTGCATCCGTCCGGGCTTCTTCATATCCTCGCGGATCTGCACTTCCGTACAGCCGCGGTATGCGATCTCCCGGTACAACCGATACGCAAAATACGTCCCGGCCGTCGCGAAGGCGATGTATCCGAACAGCATCGTCGGCGTCAGTTTCACGGTCTCTTCGGTCATACCCTCCAAAGCGCTCGGGAACCTTTTTGCGAGATAAATGATGATCACGGAACCGCTGTTGACCAGCGCGTGCATCACCATCGAGGTTATCGTCGACCCCGACGCCTCGTCCACCATGGCGAAGATGACGCCCATCAGAAAGCCGTACGTCATCTGGTTCAGGTTGCCGTGCATCAGGCCGAAGATCAGTCCCGACAGAAGCGCTCCCATCAGGATCGAGCGCTTGCGGTAATGCCCGAACATCAGTCCGCGGTACACAAGCTCCTCGCCGATCGCGGGAATGATCCCCACGCTGAGAAGCGCGATCACGAACGGGTAACTCTGGATCCTCGAGGTGATGTCCTCCCCCGCCACGTAGCTTGTGAACTGCTGCGACACGAGGTTGACCAGCGTGAGCAGCGGCATGAGGAACAGCATCATCAGCGCCGCCAGCAGGACAATGCTGATGCGGGTCCTGTGAATCCGGTAGGTTTCCGTAAACGCCTTTCCGAGCGGCTTCCCTTCTCTTCCGATCAGCAAAGCGATCAGTCCCGGCGCCACGCAAAAGATCTGGATCACCACAAGCTGGATCGCCGTCTCCTCGGTAAGCTGCACAAAGATGCTTCCGATCAGGTAAGACAGGAGCGTCAGCAGGACAAGCATGTTCACTCTGCAGTTTTCTTCCTTGTTCCACACTTCCGTCATCGCAGAACTCCCTTTCGCTCGATTCCTCCGACGTATTCTCCCTATGCGCCGTCTGTCGCAGCCGCGGATCACGGTCGCCGCAACAGCAAGGGGCGCACGAAAAATACTACCACATTTTCCGTGCTTTTACAATGCCGCAAAGAAACTTCTTTCTCTTTCGCGCGGCGCATGCTATACTGTAGGCAGTCGTTCGCGAAGGCGCGAACAAGGATAACGGAGGAACCTGAAATGATCCAACTGGGACGCACACAACAACTGAAAATCGATTCCCTGCAGCCGCACGGCGCCTATCTCGTAGACGCGGGCGCGGAGCTTTCGCCGCTTCCGGCCGCCTACGACGGCATTGATCTCGAGGTCAAAGCCGAGCGCATACTGCTTCCGACCAACCAGCTGGAGGGCGAGCAGGTGGGCGACCTCGTGCAGGTCTTTGTGTACCTCGACTCCGAGGACCGTCCGATCGCGACCAAGCAGATGCCGAAGGCCGAGCTCGGACTGACCGCTCTTCTGACCGTGAAACAGGTCAACCGCAACGGTGCCTTCCTCGACTGGGGCCTGCCGAAGGATCTGCTGCTTCCGTACCGTGAACAGACGCGACCCGTAGGCGAGGGCGATTCCGTGCTTGTCGCCGTGTACATCGACAAGAGCGTGCGCCCGTGCGCGACGATGAAGCTCTACCCTTACCTGCGCACCGATTCGACGCACAAAAAGGACGACCGCGTCACCGGACGCGTGTACGAGGTTTCCGACAATTTCGGCGCATTCGTCGCCGTGGACGACTGCTACTCCGCGTTGGTTCCGAAGAAGGATCTCTTCTATCCCCTGTCTCCGATGCAGGAGATCGAGGCCCGTGTCGCCGGCGTGCTTCCCGACGGCAAGCTGACGCTCTCTCTCCGCGAGAAGGCGTACGCGCAGATGGACGGCGACGCAACGCTGATCCTCTCCGCGCTCCGCTCCGCAGGCGGCTTCCTGCCCTACCATGACAAGAGCAGCGCAGAGGCGATCAAGGCTCGCTTCAGTCTCGGCAAGAACGCGTTCAAGCGCGCCATCGGCCACCTCTACCGCGAGCGCCTGATCACGATCGAGGACGACGGCATCCGGCTTGTAGACCGTTAATTCCGATCTGACGCAACGTTCCCTGCGCCGAACTGTTTTTGGCTCGGAAAATGCTACACATACCCGCCGCCGATGCAGATCGTCGCAACCATCACATGTTCCACCCCGGTGGATCTCAACACTGCAGAACACGCCTCCATCGTGCTCCCGGTCGTATAGATATCGTCGACCAGGATCACCCTGCGGGGCGTTTTATGTTGCTTCCGAAGCCATTCCGCCTGCGGTCCGCGCTCGAGCGCCCTCATCAGGTTACGCACGCGCTCGTGGTTGCTCAGCTCCTTCTGCGGGACCGTGAACCGGTTGCGCCGCAGGTAGTCCGCGTACATCGGCAGCTCAAGCCCGTCCGCCAGATTGCGGGCGATCCGCTCCGCCTGGTTGTAGCCGCGGTGGCGCATTTTCCGACGATGGATCGGTACCGGGATCACCGCGTCCGCGGCAAATCCCCTCAGTGCCGTCCCCTGCGCCGCAAGCAGCTCCTCCGCGTACCACGCCGCGTACTCCTCGCGCCTGTGAAACTTGAAGCACACCATCGAATCGCGGATGTCCCCCTCGTACAGGAACACCGACACACCCCGCTCAAACGAGCTCTCCCCCTTCGACGAGCAGTCAAAACAATACTCCGCCGCCCCCTCGGGCACCGGCTTACCGCACCGCATGCATGTGTCCGTGCCGACCGGCGTCAGCTTCGTCCGGCACGCGGGATGGCACCGCGGCGCGCGAATCGGAACAAGCCCGTCGCACACGGGGCACCTCGGCGGATACAACAGATCCAAAACCCGGCTTTCCATACGTTTCCTCCTTTCGGGATTTCCCCATACAAACCGCTCCCGCAGCATGCGATCACGGTTTCTGCGCACGACAACAAAACAGGAAGGTCTCCTGTCGTTTCGCCGTTATACTTTTGTCAGCATATAGGGGAACTCCTCCGTCACGGAGGCGGGCGATCGCCCGGATGATGCAGCTGCTGCCGCGAATAAATGTAGTATGATGTATCCGGAAGGCTGCTCCGTTTGCGCGCAGCCTTCCGGTTTATTCTTTCCCGGCTTGGTGGTCCGTAATTCAGCGGACCTTACTCAGCGAATTGTTCTCAGTGAAACGTCGACTCCGGATACACACCGGCCGCGATCAGCTCGCGGATGCACTTCATGAAGATCGGCTTGTCCTCCGCGTACGTCACTCCGAACCAGCGGTCTCCGGTCGGGAGAACAGCAACCTTCGCGACGCCCTCGTCGATCATCGAACCGACAACACTCGGGAGCAGGAACTCGGACTTGAGAGGATTTTCCGAAGCCTCATTGTCAAGAAAGGCTTTGAAGTAGCTCTCCAGCTGAGGAAGGAAATCCGGCGTGAAGCCCCAGAAGTTCATCGACACCGTCGAATTCGGGTCGATCTCCACAGGCGTGCCGTCCTCCTTGCGTCCGGCGACAATATCGCCCTCACGGCGAAGGTCGAACATCTCCTCAACACCCGTGAGGCAGCCGTCCTCCACAACGCATGCGCCGCGCGTCACCTTGCCGTTGTCGCTCAGCGTGTTGCCGAGCACGAAGCCCGCCATGCAGTACTGTCCCTTGCTGTCCGCGGGAAGACTCACAAGATAGTCATGAAGCGCACGGAACGCCTCCTTGCCGTAGTAGTCGTCCGCGTTGATGACGAGGAACGGATCGTTGATCTTGCCGAGGCAGGAGAGGATCGCGTGACCCGTGCCCCACGGCTTGCCGCGTCCCTCCGGAACGCTGTAGCCCTCGGGAATATTCTCAAGCTCCTGGTACACGTACGTCACCGGGATATACTGCTCAATGCGATCTCCGATCGCCTTGCGGAACGCCTCCTCAATGTCGCGGCGGATGATGAACACGACCTTGTCAAATCCGGCCTCCTTCGCCGCGTAAATCGAGTAATCCATGATGATCTCGCCGCTCGGACCGACCTCCGCGAGCTGCTTGATCCCTGCTCCGAACCGGCTTCCCATGCCGGCCGCCATAATAACCAATGCTGTTTCCATAATCTCCTTTCCGCGCTTTGACGCCCTCTTCCCGCGTCTGCTGCTTCGCCTCATATTATCCGAATGTGTTTTCACAGTTTCTTATGCTCCTGTATGCATCTCCGAAGCCCCGTGTACCGCTTCTGCTCCTCCACGTTGTCGATCATGCTGCGCATTGCCGCCTCGTCGCCTAAGATCAGCACGCAGTTGACCGCACGCGTCACGCCGGTGTAGAGGAGGTTTCGGTTCATCAGCATCTTCGGTCCCCGAAGGATCGGGATCACAACCGCGGGATACTCGCTTCCCTGCGCCTTGTGGATCGTCACTGCGTAGGCGTGCTCGAGATCCTCGAGCAGCTCAAAATCGTAGTACACAAGCTTGTTGTCGTCAAAGACGATCTCCATCTGCTTGGAAAATTCATTGATTTCCCGGATGACACCGATATCGCCGTTGAAGATGCCCTCGCCGCTGTCGATCAGCGTGTTGCGCTCGCTGCGGACTTCCCACTCCAGCTTGTAGTTGTTGCGCGTCTGCATCACCTTGTCACCGACGCGGAATATAATGCCCCTCGACTCGTACTGTGCCTTCTCGTCCGACGGCGGATTGAGCGCCTCCTGGAGAAGGACGTTCAGCCCGGTCACACCGAGTTCGCCCTTGCGCATCGGTGTCAGCACCTGGATGTCCAGCGGCGAAACGCCGATGTACGCGGGAAGCTTTTCCTTCACCAGCTGAACGAGATAGTCGCGGATCACATGCGGGTTCATCCGATGCACGAAGAAGAAATCCTTGCTCTTCTTGTGCACGTCCGGGTACTCGCCCCGGTTGATCATGTGCGCGTTTACAACGATGTCACTCGCCTCCGCCTGGCGGAAGATCTTCTCGAGCCGTATCACGGAAAATGCCCCGCTCTCCATGATGTCCCGAAGCACGTTGCCAGGCCCGACGCTGGGCAGCTGGTTCGCGTCACCGACCAGGATCAGCGACGTGAGCCCCGGCACGATCGCCTTGAGAAGCGAGTGCATCAGGTGCATGTCGACCATGGAGACCTCGTCGATGATCACGACGTCCGCCTCGAGAGGATACTCCTCGTTCCGGCGGAACCGCGGGATACCCGCCTCGCCGGATTCGTCCATGTTCGTGACTTCCAGCAATCGATGGATCGTCACGGCGTTGTGTCCTGTCGTCTCGGTCATCCGCTTGGCCGCGCGCCCGGTGGGGGCAGCCAGCACGACATCGCGCCCGAGCATTTCACACACGCGGATGATCGTGTTGATCGTTGTAGTCTTACCGGTACCGGGACCGCCGGTCAGCACGAACACGCCGTGCTCCACGGCCTCGCGGACCGCGTTGCGCTGGATGTCGTCGAGCTCGATCTCCTCGCTCGTCTCCGCTTTCTCCACGTACCGCTCGATACCCGCCACGACCCGGCGTCCGCCTTCGTCGATATCCAGAAGCATACGCGCTGTCGCCAGCTCCGTATGATAGTACACGGACAGATAGATCTGTTCCCGCTCCGCCCCGTCCTCGTCGATCACCGTGACGGTGCGAAGCCGCTGCTCGATGATCAGCATCGTAAGGGTGCGGTCAAAGGAATCGAGGTCCATCTCCGGAATGAATTCCCTCGCGTGGTTAAACAGGGATTCCCTGGGCAGGAACGCATGCCCCGCCTGGCTTCCCAATCGCATCACGTGCATAAGGCACGCGCGGAAGCGCTGGTCCGAATACTCCAGTCCGCCGATCCGCTGCGCGATCTCGTCGGATCTCCGGAAACCGAACCCCGGAATGTCCTCGGCGAGCCGGTACGGATTGCTTCCTACGATCTGCTCCGTCTCCTCGCCGTATTTCTTGTATATCTTAAGTCCCTGATTCAGATTGATCCCGACCTGCAGCAGATACATGACGACACGCCGCATGTTCTGCTTTTCCATGAACTGCTCGTGTACGGACTGCGCGATCCGCATGCTGACGCCTCGGATCTCCGCCAGGCTCTCCGGCTCGCGCTCAATGATCCGGAACGTATCCTCGCCGAACTTGGCCACGATCTTCATCGCGGTCGGCATGCCGATGCCCTTGATCGCGCCGGAGCCGAGGTACCGCTCCATCGAATCGGTGTCCGTCGGCTGTACGATCTCGTAGCTCTCGACCTGCAGCTGCTTGCCGTACATGGAATGTCTCGTGAGTTCACCGCGAACCCGAATATACTCCCCTTCCTCAAGAAAAGGGAAGCTTCCCACGCAAGTGAGTTCTTCCCCCGGCTTCTCCCCGGAAAGCGACAGTACGGTAAAACCGGAATCCGGACTGTGGAACCGTATGTGCTCCACATAGCCTTCCCGTTCTTCCATCTCCCGTCTCCTCTTTCTTATGTCTCCGCGTCTAATACGGAAAATGCTTACTTCTTCTTCGTCGTTCTTCCGCCCATCTCGATGTACTTGCCGGTTCCCATCGCAACGCAGCGCATGGGATTCTCAGCCGTCATCGTGTGGATGCCGGTTCTCTCCTCGATCAGATCCTCCAGACCGTACAGAAGAGCTCCGCCGCCGGTCAGAACGATGCCGCGGTTGGCAATGTCCGCCGCAAGCTCGGGAGGTGTCAGCTCAAGCGCGTCATGGATCGCGTTGATGATCTGTGCCGTAGGCTCGCGGAGAGCCTCCTCCGTCTCCTCCGAGGTGAGGGAGATCGTCTTCGGAAGACCGGTCACGAGGTTACGTCCGCGGACTTCCATCGAGAGCGTCTCAGGTCTCGCGTAGCACGCGCCGATCTTGATCTTGATCTCCTCGGCTGTGCGCTCACCGATCATGAGGTTATGCTTCTTGCGCATGTATTTGACGATCGCTTCATCGAAATCGTCGCCCGCGACCTTGACCGAGGTGCTGACTACAGCACCGCCGAGGGAAGTCACGGCGATATCCGTCGTGCCACCGCCGATGTCGACGACCATGTTGCCGCACGGCTTGCTGATGTCAATGCCGGCGCCGATGGCTGCCGCGATCGGTTCCTCGATGATGCGCACCGTGCGGGCGCCCGCCTCGTAGGTGGCGTCCTCAACCGCGCGCTTCTCAACCTCCGTCGCGCTGCTGGGAACGCAGACGCAGACGTTGGGCTTGCGGAAACGTCTTCTTCCGATGGATTTCTGGATAAAATACTTGATCATTCGCTCCGTGACGGAGTAGTCCGAGATAACGCCCTGCTTCAGAGGCCGGACGGCGACAATGTTGCCGGGTGTACGTCCGAGCATCTGGCGAGCCTCCTCGCCGATGGCCTTGATCCTCGACGTGTCGCGGCTGTACGCCACAACGGAGGGCTCTTCGAGCACGACTCCCTTGCCCTTGATGTAGATGAGCACGTTGGCCGTGCCCAGATCGATTCCGAGTTCTGTATGTAATCCAAACATAGGTTAATTCCTTCCGTACGACAGGGCAATCCTCCCTGTCACAGGCAGCTTACGCCGCGCTGCACGGCTTTCCTCCGTGCCTTGTAAGTATATCATAGCAAAGGCACGTTTTCAAGACAACGTCTTCAGATACTCCATGAAGTTCTGCTTGTTCTCCAAAGCGGTCGTCGTGGGTCTTCCGAGATCATCACGCGCGCCGATGCTGCATTTGACCTCGATCAGGGACAGCCCGTCGCGGTTTTTCGCGTTCTCAAGCTCGCGGTCGAGCGCCTCGAAGCTGTCGACGCACACGGCGTTGGGGTATCCGCAGGCCGTCGCGATCGCCACCAGGTCGATGTTGCCGGCCACGGTCGGCATTCCGCCCACCGTCTCATGCGCCCCGTTGTTGATGACCACGTGGATCAGGTTCTTCGGCTTGTAGCTTCCGAGCACGGCCATCGAACCCATGTGCATGAGCACCGCGCCGTCACCGTCGATGCACCACACCCTCGTGCCCGGCTTGTTGATCGCAACGCCGAGCGCGATGGAGGAGCTGTGACCCATGGAGCCGACCGTCAGGAAATCATACTTGTGGCTCTGGCCGTTGGCGACTCTCGTCTCGAACAGCTCTCGGCTCGCCTTGCCCGTCGTCGACACGATGGGATCCTCCCCGGATGCCTTGACGATATGCTTGATGATCTCCTCACGCACCATCGTGTTCTCATTGCGGTACACGACCTTCGGGGCATCCGTCAGCGCGCCCTTTCGGATCACGAAGGCCACGTCCTTTCCCGAGGACAGGACCTCGCGGAAGTCCTTCATTTTCCGCTCGACCTCCTCGTCGGTCGTCTCCGGTCCGATGATGCAAGCGGCGATCCCCATGTCCTCGAGAAGCTTCACCGTCACCTCGCCCTGATAGATGTGCTGCGGCTCGTCATGAATGCCGGGCTCTCCGCGCCATCCGACGATAAATACGACCGGGATCGCGTACACCTTGTCGTTCAGAAGGCTGGCCACCGGATTGATGATGTTGCCCTCCCCGGAGTTCTGCATGTACACAACAGGCACCTTGCCGGTCGCGAGATGGTACCCCGCAGCCAGAGCGGTACAGTTGCCCTCGTTCGCGGCGATCACATGATGCTTCTCATCGATCCCGTACCTGTCCATCAGGTAGTTGCACAGCGCCTTCAACTGGCTGTCCGGCACTCCCGTATAAAACTCAGATCCGATGATCTCGACCAATCGTTCTACTTTCATTCGTTCCTCCTTACAGCTCGTCGATCAGCGTGATGATCTGCTTGATCGGCATCAGTCTGTCGTCGACTTCCTTGGCTCTGTGGTATCGTAAAATGTCCTCCGCCGTCTTCTGCATCGCGGGGAACGCGGCTCTCGTCAACTGGTTGGCGTAGATCACGATGTTCACGCCGTGAGACGCAAGCTCATCCTCCGTGATCGTGTTGAAACTGCTCGGCACGACAACGATCGGCGTTGTCTTATCCTCCGCGCGGAACCGGTCACAGAACTCCGTGATCTCCGCGGGATCCTTCTTGCGGCTGTGGATCATGATGCCGTCGGCTCCGGCTTTGACAAAGGCAAATGCTCTCTCAAGGGCGTCCTCCATGCCGCGCTCCAGGATCAGGCTCTCGATCCGGGCGATGATCATGAAATCGTCCGTAAGCTGCGCCTTCTTGCCCGCCGCGATCTTGGCGCTCATCTCCTCGATCGTGGCCTGCGTCTGCTCCACCTCCGTGCCGAACAAACTGTTCTTCTTGAGGCCCTTCTTGTCCTCGATGATCACGGCGCTTACGCCCATCCGCTCCAGTGAGCGCACGGTATACACGAAGTGCTCGGTCAGTCCGCCGGTATCTCCGTCGAAAATGATGGGCTTCGTCGTGACTTCCATGATGTCATCGATGGTGCGGAACCGCGACGTCATGTCGACAAGCTCGATGTCGGGCTTGCCCTTCGCGGTGCTGTCGCACAGAGAGCTGACCCACATGGCGTCGAACTGGTCAAGCCTTCCCTCGTGCTCCACCACGGTCTTCTCGACGATCAGTCCGGTCAGTCCGCTGTGAGCCTCCATCACCTTCACGATCGGTGTCATGGAGATCAGCTGACGCAGTCTCCTGCGGCGGTACTCCGGCATTCCGAGCTTCTCCCGGAGCTGCAGGTCGATCTTCCGAACCGTCTCATTGTAGGTGTAAGGAATGTCAACAAGCTCGCCGCCGTACTGCGCGAGAAGCGCCTCCACATGGTCGCGGATCGCCTTCTCCGGGCCCTCCTTCCAGTTGTCCCCGTGGAGGACGCAGTCCGGCTGGATCAGCGTGATCACGTCGTCGTACATCATGTCGTTCTGGATCACGACCTCCTCGACGCCGTCCAGGGACCGGTAGAGCCGGATCCTCTCCTCCTGGCTGATCGTCGGAAACTTGTTGTATCGGATGAGCGCCTCGTCGGACAGGCAGCCGACGATCACTCTTCCCCGTTTCTTCGCCTCCGCGATGATGTTGAGATGACCCTCGTGGATCACATCCGTGCAGAAGCAGGTGTACACTGTTTTCATCGAATTCCCCTTTATCTGTAGTATTTCACGGGCACGCTGACGCCGGTCGTCTCAAGCGCCTCCCTGAACACCTTGAAGAAGTCCCTGATATCCGCCTCGTCGATCGCGCCGAGCGCGCAGAGACGGAACGTGTTGGTCGTGGAGATTTTGCCCGGATAGATCGTGAATCCTCGCTCGTAGCAGTAGTCGTGAACCTTCTCGAAGGACCAGTTCGGATCGTCCGGATAGATCGCAGAGGACACAAGACCGGCTCTCCACTCGGGCTTGATCACCTGCTTGAAACCGAGCTCGTCAAGGCCTGCGTTGATCGCGTTGAACACGCGCGTGTGGCGTGCCCATTTTGCCTCCTCGCCCTCCGCCCAGTACTCCTTCAGCGCCTGGATCGTGGCGTAGATCGTCTGTACAGGCGGCGTAAAATGCATCTCGCCCGTCCGCTCAAAGAAGTCGTACTGCAGGTACAGGTTGCAGTAGTACGATCTCTTCGGAAAATCCTTGCTCTTCTCAAGGATGCTCCGGTTTCCCACGATGAAGCTTAAGCCCGTGAACGCCATCAGGCCCTTCTGCGCGGAAGCCATGCAGAAGTCGATGTTGTCCTCCTCGATGTTGATCGGCCGCATCGCGTAGGTGCTCGTGGTATCTACGGTGAAGATCGCGCCGTAGCGGTGCGCGAGTGCTCCGATCTCACGGATCGGGTTCAGGATGCCCGTCCCGGTCTCATTGTGCGTCGTATGGATGAGCGCGATGTCCGGATTTTCCTTGAGAACCTCCTCGACCTTCGCAAGGTCCGGTCGCCGGTCCACAGGGAACTGAAGGTCGATATGCGGAAGTCCGTAGTACTGACAGATCTCAACCGCTCTCGTGCTGTACGCTCCGTTGTTGATGACGAGAACCTTCTTTCCCTCCGGAAGCAGGCTGTTGATCGCCACATCGATGTTGATGGTGCCCGATCCGCAGAACAGCACGGAGGTGTACTTATCAAGGTCGCCGTGTACAATCTTCACGAGATCCTCGCGGAGGCCCTTCATCAGCCCGCCGAACTCCTTCTCGCGGGGGCAGATATCCGGAACGACCTGCGCGTATTTGACGCTGTCGGTCGTGGTCGAAGGACCGGGGTTCAACAGTATATTTCTCTTAATCGGTTCCATGGTTGGTCTCCTTCCTCATTTTCCTCAAACATCGTAAGTCTTGTCGATCGCCTTCAGCTCCTTGAAAGTGTCGATCTCCACGATGTCATCCTCAAAGCATTCCCTTACCTCGACCGCGTAGTGGTCCTTGCGGTACACAAGCGGCACCTGCTCCCAGTAGCGCTCCTTGCCGCCCGGGGACGCGTACACGTCGGCGATGTCTCCGCTCAGCTTCTGACCGTCGGCCTCGTTCCAATAGGAAATGCCGACCATCTGCCAGATGTTGTCGCCCTCCCCTCCGACCTTCTCCTCGACGATGACACCGTCCCTGACCTTGAAGCACCAGTCGTCGGTCCGGTCCTTCTTGATCGCCAGGAAATCGGAGGTGTAGTGGTACTTGCAGATGATCTTCGGATTGCTGATCAGCAGGTCCGCCTCGAAGACGTAGGCGCCCGCTAACAGGGACCTTGCGACGAGGGAGGAACTGATGTTGTTGGCCTCGTTGTATACGGGGTTCTCGAGGAACTTGATCATCGGATACTTGTACAGAAGCTGGTCAAACAGCTCCGCCAGATACCCTCGCACCACATAGATTTCCTCGATCCCGGCCTCAAGACAGGCGTCGATCAGACGGTCGATGATGCGCACCCCGTGAACGCGCACCAGGGGCTTGGGGGTGTTGAGGGTGATCGGAACAAGGCGTGTGCCGAAGCCCGCGGCGATGAAGATCGCCCTCTTGGCGCGGTAAGGCTCCAGCGCCGCAAGACCGTCTCCGGTGATGGTACCGTCGGAGACCAGTCCGGCCTCGATGAGTTCCTTGATGGTCCGGTTGATCGTTCCGAGCGAGTAGCCGGTCGCTTTCTCCAGCTCCCGCTGCTTCAGTGTCGCTCCGGCCTCCGCCAGCGCGACGAGTATGTCAAACTGTTTTCTCGTAAGTTTCATAAGCCGATTCCTTTCTACGGCAAACCGCTTCTCCATTATAGCAGATTTGTTCCAAACGGCAACCTGTGGCGCGAAAAATGAACAAAATTTTATAATTTGTCCGCCAAAAGCAAGAAAAAAGTAGCCTGCTTCATCGAAAAGCCGGGCTGCTTTGGAACAGGTTCATTTTCCGTAATATGTCAAAAGGTCTACGTCTCTGCGTCGCTGATGCCGGCGGATACCGCCTCAGTAATGATCTCAGCTGCCTCGTCGGAATCCTCGGACACCGCCTCGATGACGGTCTCAGCCTCCGCCTCAACGGCAGCCGCGGTATCGGCTGTCGGCTCGGTCTTGCGGAACTTGAGCGTGGCGCTTTTTACGAGGACGATAAGGCCGCAGAGCAAAATGCAGATGTAGAAGGACGTTGCTCGCGCCAGCAGCTCCAGGTTCGCCGACTGCTGCTCGGTCATCATCGAGGAAAAGCCGTCGATCATCAGGTAATCGGTCACACCCATGGAACCCGGGATCGGGATGCAGCAGGAACCGATCACGACGTCGGACTGCATCGCGAACAGCTTCGGCGCCAGTTTCAGGGAGCCGCCGCCCGCCAGGAAGCAGAACACCGTCACCATGATCTGGCTCACGCGATGGGCCATGTTCAGAAGCAGCGTCTTCACCATCAGACCGCGGTGTCCCTTCAGCATCTCCGTAGCCTGCTCATACTGCTCCATCGTAGCCTTAAGTTTGGCTTCCTTCTCGTCCAATTTGCGCACGAGATGAAGCTTGGCCAGCACCCGCAGACCCCACCGCAGGATGCCGTAGATCATGCCCTTGTTCCACAAAAGCATGCCGTAGAAGATCGCCAGAGCGACCTGGATGACCGCGCCTACGCCGATGAAGATCCGCCCCGTGACGCTGAACGACATGAACGCTCCCGGCGCGAGAATGAGGCACACCAGACCGATGATCACGATGCAAAGTGTATAGAAAAACAGGTAGGTCAGCATGATCACGGTGGACATGATCACCGGCACGCCATCCTTGACCATGAAGTACGCCTCCATGGGCTGTCCGCCGGTAGCGGAAGGCGTGATCGCCGAAAAATAAATATCCGCCGCGGCGTAGGAAATGCAGTTGGCCGCGCTCTTCGGGTAGCGGAAGCCGCGCAGCAGGCACCGCACACGCATCGCGTCGAACGCGATGTACGCGAGCATGGCCAGAAACGCTGCCGTCAGCCACCACGGATTGCTGTATTTGACATACTCCACGAATTTCTTCGGCGAGAAACCCTTGGATTGACTTGTCACCGCCCAGACCGACATTGCGGCAAGCACCAGGAACAACAGGCTCCAGAAGATCCGCTTGCTCTTGCCTTCGGGCTGATCGATCGTTGTTTTCATGGACACTCCTTGAATGGAAAATGATGGGATGATCGCTCAACAGTCCCGCCGAAACGGCTGGGATCCGTCACTGAACCATCAGCAACAGTCTCTCGCTCAAAGCCTCGTATTTTCTCAGTAAGATCAGTCGTACGGGCTCAAGCACGAGCACCACAAAAAGCATTCCCGCCAGTTCCCAGTGCAGGAACATGCAGAGCAACAAAACCGCGGTGCGCAGATTGAACGTGAGCAGGTTCGTCAGCTTCACAAGCTTGCTGCTCTCCGCGTAAAATGCCTCGCGAAGCTCCTCGTTCTTGCCGTGAACCTCGATCGCGTCCAAAAACGTCTGCGTCTTCGGCGCGCGGCGCTCCTGCGCGTGCGTATAGTTGTAATAACAAAACTTCGAAAAATGATCGAACGTGCCCTTCTTCGCCTGCTCCAGCTCCGCCTTCACGTGTTTGCCGCGGGACAGCTCATTTCCCTTGGAATTGTCGATCATGAACATGTGAAGGTTCTTGAAATAATCGGGCAGCTGGCACTGCGCGACGTAGAGCACGAACGTTACAATGCCGAGGATGGGCAGGAACACATGCCACAGCACCGTGTCGCTGCAATCCCAGAGCCGCACGACACAGGCCAGGTAAAGCGTCAGATAGACCGATGCGTCGCTCATGCCGTCCAGCATGCGCCCGAGACGGCTGTAATGCTTCGTGAGACGCGCTACCTGTCCGTCGCTCGCGTCAAATACCGCCGAGTGGAACACTAATATCGCTCCGACCAGATCCAGCCAGAACGACCGGTTCATGATCAGCAGCACACCGCCCGCGATACCCGAGATCATGGCCATTATGGTCACTACGTTCGGTATGATATGTAAAGCAATAAACATCTTGGACCAGACCATGGCATAGTAGTCGATGAAATAGGTATCCACGGGGTCGTTGATGTTCTCACATTTACGCGCCGCCAGAACTTCCTCCCTGACGGAACGCGTTCCCTCTTTTTTGTTATCGCTCATAGTTTTCCCCCTGCACTGCGCCGGTGACGCGGACTGCTCTTTGCATGAGCGGACATCGTCCGCTCATGCAAAGAGCCCCGCCTCAGCGGGGCTCTCGTCATCGTTTCGGTTGTTCAATTACAGAGGCTTAACGTTGATCGCACGAAGCTTCTTGGCATCCTTAGGATCCTGCTCCGTCTCGAACGAAACCTGCTGTCCCTCTTCCAGAGTCTTGTAGCCCTCGGTCTGGATAGCGGAGAAATGTACGAAAACATCCTCGCCGCCCTCAGCATTGCTGATGAAACCATAACCCTTCTGAGCATTGAACCACTTCACTGTACCAGTCATGAACCAGTACCTCCTTAATAAGTATACGCATCATCCGGTTGTTTTGTTCTTCCGGAAACAATTCCTTGAAACAAAAGCAAACTGCTCAAAACAAAGAAGTCCTAAAGGTGGGCTGTTTGCTTGGCATATCCTGACTGCTTTTTATAAATTACCATAAAGCTCGGCGTTCGTCAATAATTCTGCATTAATTATTTAATAATTTTTTCACTGTTTTTTCACGATTTCTTCGAAAACTTTCGCTCTTCAACAGCGCTCTTTGCAAGGGCAATCCGCGGTCACACGCAAGGTCCCGCGCCTCTGCATGATTTTTCGAAAAATTCATTACTCACACTCGCGGACCGCCTTCTTCACGGCAAGCAGCGAATTCGGCGCCACCGACAGGGAATCCACTCCCATCCGCAGCAGCTCTGCGGTCGCCGTGACATCCGCCGCCAGCTCGCCGCAGACGCACACCGAAACATCCTTTTCACGGGCCTCGCGGACCACGTGCGCGATCAGTCTCGTCACCGCCTCGTGGTGCGGGTCATAGTACGGCGCGACCGCGTAATTCTGCCGGTCCGCCGCAAGCACATACTGCGTCAGATCGTTCGTTCCGATGCTGAAGAAATCCACGTACCCCGCCAGCCGGTCGCACACGATCGCCGCTGCCGGCGTCTCGATCATGATGCCGCGCTCCACCTCACCGAGCGCGACACCCGCCTGCAGAAGCCTCTCGCGCTCCTCGCGGAACATCTCGTCCACGCGGCGGATCTCCCACTCCGCGGAGATCATCGGGTACAGCACGCGCACCGTGCCGAACGCGCTCGCCCGCAGGATCGCGCGCAGCTGCGCGCGGAACGGTTCCTCCTCCGCGAGGCTGATGCGGATCGCGCGGAACCCCAGATCCGGGTTTCTCTCCTCCGGCAAATGCATATACTCCGCCCGCTTGTCGGCTCCGAGGTCGAAGGTGCGGATCGTCACGGGACGGCCCTGCATCGTCGCCACAATGTTGCGGTACGCCGCGAGCTGCTCCTCCTCCGTCGGGTACTCGCTTCCGCCGAGGCAGAGGAATTCACTTCGGAACAGACCGATCCCGTCGGCGCCGAGTTCCGCGGCCAGCGCTGCGTCGGCCGCGCAGCTGACGTTACACAGAAGCGGCACTCTCACGCCCGACTTCGTCTCGGACGGCAGCGGCAACAATGCCGCCAGCTCCTCATCCTTCGCCCTCTCCGTCCTGAGTTTGTCCTCGTACACGGCGAGCGTCTCGGCATCCGGATCGACGATCAGAAGACCGTGCTCGCCGTCGATCACGGCCGTGCAGCCATTCCACTCCTCGCGGATGGCAACGCCGGTGATCGCCGGAAGGTTCATCGTTCTCGCCAGGATGGCAGCGTGAGAATTTTCCGAACCGCGGTGCGTGACGAGACCGAGGATCAGCGAAGCGTCCAGCTGCATCGTCTCGCCCGGTCCGAGCTCCTCCGCCATCAGGATCACAGGCTCCGAGATCGCGCTCTCGCGGTGGTTGCCCAAAAGCTGGTCCGTCAGACGGTCCGAGATCTCGCGGATATCAGCGCTTCTCGCTTGGAAGAACGGGTCCTCCATCTGCGCGAGCATCTGCGCGTAGTGCCGCCCGGTAGCGGCAACCGCGTACGCGGCCGTCACATGCTCGTTGCGGATCATGCTCTCAACCATGCCGCTGTACGCCTCATCCTCGATCATCATCGCGTGGATCTCGAATGTGTGCGCCAGCAGCTCGCCCACCTTGTCCACAGCTTTCTTATACAGTTCATGCAGCTGCCCGATCACCTCTGCCTTGGCATCACGGTACGCGGCGAGCTCCGCGTCGGCATCCTCCGCCGTCGCGCGGCACAGCTCCGGACGGTCCGCCTGCATAAACAGGATTTTCCCGATCGCCAGCCTCTTATGGATCGATTGTCCCGAAATCGTGATCATTTTCCTAATCCTTCCCCTGATACGCACACCCGCCCCAAACGGGCACCATGGCAGCGCCCTCTTCCGCGGCCACCCCTGCCGCGGTGCGATGCCTTTCATTCAGTATACCTTTCTCCGGTTCCGAACGCAACGGAAAATGAGGGAAACCCGCGTTCTTTGTGCACATTTTCCACGATGCGGCCGAGAGCGGCCGTCTTTTCGTTCATTGTAACCCTTGAAGCGCTCCCTGCACTGTGGTATATTTATTTCGTGCGCCGTTACGGCACACAAAGATTAATACGGTGTCTTTCGGACACCGGTACGCAAAGGAGATTAGGCAATATGAAAAAAGTAAGCAGAATTCTTCTTGCAGTGCTTGCTCTGAGCATGATGACCATCCTGTTCACGGCATGCGGCAAGGATGATGACGGTGACTCCAAGAAGTCGGCGAAAGACAAGCAGGCTGATTACGAGGCTCTTCTCAAGGATGCTTCCAAGATTGATTTCACGGGCAAAGGTGCTCAGGCGCTCGCAGAGTCCAAGGGCATCAAGATTGACGAGACGGTTGCCGAGAACGGCGACTTCCAGTCCGTAATGGGCAGCGACAAGTTCAACCTCACCATCACCAACGTCGGCGGCAAGGTTTATGTCAAGGGTTTCTACAACGACAAGGACGGCAACAAGCAGGAGTTCGCATACAGCGTTCCTGAGGGTTCCACCATCGGCGACAAGGAAAGCACTCTTTCCGTAGATCCCTCCGGCGTCGCTACCTTCATCAAGGATGAGAACGGCAACGCAGTTTCTGACTTCAGCGATGTCAAGTACGTGAAGACCGAGGGCGGCAAGGACTATGTCACCGCTACGATCACGACCAAGGGCGACGATCCCGAGTCCATTCCCGCAACGCTTCTGTTCGATGAGAAGACGCAGAAGCTCGCAGGCCTGATCATTAAGCCTGAAGGCGGCGAGATGACCGTAAACTTCGGCTCTTTCAACCTCACTGTTGACGCTTCCGCTTACACGGAAGGTACCGAGACGGAGATCATGACCGCAATGCTCAGCGCTATGGCAAGCGCAGGTACGGAAGGCGGGGACGACGAGGAGTAATCTCCCGGACGATCCGCATCGGATCAACACGTTTCATAAACGCAACGTAAACAGAACGGCCTGCCGCATTTTCCGCAACCGCGGGACATGCGCAGGCCGTTTTTCATCGTCTTCTCATCGACTTCTTCGGAAAATAAAGTCATTGACATTTTCCGCCTTTTGACATAAAATGAACATCGTTCCGGGGTATTAGCTCAGCTGGGAGAGCGCTAGGTTCGCAATCTAGAGGTCAGGGGTTCGATCCCCCTATGCTCCACTTCTTTCGAAACACCAGTAGAATAAGGGATTTAAAGCAAATGCAGAGATGAGTTTTTGTCGATTCATCTCTGCTTTTTTGTGTTTTGCCATTATGTTTTGCCATTATTTTCAGAAAAAGAGGTTTAATACCATAAGGAGATCACATCATGACTCAAAAGAACAACCTTACAAAAAAAGATTTCACTTATATCTATCAGGTCGTCTTGCGGGACAAAACTCTCAACGCTTTTGATCGCGGAATGCTCATAACTTTGGTTAATCTGGCCGATTCATGGGAAATCAGCGTAGAGGGCCTCAGCAGGATCCTGCCGGACGGCAAGACCGCCATATCAAGCTCTTTGAAACGACTGACTGACAAAGGTTATGTCCGCCTCTCTCATACGAGAGATTCCAAAGGAAAGTTTAAGACGACACTTGAATTCCGCACTCCCGATGAACCTGAAGCCTCAGAACCGAAAACATCTAACCATAACAGAAAAACCGTCACGGGCAATCCGTCACCGTCCATCCGCGACGGACAATCCGATACCGATATTGAGCCGCAATATAAAGAGAACAAAAAACAAAATATTAAAAACTCCGATAATCATTCCATCATTCTTTCAATGCGTCCTCGGGAAAGAACGAAAGAGCACGAACTCACCAAGGAAGAGGAATGTTCCGCCTATCGGGAGCTTATAGCTAAAAACATCCAACTTGACCTGTTACGGGATGCAGCAGAACGCACACAGGATCCGGCAGAAAAAGAGATGGTGAAGGAAATCTATGACACCATCTGTGATATTGTCTGCTTCCCTCGAGGAGACATTATCATCAAAGGAACCAAATACCCTTGGTCTGTCGTGAAGAAGCAGTTTCTGTCGCTGAATTACGGCCATGTGTCCGGTGTTCTCAATCGCGTGGTAAACAAGAGTCTATGTATACAAAACATGCAGCAATACTTGATTGCGACACTCTACAGTGAAAGCCTGTGCGGAACCATCAAGAATCAAGCCGACCTCTATGATGACTATCTGATGAGTCTCCGGGGCAGCCCCTATGCCATATAACAATCATTAGCCATGAAAGGAGCACGTAACCATGATCGAAAAGCATTGTTTTTTCATTGACGCGAAATCATATAAACTCATTCAATCAATCTACAAACTCAAAGGTTTCAAAAGCCCCAGCGCCTTAGTGAACCAGGCAATCAGTGATTGGTTTGCCCGGGACGCCGGCAAGGATGTCACGGGGTATCTACGCAAAGAACTCCACGATGAACTCGATGCAATTAAAATGTATCAGTACCGCTTGAGCCAGGCACTCTTCCGCTTAGCTGTTAGTGATGCAGAAATCAAAAAAGTTCTGGCTATGGAATTTGACTTTGATGAAGACACACTGGCTGACATATATGACAGGAGTATCCGCGAAGTTCGATCCACCAATGGCTTTGTCAATTTGATCGAAACCGTTAAGAGAATAGATGAAGAACGAGAATCTTTCCGATGGCGAGATGAATATCGCTGATTCAATCGTCATACAAACAGAAAAATCAGAAAAGCAGGATAAAGGAAAGTCTCCTTTTCTGTAGACTTTCCTCTGCCACAGCTATCGTCGGAGCCGATAGCACAAGGCTTTGCGCGTGTCGACAAAACTGATATCACAATGCTTCGTCCAGTCGACAAAAAACTATCTTTTCCATTCTTCATAAGAATCTGTGGGCATTGCGATTGTAGACTTACTTTTCATATCAATCAGAAAGCCTATTTGCACCACCCGTCTCACAGAAATAACCCGTTCAGCAGCACCCGATCCAGCAACTCCGCCTCGAAGAAGCACAGCAAAAGCGGCAAAACCAGGATCAACACGCTGCCAACCACCGCGAGGATAAAGCTCTTCACCTTGCGGATCACGAGGACGGCAACGGCGGCGCCGATGAGGAGACCTGCAAAGCGTTTCAGGCAGACCCACGCGATGTACTGCCGGATGGAAAAGTGCGCGGAGATGGATGCGAGATCCCTCACACTGTACGCTGCCTCCCGGATGCCGACGGTGCCGCAGCCCTGCGCGACCTGGTAAAGGTAACGGCCGTAGATCAGCGCGAGGATCACGAGAACCGACGCGGCAAGGAGAAGGAGCTTCCACAGGTGGACGCGGTACTTGCCGGCGTAGGAAATCCGTACCATCTCATTCATTCCGGTGCGGTACTCGATGTAATAGAGAGACGTTGCGCACAGGATGACCAAAAGGAGCGCCCCGGCGCCCATGATGATGTTCTGCCTTCGGTTGTTGTACATGAGCTCGAACACGCGCTCGTGGACAGCCTTTGCGCCGTCAAGCGGCTGCAGGTACGCCACGTACGCGGTGATGTTCACAAGCGCCTGTTCCCGGTCATACAGCATGCTCGGATTGCTGCTCGTGCGTTTCGCTTCCTCAAACTCGGCCTGAAACGTTTCAATCATCGCCGGATACTCCTCCGGCGACACCTCCTGAAGCCGCAGAAGATACCCCCGGTAATGCATCTCCTCGATGGAATACGGCAGGCTGACCGGTTTCGTGAACAGCGCCACCCACAGCACGAGCAGCACGAACACGATGCCGATCCGCTCGAGGCGGAAGTATTTATAGCACTCGTGCAGGAACAGGCTTTCATGGCAACCGTGAGAACGATGAGGAAGGCCACCGAGGGCTGCATGGGTCGCATGGGCCTTGCCCTTTCTGCGGGCGGCAAAGCCGATCCCGCGGTTTACAAGCAGGATGGTAACAACCCCGAGCAGGATCCCAAGCGCAACAACGCTCACCAGCGCCACAAGCCATTCATTGACCGGGCAATTAAACACATAGATGTTCCGGTAGTGTCCGAGACGTCCCGCCACATCGGAGAAAGCAACGAGATTGATCCGTTTCCAGTTCGCCAGATACGACAGATCGTCGATCTTCAGGTAGAGGATTCCTTCCGCTCCGACCAGAAGAAACAGCAGAAGATACACCGTGCGCGAGGAACCGCACACAATTCCAAGGAAGGCCGTGAGCATGGCAAAGAAGACGGACACCATGCAGGAGCCCGCATAGACAAACAATAGAAATGTGAGGATGTTCACCGGCAGAGCCGCCGTCTTAAAACCCGGCACGGACTGCAGGGGCTGCAGCCAGTCATCCGGGGCAGGCATCCCGTACAGGATGCAGCCGGTAAGGATCGTGGAGCCGAACAGTACAAAGTTTCCGATCACGATCCCGAGCGTGACAGCACCAAACCGGGCACACATTGACCGCCCGCGGCCGTTTGGCATCGTTGCGTACAGAGACAACAGGTCCTGCTCCTTCTCGCGGATCAGCACCACGGAAGTGAGCAGGATCGCCAGCAGGATTTCCAAAAAGATCACGCTCGGAAGGGAGAGCGCGCGGCTGATCCCCCTGGTGCGCGTGTGCGTAAGAGTGAGGTCCGCGAGTTTTTCGTAGTCCTCCGCCGTCTTGTTCACGTTTTTTAGCATCCGGTCATCGACGTCGGAAAAAAGGCTCAACACCTGATACTTCTTCGGCGCCTCCAGGACCTTCGCAAGATACTGCGGATACGTGAGGATATCCTCATACTCCCCGAGCATCTGCGAGTACAGTGCCATCTCCGTCCACAGGGTATCACAGTACTTAAGCTTCACGTCGGACAGCGACGGACCCTCCTCAAAGTACAATACGGAGCGAAGTGCATCATGCTCCTCCGCAAGCCTTGCGGAAGCCGCTTCGTCCGACATCCCCGCGAGGTCATCCTGCAATGCGCGGTACGCGTCCGACGGCGGCGACAGGTGTTTCTCGCGGTACGCAAAGTAACCGCAGTTCAGAAGCACCAGGAGGAGGATGATGCCGACCAGTCTGCGGTTATGCCATAGTTTATACCATTCGTACCGGAACATCAGGACTCCCCCTCGTTCAGGCGCATGTAGATCTTCTCGACGGAAGGCTCCTCCATCGTCTCACGGTAGCGGGCAAGCAGCTCCTCCATCGTGCCGCTCTCCACGATCTTCCCGTGGCTTAGGAAAATGATCTCCGACGCCAGCTTCTCCAAATCGCTCACGATATGCGTGGCGATGATGACCGTCCGCTCCTCAGCGATGGACGCCACCAGTTCGCGGAAGTTGACGCGCTCCTTCGGATCGAGACCGACCGTTGGCTCGTCCATGATCACGATCTGCGGATTCCCAAGGATCGCCTGTGCAAGCAGAGCTCGCTGCCGCATACCGCCGGAGTACGTACCGATGGTATCTTCCCTCGCGTCCCACAGGTTGACCGCGTGGATCGTCCGTTCCACATCCTCCGAAGCAGACTTCTTCTCAATCCCCTTCAATGCCGCGATGTAATACAAGAACCGCTCCAGGGAAAATCCGTCATACAGTTTCTGCTGCTGCGGCATGTAACCGATGTAACGGCGGTACTCCCTGCCCATGGCGCGGATATCACGGCCGTCGAGGAACAGTTCCCCCGCCGTCGCTTTCAGATTCGTCGTCATGATCCCCATGAGCGTGCTCTTGCCCGCTCCGTTCGGCCCTAAGAGCCCGTAGATTCCGGAATGAAAGTCATACGAAAAATCCACAAGCGCCGGTTTCTTCCCGTAGTATTTCGTTAACCCCTTAGCCTCCAGCAACATTTTCCGCCTCTCCTCCGTCACTCATCCTCCGGCCCGACGTGGAACACGACCGCCCGGTCAAATGCCCCGCTCCAGAAGTCCTCCGCCGCGATGTACGCCGCATGAAGTCCGTCCGACCAGTTTCCGGAAACCATTCCGTAATAACTGTTTCCGGCGGCAACGCCCAGGTGAAACACGCCGTCGGGAATGTCGATCTCCCGCAGCACCTCATCCTTGTCGATATCATACATGCGATATTTCGTAACCCCGGATTCCCATGTGGACAGGATCGGGGTTCCGTCCGTATGCTTGCTGTCGCTGACCTTCCACGGCATTTCACGGATCAGTTCGCCGTCCATGCGGTACAGCTTCGCTCCGTCCCCGCTGATATGGTCGCTGTACTCCAGGATAAAACCGTCTCCGAACCGGAACCCGGTACCGAGGTCATCTCTTCGGAAAATCATCCGAAGTTCTCCGGTTGCGATGTCATAATCATAGAGTTCCGCGTGCCTGTGTTTCTGGTTCTCCCGGTCCACCTCCTGCCAGTCGCTCATGTCATCGTTGTACTGCCGCAGAGAATCGAACGGAACATCACAGTAGTAATCAACAAAATACAGGTGGTTCTCATATTCGTATAAGTCCGTCACACTTGTATCATAATGCTCCCCATCGCGAAAGACATACCGGCTGCTGCCGTCCGTAAGCGACACCATGACAACTCCGGAGATCCTCTTCTCCAGCGGATCCCCGACCAGCCAGTTGCCGTTTACCCGCGACTCGGTATCCTTAATATGCTCATATGCGATGCCAAACGTAGAGCAGTAATACTCATCCGTATACAACTCATACATCTGAATTTCAAACGGTTCATCGACGGTCGCGATCGTCTTCTGGTTCAGTCCCTGACGATCCGTACGGATCAGATTCGGGGAATCAAAATAGTACCCGCATTCGTCCGTGAGATAAAAGGAACCGTTCCCGAGGCTCCAGGACGCGCAGTGATCCCCGTGCCAGGTATTTGTCCACGGATCCAGTTTCCAGCCGAGATGCTCGCAGTTCGGTTCAAAACAAAACAGAACATCGGTGCGTGAGGCAACGTCGAAGTATCTCGCACCGCCTCCGTTTCTCGCCGACAGAAACGCATACGACTCCGTCATCGTCGCATTGCACATAAAAGAATCGAAGAATACTCTCTCCTTCTTCTTCGTTGGCTCCGTCGGTGTCAACGACTCATTGCCGTCTTCGCCGCTACCGCCGCTCACGTTACCTCCATTGCCGCCATTGCCGCTGCATGCTGTCAGCAGGACACACAAAAACATGACAAGCAGCGCCGTCCTCAAGTGTCGCTTCATGGGTTCCTCCTCTCCGCGGTTAGGTTTCCGACAACGCCTCATTGCTACCTTCTCTCCCGCAGGTTTCCGAACATCACGACTGTCTCCCGGCTTCCACCAGATATTCCGCGATCTGCCGGTTCAGTTCACCGATCAGCGCGTCTACGTCATCGCCGGAAAACTGACTGAACAACGTAGCCGCATTGAAGTCCTTCGCAAGAACCGTTCCGCTGTTGTTGTGCACATATACCATTCCACCGTTATCGGATGCGCTCAGTATGCCCATGATCCGCAGATACAACGTCCGTTGTTCCTCCGTCATAGTCGGAACGAATCCCGCAAGTTCGAACGCTTCCTCGCTTTCCCTGATTTTCTCCGTCCGTGCGATCTGCTCTGCTGTCGTACGACCGCTTTGGAGAAGTACTCGGATTTCAGGATCCTCCATGCACACCGACAGAACCTTCAACGCCAGCTCCTTCCGCGGGGAATCGCGATAGATTCCGAGGCTTAGGGCGAGCGAAGGTCGGTAATTGTCCGAATCGATTCGGAACACCGTGTACCCGTCCCCGACAGTTCCCGCGCCGACGACATACTCCGCCAGTATCCGGTCACCGACACCGTTCGTCAGACTTCTGTCACCGATCAGTCCGGATCCGATATCATGGTACAGGGAATTCCACATTGCGGCTGCCTCGGCAAATCCCCGGAACGCCTTGATTTGATGTGTACCCGTATCGTACGGCAACTGACCGAAGGATGAATATCCCATCAGTGCACTGACGATCCGCTGATCCAGCCTCGGAATGACGATCTGCAGGGCGGGATCTCCGATGGTATCATAGATCGCCCGCAGACTTTGATATGTTCCGTCAAACCCGTCAAAATACGACGCGTACTCATTGTTGACAAGCAGATAAACACCGTAGCTTGAGAACGTGAGCGGAACCACGTACGCATTGCCGTCCACGGTGACATCCTTCCAGCTTGTCTCTGAGAAACAGTCACGCAGTCGGTTCCCGTCCTCCGTACCAAAGTAATCCTGCAGCGGAAGGAACCAGTCACGGGCGAACTCATAGGCACCTTCGGTTCCCAACCCTCTCGGCTCCGTATCGGTCCATAATCCGGAAAAAAGAATATCCGGAACGGCTCCGGCGGCGTACTGCTGTTCCATCCACAATTCATTCTCACCGTCCATGAGCACACCCATGTTGACGAAATCAATGGCGCAGTCTAACCCCTTTTCATAGAGCAGGCGGTTGATCTCCAGCTGCTCCTCCTCGGTCGGCGCATAGCGGGCAAACGGCCTCGCCCAGGTGATATGATTGCTCACGGGGTACACCATCGGAGTCGGAGTCGGGGTTGCCGTAACAACCGGCGTAGGCGTAGGCATCGCCGTCGGCGCCGCCGTCGGGGTCGGGATCGCCTCGGGAAGGTTCCATTTCCACGACAATTCATTTTTCGCCGTATGACTCGCAGTATCCGTAACGAAACCATGCTGTACGTCAATATACTCGTTGTCGTCAAAATTCACATTGTAAAGGAACTCTTGGCCGAACGCCCTCCGCACCAGTGTTGTGCCGTTGCTCATGACGCCCGCTGCCGTAGTAACGCTCGTGCGAACCTCCCCGGTATACGGGTCCACGGAGGCAACCTTCATCAACACATCCCACCGGTCCACGGCATAACTCGTCCATAGCGATGCATACGCGACACTACCGTCGCGCACCACGTCGATAGATATGACCTGCTCCCGCCCGGAATACTTATCCCTGGAAAACTCATCCGCTGACGCGATTCCGATGATCGCGGACATGACCATCCCGAGGAACGCGATCGCGATCCATGCTCTCTTTCTCATGCTCCGCCCCCTCTCACTCGCTCTTCACGCTGCCAAGCGCTTGTAACTGTTCACTGAGCACACCAATAAAATTCCCGTATTTGTCATCCAAGAAGGCTTCTCCAAGCGACGCGGCATCAAACTCTCCCGCAAGGTACTGCCCGCTCAGATCCGCCGTGTAGCATGCATTTTCCACAGCATACATGCCGTTCTTCAGCTCCCTGTAGATGGTCCACTGCGCAAGCGTTAACTCCGGGATGAACCCTGCGGTGATCCCCGTCGTGCGCTCCGCCAGCGCCGCACGGTAGCATTCAACTGCCTCCGCCGTGCCGAAACGGGGGTTCAACAGTGCGACGATCTGCGGATCCGCCATGCACGCGCTGAGCACGCGGAGCGCCTGTTCAGTCTTCGACGAACCTCTGTATATTCCGTATGCTCCGTTGATCACCGGCTCGCCGGCATCCGCGATGATGCAGATGTCGGTGTATCCCTCCTGTTTCTCCCTCAGACCGAAGTAAATCTCGGCAACGACATTGGCATTCATCGGAAAATGATCCACACCACCCGCTGTGTCGCCCGTATTATCCGGCTGTGATATACCGCTCACCGAGAGGTCAACCACTTTGCCCTCTCGGATATCCCGATACAACGTGTTCCAGAGATTGAGGAGTTTCTCGTCTTCCGTCCAGAGAATTGCCTCCCCCGTCTTCGGATCGTACGGGATGCCATCATAGCTTGCGTACCCTGCCAGCGCGGAGACTATTGTCCAACGAAGATACGGGATTGCGGGCACACCGTTCGCTTCCCCGCAGATCCGTAGTAGCTCCCCGTACGTGCCGTCCCACACATCGAACCGCGCCGCGTCTCCGTCCTTCACACGCAGATACACGCCGTGCTCTCCGCTCTCCGGGTCATACATCCTCGGCACCACATAAGCCTTCCCGTTGACCCGGGAACGGCTCCACTCAAACTCACTGAACGCCTTCGCAAGCTCCGTCCCTTCCGCGGACGCAAGATACTCATCCAGCTGCAGACAGTACGTCTCCGCCATCGTTTCGGCACCGTGCTGCGTATACCAGTTGCCGGTGTTCACGATGTCGGGTTCCTGCCCTTTCGCTGCAAGTTTATTAAGCCAGGTGTCATACTCCTGATCCGTCATTACATCCATATTCACAAAGTCGATCTCGCAGTTGATCCCCTTCTCCTTCAGAAGACGGTTGATCTCCGCGCGGCCCTCCTCGGTCGGTGCGTTGAAGAAGGGAACCGCCCACACAATTCGGTTGGACAAATCCGGTCCCTCCGTGGGGGACAACGCTGAACTCGGCGTTACCGTCGCATCCGTCGCAGCTCCCGACGGAGTTATCACACCGGCCCCAGACGTCACCGTCCCCGGAATCACAGTTCCGTTTTGATCCTTGCCGCCGGAACAGCCTGTCATTCCGAGCAGAAGCAGCAGGATCAACGCCATCGCGCATATATGCATTTTCCGAAATCTCGCCAAGATAACACCCCCTTTTATAATCCGCACGCCGGTCACTCCCTTTCGTGGTCACCGTTTCGTCACTGCTCCTCAGAACTGACAGTAAACACAACCACCCGATCAATTGCCCCACTCCAGTAATCTTCCGCAGACAGATACCCCGGCGTCTTACTGCGGTATGTGCCGTAACAGCTGCTGCCGATGATCGTGCTTGGTATAAACTCATCAGCAGGGATGGGCGATGTCTTCACGATATCGCCGGTGTTCTCGTCGATCTGCACGAAGCTGTCGCCCTTACGGCAGACAAGGCCGCTGTCACTGCGAACGCCGTTCGTCATCGGAAAATCCAGCTCGCGGAACCGTTCTCCGGTGTAGCGATACAGACCTGTTGTCGTTTCTTCCTCCATCGCGAAGAAGTCCTTGCAAAACACAACTGTTTCGGACTGTTTATGCTGCAATACCGTACACAGCTCTCCCGTGGATATCGTATAGTCATAGACATCCACCCACCCGTGTTTCCGCAATTCTTCCCAATAATTCTCGACCGTCATTCCCTCCGGAATCAGCGATGGGTCCTCAGTTTCCAGATTCGGGCTGATATAGGGAATGTCCATATAACACAACTGATAATATAGATGATCCCCCCGAACATCGTGTTCGATGATCAATGCTGCGTACTCCTCGATTTCCTGCAGTTCCCGGTACTCCCCAGTCTTCAGATCGACCGTCACAATTCCGCATGTTCTTTTCGGCTTTGGATCACCGACGATCCACTGCGTCTCTCCGTTTTTCCCCTTCGTTTCGATCATTTCATAGTCAATTGCATACGTCACAAAGATGGTGTTCGCAGCGAAAAATACACTTTGAGGAAGGATATACTGCGGAATGGTTCCGATCACCTTTCGGTTCGCTCCTTGCCGGTCCGAGCAGATGACCTCTCCCGTTTCCTGATTAAGGAAGTAGCAGTTCTCCCCGAGAAACATGACCGGATACGAAGAATAGTTGTATGAAACACAGCCTTCCTCAAGCAACTCTCCGGTCCGCGATCTTTTTTCTTTATGTTCGCAGCTCGGGTCAAAACAAAAAGCAATATCGGTCCTGCTCTCCGTGTCAAAAAAACGCACCTGAAAATCGTTGGCATGATACAGAACATAGTTTTCGGTCATAAATCCATCTTGGAAGAAATCATCGCATACAAAGGAAACTTCCGTGGACGTCGGTTCCCCCGATGGTACCGGTCGTTCCGAAGCATTCTTCTCTCCGTCTTTCCCGCATGCCGTAACTAAAAGGCATGCGAGGAAGAACAATACAAGTATCTTACACTTCATTCTTCGTTCCCCGCATGCATTACTTATTCCCTGTTACTGAACCATGTCTCCAGCTGTTCGTTCAGCACGTCAAATATGTCCCCGTAGTCTTTCGGGCTGCTGAAATAGTTTTCCAGGTACTCCGGATAACTCGTGTTCACCCTGAAAGTCCCGTTGATCTCCCACGACATTTTACTGCACAGATCGGAAAGCTCATCGCCGTACTTCCGCAGCACGTCATATTGATCCGTCGATATATCGGGAAAAAACCCTGTTGTATATCGCGTCGTCAGCGAGTTCATATATGCCGTTTTCGCCGTCCATCGCTCCGCATCCACTTTCTCTTTCCAGCACAGGAGCGAAGCAATCTCGGGATCCGAATAACATGCCGCAAGAACCTTCAGCGCAAGTTCTTTCTGATTTGAAGAAGCAGATACTCCGTACGCACTGCCGATATTGGTATTGCAGGGATCAGGCACCCAGATGACCTTCGTATACCCTTCCGGTAATTCCGCTTCCTCGCCTGTGATATAGACAAGCGTATCTTCCGACAATTCCATTGATTCTTCATACCCCATCATATTCCAGAGGCCGTTTTGATAATCCAGGAATATCGTCTGCAGCAGCTCTTTCGTTTCATTTTGATCCGTCAACACCTCCACCCTCTGCGTCTTAAGATTGTACGAAGCATTATACAAATTCTGATATCCCATAAATGCCATGAGAAGGGATTTCGTAAAACCTCTCGTCGCGATCACCCGGGGCGAATCCGGATCTGCGCTGCACAGCGCTCGAAGGGATTCGTACGTGCCGTCAAAAGATGCGCTGAATTCCTCCAGATATCGGTCATTGACATACATATACCACTCGAACGACCCAAAGTAGCGATACGGAACCGTATAGTATTTCCCGTGGAGTTCGGTCTTGTCCCATTCCACTTCCGCAAACGAGTCCCACAACGCCTTCCCCTCTTCCGTTTCCAGATAGTCGTTCAACGGAAGCATCTCCGCTTCCTCAAATGCGGCAGCATCGATCATTCCGTGTTCCCAGGCGCCCGCAGAGATAATGTCCGGCTCTGTTCCCTTCTTTTTCATCTTGTTCAGCCAATCCCAGTAGTCTTTACCGGGATCATTGACTTCGACGAACTCGATACGACAATTGAGTCCCTTTTTGTCCAGCATCTCCTGGATCTGAACCCGTGCTTCTTCCGGAATCCACGATGTGATCAAAACCGCCCAAACGATACGCGAATCACTTTCATTGATTGGTCGTAGCGTCGGAGTCGGACTTGCCGTAACCGTCGGTTGTGCCGGTTCCGTCGGTGTCACCGTAACTTCTCTTGTCGGCGTCACTGTCGTCTCAGTGTTGTCCGCGGGAGTTTCCTTCCTGCCCGGTCTCTGCAGGTACACCGCAATCGAGATGCCGACGATCACAACCATCATGAAAACAAGGACCACGTTCAGTATCCGGTTGTTTCTCCTGAGCCGCTCCAACTCGTATTGTTCCGCTCTCTCTTTCACTCTCTCAAAAACTTTATCAGGATCTCTCATGACGATATCCCTCCTTCTTCAACTCCTGCCTCAGTGCCGCTTTCGCGCGCTTCAGCAGGCCGTTGACACTGTGCTTCGACTTGTTCATCACCGTACCGATCTCCTCCGCGGACATCTCCTCAAAATACTTTAGCAGCAACACCTGTCGGTGATCCTCCGTGAGACGCTGCATCGCCGAACGCAGCATTCCCGCTTCCTCCTCCCGGATCAGCTCCGAGAGATTTCCCTCTCCCGATTGCATATACCCGGACATATCCTCCGGCGTGAACAGGATTTCCCGCCTGCTCTTCCGAAGATGCTTCAACGTGACATTTCTCCCGACGCGGTACAGCCATGTCTTGAACTCCGCCTTCGGCGTGTACTTCGGCCGTTTCACCGCCAGCGTGTAAAATGTCTCCTCCGCCATATCCTCCGCATCATGCATATTATTCAGATACCGGTTGAGATACAGAACCAGACCACGGTAGTATTCTTCCGTGACTTCCTTCAATCCGTTCCAGTCTCCGCCCAGAAATCGCCTGTAACCGTCCGCTCCGTCAGCCATCCGTATCACCTCCCGCATCGTTTTAGGGAAACACCGACCCGATCGGCGTCTCTTACACCCTTCTACTCATTAATACCATATTCTTCGGAAAATAGCCGCGTTTTTTTCAGTTTTCTCATTTTCCGCGAGATCAACGAAAAATGCCGGCAACCTTACCCGGGTCACCGGCATCCTGCGTTTCATGTGGTTTTCATTTTCCGGAAAATCCTGTGTTTACTTTCCCTCGTATGTTCCGATGAAGATCGGAAGTCCGTCGGAGTCCAGGATCATGTAGACAAACGGTCGGTCGAGCGTTACATAGTACTCCTTCACTATGCCCCTATAACCCACTATGACATCGGTAGCTGCCTCCGCCTGCGTTCCCTTCTCGTCCACCTTGATATGTGTCTTGTGGGATACGCTGTCTACCCAAACGTCCGCCCCCGTCATAAGCCTGTGGAAATCGGCTTTCCCCCCGTCAAACGCATCCGTCATTCCGAGGTTCTTCAGGATGTCATTGAGATTGAGGGAGTACTCCTGCTCGTATTTCGGCATGGCGATATGGACCTTATCCAGAGACCGGGGGCTGCTATTGCGCAATCCGTGAACAAACTGCGGTGTCAGCGAGGTCAGAAGTTCATGTAACGTCACGCCCTCCCTCGGAAGCAGTGCCATGAAGGTGAACTCAAAGCCCTTGTATTTCTTGGAAAAACCAATGGCGAGATCATTTTCCATGTACCCGTACTCCTGCACGGCGTACATCATGTCAACCTTCTCGGTCGTTCCGTCCGATCTCGTGAACGTGCATCCTTTTTTGGTGTCCGCCTCGTCGAACTCGTCCTCCCACGCGGCATCCAGCGCGATCGCGTTCATCAGGACCATCGCCGTGTTCGCCGGCAGACTGTCGATGAGCTCGTCGATCATGTCCATCGTCTTCGCCTTCACCCACGCGTTGATATCCGCCACGGTACTGTCGTCCATCGGCGTCGAGTAGACGGCTGCGCGGTAATACTGCGCGCAGATGTCCAGAAATTCCTTCGGTACGCCCGACTCCATTGCATCATAAATCCAGAGGGAGTCCGCGTTGGAAAATGTGGTCGCGCCGTTGCCGCCCTTCGTCAGATCCGCGATCCATGCGGCCAGGTAAGCGTTGCGCTCCTCTGCCGTCAGCCCGAGCAGTTCGTCGAGCTGCGCGAGCGTCTCTCCCTCGGCTCCGTTAGCAAGCATGCTGAGCGCCACGTAGATGGAAAACGGGGATATCATCCGCGTCTTGCCCTCCGGCAGCTGCGCGAACAGTTTGTACGCAAACTCCTCGTAGGCCATTCTCATGTCGACGCTCATCGTCTTCGTGGTCGGCGCCGATCCGGACGATCCCGCAGTCAGATCCTTCGCCGTCAGGGTTTCGAGCCGTTTCTCAGGGGTATCCTTACCGGTGTCCGTACCGGAATTATTGCGGAGCAGCCCCAACTTCCAGATTCCTACGCCAAGCAGCGCCACAAGGCACGCGGCACACACCGGGATGAGAACCTTCATCCTCGCCGCACGCTTTCTTTTCTTCTCTGTTGTATACTGTTCTCTTCGTTCAAACAGATCATTGATCATCTCATCCGAGCTCTTCATAGGTGAAACCCTCCTTTTCCAACTCACTCTTCAGGGATTGTTTCGCGCGATAGAGAAGATTTTTCGTCTGTCGGTCGCTCTTTCGAAGGATCTGCGCAGTCTCCCCGTTGGAAAAGCCCTCGAAATAAACAAGCCAGAGGACAGCCCGGTAATCCGGGGCAAGTTTCCGAAGAGACCGGTGTACCGCTCTCTTTCGCTCCTCCCGAATGTACGAGTCCTCGAGGTCGCTCTCCTCCCTCCGATACGTCTCCATATCCTCGGGAGCAGTCTGCGTCTGTTTTGATTCGCGTCGAAGCCAGTCGAACGCCATATTCCGCCCGATCGTGTAGAGCCAGGTTTTGAAGGAACTCTTCCCGGAAAATCCAGGTTTTTTCGTCATCAACCGGAAGAATGTATCCTCCGTCAGATCCTCCGCGGTGTGCAGGTTGTCCACGTACCCGTTCAGATACAGGATCAGACCGTCCTTGTACTCCCGTACGATATCCGCAATTCCCTCATCATCGCCCTCCAGATAACGGCGGTAGCTACTTGCACCGTTGTCCATGGGAACTCCTCACTGTGTTTTGTTTCTCTATCGCAGTGTCCTTTCACCTATTAGACGGATGAAACTCCGAAAAGTCTCATCCGTCCGGGTCGCGTACCGTGTCCCCGGTCACGCCACAGAGGCCGATATCCGGGATCAGGTGTGATCATTTTCCGTTCAACCAGTCCCGAACCTCCTCATTGACAGTCTCACAAACTCCGGAATACCGCGCAACGCACTTTTTGAATGTTTCCCACTCCGTTTCGATATTCCACCGGGACTGACCCTGCCGTGCGAACATTCCGCCGATCAGTCGGGTATACGCCTGGTCCGGACTCATGCGATCCTCATCCGTCGGATCATAGAGCGCGGCATACTCCTTTTCCGTCCTTAGCAGGAGGATGCCCGACAGATCGCTCTTCGGCAGCACGGAAAGGAGTTCTTTACGCCGCACGACGGTTTCCTTCTGAAGGCCGGGGTACAACAGTCCGAGGATTTCCGGATCCGTAGAGCACAGGGAAAGAATCTCGAATGCCAGATCCTTCTGCCCGGAAGCCGTTGAAATACCGTATCGGCAGTTTACGTTGAACGCATCGATATAGCGGCCGAGGAAATATTCCCGATACCCTTCCCGGGGCAATCGTACGTTCCGGTGGATATAGGCCAGCACATCCCCCTCCATATCCTGCATCTCGTCCTCGAGGACCAGAATACCCGATGCCTTATCACTGCTCAGTCTCATCAGAAGAAACGCCAATTCATCGTTCTCCGTGATGTCGACAACCGTTTTGGTGTCTTCCCGATACGGAAAATCATACAGCACCGAGTATCCCATAAGTCCGTACACAACATCCTTATCGGCACCGCAGAGCACGATATGAAGATCGCTGTTTCCGATCGTATCGTAGATCTTCCGCAGGGAATCGTACGTTCCGTCAAATCCGTTGAAATACTCCGCATACTCTTCCCGGACGGAGAGGAATATCCCCAACCCGACCGCATCATACAAATTGTTGTAATTCTCGTCCTCACCGGAATGACACGCCGACGTGGGAACGACATAAATATTTCCCTTGTAAGCGGCCTGCTTCCACTCATTTTCCGTAAAGAACTCACGGAGGGTTTGCCCGTCCGCCGAGTTGATCCGATCATTCAGGGGGATCATCCGTTCTTCCAGAAATGCAACTTTCCCTTTCGTATCGACCCCGTTGCCGAGACCGGAGCACACAATGTCGAGGTGTCCGTAAGTGCCGGAGAGGTCCTTCTCGTAGATATCCATCTGTTCCCCGAGGGCCGGCGTTTCGTCAACCATCCCGGCATTCACAAACACGATCTGACAATCCAACCCGCGCTCGTATAAGATCCGGTTGATCTCCTTCGCCGTTTCTTCCTTGATCCCTCCGAATGCCCCCGAAAAATAATCAAACATCCATGTGACGGTACGCGATGTCTCATGTTCGGGTTTGAACACCTCGATCTTCGGAAGCGGCTCCCGGGGTCTGGGTGTCACGGTCGTGTTATCGGTCGGCTTTTTGCCGCACCCCGCTACCATTGCACACAGAACAACGATGCCTACTGCCGCAAGAAACTTTCTTCCCATAGCTGATGCCTCCTCCCTGCTTTCTCTTCCTGTTTTCTCTCCCTGTTTTCTCTTCCTGTCTTCTCTTCCTCTATTCTCCCTTGATCATATCATACGGATAATAAAAAGACCATCCCGCACTGCAGAAAATGCTCTCGCAATGCGGGATAGGTCTTCTCTCGTTCTGCTTTACCTGTCCGGGAACGGTTATCTGCTGAACTGCGACAGGAACAGCCACGCCTGCTCGCAGGTGTGCTGCCTGCACTCATGTCCCTGACCGCTGATACTGCCGAGCACGGTGCGGCATACGCCGTCCTCGCTGTCGAAGTAGTAAAGTGTCAGTGTGCTGTCGCGCGTCGGGTCGTAAATCTTCTCGATGCGGTCGCCGTCGACGCCCCATATCTTGTTCGGCCAGTTTTCACGCCCCTCGAAGGTCACATCGTACGGTTTCTTCACGCGGTTGACGCCGAAGACGTAGCGGATGCGGTCCCAACATTTGTCCGCCTGGAACGGAAGCTCCGGCAGCGGCGTGATCTCGCCTCCGGTGTAGAACAGCGGCACCGGCGTGTCGCGGTTGATCTCGCAGGGCGCGGGCTTTCCATAGGAGTTCAGGCCGACTTCGAACGTCGCGTCCATCGGCGCGAGGCCTGCGAACACCTGCGGGTACTCCTGGAAGAGATCCCAGGATTTGCAGCCGCCCATGGAAAATCCGCTCGCGTAGATGCGGCTTCTGTCAATGCTGTATTTCGCTGCCAGGCGGTCGATGAGTGCAACCATCTCCGTCGCAGTGCTGTTGAGATGATCCTCGATCGAGACGAGCAGGAAGTTGTAACGATTCGCGATGCGGTACCAGCCGGAGATGTTCGCGATGTACATCGCCGAATCCCCGCCGCCGTGGAACGTAAGCACCAAAGGCACAGGCCCGTTCGCGAACAGGTCCTTGTTGTAATATGCTACATATCCGACGCGATGCTCCGTCGTCCCGCGGTCATCCCCGTTGTTGTCGGGCGATGTCCGAAGCACCTCGAAGCACTCCTCGCGCACCATGCCGATCTCCGGAAGCACCGTCTCGATCTCCGTGTTGCCGCACCATCTGCGGTATCTGCGGATGAACGTGTCAAACTCCCATACATAATCGGCCTTGTCTCTCGTCAGAAGCGTGTCGCAGCTCTCCGCAAGCGCCTTGTTCACGGCCGTGGTGTTGCCGATCGACACGATCGGGATATCCCTTCTCTGCGGCTTCGGTACGTACGAAAGTCTCTCGAGGGTGCATACCGCCGGCGTGATCTCGCCGGGACCCCACAGATACTCGCCGTTCACGGTCGTCAGCAGATTCTTCGCGATATAGTCCGCCGAAGCGCCGTAGCCGTACAGGTAAGTACGGAATATCGCTCCGCGGATGCTGTACCCTTCCGTCCCGCCGGTAAAGCGGTTGCGAAGCGTCACATAACCGTCCTTGTGGTACTGGTGGATCTTCGAGTTCGCGATCAGCTCCGCAAACAGCGACTCGTCCGCGCTTGCCCATCCGTCCGCTGCCGTCGGGCTCACAAACACAACACTGCCGCCGTAGCGCGCCGCGATCTTCGCAAGGCCGTTTCCGTCCGCCCACGCTGCCGCGTCCTCCGCGGAGCGCGCCGTCTCCTCAAGCACGATCAGGTACGGAGCCTCAAACCCGTAGTTGATGATATCGTCCGGAAGCTCCTGTGCCGGCACATACACCTTCGCGGCAAATTTCTCAAACGTGTGCTCCCATACTTTTCCGCCGTTCGCCCGCGCGGTAACCGCGGGCAGTTCCTTCATAGCCATTGTTGTACACCCTCCATATATTTACTCGCTGTTTTACGAAAAAAAGCTGATGGACTCAGCTTTCTTCATAACGCAGGGGACCGCAGTCCCCTGCGCATATTACATTTTGATCCGACGCTCTTACTTGAACAGACCGCCGAGAAGATCGGTCACGCTGTCAAGCGGCGAACTCTTCTTGGTATCCTTCTTATCCGTCTTCTTAGACTCGGTTTTCTTCTTGGAATCGGTCTTCTTGCCCGATGCAGGCTTCTTGCCCGATGCCGCCGACTCGGTCTTTTTCTTCTTGCCCGACTTCGGCTTCTTCGGCTTCTCCTCTTCCTCTTCCTTCTCGTCGTCATCGTCCGCCGACACAAGGTTCATCAGTCCGGACGCAAGGCTGCCGATGTTCACGCTGCTGAGCAGACCGCCCAGAAGAGCTGCGGTTCCCGATGCATTCGAGGACGAGGACTCATTTTGCGAAGAACCGCCGCCGAGAAGTCCCGAGAGAAGCGGACCTGCTGCGGACAGAATGCCCTTCGTCTTAGCCTTGGTGACACCGGTCTCCTTCGAGATCTCTTCCGCGGAAGTCTCCTTGCCGCCGAGAAGCGACGGAAGCGCCGTGGACAGTACGCTCTTAACCTGCGTCTGGGTTGCGCCGGCCTTGCCTGCGATGTCCTTCACATTGGCCGCACTGAGCAACGATTTGGTTACTTCTTTGATATCCATACACTGTCTCCTTCTCACTCATGATTCGACCGGCTCTGCGAGCCCGCCCTATGGATTTATACTACTCTCATCATCGGAAAATGTCAACCGATACACGCCCCGTCACCGCATTTCATACGATGCTCGTCACTGCTTCTCATACATGACGCGTCAGCGCAGTTTCATATTGCCCACGAGCACGTCCTTGAGCACCCCGACGACCTCACGCGTCATATTGTGCGGCAGGTACTCCGCCGTGGAGCGCGCGGGCACTCCCGACACGTTTTTGTATCCGCATGCTTCCGCGATCCCGAGCGCGCGGTACATATGAAAATTGTTGGTCACGATGCCGACCGGCGTGTCTGCGGAAGGAAGCAGGGAAAGGCAGTAGCGAAGATTTTCCGAGGTGTCGGTCGACTTGTCCTCGAGAATGATCCGCGACGCGTCAATGCCGTGCGCGACAAGGTAATCCCGCATGCCCTCGGCCTCCGAGACCGTCTCGTTGCTGCCCTTGCCGCCGGACACGATACACTTCACCTGCGGGTGCTCCGCAAGGTACTCTGTCGCCGTCTCCAGACGGTACTGCAGCACGACGCTCGGGCCGTTCTCGCGCATCTGCGCGCCGAGCACGATCAGGTACTCGGTCTCGGCGGTCTTCGTCTGAAACTCCGATGCGATCCTTGCGATCAGCGTGATATACACCGCAAGCCCGAAAACCACCAGCGTGACAAACGTGATCCGCAGTCCCTTCGGGACGCGTCCCCACAGCCGCAGATACACCGCGGCCGCCATGCCGAACAATACCGCGCCCAGCACGTACCATATCCGGTAAAATGTGTTGCCCGCCCCGACGGAGCGCACAAAGCCCCCGTACCAGATGCTGCAACCGCCTGCGATCACATACAATGCCATTCGTATCCAATGCCACATACGTATACTCCTCAGTCTGCCAATGCCGCAAGCGCTTCCTTAAGCGCCTGCTCCTCCGCCGTAACACTCCCCTGTACGGAATTCTTCGGGCCGCCGCCCTTCGCGCCGAAGCGCTCGCGAAGCATCTGCTGCCACACGCTCACATCGCCGCTGTCCTGCTCGATCAGGTAGCGAAGCGTGCTAACCTCCGCAACACCGCTGTCCTCTGCTGTTCCCTGCGCGGCTCCTCCGGCCGGAAGCAGCGCGCAGCAGACACCTGCGTACCGCGCCTTCAGTTCATCGACCGCGTACCGGAGGATTGAGGCCTCGGCGGGCTCCAGGAACAACACGCACGAGGCGTTGATCCTGCCGTCCTCCGTCCTCGCGCGTCCGTCCGCTGCCGCGAGCTCCGCGATGCGCGTGCGCACGATCGCGCGATCCTTCGCCACAAGCTCGTACGCGAGGCGTTTCCGCTCCTCCTGGAGCTTCTCCACCGTCGCGCAGAGATCCTCCGTCTTCACCGACAGCACCTGCGACAGTTTCGTCAACAACGCCAGGCGCTCTCCGTAATCCTCCATCGCCCGGAAGCCGCAGCGGTACGACACTCTCACACCGCCCTTGTAGTTCTCCCAGCCGATCAGTTTAAAGCATCCGACCTCGCCGGTCGCGCGCACGTGCGGCGCGCAGCAGGCGCACAGGTCAACACCGTCGACCTCCACCAGACGGACTGCCCCGTCGATCGCCTTCTTGCTGCGGTACGACATCCTCGCAAGCTCCTCCTCGGAGGCGTACCAAGTGTTCACCTCACGGTTGTCCGTGATCACGCGATTGGCCCGCTCCTCAAGCTCATGAAGCTGCTGCTCCGTTAATTTGCCGTTGTAATCCATCGTCGCCGTGCGGTCACTCAGATGAAAGCCCACGTTGTCATACCCGAAGATCGAGTGGACCAATCCGGAGAAAATATGCTCGCCGGTGTGCATCTGCATGTTGCGGTAGCGGTACTCCCAGTCGATGACGCCGTGCACGGTCGCGCCGACAGAAAAAACGGCCTCTCCTCCGCCCGGCTCGCATCCCATGTCCACCTTATGCCGGATCACATCGTTTTTGATCTGCACATCCGTCACGGCCAGACCGTTGATCGTGCCGCGGTCCGGCGACTGCCCGCCTTCCTCCGGGAAGAACAGCGTTCCGTCGAGCGTCAGCCATGCACAGCCCTCGTCCCTGTCCTTCTCGACCGCCGTGATCACCGCGTCAAACGCTGTCGCGTACGCGTTGTCGTCATACAGTTTCTTCGTCTTCTCACCAAGCTCGTCCATAGTACCTCCCGCCAAGTGTCATAGTGCAAGTGAAAAATCGGAGGATCGGCGCTCCGTCCGGTCCTCCGCATACAATACGCTTTGATGATTCCCGTGGGACGGGATCCGTCATCACGGTGTTATTCGCCTTCGCTGAAATACGACTGGATCAGCGTCCAGATGTCCTTCGACTCCATGCCGAGCTTCCATGCGGAACAGCCGGCAAGATCATTTTCCTTCATCACTTCCAGCTTCAGCTTCATGGACTCGGCGTCCTCCAGCCAAACCTTGACCAGCTTGCCCTCCACGGTGACTTCCGCGTAGTTCTGGCCGATTTCCTCAAGCCAGGTCGTCGTGCCGCCGTTGTCCTTGATGAACTTCTTGAGCGTATCCATTCCGGCCGCCTCGTTCGGCACCGGCTCATCCTCGCCGTGCGCCTCGCTCACCATCCATTTTCTGGCGAAGAACGGAACACCGAGGATCAGGCGGTTCGCGGGAACCTTCTTGAGCATCGTCTCAACGCCGCCCTTGACGAAACCGATGGATGCCACGGAACCGGCCTCCTTCGACTTGGAGTAGTGCTCGTCATAGCCCATGAAAATGATGTAGTCGACGAACTCGCTCTGCTCATCCAGACGATAGTACGCGTTCAACTGGTTCGGATAGTAGTTATCCGTGGAGATCGTGAGACCTTTCTCCTTGCACGCGAGATACAGCTCGCGAAGGAACTGCAGAAAATGAGGTGCCGACTCCTTCGTGATGTACTCGAAGTCAATATTGATACCGTCCGCGCCGACACGCGTGACTTCGCTCACGAGATTGTTGATCAGGTTCTCGCGGGACTCGGTGTGGGAAAGTACATCCAGACCCTTGACATCCTTCGCAAAATCATCCGCCAGTGCCCAGACCTTCAGGCCTGCCGCGTGAGCAGCCTTGACATACGACTCGCTGGCGAGTGAATTGATACCTCCCTGCGTATCCGCGAAGGAAAACCAGGTAGGTGAGATTACATTGAGACCCTTCGTATCCTTGATGGCCGCCTTGAGATCCGCCTCGCTGATCTCCGCGCCGACCTGATGCCATACCATGCAAACCTTTCCGTCGAGACCGTGGCGCTCGTAAGCGACGCCCTTCGTCGGTACGGAAACCGTGGAGTACGCGTAGGTTGTCGTCTCCAGATTGCTGACATAGCCCCAGCGTCCGTCCTCGGTCATGACCTTCGACCAGACGTTGCCGGAGAGATCCTCGGCCAGATACAGAACCGTGCCCTTGGTAAGCTCCGCAACGATCGGGTTCGTCTCATCGCGACCCTCGCGCATGATGGTGCCTTCCTCGGCTTTGACCGTCGCGCGGTAGATCTGTTTGCCCGCGGTCATGAGGGACACGCGGTTGGGCTCCTCGGACTCGCTCACGTTCATGCGTCCGTACTGCTGCAGAATGTCCGTGCACACGTACACGTCACCTTTGACCGTGATGACCATCGGTGCCGAGCTCGTCTTCGAATCGTTATTCTCCAGGTAGCCGTTCTCGTTGGCCTTGAAGATCAGACGCGTCGAAGCGTTCGTCACAAACATCTGCTTTTCGTTGTCATTCCAGTAAAAACGGCTGTCAAGCTCGCTGGCAAGCGTGATCGGCACATACTTCTTGCCGTTGTTCACCAGACCCTTGCTCTCGCTCAGTCTCGCGTTGACCATCAGCATGACCTCGTCCTCGCCGAGCTCGTAAAACTTGTTTAAATCCGATTTCTCCGTAGAAGGGCCCTTCGGCTTCTTGTCCGTTTCGTTTGTTTCGTTCTCTACCCCACATCCGGCCAGCAAACATGCCGCAATCACAGCAATGATGGCCGCGATCAAACTCTTCTTGCTCATGGAATCCTCCCGATCCTCAAGAATGAAGCTTCCGACCTGATACCGTCGCCTGCCGCATGGCAGACAATACCGTCCGGCATCCCCCGTGTCAAAAGCCTTCGCAGCGACCATTGTACCACAAAAAACGCGGAAAAGAAACCCCGCTTTGCATTTCTGTGTTTCGCGCGTCCGATTCTTTGCCCGGCAGGGTTTCCATCCGCTGTTATTCGTCCGAAAAACGCACGTCCGGTCCGACGGCGGAGAAACCTGCGCACAATCCCTCCGACCGGCCTGACACGATCCGTTCGCATCTCCGACCACATGTCTCATCTGTCGCTCCTCCGTCTTTCCGCGGCTGCTCGGTGCACTGTAAAAAACTTGCTTTCTTTCGAACAGGGGTAACACCGTGATATGCCCACATTCCCGCTAAGACCGACCGCCGCGTTTCGCACGGACCGTCGCGACATCCGATGTAGAAAGCATAGCAGAATGCGTCGGAAAATACTATCGGCAACCTCCCCAAACATCCGGTTTCGTATTTTACGACATCAGCCGCAAATTACTTGCTTTCCGATTTTGCGATATACATATTTCACAATTTCGGTGATTGACTTTCGTGCACATTTCTCTTATACTCAAGCCGTGCTACAAGTACGACAGAAAGGAGGTCCGGGTATATGGAAATGGAATTGCTGGAAAACGGTGCCATTCGCTGCATCGTCGGACAGTCCGACCTTGAAAAACACAATCTCACAATGCTCGACTTCGTGATCCATCCCGAGTCCTCCCGTTCCATGCTGCAGGAGTTCATCAATCTCGCGCGCATCCGCTACGGGTTCTGCCCCGCGGGCAACACGCTGATCGAAGCCGTTCCGCTTGCCAAGGACCGCCTGGTTCTGACATTTTCCAACGGACAGCCTCCGTTCTTCTCGGATCTTCTGAGGGATTCCGATCTGCCCGATGCGGACGACGAGGAGTGCGATGACGATGCGGATTGCACGCACCAGGATGATTCGTCCGACGGCTTGCCGGATGAATTCTTCTCCGGAACCGGCCGAAGCGAAGCGGGAAGAAAGAGTTCCGCCGCCAAGAGAGCCCGCCGCTATTCCGGCAGGGAGCCTGAGCTTTACCGGAACACCCGCCTTTTGATGAGCTGCAACGACATTCTCAACACGGACAGCAGCGAGCCTGCTCCCGCGGCTGAGGAGAACACCGAAGTCGTCATCTGCTTCCGCAAGCTGGACAACCTGATGTCGTTCGCCGACATCACGGCGTCACTGCAGCTTTCGAGCACCCTGTTCTACGGCGCGATCGACCGCTGCTATGTGCTGCGCCTCGATCCGGAGCACAGCGATCCGAAGGATCTCCGCTACGCCGGCAACCTTGCCGACGAGTACGGAACCCGCATCTTCGACTATTCGCTTGCGTACTACCGCGAATACTTCAGCTGCATCGCCGAGGATGATGCCCTGGAGAAGCTCCGCTCGGTGCGGTAATATTCGAATAACAGAGCCGTTCAGGCATAAAAATCAGGGGCCGTCATCCGACGACCCCTGTTCTTATTGCGTTTCGCTGCGTTCCGATTACTTGGAAGCGAAGTAGGTGTTGATCTCCTCAACGAGCATGTCAACGTCGATGCCGTGAACCATGCACGCCTGCTCCAGGGTCTCGCCCTGTGCGGACGGGCAACCTACGCAATGCATGCCTGCGCCCATCAGGATCGGGGCAACTTCGATATCCGCGCGGAGAATCTCTCCGATCTTCATGTCCTTGTTAACGATCATGTGTATTACCTCCTGACTTTACATTAGCGGCCTTCCGCCGCCACGGTGATTATAGACGATTCTTTTCCCTCTGTCAATCACAGTAAAGCAAAAGTTCAATATTATTTACATATTTTTCAAAAATCGCTTGCATTCCTTGAATGAATGAAGTACACTGTAGGCAGTGAGCCGACGGTGGCTCATGAGTTCTGACAGGAGGATCTAAACAATGGCATTTGTTATCAATGACGGTTGTGTTAAGTGCGGTGCTTGCGCAGGCGAGTGCCCCGTTGGAGCGATCACCGAGGGTGAAGACAAGTACGAGATCGATCAGGATGCTTGCCTCGGCTGCGGCACCTGTGCTGCTACCTGCCCTACCGGTTCCATCGTAGAGGAGTAATTTACCAAACCGACTAAACCAATGAAAGCGCGGACACCCGAAAGGATGTCCGCGCTTCTTGCATTCTTACCCAAATACTCTGCCGGCATCCGCTTTCTGCCGGCTTTTATTATTCTGTCAGGTATCTGCGCTGTTCAGCCGCGATCACTGTCCGCGGTTGCCCTCGAGGTTCGCAAACTTCGTCTGCTCACCGATCCACGCAAGCTTCACCGTACCGGTGGAACCGTTTCTCTGCTTACCGATGATCACTTCTGTGATGCCCGGCTCCTTGCATTTTTCTTTCGTATAATACTCGTCGCGGTACAGGAACATAACAACGTCGGCATCCTGCTCGATGGCGCCGGATTCACGAAGGTCCGACAGCACCGGGCGCTTGTCGTCACGGCTGTCCGGCTGACGCGAGAGCTGCGACAGAGCGATGACCGGGCAGTCGAGCTCACGCGCGAGTGCCTTGAGGGAACGGCTGATCTCCGAGATTTCGTTCTGACGGGACTCGCTGCGGCGCGGGCCCTTCGACTCCATCAACTGAAGGTAGTCGATCATGACGAGCTGAATGTTGTGGTCCAGCTTCAGTCTGCGGCACTTCGAGCGCACCTCCTGCACCGAAGCACCGGGCACTTCCTCGATATACAGCGGCGCCTCGCCGACACGGCGCGCGGCCATCATCATATCTTCCCAGTCGTGGTCCTCGAGCTTACCGGTTCTGATCTTCTGGAGGTTCACTCCGGAATCGAGCGCCAGAATACGGTTGGTAAGCTGTACGGAACTCATTTCGAGACTGAAGATCGCGGTGGGCACATGCTTGCGCACCGCAATATTTTCCGCGAGATTCAACGCGAACGCGGTCTTTCCCATGGAGGGACGAGCCGCGATCAGGATCAGATCCGACGGCTGAAGTCCTGCCGTGCGGTAGTCGAGGTCGAAAAATCCTGTCGGAATACCCGTTGTCTGTCCGCCGCTCTTGGCGGCCTTCTCGATGTTGTTGAGCGCCTCGACGACGATCCGGCTGATCGGCATCGTCTCCGCTGCCTGTCCCTCTTGGAAAAGGCGGAACATCTGCTCCTCCGCGTGTCCGAACAGCTCGTCCACCGGCTCCTCTTCCTTGTAGCACTCAGCAGCGAGCTTGTCGCTCATGCGGATAAAGCGGCGCAGGCGGGATTTGTCGCGCACGATGGCGGCATAATCCGCGGTGTTGGCCGACGAAGGCACTCCGTTCATAAGTTCCAGCATATATTCCGGCGAACACTGCGCGTCCGGCACATGTCTTGCGCGCATGCGCTCCTGCACCGTCACTTCATCGGTCTCCAGACCCTGCTGGTTCATCTCAACAAGCACATCGAAGTAAATCCCCAGTGTGCTGTCGTAAAAATCTTCACCTGTAATAATCCCGGTAACGATACCGATCGCTTCCTTGTCCAACAGCATGGACCCGATGACCGACCGTTCCGCTTCGAGGTTGTGAGGCATGCCTTTGCGGCTTACCGATTCTTCCATTCAATTCCACTCCGTGAGAAAAATCCGTCCGGCAGCGCCCCGCTCATTCGCCGTGCGCCGTCGGACACCTCCGTTCCGTATTATCGGACACCTTCCACCTTGACTTCCAGCTCCGCGCTCACCTGAGGGTGAAGGCGGATCGCCGCATGAACGACACCCTCATTCTTGATGGCGATCGGAAGCGTGATCTTCTTCTTGTCGATCTCAAGACCAAGCTGCTCCTTGATGGCCTCGCTGATCTCCTTCACGGAAACCGAGCCGAACACGCGGCCGTTCTCGCCGATCTTGATCGGCACCGTGACCGACTTGCCCTCGAACTGCGCCGCGAGCTGCTGCGCTGCCTCGAGCACCTCCTGCTCGTGCTTCGCCTCCGCTGCCTTCTGCAGCTTCAGATCGTTGAGGTTCTTCGGCGTTGCCTCCAACGCGAGCTTCTTCGGGAACAGGAAGTTGCGCGCATAACCGTCACTCGCCTTCACTACCTGACCCTTCTTGCCGAGAGCCTTGACATCCTGTAACAAAATGACATCCATCTATCGTTTCCTCCTGAAATTCTGAGTATCGGGAACCTTGCTCCCCCGTGATCCGACCCCTGCGATCCGGGTCGGTGTGTTTCGGAAAATCCTACTTAAGTTCCCCGTTTTGTTTCATCTGGCTCAGCACGTTCTTCACCTGCTGCATCGCTTCCGCGATGGACACGCCGGAAAGCTGGGCACCGGCAACCGTCATGTGACCGCCGCCGCCGAATTTCTCCATCACAAGCTGCACGTTCAGCTCGTCGATGGAACGCGCGCTGACGTACACCTGGTTCTGGAACATCGTGAACACGAACGACGCCTTCACGCCGTCGATCTCCATCAGCTCGTTCGCGACCTGCGCGCCGAGCACGTTGGGCGATTCCAGTCCCTCACCGTTGCACTCCGCAAACGCGTAGTCGTTCAAATACATCTCCATGCCCGCGATCGCCTTCGCGCGCGCCATGTACTCCTTCTTGTCGGAGCGGAACGCCTTGCGGATACGCGTGACCTCCGCACCGTTGCGGCGCAGGTACGCTGCCGCTTCAAAGGTGCGCACACCGGTCTTGGTGAGGAAGTTGTTCGTGTCGATCATGATGCCTGCGTACATCGCCTCCGCCTCGATCGGGCGAAGCTTCAGACCCTCGCCGATGTACTGCAGGATCTCCGCGACAAGCTCACACGCCGAGGATGCGTACGGCTCCACGTAGGAGAGCGCTGCGTCGTCTACGGAGTCCGTCGTCTTGCGGTGGTGGTCCAGAACGATGACCTGCTTGATGCGGTCGTACAGCTCCGGGCACTCCGTGTAGCTCGGACGGTTCACGTCCACGATGACGAGGAGGTCGTCCTCCTTCGCCAGCTCCCTCGCGCGGAACGCGCTGATGAACATGGTCGGCTCGTACTCCGGGTTGTTCAGGAAATTGCTGACGGTCGGACGCACCGCGTTGCCGACTTCGTTCAGCACGATATACGCGTTCTTGTTGCAGTGCTTGACGATGCGGTACACACCGATCGCGGCGCCGATCGCGTCGACGTCGGGGTTCGCGTGACCCATGATGAAGACATTTTCCTTCGCCTCCACGAGCTCCTTCAGAGCGTGCGCCTTGACACGGGCACGCACACGGGTGTTCTTCTCGATGGACTCGCTCTTGCCGCCGAAGTACGTGATCATCTCGCCGTCGCGGACAACCGCCTGGTCGCCGCCTCGTCCGAGCGCGAGATCCATCGCCGCGCGGGCACTCTCGTATCCTTCCTCGTAGCTCTTCGCGTTGACGCCGAGACCGATACTGATCGTCAGGCCGACTTCGCTCGGACCGCCGATGTTGACGGAACGGACGTCATAGAGGATGGAGAATCTGTCATCCTGCAGCCACTGCAGGTAACGGTTCTGGAAGATAAAGAAGTACTTATCCTTCTCGAGCTTACGAATGACCGCGTCGATCCCGTTCATGTAGGTCGTGATCTTCCGGTCGATGAGCGCCGTCAGAAGCGAACGCTTCACTTCCTCGTAGCTGTCGAGCACTTCATCGTAGTTATCGATGTACAAAAGGCCGAACACAAGGCGGCTGTCGTAGTTCTCCTGGCGGAGAGCCGTCACTTCCGTCTCATCGTACAGAAACGCCGAGACGGTTCTCGTGAGCTTCACGCCCGCGCCGCGCGAGATGCGCTTCAGCTGCGCGTCAAACTCCGGTGTCTCCTGCGTGCGCATCACGATCTTGTATACCTTGTTGTTGATCCGCGCGCGGTACGTACGCTCGTCCGAATCATGCTTCGGCAGCGTGTACGCCTTGACATCCGGGATCAGGTCGCGGAAGTTCATTCCGACGCCCTTCTTGCCGCACACGATGGAAAATGTCTTGTTGCACCACAGCACTTCGCTGTCGCCGTCAAGCACCGCGAACGGGACATCCATCTCCGTCAGCAGCTTGCTCTCGACCTCATCGTATGCCGTGGAAAATGCGATATAATCCCGCAATATCCGCTTCCGGCGCAGCAACAGCATCACCAGCGCCGCGGCAAAATACAGCAGCGTGGCTCCGATCCCGATTGCCGCCGCCTTACGGCTGACAAACAGCAGGGCCACATCCGTGATCAGCCACAGAGCGGTGAGCAGGATCGGCCACAGCATATAGGTAATCAATTTTCCGCCAGCGTTTTTCTTCATACCGTATCCTTTCCCCAAAACTTAACACTCCCCCATGTAACCATACGGATATAGTACCACAAAGCAAACGCAATAGCAAACGAAAAAGAATCCGGTCCGAACGCTTTCGCATCCGAACCGGACCCCGATGTTTCGTATGAAATTACTCTACCGTGTAAGGCAGAAGTGCGATGTGGCGGGCTCTCTTCACGGAAGTCGTGAGAAGGCGCTGATGCTTAGCGCAGGTACCCGTGATTCTTCTGGGAAGGATCTTGCCTCTCTCGGAGATGAATCTCGAGAGGGACTTCACATCTCTGTATACGGTGAACTCATCGTAAGGCTCCGTGCAGAATGCGCAAACCTTCTTCTTTCTGCGGATCGGTCTCTTTCTCGGAGCTTCGCTGCGCTCGCCCTTATCGGTTTTATTAAAAGCCATGGTGTTACCTCCTGTTCGATTGCGTCAGGCATACGCTGCCCGACCGTGTTACGGATGGCGCATGCGCGCCCCGCGTGTCAGATAAACGGCAGATCTTCCTCGATGCCGTCGTTGATCTCAACAAACCCGTTGCCCGCATTCGCTGCGTCCGGTCTCGGCTGTGCAGCACTGCTGCCCGTCGAAGCGCCCGAAGCATTCTTGCTCTCCGCAAACTCCTGCTCGTCAACGATCACCTGCCAGGAATAGACCTTCTGTCCTTCCTTGTTGGTGTAATTATCGCTCTGGATACGTCCGGTGATCAGGATCTTAGTGCCCTGACGGAAGTATTTATCAGCAAATTCCGCGCTCTTTCCGAACGCCGTGCAGTTAAAGAAATCTGCCTCCGGCTCACCTTCTCTGCGGAATCTGCGGTCCACGGCAAGCGAGTACCGGCAGATCGAGGTGGATCCGGAATTTCTCATCTCAGGGTCTCTCGTGAGACGACCCATCAAAATAATCTTGTTCATAAAGGATTCCTCCTTACTCCTCTTCGCGACTTACGCAAAGATACCGAAGAACGTTATCCATGATTCTCATGCGATGTTCGATCTCGGCCGGAGCCGTGGTTTCTGCTTCGAACTGTACGAAGTAGTAGAAACCCTCGTTCATCTTCTGGATTTCGTACGCCAGATGCTTCTTGCCGCCGTCGATCACTTCCGTGATCACGCCGCCGAATCTCTCGATAAGCGCTTTTACCTTACCGAGGACTTCTTCTCTGGCTTCGTCTTCGATTCTCGCATTCACAACTACCGCTAATTCGTATTTCTTCATAGTTGCGTGCACCTCCTTTTGGTCTCTGGCCCTTGCCTAGACAAGAGCAAGGAAAATGGTCTCTCCGCCCCGCAAAATGCAGGGTTTCAAGGTAATGTGTAACATATCACGGATTTGCATTGTACCATAGCTTCCCGTGAAATGCAAGCGGTATTTTACACAAAATAACCGCTTTCAATTCTCCGAAACCGCACGGTTTTCGCGGTTTTGCGGAAAATCCTTCGTCAAAACGCCGAAGCGGTGACGTCTCATTTGTTCAATGTGTCGTTTTCGGGCGTTTCTGCCGTGGTTTCCACTGTGGTTTCCACTGCATTTTCCGCTGCCTGCGCCGTCAGTTCCGCAGCCGGCTCCTCCGCCGCGCTGTCCCTCTTCGGCACGAGATCGAGCGGTTTGTAGGCAACGCCGTCGCGCATCAGAAGCCGCAGGTTCTTCTCCGCCAGCTTGCGCGGCACCATGATCATGCGCCCGCACTTGAGGCACTGCAGCCGGAAATCCATTCCCACACGGTGCACCTCCCACTCGTTGCCTCCGCAGGGATGCCCCTTCTTCATCCGTAAAATATCGCCAAGCCGTATATCCATCGTAGTTCCTCCCGGATTAACTGTCCTTACTACAAAAGTACATCTATAAAGTAATCCTCAGAAAATGCTCCGCGCTTTTCCTCTTTAGTCTTCTTCTGTATTTATTCTGTATTTACTGCCCGTTATCATAGCACATTTTGCGGCACCGGTGCAACCGCAATCATTGTTTCGTATATGTCTTATGCGGGCGTTCGTTGAAAAAAACGGCGGTGCCGCCGGGGCACCGCCATAGTTTTTGTTCATGAGTAAATCCCACTTAGACTTCTTCATCTTCTTCCTCGTCTTCGTCAAAGTCTTCGTCGGTCTCGAGGTCTTCATCTTCGTCGAAGTCTTCGTCCTCGTCATCCTCGTCATCGTCGCGGCATTCAAGGATTGCGCCTGACAGATTGATCATCATTCCGTTGGCTGCGAGCTCAACGAGTTTGTCGAACTGCGACTTCTTGCGGATGACTGCCCCTGACAGATTCAGCGACCCTTTGGACCCGGTTCCGTTTCCGATACCGTCCGAGATCCCGTTTGCGATCGCGATGGCCTTGCGGACATTTTCCGGAATTCCGTCGGAAAATGACATCGCCTTGCGAAGTCCCTCGGGAATTTCAGAGAAGGATTTTTCGAACGCTGCCGTTTTCTCCGCCTCCAATGTCTGCGTGCGCTGCTCGCGCCACTGCTCGTAGGTGAGATCCTCAAGACCTGCGTACGCTTCGTTGTCCTTCGCGCGGAAGAACCGTGCAACCGCGTGCTGCGCGACAAACATGACTTTCCACTCGGTGCGGCTGTCCGTGCGGAATGGAAGCTCAAACACCCGGATCATGGTGTCCTGCTCGGGATCACGCTTGCTGATCACCGGCTGAAAACGGCTCTGCTTGATGCAATAGGTGTACCGCTCGTCCCACGCCTTCTGCCGTGCCGCCTCCTCGCGGAGACGCTCCGGATCGTCGTCGGCTCTGTGGTCGTTCGGATCCGCATCGGGAACCGCCGGGAAGATATTCACTAACGACTCTTCCCTGTTGTCATCGTTATGCCCCAAGGTCATTGCGAAGCGGAACACATAGTCCGTGTCCGGCTCAAGACCCTTAAGCACCGTGATGATCTGCGTCCAGTTCCAGTTCCAGTCGCCGATCTCCCAGATTTCCTCATTGCCGTTCGGCGTTGTGACAAATCCGCGGAATCCTCTGTTGACCTTGCAGGTTGCGTCAAATACAAAGTCTCTCGTGTTGAAATTGATTACTTTACTCATAGTTTCATCCTCCGTAGTATATACGGTCGATGCATGAGTATTCTTTAGACGTATCTCGCGGTCACTGACATACTCTGCCCGACCGTTTTTTAGAAGCCCCTTTGCCCGTTTCGGGTAAGTGGTGCCGATCCGTCTGCCGTCTACGTCCGTTACAATAATGTTTTTTTCTATGGGTATCATCCCCCTTGCCGTTACGTGATGCAGTTATGACCTCTGTTTTTTGTAATGGGTGTCGTCCCCGGACCGGTCTGCCCGGCCTGTCAAATCCGTTATGTAAAATGCGGACAGCATATCGCGCTATCCGCCTTCTATACTATAGGAAAATGCCTGTTTCGTCAATCATTTTCGCACCTGTTTCACCACGATCTTCGGTCCCGGTTCGCCGCGATCCCACTGCAATTCCGCCGCGCCCGCATCCTTTGATTGACAAATACATACCTCTTAGATTACAATATGCAGAGTTAAAAACTACATCCTGCCGCGAAGCAAACTATACGGGCAGCATTTCCCTCCGCGGACAGCGATGACACCCTGACTCGGGTGGGAACGTTTTTAACGGAAAGGCTTTACCATGGTTCGGTCATTTTTCGTAGTTTTATATATCTGCATCGGCGCCGTGATCTTCACGCCGATGTGCCTGTTCCTTCTGCTGATCCGCCTGTTCTCGCGCAAACTCGCGTCGCGGATCGGTCAGCCGTTCGCCTGCGTTGCGGCATTCTGGCCGATCTTCCTGCTGTCCGGCGTGCGGCTCAAGGTCGAAGGGCGGGAGAACATCCCGAAGGGCACGGCAGTGTTGTTCGCGGGCAATCACCGCAGCATGTACGATATCCTCGCGGGCTATCTCGCGATCCCGTGGTCGCACAGCACCGCGTTCATCGCCAAATACGAAACCCGAAACGTTCCGTTCCTCAGCTGGTGGATGCGCGTTCTGGACTGCAAATTCCTGAACCGCACCAACCCCAAGGAGGGTCTCAAGACCATCCAGGACGCGATCGAGGACAACAAAAAGGGCATTTCCATGTTCATCATGCCCGAGGGCACGCGCAACCACGATGACGGCGTGAAGCCGTTCAAGGCCGGAAGCCTCAAGATCTCGGAGCGCTCGGGTTGCCCGGTCGTACCGGTCGCCATGATCGGCATGGACGATATCCTCGAGAAGCATTACCCGAAGATTCACGCCACACGCGTCACCGTCATCTTCGGCGAGCCGATCCCGACCGCGGACATGACGCGCGACGAGAAGGTTGCCCTGCCCGGCGTCGTGCGCGGACGCATCATCGACATGCTCACCGCACACGGAGTTCCGTGCCCGGATGACGCGGAGCCGAAGGAAGAAGCCGCGAAGCCGTCGGGGGACACCGCAAAGCCGAAGGAAACCGTCGCGAGACAGTGATCATTTTCCGTTGATTTCCCCTCCGTTCCGTGTTACAATGTTCACGCTGTGTGGAGATTGTTCGGTTCGTGACACCACGGACGGATTGCATACAAGTACCAACAAGAAAGCAGGTATGTTCCATGATTCAAACATCTCTCTTACCGCTTCTGTCGCTCAAGTGGCTCTGGATCACGCTGGCGATCATCGCGGTTGTTGTCATCGTTCTCTTCATCGTTCTGTCCATCGTCGGCAAGCGCCTCCAGGCGAAAAATGATGCCGCCATGGCCGAGATGAAAGCGTCTGCCCGCCCTGCCTCGATGCTCGTCATCGACAAGAAGCGGATGCCCCTGAAGGACGCCGGCTTCCCGCAGGTCGTGCTCGACAACACTCCGAAGTACGCTCGCCGTGCGAAGGTTCCGGTAGTCAAGGCCAAGATCGGTCCGCAGATCCTCTCGCTGATGTGCGACGACAAGATCTTCGATCTGATCCCCGTCAAGAAGGAATGCAAGGCGATGATCAGCGGTATCTACATTATGGAAGTCCGCGGCGTGCGCGGTGCTCTCCAGAAGGACGAGACGCCGAAGAAGCGCGGTCTGCTTGCCCGCCTTCGCGGCAAGTGATCCGGAATATCTTCGGAACAACATACGCATAAGACACAAAAAAGCGCTGCAGCTTCGCAGCGCTTTCTTTTTGCATTTTTCGTATTCTTCGGAAACTGTATCCCGCACAATCTACGCTTCCGCCTCCGCGGCCGTCGCCTCGATCAGGAGCTCATTTTCCGAGACGGGAACATCGGCAAGGCGGATCTCATAGACCAGCCGGAGCTTCATTCCTTCGTCGTTCGCCTCCGCCTCCGCGGCGATGCCGTAGAAATCCAGCTGCAGCGAACCGTACGGCGTCTCATACTCGCACTGGTTGAGTTCGCCCGGCACGATATGCATCTTCGACCGGATCGCGCCGCTCCGCTGGATATCGACGCTGTTGCCGCTGATGACGATCCGGTGCCGTGTGATCAGCTGCGGCGTCTCCTCGTCCACGCCCTCGTAGAACAGGTAGATGTCGTCGTCCTTGCGGTAGTACGAGCCGCGCACGAGCGATTCCGTCACCTCTTCCGTTTCCGAGCGGATCGTTGCTGTTATCTTAATCAGAACATCCATTGCTCACCGCCGTGCCGCCAGTTCGATCAGCTTCGTGATCAGCGACTTCTTGTCGATACCCTTCGCTCCCCAGAGCATCGGGTACATGCTGATCGCCGTGAAGCCCGGCAGCGTGTTGATCTCGTTAAACACGATCTCGTCCGTGTCCTTCTCGAGGAAGAAATCCACGCGCGAAAGTCCGAAGCCGTCAAGCGCACGGAATATGTTTCTCGCGTCCTCACGGAATTCCTCCTCCTTGCCGTCCGGCAGCTCGGGTCCAATGACCGTGCGGGATTCCTCGTTGTTGTATTTTGCATCGTAGCTGTAGAACTCGTCCGCGGCAAGGATCTCACCGACGCCGCTCGCGTCCACGGTGATGCCGTCGCCGAGCACCGCGCACTCGATCTCGCGGCCGACGATCGTCTCCTCGACAAGGATCTTGCGGTCATGGTACGAAGCTTCCTTCAGCGCGTAGACAAGCTCGTTGCGGTCGTGCGCCTTGTTGACGCCCTTCGAGGAGCCCGCGTTGGAGGGCTTGACGAACACGGGGTACGAAAGCTTCTCCTCCACGCGCGCCACGCACGCGTTCATATCCGCGAGCTCATGGCCGAACACCGCGACAAATTTCGCCTGGCGGATGCCGAGCGTATCGACAACGATCTTCGTGTACAGCTTATCCATGGAAACCGCCGAGCAGAGCACGCCGCATCCCACGTAGGGAATTCCCGCGAGCGTGAACAGACCCTGCACGGTTCCGTCCTCGCCGTACAAGCCGTGGAGCACGGGGAAAATAACGTCGACCGGACGGAACGTCACCTGATCCCCGTCGATGATCAGCACGCCCTTGCGGCTGCGGTCGGGCGAGATGATCGCCGTCCTCGTTCCCTTCTTCCAGCTTCCGTTCTCAACCTCCTGAAGGGAATCAACGGCGAGCCATCTGCCGTCCTTGGTGATGCCGATCAGGATCGCGTCATATTTCTCCGTATCGAGATTCCGGATGACCGTCGCGCCCGAGACGCACGATACATCGTGCTCCGACGACTGTCCTCCGAACAAAATTGCTACTGTTTTTTTCATAGAAAACCTCCGTTCATGCATCGCGCCGGCACCCGGTCACCCCGGAAGCGTCCGCTTTCGCGTACCGCCTGCCGTGTCGCCGCATCGCCCTTATTGTACCACAATCCCCCGGATAGGAAAAGAGGGTTTCGAAGTTGCATGAATATCCGAAACATTTTCGCACAAACGTGCCCGGAAAGAGTTTTTCACAAGTTTCGGAGTATTTTCCTCCCTTGCATTTTCCGTTCTTCAACCGTATACTGAAAAGTGACATAGGAGATTCGCGGGCGGGCACGTTCGTGCGGTCCGACGGAGGAAAGGAGTATGTCCATGAAAACGATAACGGAATACGGTTATGCGAAGATCAACTTAGCGCTCGACGTGACCGGCGTGCGCGATAACGGATACCACGATGTGCGGATGATCATGCAGTCCGTCGACCTGCATGACACCCTGAAACTGACGAGGACGGACACTCCGGGGATCACGCTTTCCGTCGGCAGCTCCTCGCTCCCGACGGGCCCCGGCAACCTTGTCTACGACGCGGCACAGCTGATGTTCGAGACATATTCGCTCCCGGGTGGCGTCTCCATCTCGCTCGACAAGCGGATCCCGATGTCCGCAGGTCTTGCGGGTGGCAGTTCGGATGCGGCAGCCACGCTGCGCGGCATCAACCGCCTCTTTGAACTCGGGCTCTCCGCAACGGAGCTGTGCAACCTCGGTGTGACGCTCGGCGCGGACATTCCCTACTGCATCACGGGCGGAACCGCTCTCGCGGAGGGGATCGGCGAGATCATCACCCCACTTCCCGCGATGCCCGGCTGCCGGATCCTGATGGTCAAACCGCCGGCAGGCGTCTCCACAGGCTTCGTCTACAAGAACCTCAACATGGATGCGCTCAAGCATCCCGATGTCGACGGCATGATCGACGCGATCAAGCGCGGCAGCTATGTCGGTGTCGTCTCCAAGCTCGGAAATGTGCTGGAGAGCGTCACTCTTGCGCACTGCCCGGAGATCGCGACCATCAAGACACAGATGCAAAGTTTAGGCGCGGACGGCGTTCTCATGAGCGGCTCCGGCCCGACGGTTTACGGCATTTTCCCGACCAAGGAAGCGGCGTCGTTCGCTTACACGCACTTCCGCGTCGGCCCTTACGGCAGCGAGACCTATCTCGTGCGTCCGCTGCAGCCGTAAATTACGGATATCCCAGACGGGAACCTGTTTATTTGGAAAAATCATTCGGAAAATGTCCCACAGAAAGGAACAACACACATGAAGAAATGGCCCGGTTATGAGCACGGCATCAATTTCGGAGGCTGGCTGTCGCAGTGCAGCCACACGATCAGCCACTACGACTCCTTCATTCAGCCTGAGGATTTCGCGAAGGTGAAGGAATGGGGTCTCGACCACATCCGCGTCCCCGTGGACTATGACCTGATCATGGACAACGGAGGCATTTTCCTCGAGCGCGGCTTCAGCTACATCGATTTCGCGATCGAGGAGTGCCGTAAGAACGGCCTCAACATGATCCTCGATTTGCACCGCACGCCGGGCTTCTCGTTCGACCCCGCGGTTCATGAGAACGGCTTCTTCGAGAGCGAGTTCTACCAGGATATGTTCTACCGCATCTGGGACCGCTTCGCGGAACGCTATGCCGACTGCTCCGAGTTCCTCGCATTTGAGCTTCTGAACGAGGTGACTGCACAGGAGTACTGCGAGACGTGGAACCGCATCTCGAACACCTGCATCGAGCGCATCCGCCGCGTTGCGCCGGACATCTCGATCCTGGTCGGCGGCTACTGGAACAACAGCGTGGAGGCCGTGCGCGACCTTGCGTTGCCGCACGATGAGCACATTATCTACAACTTCCACTGCTACGAGCCCCTGCTGTTCACGCACCAGGGCGCGCCGTGGATCGCTTCGATGGACCACGAGTTCCGCTGCCCGTTCCGCATGAAGTACAGCGAGTACGCGAAGGGAAGCGTGGAACAGCTCGGCGCCGCATTTTCCGCATCGTTCGACCGCTTCGACGCGGACGCCGTTCCGGATGACCGCTATTTCGAGGCGCTGTTCGCCGACGCGATCGCCGCTGCCGACGAGCGCAACGTTCCGCTCTACTGCGGAGAGTACGGCGTGATCGACCGGGTTGACCCGGAGGAGGTTCTGCTGTGGTACGAGGCGTTCCACACCGTGATGAAGCGCCACAACATCGGCTCCGCCGCATGGAGCTTCCGCCGCATGGACTTCGGCATCGATGACGCGCGCATGGACGGTGTGCGCGAGAGACTGCTCTCGCTGATGAAGCACGAGTGAGACCCGATCTAACAACACGAACAACAAAAAGGAAACGCTGACGAAAGCGTTTCCTTTTTTCATCGTTTCACTTGTTATTCATATCGTTTTTGAAACTTATTTTTTTCAATTCTTGCCCGCGTCTCATTCCTTCGAAAACTTACCGTATTTCCCGTCCGTCAGGAAGATAAACGTTCCGATCCCGCACGTGGCGAGCACGTACAGGCCGAAGATGATGGTCGCGCGAAGCCTGAGCCCGAGCGTTGCGAAGAGCAACACCACCAAAGCGCCGATCACCGCGCATATAAGCCAGAACCAGCGGTAATGACCGCGGAACAGACGCCGGAACTCCATGCGCTCCTCCGCGTCGTGACTCGGCATTTTCCGAAGACATTTCTTGTCGCTCGCGGTCAGGATCCCGCTGACGAACGCCTCCGTAATCGCCGCCGGAAGAAGCAGCATGAGAATCGCGTACAGCGTCAGCTCTCTCGAAGCGCTTCGGTTCGCAACATCATAAAAGACCTCGGAGCACACCGTCGTCTTGGGGTACTGCTGCATCACGTAGTCGGTGAATTCCTGCGCCTCGCCGGTTCCCGTGAACACCGCTGTGTCGACCTCGCGGTCCGGCGTCTCCGTCCCCGCGTAGTACGCCTTCTGGCGCTCGCAGAACTCCTCATATGTGTCCGCGGAATAGCGGTAGACGCCGCGGTTGCTTCCCTCCTCGTAGGAGAGGAACGCCTTCCGGTCGGACCCGAGCGTGAGCCACAGTATATGCACCTCGCGGCTGATCCCGACAACCTTATACTCGTTCCCGTCCACGGTGATCGTCGCACCGGACCAGTTGTCCGGATCGATCCCGTAGGCGACCGCCGCATTTTCCGAAAGCACTGCCTCACGGGCGCCGTCTTTCGGCAGCGTCCCCGATTTCACAGCGTAGTTCAGCGTATCCTTCCAGTCGTCGCCGGCACGGTTTCCCGCCAGAAACGCCTCCGGGATCGAGTACACCTCGACTGAGCCATCCTTCTCCGCCGCGCTCATGATCTCGCCGACCTTCGCCGCGTCCGTCAGATACACATCCTTCACGGAAAATTTTCCCGCAAGCGCCGGGACATCCTCGAACTTGATCGCAAAATCCTGCCGTCCCATCCCGATCTCCAGCTTCTGTATGCTTCTGTACTCGCTCTGCCAGTCCTCGCTGCTCTCCGCCACGTTGTACAACACAACGGTATCCGCGACCGCGGGCTCTCCGACGTTGTACCGCATGTCCAAAAGGTACATCATCACCCCCGCGAACAGCGTGGTGAACGCGAAAACCACAGCCGCGCCGACGATCGCGCCGCGCTTCCAGAACATTTTCCGTGCTAAACTCTTAAACTCCATCGTTACCTCTTCAGCATTATCTTACTTCGCGGCAAGCTTCCACACTACCGTCACCGTGTCCGACACCTCGATGTCGTCCGGCTCGATGTCCATGTCATAGCTCTGCTCGCATTCGTCGACCGCTCCGTACGCCTTCGCCATCATCAGGCGGCCGTTCATCGGGCGGCACGTAAAATCAATCTGCGCGAACGAATAATCGATCCGCAGAACATCGCCGAGTTTCACCCCGGACGCGCCCGCAAGGATCGTCGCCTTCGCCTTCGCATCCTCCATCGCCGCTGCCAGGAGCGCATTTTTCGACGCCTCGGGGTCCTTCACCGTGTAGCTGAACTGCAGCTCCGGCTTCACCTTCGAGTGCGCGAGCGCGTAGAGGATCTTCCCCAGGCGGTCATTGTCCGACGGAAAATCCACCTTCAGCACGTGCCGGAACTCATACCCGACCATGCGCTCCTTCCACTCGTGATTCTTCGTCTGGTAGCTCTCCGTGCGTGTGTGAATGTCAAACATCAGCGTCTTCAGATCCGTCCGCTCAAACCCGAGCCCCGCGATGACGTCCTTCAGGCTCTCCGTGTCCTCGGAGGAGCGCTTCAGGCTCTCCGCGTACTCCTTGTAGCACCCTGTGAGGGTGATCGTGATGCGCGTGACGTCCGGCTTCAGCCGTAACATTCCCTTTCCCGTCACGCGGATGGTTGCTTCTCGTTCCATGTTGTCTCTCCTTTCTCTTTCTCCCTGCGGTCACGCCACAGCATGTAGCGCCATTTTCCGACCGCAGTTCCGATGATGATCACATAGCCGATCCAGCTGAATATATCCGGCAGTTCCGCGAGGAAGATCCACCCGAGGATCGCCGCAAACAAGATCTGTGAGTAGTCAAATACCGAGATGTCTCTCGCCGCCGCCTTCGTGTACGCCTTCGTAATGCACAGCTGTCCGCCCGTCGCGGAAAGACCCGTCAGCAGCAGAAACGTCAGCTGCTGCCCGCTCATCGGGTGGTAATCGAAGATCAGCGCGGGCGCCGTCGCCAGGCACGAAAACAGCGAGAACCACAGTACGATCACCGGCCCGCGCTCGCCGCGCTTTCCGAGGTACCGGATAAACGTGTACCCAAGACCCGCCGCCAGGCCGCCGGCAAGACCGACAAGGCCGTACAGCGTTGTGACGCCGCCGGTCGGTTTCACGACAAATGCCGCGCCGATCAGCGCGACCACAACCGACAGCCACTCCACCGCGTTCGCTCTCTCTTTCAGGATGATGTACGACACCGCGATCGCGAAGAACGGCGAGAGCTTGTTGAGCATGCTCGCGTCCGCGATGTGCAGGTGGTCCGCCGCGAAGAAGTTGCACAGGATGCCGCAGGTGCCGAAGAAGCTGCGCGCCAGAAGACCCGGAATGCTTCCCTTCTGAACGCGGAAGCCCTGCTTGCTGCGCAACAGCAGCACAAACGCCACGAACACCGCGACCACGTTTCGGAAGAACGCCTTCTGGATCGTCGGCAGGTCACCCGATTTGCGGACAAAAAACGTCATCAAAGCAAAGCAGAAACCTGCCCCGATGATGAAAAGAATCCCTTGTTTCTTGTTTTTGTCCATGCCGTGTTCCCGTATTGTTTATTGTTTTTCAAAATGTATCACTGCGCGTCCCCGATCCACTTGGCCGCTGCCTCGCGGCTCACGTGACCTTCGTCCACGAGCGACGTGATACTCGCGATGCAGTAGTTTCTCGTGTACCCTTCCGCGCCGCTGTCGAGCGCCTTGCCGAACCACACAAGCATCTGCTCATAGTCCTGCTCGACACCGCGGCCGTACCAGTACGCCTCGCCGACCATGACCATGCACGGCACCGAGCCTGCCTCCGCGCCCTTGCGCGCAAACTCATAGACCTTCGCGGGATCCTTGCCGTCCGGGTCCGCGTCGTATTGATACGCGAGCCGGTAATACTCATCGGCCGTCAGCTTCTCCCCACTACCGCCGTTGTACGCCTTCTCCAGGTACTGCAGTCCCTTCTCCTCGCTTGCCTCATCATCGATCTTCCCTGTGAGGTATATCTGCGCGATCCTGTAATACACCGATGTGTCCGTGTTTCCATGCTCCATCGACTTCAGGTAGTGCGCGAGCGCGTCGCCGTACTCGCCCTTCTCGTAGCAGGCATCGCCGAGTTTCTTGTCCTCGAAAAATTCATCCTTCTCCCCTTCCGCCTCGCTGTGGCCGCCGTCCTCGGTCGGTTTCTTATCGGAACCAAACGGCTTCCAGATCAGCAGGACAACCGCCGCGATCGCCAGCACGGCAAGGATGCTTCCGAGAAGAAGCCCTCTCTTTTTGCGGCCTCCCTGCTCGCGGTTCTCCGCCGCGTGCGGTGCCGCCCCGCTGAGAATGATCTCGACATACTTCCGAAGATCCACGATGTGAGCGTTCAGCGGCTCTGACACCGCGTCCAGCCAGTGAACACGCGTGAGGTAGTACTCGAGCTCGTCGCTCATCTCCTCCTTCGTCAGCTTGAACGGGACGATCGTCTTCTCCGCGTTGAACGCCAGCGCCACCTCGTTCATGACCTGGCGCGAGTTGTTGGATTCCTCTGTGAACAGCAGGACGAAAACCTTCGCGGACCGGATGCCCTCTTGGATGGCCGTGACCCACTCCGTTCCCGGCATGATGTCCCTCGGCGCGTACCAGCACCGGATGCCGTTCTGCTCGAAATCAGAGACCACGGCGTCTGCCACGCTCTTATTTTTCGACGAATAACTGATAAAAACATCAACGTTGACCATAGTTTCCCCGTTTCTCTGGTTCTGACACCCGCTCAGCCCATGTAGCTCGCAAAATCAATGTCCGTCGTCAGGTAGTGCTCGACCCGGTCGAGGCACCGTTTCACGGCCTCGCGGTCTTCGCCCGCCTGCTGCAGTTCCTCCACGCGGATGTACCACAAAGGCTTCAGGCAGCGGTACAGCGGGAGCGCGATCGCCTTCTCTTCCTCGGAAAATGTGTAATACCGTCTCGCAACCGTGAGCGCCCTGCGGATATCCTCGATCTCGTCCTCAAAACTGTCGAAGTTTTCGCGCATGAGGTAGTTCAGGAACACATCCCTTCCGCAGAGGTTGAAATCGCACACGCCTGCGAACTTTCCGTCCTCGTCCACCAGCAGGTTCGTCGAGTTCAGGTCCGCCTGGAATACCGAAGTCGGAAGCTTGGCGTACGGCTCCCTAAGCGCCTCGCGGTTGTCGATCCACAGCTTCCAGATCCGCTCAACCTGCTCCGAGAACTCCTCCGGCAGTTTGTCCGCCGTCTCCTTCCAGGTCTGTGCATTTTCCAACACCTCGTCGACCTCGTCGCTCGGGCAGAACAGCTCGAACAGGCAGTACGCCGACGGGAACTTCGAGTATTGAAACTTCTTCGCCGCGACCTTCGCAGTCATCGCCCACATGTCGTCGAAATACGGCGTGCAGTCCGCGTTCTGTCCGCTCGCATCCGCGGCAGCGCGGTCCTCCACGGTCTTGTACTTCGCGAATTCCTCGACGTACGCGACGCACTCGCGTCCTTCGTACGTGACCGTCGGGAACACGCCCGTTTTGTCGCTGTAGATCATCGGGCAGTAGTACCCGAGCGCCCGATACTCCTCAATCGTCCGCTGCCATACGCGGATCCGCTCATCATTCGTAAAATCATTCGCCGTAATCTTGAGCACATACCGGTTTCCCTCGGCAGTCTCAAGGATCACCGCGTTCCGGAAATCCTCCTCGTCGCGGCTCGTTACGATCACCTTCGCGTCCACCGGCTCCTCATCGAAGAAGAGTCGGAAAATGTCCCGGATCTCCCCGGTAAGTTTGTTCTCCTCAGACATAATTTACCCTCACCATTCTCATTTCCGTCACCGGCGAGACGAGCGTGATCTCCTTCTCCGATCCGTCCGCCGCGAAGCCGCAGCGCTCGTAAAACCGGATTGCCCGCGCGTTTTCCTTCAGCACCCAGACCGCTACCCTGTCATACTCACTGAGTTCTGTCAGCGCCATCTGCATCAAATGATACCCTACGCCCTGCCCGTAGTACTCCGCAAGAATGTAGATCGCCGAAACCTCGCCCGCATTTTCCAGATCGTCATCACGGCATTGGCCGTAGCACGCAAAGCCGACGACCCGCTCGCCGTCCAGCGCGATCACGTTGTTCTCACGCCAGTGAAACGCGATGTTCTCACATTTCTCGAGCGTCATTTTCTCAAGGTATGCCGGATCGATGATGCCCTTGTACGCCTCCTGCCACGCCTTCCAATGGACATAAGCCTTACCGCGGATCTCGTCGTCCGTCTCCAACCGCTTATATATAATTGCCATTTCTCCCCCTTCGAAAAATGCCGTTCCGTCACTCTTCTGTGCATTGTACCACATCAGCGGCCCAATGGAAACCGAAACCATACTATTTGTTCTTGATCTCGATCCGGTCCAGGATCCCCTGGACACCGACGTTTTGATGCGTCAGATACATTCGCATAACGTCCTCGATGAAGCCCTCGTCGGCTCCCGTCTTCTTTCGGATCTTCGCGATGTCCCAGCCCTTGTCGATGCCCTTCATGATGGCGGCGACAAGGATATAGCGGTCAGTTGAGGATGACTGCTGATGCACCGTCGCCCGGGCTGTCACGTTACCATTGTCTTTATTTCCATGGTTTGGGCCCTCATTACCCAGAACCGCCGTCTTCGCGTGCCCGTAGTACACGGTCCGCGGCTTCCTCGCAAGAAGCTTGCTCCAGCTCTCCGCAATCGTCGTCCCTCCGTGAAGCTCAAGCTCATACAGGGGATTCAGATCCCCGACGAACAGACTTCCGTCATCGAGCGCTAGCGAGATGCTGTCCTCGCTGTGCCCGGGCGTCACGATGATCTCACCGTCGATCCCGAGCTCCGCCAGAAACTCCCGGCTTTCCCCGGGCGTGATCCAACGTATCTTCGCATCGTCAATCGGCTGAAAATGCACCTTCGCATCCTTCGCGAATACTCCGTCAGCCGCGTGGATGTACTCCCTCTGTACTTCCGCCGCCGCGATCACCGCGCCACGGTCCGCGATCTCCTGCGCGATTCCCATGTGGTCCGGATGATAGTGCGAGATCAGGATGGTATCGATCGACTGCACCGGGATCCGCAGCTCCCCCATCGCCCGGCAGAACGCCTCGAACGTCCCCGCCCAGCCGGTGTCAAACAGTAATCTGCCGCGTTCGCCTTCGATCAGGTACGTGTTCGTGGCGGCATAGTGTAGTTCATGAATTATCATTTTAGTAACCCTGTTCGGAAAATGTCATTCCGCTAAATCTCCGCGTACTCCTCCAACAGATCGTACACGCCGTCCTCGGAGAGCACACCGCGCTTCATTCCCGTGGGGAACTTGCCTTCCTCGTCGGCCGTAAAATCCTCCTTCCACAACGGGCTTTCATAGTATGCCGTAAGCTTGACGATCGCCTCCTGAAGCTCCTTGCGAAGTTTCTTCGCGGCACGCGTTGCCTTCGCTTTCGCAGCAGGCGTCTCGATGCCGGAACCTTTCTCCGTATATGCCATCGTGTCCTCGATCGCCTTCACCAGCGCAGATGCCTTGTCGAAGACGCCCTCCATCTCGCGGACGCGCAACTCCCGAAGCGTCCCGCAGATCTCCTCCTCGGCCTCGCCGAGCGCCTTGATCCGCGCGACGGTGTTCCTTACTTCCCACTCGCCGAGCTGTCGCTCGTCCTCCCCGCTGCCCTCCAATCCGAGCGCACGGCGGATGTTGTACTCAAGCCACTCAACCCACGTGTACGCGATCCCGTACAGCGCGTCGTACGCGAGAAAACCGTTGTCGTACGCGCTTCGGTATCCTTCGTAAAATGCGACCAGATTCTCCTTCCTGTAAGCACCGTTCACCATGCCCGCCCACTGCAGCGCAAGGTCGACAAATGCTCCGACCGGATTGCCGTACGCAAGGCACTCCAGGTCGATGACATAAGGCTTGCCCCGGAACCACATCACATTTTTCGGATCCATATCATCATCGCAGATGCTCACGATCGCCGGGAGCGCCTCCCGCGCCTCGTTCAGACGTTTCTGCGCGGCCGCGAGCAGCTCCGTGCTCTCTAAAAGAAGCTCCGCCACCGGGCTTTTCGCCTTTTGTGCCATCCGCGCATATTTCGCAAAATCAATCTCACTAAGCTCGGGCTCATCCTTCTCCGCCGCCTTCGAGTCGATCGCGTGGATCTTCCCTAGAAGCTCGCCCGCCTTGCGGCACTGCTCCGCAGTCACGGTGTTCGCGTCGGTGATCTTCCCTTTCTGCCAGTGGAAAATGTAGAAGAAATCGCCGTCGAGCTCCTGCATTTTCCGACCCTTGATCGTCATCGCCGCAACCATCGGAATGCGCGCTTCCTCAAGCCGCGCCTCCAGCGCCTCCGCAACCGCGTAGTTTTCGCGCGCGGTCGGGCGCTTCATGATCTCCGGGTTCAGACATTTCACAGCGTATACACCGCTGCCCGTCTGCACCTTGTACATACGGTGCATCAGCCCGCCGGACACCGGCTTGATCTCCGCCGTGATCTCACCGAGGCCGCAGGTTTTCATTAGTTTGCTTATTTTGTCGTTCATTGTCAAATCCTTGTTAAGTGATGCAAATTGTTTATAATCTGCTGAAACTTCATTTCTACCGTATCACAAAACCTTCCGTTTTTAAACTATTGTTTATCAAAAAGCGGCCGCCCGAAAGCGACCGCTTCTTCCCGATCAACGGTACTTTTCATAATTCTCAACGGCGATTTCCCATGCGCCTCCTGTTGATACTCCGTTCTCTCCCACATAAAACGAAATCGAGGTTCTACTCCCGAGCCAAGTTCCTTCACTCGGCGGCTCACCGAAGTCCCACGAAAAGCTGAGAACGATTTTGCCCGTATTTCCCACTTCATAGTTTGAAAAATCAATCACGACCCTTTCGTGTCTTCCCTGAGAAATACTATCATATGGCCCGAGTTCCATCGAAGGCATCTCTTCCAGAGTAAAAATCCGAGAGTATTTGTTTCGTGTTCCGTTGATCAGCAGCTTGTCGTCATTCAAAATACGGTACTGAAAATCATTGAGGGCACTTGAGTAAACCTGCAGATTGGGATACCCGTTTTCACCATAGGTATCATAGCTTGGTTCACCGCCGCACCTCTGGTGATACTCATACGAGTAGTCCCCGACATATACATCAACGATGAGTTTTTCACCTTTCCGAACGAAGGTCGGACACCTGTATGCAATTCTCTGCGGCATCATCGGTTTGCCGTTTCCGTCATCATCGAAACCAACGACAAGTTCTTCCGGAAGGTACTCAACCGACTCCCCCTGCCGATTCAGGTCATCTATATACTGCCTTACCTTCTCTGAGTAACCGTACAACCCGTCAACATAATTCAGACATACATAATCCTTCTGTCCGATGTTGCTTGCATATATCGTCTGCTTTAGTTCCTTCATCCCCTCCTGCTCCGCCTGCTCCTGATCCACGAACGTCGGAACCACGAAAAATTCGACGCTGCCGGGGTCAACAGCATCATTCACACGAACCCGTATCGTTACGTTCCATACATACGTCCATGGCTCTCCGTTGCCTTCGGCCGTATCGGTCGAGACCACCTCCACGCCATCACTCTTGGTGACAACAATCTCACAGCCGGTCATCTCCAACGTGCTGACGATCTTATACTTTTTTTCAATGATATCTCTGTGGTTGTACTCTCTCTCCATCTCGTTCTCACATGTCAAATACCATGTGCCCATATCCTTTCCGCCATGCGGCGGCTCCTCGCTGATCGTGGGTGTTGCAGAAGGAGTTGTGGTTCCCGCGGGGTTATCAACTGCCGGAGATGTTGTCACAGTTCCTGTGGGTCTGTCTCCGGGTTTCTTTGCACCACCCAATTTAGATGCGGCGAAAAATACCAGCCCGATCAGGACACCGCAGCTCGCAACAACCGTTGCTCTCCGGAACAGTTTTCCGGAGAAGAGGTTTGTTTTCTGCGCAGAGACCTCTTTCTTTCCTCCGACAGTCCCATTTTCCTCTTCTCTCTCAATCTCCTCCGCCCTCTGCAGGACATACTTTATGACTTCATCATGATCTCGCATGGTATCCCTCTCTTTCCATCTCTTCACGCAATGCCTTCCCGGCGCGCTTCACCAGATGATTGACGCTGTATACCGATTTGCCCATCGCTGCTGCAATCTCCGCCGCCGACATATCCTCAAAATACTTGAGCCATAACACTCTGCGAAAGTCCGGTCGCAACCGCAACAGGCACTTATGCAGCGTTTTCTTTTCCTCGTCCGCAAAATAATCCCTTGCCGCTTCCTGCTCCTCCACCGACAGAAGCGCCAGTTCCTCCGGCGAAGACGTAGTGATCCTGTGGTTTTTCCTCAGATAATCGACCGTAACATTCCGCCCGATGGAGTAAAGCCACGTCTTAAAAGTGGACTTCCCCGCAAACACCGGCTTCTTCGACACCAGAACCACAAGGGTTTCCTGCGCCATATCCTCCGCATCATGGAGGTTGTTCAGCCAGGTGTTCAGATAGAGAACAAGTCCGTCATAGTAATCATACACGATCTGTGCAAAACCGTCCCTGTCACCTTCTAGGAAACGTCGGTAGCTGCTTGCGCCATTATCCATACTTCTATCCTCTTGTGAACGTAGTACTATCGCGATATCTACTTTCATCCTTTAGTCGTAAGCCAACACTCGAAATAGCCATGTTTTCGAAAAATACCCTCTTCAATATCTCAATTGAGAACTTGGCCAATAATTTATAGAAGTTATCATCGGCTTTCTTGACTTTTATTTATTTATCCGATATAATTTAATTGCGAAGTTGTCTAATATATTAGCTAAGTTATCAATGGAGGCCGCTATGGAAATCAAACGCGATGTATACCTGAGGAAACTTGTTTCCTTTATGTGGAGCGGACAGGTCAAGGTCATCACCGGTATCCGACGCTGCGGAAAATCCTATCTCCTTCACACACTCTTTCGAAACTATCTCCTTGAACAAGGCGTTCCTGCAGATCACATTCTTTCTTATGAACTGGATCTCGCTAAGGACATCCGGTACAGGAATCCTCTCGAGTTAGCAAGTGCAGTTCGCGAACGGGTTGACGGTCAGCCGGATCGATTCTTTCTGTTTGTTGACGAAATACAAATGTCAGACGAAGTTCCCAATCCGTACAACCCGGCAGGGAAGGCTATCACCTTCTATGATGCTCTTAATGATCTGAATTCGCTCCCGAATCTGGACATCTACGTAACCGGAAGTAATTCCCGCATGCTTTCCAGCGACATTCTGACAGAATTCCGGGGGCGCAGTGACGAAATCCGTGTCCATCCGCTCAGTTTCGCGGAGTACTACGCTTATACCGGAGGGGATAAAGAAGATGCATTTGACAATTATGCTTTTTACGGAGGCCTTCCGCTGATTCTCTCAAGGCCGGATGATACAGCCAGAATGGAGTATCTCAAGTCGCTTTTTTCCGAAGTATATCTCCGAGACATTGTTGAACGGAAGAAGATTAAACGAGAAGATGTCCTCTCTGCCACGTTGGATCTGTTGTGTTCCTCCGTCGGATCCCTTACCAATCCGAACAATATCGCGAACGCTCTGAACACAAAGCAAAAGCTTAACGGGGAAGACACTGTTGCTCCGAATACTGTGAAGTCTTATATCGGTCATTTGGCAGACGCCTATCTGTTCAAAGAGTGCCGACGGTATGATGTGAAAGGGAAAGACTACTTTGACTATCCCAATAAGTATTACTGTGACGATCTCGGTCTCAGAAATGCTCGCATCGGATTCCGTCAGCAGGAAATGACCCATATCATGGAAAATATCATTTATAATGATCTGCGCATCCGGGGCTGTGAAGTCGACATAGGTATCGTGTACGGCACCGAAAAAAACAAGTCAGGACAAACCGTTCAGGTTCCGAGAGAGATAGACTTTATTGCTGCCAAGGGATCAAAAAAGACTTACATTCAATCTGCATACGCGTTGGAGACGGAAGAGAAAGCTCGTTCGGAAAATAAGCCCCTTGCACTTACCGGGGATTCTTTTCCCAAGATTATTATTCGTCACGATATCCGCAAGCGGTGGTACGATGACCATGGAGTACTGAATATCGGTATTCTGGATTTTCTGCTGGATGATACGATCATCTGATCGCAAAAGAGGCTGACGCTCAGCGATAAAATTCGCCGGTGCGACAGCCTCTTCTCATTTTTCTGTTTACTTGAAGTACGCTACACCGCTCTCGAAGATCAGCTGATTCTGCTCGCCGGTGATGTTCATCGCAACGCCGGTTCCGCGGCGCTCGCTGTGTGCCATCTTGCCGAGCACGCGGCCATCCGGAGAGGTGATACCCTCGATCGCCCAGTAGGAGCCGTTCGGGTTGTACTGCTCGACCATCGTCGGGTTGCCCTGCGCGTCAACGTACTGCGTAGCGATCTGACCGTTCGCCATGAGTTTCTTGAGCCACTCATCGTTCGCGACGAAGCGTCCCTCGCCATGGGAAGCCGGAATGCTGTAGACGCCGCCGAGCGTTGCCTTCATGAGCCAGGGGCTCTTGTTGGTCACGACCTTCGTGTACACGCTCTTGCTGATGTGGCGTCCGATGTTGTTCATCGCAAGCGTCGGGCTGTCTGCGGTCTGCGGGCGGATCTCGCCGTACGGCACCAAGCCGAGCTTGATGAGCGCCTGGAAACCGTTGCAGATACCCAAGGCCAGACCGTCGCGCTCCTTGAGGAGACGGTTGACTGCGTCGCTGATGCGAGGATTGCGGAACGCGGTAGCGATGAATTTGCCGGAACCGTCGGGCTCGTCACCTGCGGAAAATCCGCCGGGGAACATCAAAATCTGTGCATCGTCGATCGCCTTCACGAACGCCTCAACGGACTCCTGAATGCCTGCGCCGGTCATATTGCGGAATACCACCGTGTTGACCTCTGCGCCTGCGCGCTGCCATGCAAGCATCGAGTCGTACTCGCAGTTCGTACCCGGGAATACCGGAATAAATACCTTCGGAACCGCAACTTTATTCTTAGCAACATAGATCGTCTTCGCGTCGAAGAGCTGCGTCGGAACCGCCGTAGGCTCGATCGCGTCGGCCATGTTCGAGCGGGTCGGGAACACCTGCTCAAGCGTTCCGGTGTAAGCTGCCAGAGCATCCGCGAGCGGAAGCACCATCGCGGCCGCTTCATCCTTGCAACCTGCGTCAACTGCGCCATTCTTGCCGCAGCATGCGCCGGGTGCCATTTTCCAAACGATGCTGCCGTCGCCGGTCACCTTGCCGACCTTGCGGTACGCAATGCCTGCAGCGTCGAGCATCGCAAGCTTGTCCTCGTCGATCTCGGCGAGGATGCTGCCGTATGCCGGTGCCATCGCCTCCTCGTAGGAAACCTTGCCGCAGAGCTTGAAGCCAAGGCCGTTACCGAACGCCATCTTGCTCATCGCCTCTGCGATACCGTTCTTGCCGAGCGCGTACATTGAGAGGAATGCTCCCTTGCCCGCGAGCTCGTGGATCGTATCGTACATCGCCATGGCCTTGTCGTAATCCGGCAGGTCATAAGCGTCCTTCGCCATGTCAAATACCACAACGCGGCTTCCGGCCTTCTTGAACTCATCGGTCACGACATCGGAGAGTTTCGCGATGTCGACCGCGAACGAAACGAGGGTCGGCGGAACGTCGATCTCGTTGAAGGAGCCGGACATCGAGTCCTTGCCGCCGATGGACGGAAGACCGAGCTTCGTCTGCGCATCGTATGCACCAAGCAAAGCCGCGAGCGGCTCGCCCCAGCGCTTCGGGTCGGTACCGAGTCTGCGGAAGTACTCCTGGAACGTGAAGCGGATCTTGCGGAAGTCACCGCCGGCCGCCACGATCTTCGCTACCGAGCTGATCACCGCGTACGCGGAGCCGTGGAACGGGCTCCAGGACGAGAGATACGGATCGAAGCCGTAGCTCATCATCGTCACCGTGTCGCTCGCGCCGTCCAGAACGGGCAGCTTCGCGATCATCGTCTGCGTGGGCGTCGCCTGGTAAACACCGCCGTAAGGCATCGTCACCGTCGCAGCGCCGATGGAGGAGTCGAACATCTCCACAAGGCCCTTCTTCGAGCAGACGTTGAGGTCGGCGAGCATCGAAAGCCATGCTGCTTTACGTCCCTCAGGCGTATCGGAGGCCTCTCCGTAACCGCCCTTCTTGTCGGTCGAATGCGCCGTATATGCGCTTGTCTTCGTAAAATAGGAATCCTTCTTCGACGGCACCGTCACCTCGGCCGTCGTCTCCTGGTGAGCACCATTCGTGTCGAGGAACGCGCGGGAAATGTTTACGATCTCCTTACCTCTCCATACAAGCACGAGTCTGGGCTCTGCCGTAACCTCGGCAACCGTGACAGCCTCGAGGTTCTCCTCGTCGGCAAATGCGAGCATCGCCGGTACGTCCTTTTTGTCCACGACGATCGCCATACGCTCCTGGGACTCGGAGATCGCAAGCTCCGTGCCGTCAAGGCCGGCGTACTTCTTCGGTACCTTGTCGAGGTCGACGCGAAGGCCGGGAGCCAGCTCGCCGATTGCTACGGAAACACCGCCCGCACCGAAGTCGTTGCACTTCTTGATGAGGCTGCTGACCTCGGGACGACGGAACAGTCTCTGGAGCTTGCGCTCGGTCGGAGCGTTACCCTTCTGAACCTCGGCACCGCAGGTGTGGATGGACTCGGTCGTATGCTTCTTGGAAGATCCCGTAGCGCCTCCGCAGCCGTCGCGGCCGGTGCGTCCGCCCATCAGAATGATGACGTCGCCGGGATCGCTGTTCTCTCTCTTGACGTTTGCGCGGGGTGCGGCACCCATGACGGCACCGATCTCCATACGCTTCGCAACATAGTTCGGATGATAGATCTCATCGACAAGGCCGGTCGCCAGACCGATCTGGTTACCGTAAGAGCTGTAGCCCTTCGCAGCGCCGGTCGTGAGCTTTCTCTGCGGAAGCTTGCCCGCCAGCGTGTCCTTCAGGGAAGCGGTCGGATCGGCAGCGCCGGTCACGCGCATCGCCTGATATACATAGCCGCGGCCCGAGAGCGGATCGCGGATCGCACCGCCGAGGCAGGTAGCAGCGCCACCGAACGGCTCGATCTCGGTCGGATGGTTGTGCGTCTCATTCTTAAAGAAGACGAGCCACTCCTCGGTCTCGGTCTTGCCGTTTCTCTCAACGTCAACCGGAACGACCACGGAGCAGGCGTTGATCTCGTCGGACACCTCCATGTCCTCGAGCTTGCCCTCGGCGCGCAGCTTCTTCATCGCGAGAAGAGCTACGTCCATGAGGCAGATGAACTTGTCGTCGCGACCCTTGTACAGGATCTCGCGCTCTGCCTTGTATGCGTCAAATGCGGCCTTGATCGGCTCGCTGTAATCACCGTCATCGATCTTCACGCTCGTGAGCTCGGTCTGGAACGTCGTGTGGCGGCAGTGATCCGACCAGTACGTATCCAGCACGCGGATCTCCGTCACGGACGGATCGCGCTTCTCCTCGCCGCTGAAGTACTCCTGGATAAACAGGAAATCGCGGAACGTCATCGCGAGGTTGAGGGAATCATAAAGCTCCTTGAGCTCGACCTCGGGCATCGTCGTGAACCCGTCGAAGATCTTGACATCCTCGGGAACGGCGAACTCGGTAACGAGCGTCTCGGGCTTCGTCTCGTCGGTCTCTCTCGAGTCGACGGGGTTGATGCAGTATGCGCGGATGCCGGCGAACTCCTCGTCGGTGATCTCGCCCGTCAGCACGTACGTCGTCGCGCTGCGGATGATCGGCTCCTCCGCGTCATTCAGAAGCTTCACGCACTGCTCCGCGGAGTCGGCACGCTGATCGAACTGTCCGGGCAGGTACTCTACGGAGAACACGCGGTCCCCTGCTGCTGCCGGCAGCACTTCCTCGTATACATCGTCGATCGGAGGCTCGGAAAATACGGTCCCGAGAGCCTTCTTATACGTATCCTCGCTGATATTTTCCACATCATAGCGAACGAACACGCGCACATTCGTGATCGTCTTCAAACCGAGATACTCACGGATCTCCCCCGCAAGTTCCTTCGCGCGCACCGCAAAGGGTGCCTTCTTCTCCACATAAATCCGTCTGACAAGACCCATAATCCGCCTCCGTTCGGGGCCTCAAAGCCCTTATTTTTCTAAGAAATGCCGTGTTTCACGGCGTTTTTGTTGAAATAATTATAGCACCCGGGCAATCATAATCAAAATGAATATCCATCATTGACTTTATAAGTAACACTTATTGTTTTTTTACTACAGTTGTGGTATACTACAGAGTGCGAAGTTATCAGCATTCCGCGGGCCTCCCGAAGACCATGCGGCAGGAGGAATCATGATCACAGAGATCTTTTCCCCGGATACGGTCCGGGGAGTTGCAACTATCCAACTGTTCTACTATATTGCCTGTCTCGGATGCACGCTCTCGCTGCTTCTTCTGCTGCGCAACTCCATGCCCTGTGACCAGGGGCGGGCATTCGCGGTCAACGGAGAGCTCTCGAAGGGCAAGACTCGCGGCGTGGGGCTGTTGTTTATCTTAGGCTTCACCATTCCCACCTTCCTGTTTTTGAAGATCACGTGGGAGCTGGCGATCCTGCTCGTACTGCTGATCGCATGCATGCTGACCGGCTATCTCGATGACGCGGGATCCGTGCCGTGGAGCGGATTGAAGAAGGGTATCCTCGATCTCGCGATCGCGCTCGGCGCCGGTATCGCCACATGGCAGTTCTACGGGACGAAGGTGTCGTTCCACCTGTTCTCGGTTGAGTCGGAGTACGGATACCTTGTTCCCGCCTCCATCAAGCTGCCTGCGCCGATCTACATCATCATCGCAGCGGCGCTCGTGTGGGGATCCATCAACGTGGTCAACTGCACCGACGGCGTGGACGGCCTGTGTACCTCTCTCGCCATCCTCGCGCTGATCACGTTCGGAAGAATGGGCAGCCTGTCATCCCTCGGCGTTGGCAACGGCGTTCTGGCCACCGGTATGATCCTGTGCCTGATCCCGTACCTGTGGTTCAACGCATCCCCGAGCTCGATGCTGATGGGCGACGCGGGTTCACGCGCCCTCGGCTTTCTGTTCGCGATGCTCGCGCTGCGCTCGGGATACATACTCGAGTTCATCCCGATCTGTATCGTGTTCATCCTTGACGGCGGTCTCGGACTTCTGAAGCTTGCGCTTCTCCGCTCCGTCAAGGTCCACATTTTGAAAAATGTCCGTCTGCCGCTTCACGACCACGCCCGCAAGAACCTGAAGTGGGACGATGCGCAGACCGTATTCCGGTTCGTGCTCGTACAGCTCGCGGTCATCCTGCTGTACTGGGCGCTGATCGCCTTATAAACCATTGCTTGATTAACGAAACCATATGGATATCAGCTACGAATTATACAAAGTATTTTACTATGTCGCGACTTCCCGGAGTTTCTCCGAGGCCGGCACGAAACTGTTCATCTCGCAGTCCGCGGTGAGCCAGTCGATCCGGTCCTTGGAGCGAAGGCTCGGGCAGACGCTCTTCGTGCGCAAGACAAAAAGGGTCACGCTCACGAAGGAGGGGGAAATGCTCTTCAAGCACATCGAGCCGGCCGTACAGCTGATCCTGCGCGGCGAGGCGCAGGTGCTCAACTCGGGGAGCCACTCCTCACAGCTGCGCGTAGGCGCCAGCGACACGATCTGCCGCTACGTGCTCGTCCCGTACTTTAAGAAGCTGCACGAACAGCTGCCGGACGTGCACATCAACATTTTAAACGGCACCTCCCCGCAGTGCGCGCGCATGCTCGACGCCGGGGATGTCGACCTGATCATCACGAACTCGCCGAACGCCGCATTGAGCGGTGATCGCAACGTGATCCCCGTCAAGACATTTCACGATGTCTTCGTCGGAAACCCGACCGCGTTTCCGTCCTGCTTCCGCGAAGTTGCAGGCCACCGGAAGCCGCTGTCACTGTCGGAGCTTCTGCACTACCCTCTGATGATGCTCAGCAAGCGCTCCGCCACAAGCGAGTTCTTGCACGAACAGTTCCAGCGGCAGTCGCTCGACCTCGCTCCGGCGATCGAGCTGAACAGTAACGACCTTTTGATGGATCTCGCCCGCATCGGTCTCGGCATCGCCTGCGTTCCGGACTACTGCCTGAGTGAGGATCCCGAGCTGCGGGAGCTTCTCCTCGCGGAGCCGCTTCCGAACCGCCAGCTGCTTCTCGCGTACGATGAGACACGACCTCTCACACCCGCCGCGGAAGCACTGAAGACAATGTTGACAGAACAGAACTGAAGCCGGCCAGGAAACCCGGCATAGCATACAGAAGATATTACACGACCAGGAGGTATCCCTTCATGAGTAAACCGTTAACCGCTCTCAAAACCAACATTCAGAAGGTCATCATCGGCAAGGACGATGTGATTGACGAGTTGTTCGCTGCGCTGCTTGTCGGCGGACATGTCCTCATCGAGGATGTCCCCGGAACCGGCAAGACGACGCTCGCGAAGGCACTCGCTGCTTCGATTTCCGGCGCTTTCGCCCGTATTCAGTTCACGCCCGACCTGTTGCCGTCGGACATCACCGGCATCAACTATTTCAACCGCAAGAAGGATGACTTTGTGCTGCGTTACGGTCCGGTCTTCACCAACATTCTGCTCGCGGACGAGCTGAACCGTGCGACGCCTCGTACGCAGTCGGCTCTTCTGGAGTGTATGGAGGAGAAGCAGGTCACCATCGACGGTGTCACCTACTCGCTCGCCGCTCCGTTCTTCGTAATCGCTACGGAAAATCCGATCGAGACCGCAGGTACGTTCCCGCTGCCCGAGGCGCAGCTCGACCGTTTCCTGATGCGTCTGCCGATGGGATATCCGACGCAGGAGGAGGAGATGAGCATCCTCAACCGCTTCAAGACCGACAACCCGCTTGATTCCCTCCAGCCCGTGTACACGCAGGAGGATATCGTTGCGATGCAGCAGGCGTACATCAAGGTGACGATCCATCCGATCCTTCAGAAGTACATCCTCGACATCGTTGCGGCAACCCGCAGCAACCCGAAGGTTCCGATCGGCGCTTCGCCGCGTGCTTCGCTTGCTCTGCAGAACGTTGCCAAAGCTTACGCGTTCATCCAGGGCCGCAGTTACGTGACGCCTGAGGACATCGTCCACCTGGCATGCCCGGTGCTTGCGCACCGTCTCTGCATCGGCCGTGGCGCGTCCCACAGCGCTTCCCAGACGCTGCCGATCATGAAGGACATCCTCTCGAAGGTTCCGGTCCCGACGGAGAGCTGGAGCTGATCCGGTGCCCCGCGACCGCGGGGAGCTCTCGAATGCTTGGAATTGAATTTTCCGAAGACACAAAAAAGGCTGCCGCAGCAACTGCGACAGCCTTTCTCATTATCTTTTTGTGATCACTTCTTCGGCGCGGCGAGAATGGTTCCCATCGTGATGTTGTCCCACTCCTCGGTCTTCGTGATCGTGTACTGCTGCTCGATCGTCTTGTAAATACTGTTGATGCCCTTATTTTGCGCTTCCGAAACAGCCTCGGTGACGGCGTCCTCGTATCCGTAGTAGGTTGTATCGTCCGTCAGCTGGATGATGTAGATACCGTAGTTTGTCTCCAGAAGGCGGATGTCACCGACCTTCATGTTCAGCACGACGTTGACGTACTGCTCGTCAAGGCTCGCGCTGTCGGCGATGCTGAAATCGCGCTGGCCGTAGTTGAGGATGTCCGACTTCTTCGCGTAAACATCCGCAAGCGTTGTTCCCGAGAGCGCGTCCTGATAGCACTCATTCATCGTTGCCACGCGCTTTGCGGTATCGCCGGCCTTCATCGTCAGCTCCGCGTTCTCATCGCTCTTGGTCAGATATACGTAATATGTCTTGTACGTTCTGTAATTCTCCTTGTCGATCGTAGCGGCGATCGCATCGCGGTCAATCACCACGTTGGATGCCATAATAGAACTGAACTGATCCGCAAGGAAGATACGCTCATAGTTGTCGCGGATCACTTCCGTCGTCATACCGCAGCGGGCGCGCTGCTCCGGCGTGAACTTGGCAAGGAACTGCTGCGTCGTCGTATCCAGCATCTTCACGCGGCCGTCCGTCATCGTGACATTGGACTCCTTCGCCTCGTAGTACATCAGAAGGGTGTAGAGCATGCTGGAGTACACAGCCTCCTTGTAGATCGCTCCCATCGTCTGTCCGTTCGTTCCCGGCATATCCCAGAAGCTTGTCTCTTCTCCGTAAATGCTCTGATAATAGTCAAGGTTCGTGTTGTAGTTGTCATTGCCGTCGGCTTCGTTGTACGCCAGGTAGTACGTGAACATGTCGAGTGTCACATCGTACTTCTTGTCGCCCTTCTCGATGGTAAGCACAACCTTCTTGGCGTTGGCTGCCGCATTGGTCTTCGCGAGCTCCGCGTACTCCTCTTCCGTCAGCTTTGTTTCGCCGCATCCGGTAAGCACTCCCGCACACGATGCGACAAGACAGAGTGCGCAGATCACGGCAAGTATCCTTCTTTTCATCTTTTACCTCACTTCATAACCGCCCCGAAAAACGGCGGGATTCCCACAATCGGACTTTATCATACCATAGAAAGCCGCGACGGTCAAAAGAATTTTCTGTGTCATGGCTTTCGCATCAAGGGTCTCCGCGTCACAGCACCGACAGCACGATACCGGTGATGACCACCGCCGCGCACAGCAGCTTCTGCACGATCTTCTTCTCACGGAACACAAGCCAGCCGCCGAGGATCGTCACGATCGTGCACGCCTGCTTGAGGACCGTCATCACGATGACGCGACTCTCCGCGTACCCGTTGGCGATGAACAGTGCCCGATCCGCGATCACAAACAGAATGCTCAGGCCCCAGATCCACGGGTTCTTCAGCATTCCTCGCACGTTCAGACGGATTTTGCGCACAAGCACATACAACACGTAAAATGCGACCATGAACACCATGTACCACAGCTGCAGCTGTCCGCTCGTAAGGTCGCCGTCGCTCATCAGCACCTTGTCCATGTTGCCGCTGACCGCGTTTAAGAAGCACGACACCATCGCGAGGAAGACATAGAAGCCTCTGCTGTGGCCGCTCTGCGGGGTCTCCGCCTCCTCGGCGGACGGAACGGTAGTCTCGGGCGCCGGGGTCTCATTTTCCGTAATCTCCGCGCGGTCCGCGTTCCCGGAATCGTCCGTTTTCTCCTCATCCGCGGCGTCGTCCTTCACAAACCGCAGAAGGAACAATCCGAGGCACACAACCACGATACCCGCGCACTGCCACACCGACGGGCGCTCCCCGAGCACGAGAATTCCCAGCATCGCGGAAAATACAACCCGCGCCATGTCGAGGATCCCGTAGACGCTCACGGGCATGCGCCGAAGCGCGCGAAAGCCGCAGATCCACGCCACGAAGATGACGAAGGATTTGACGGCGATGGCCGCGTACTGCTCTGCCCGAAGGCCGAACAGATACTGCTTCGCGCCCATGTCGCCGACCGCGATCTCCGCTGCCGTCGTGCCGATCACTATAACGAGGGAAAGCACGGTGTAGAGGACCAGTACCTCGATAACCGTGCTTTTGACCATTGCTTTTTTCTTGAAAATCTCCCGTGCCCCTTTCAGAACACCGTATAGGAGCACACACGAAATCCAAACCATACTGTCTGCGCCGCCGCGATCACCCCATCACCGCAGCCTGCTCTCCTGTAGTATCTCTGAATTCCCCCAATATTGTCTCACCGCTGTCTCAATCCTCGGCACTGTCGTCGAAAATGCAGTAGCCGAGTTCGAGCTTATCGATGGTGAGCGTGGTCTCGCCGTTCTCCACAGCGTAACCGATCGTCGCCACAACCTCGACCACATCCAGCCCGTCGCCGAAGTGCACCAGGTACGCACCGTCCTTCTTGCGGACATCAAACGTGTATCCCGAAAGCGCCACGGTGCTCTGCACGAGCTCCTTCGCTGCCTTTTTGATCTCGTCCTCCGAAGTCCCGGCGATCGTCTTCGTCACGCCGACCGCAAGCGAACCCTTGGCAAGACTTACAACCGGTTCACCGTTCCAGTAGTGCTCCTCGTCGTAGATCTCAAAGTCCGCCGAGACGGTGCTTTTTGAGTCATCCTCCGCATTATCGCACTCTTTCACCACCGTGTCAACATAATACTCGACATCGCGCACTTCGCTGTCGATACTGATCACCGAGACGTGCTTGCTGACGCGGTAGGTGCTTCCGTCCTCGGATGCCGGCGCGATGTGGGACAGTTCAAACACGAGATCATTCACACGGTCCGTAAACTCGCGGTAGTACAGATCCGCATCGGTCGTCTCACCGGTCGGCTCAACCTCCTCGCCGAGGCCTGCCTTGCAGAGCGTGTAATCATACGTATCGACGTAGCCGCTGTTGCGGAAGTACATCCAGTATCCGCTGCGCTCCCTGATGTCACTGCCGGGCGTAGCGCCGTAAGCCGCTGCCTCGCGAACCTCGATCTCGAGAACGCCCGCCGCATATTCCTCATCGGTGAAGAAAATGCCCTTGAAGAGACTGTATTCCTCGTCGTCTCCGTTCCACCAGTACCAGCCTTCCCAGACGTCAACCTCCTCAAAGCCTGCCTCGGGAAGCGTCGCGAGATCCAGATACACGACATAGATCATGTTGTCCTCAAGGATCGTGCGGCCGTCAAACCGGCCTTTCAGCTCCGCAACGCGCGTCACAGAACGCTCCTTGCCGAGCTCCGTGAAAAACGTTATAAATTCCTTCGCGCTGATGGCGTCATTCTCGCAAACCGGCGTCGGTGTTGCGGTAGGCTCGACAACCGTCGTCGGTGTCGGCAGCGCGATCGTATTCGTAATCTCAGGCTCCTCCGTGGGAACCGCCGTAGGCTCCGGTGCCTCTCCCGTGATCGTCGGCTCTGCGGTAGGCTCCGCAGTCGGCTCAGCGGTAGGCTCTGCGGTCGGCTTCGCCGCTGTGGTGGTCGTCGCCGCGTTCGGGTCAACCGGCTCGGTCACCTCCTGCACCTGATTGGATCCGGTCGCGGTCGGTGTCGCTTCTGTCATGTTGTCGGTCTTCGGGTTGTTTCCCCCACAAGCTGCAAGAAAGATCATCATGCACCCACACAAAACTGCTAAAATCTTTTTCATCGTATCAACCCTTTCCGATACCATTTTCCGACAGTCGCTTCCCGACCGCAATCGTTTTTCTGTCTACAGTCAGAGCATACCACGAAAATGTTACATGTGGGTTACAACCCGATTACACTTTTGTTACAAGTTCTAACAAAAATATTACGGAAAATGTCACACAAAAAAGCAGCGGGATGACCCGCTGCCTGCAGTTGTTTTTGTTGTGTATTTTCCTTATAATCGCCGTATTACACTTCCGCCACGCCGTTGAACAGCACCAGAAACAGCACCGCGATCAGCAGGAACAGCCCGCCGATGACGAACATGCACGCGTGCGGCCGTGTCTTGTTGGCACTCCGCTCTTTCAGGTACTCCGAGTAGGAGACCCGGTCGAGCGCCTTGCCGGGGATGAGCAGGTAAATTGCGTTCCGCAGAAGCCATTTGACGCCGGTGAACGCGCCCTCCGAGGATGCCCAGAACAGTATCCCGAACGCGATCAGCAGGATGCCCGGCACGGTGAACGCGTCGCACAGCGCGCGGTACCGGTCAGCCTTCCCGGAATCGGCGGTCAGGCCGCGGCTTAGGTAGACGCCGACGGTCATCGCTCCCGCGATGAGCGCGGTGACCAGATACGGCAGTAGTCTTTTCCAAAACGGTTTCAAACGCCCAGCTCCTTCTTGTACTTCTCTTCCTCTGCGTCGTTGCAGTGCACGAAATGTCCCGGAACGATCTCACGCAGAGACGGCTTGTCCGTCGAGTAATCGTGCTCCGCGAGCGCGTTGTACACGATACGCGTGCGCTTCTTCTCCGAGCGCGGATCCGGAAGCGGAATGGCCGAGAGAAGGGACTTCGTGTACGGATGAAGCGGATGCGCAAAGAGCTCGTCCGACGTCGTCAACTCCACCATTTTACCGAAATACATAACGCCGATGCGGTCGGAGAAGTATTTTACGACCGAAAGATCATGCGCGATGAACATGATGGTGAGGTCAAACTGCTCCCGAAGCTCATTCAGAAGGTTGATGACCTGTGCCTGGATCGACACGTCCAGAGCGGACACCGGCTCGTCGGCAATGATCATCTCGGGACGCATCACGACGCTTCTGGCGATACCGATTCTCTGTCTCTGTCCGCCGGAAAATTCGTGCGGATACCGGCCCGCGTGCTCACGCACGAGACCTACCAGCTCGAGGATCTCGTACACGCGCTCATCGATGTATTCCTTGTCCTTGATACCGTTGATGATCAGACCTTCCGAGATGATCTCGCGGACCGTCATACGAGGGTCAAGCGACGCGATCGGGTCCTGGAAGATCATCTGGATCTTCGTGATCAGGCGCGTCTTCGACGCGATGCTGCGCTCCTTGCGGTACTCCTTGCGAAGCTTCGAAGCCTCCTCGGGCGACTTGGCTTCCGCGATCAGCTTCTTGTATTTCTCGTCCGTCTCGGCGACCAGCTTCCTGGCGTATTCCTTGTCGCACATCTTGTGGTCATACCGCGCCTTGGTGATCTCCTTGCGGCTGTCCTCGATCTCTTTCTCAAGCTCCGCACGGCGCGATTCGTCCGTGCAGGTCTTCAGCTCCTTGCGCGCTGCCTTGATGGCATCCTTGTACGTACGGACGCCTGCGCAGATGCGCTGCCCCTTGAAATAGATGCTGCCGCCCGTGATGTCGTAGATCTTCAGGATGGATCGTCCGGTGGTCGTCTTGCCGCAGCCCGACTCGCCGACAAGGCCGAACACTTCGCCCTTGCGGATCTCAAAGCTGACATCGTCCACAGCCTTGAACTCGCTTCTGCCCATCTTGAAGCTCTGTGTCAGGTGATCGACCTTCAGCAGGACTTCCCTTTTATCGTCTTCCATACAAACCTCCGAAATCGGTCCGGCGCTCATGCGCCTCGCCGTGGTTTCGTATTATCCGAAGCACACGCAAGATCGCGTGCTCCTCTCATGCGGCAGGCTTTACGCCTCCGCCTCCGCTGCCTCGTTCTTCTTTCTCATCCGCTCGATACGGTCGGAGATCGTCTTCGGGATCTCCACCTTCGGAGCATCCGGATGCAGCAGCCAGGTTGCCGCCCAATGCGTATCGGAAACCGCGAACTGCGGCGGCTGCTCCTCGTAGTCGATCTGCATCGCGTATTTGTTACGCGCGGCAAATGCATCCCCCTCCGGAGGGTAGATCATGTTCGGAGGAGTGCCGGGGATGGCATCCAGTTTTTCCTTGGTATCCAGGTCCGGCATGGACGACAGGAGCGCCCATGTGTACGGATGGCGGGGATCGTAGAACACATCGTCCGCCGTGCCATACTCAACGATCTTGCCGGCATACATGACCGCGATATCGTCCGCCATGTTGGCGACGACGCCGAGGTCGTGCGTGATGAACACAACGGAGAGATTACGCTCCGCCTTCAGCTTGTTGATCAGCTCCAGGATCTGCGCCTGAATGGTAACGTCCAGAGCCGTCGTAGGCTCGTCGCAGATCAGGATGTCCGGGTCAGCCGCAAGCGCGATCGCGATAACGATACGCTGGCGCATACCGCCGGAAAATTCAAACGGATACTGGTTGTAGCGGATACGCGGCTCGGAGATACCTACTTCCTTCATCAGACGGATGGCCTTCTCCTTCGCGATACGCTTGTTGATCTTGTAAACCGCCTGTGATGCCTGATGGCGGAACCACTCGATCATCTCGGTAGCGCGGGCAGCCGTGTTGCCGTTCGTATCGTTCTCGATATAGTCGCGGTAGCGCTCATCCTGCGTCGCCACAACCTTCGAAACCTCCTCCCGGAGTTCCGCGAGATCGCGGACACGCTTCGGAACAACCTTCCAGTCGACCTTCTTGCCGCGGGCGATCAGCGCCTCACGCTTCTTCGACTGACGGGCGAACCGTGCCTCCTCCTTGGGATTATGCTTCGTAAAATAGAAATACTGCTCGATCGCGTGCAGCAGGCTGCTGCGGAATGTATACGCATAGCTGTCCTTGACGATCTCGAGCTCATCGATGGAGTTCTCCACGCCGCTCGCCAGCTTCTTGGCGTACGACTTCGCCGCGGACTTCGTGTAAGCGCCTTCGTAATATGTCTTCGCGCTGTCGAGCTCCGCGAGGATCTCCTTCTTCTTCCCGATCGACTGCTCGTGGGAATAGCGAATCGCCTGATCAACGTACTCCGTGAACTCGTTGAGGAATTCATCGCGCAGGCACGCGCTCGTCTTCTTGTTGATCGCCGCCGTATCCAGGCTCTCAATATCCTGGGCGGAATGCTTGTACTCATAGTAACCGATGCTCAGGAAATCCGGTGTCTCTCTCTCGACCAGACCTCCTACCAGCTCGCGGACACGCTCCAGGATGTCGCGTACGGTATCGATGGCGGAGGATTTGTCCTTACCCGCGAGACGGTACACGGTTCTGGCGGAGCGAAGCTCATCCACGAACTTGTCAATGCACGAATCGATGCTGCCCGCCGGCAGTTTCGCGCCTTCCTCAAGCTTGAGGTCACTGATGTTACCCTTCGTCAGGAAGCGGTTCTTCGTGCGGCGCAGCTTGGCTGCGCAATCCTTGAGCTCGAACTTGACATTGACCTTCTGGCCCTTCTCCTGAAGGAACAGGAAGTCTCCGATACTTTCATGCAACTCATCCGCGTAGGAGTACGCCGTATTGTACGCGGTCTCCTCCTTGAGGGCAGACATATTGTAGCTGTCGAACGCCTTGATCATCTCCGCGATCTTCGCTTCCTCGCCGGGCTTTGCCAGCATCATGTTTTTGCGAAGCTTCGAAAGAGTCCGGTTGAACTCCTTGCGCGCGCGGCGGCGGTTGCCTTTATTTTTCAAAAGCATCGCCTCAGTGATCTGGCGGCCGATCTTGACGATCGGATTCAGGGACGAGAGCGGATCCTGGAAGACCATGGAGATCTTGTCACCGCGGATCTTGCACATTTCATCCTCGGGGATCTTCAGAAGGTCCTTGCCGTCGTAGAGGATCTCGCCTCCGTCGACGATCGCGTTACCCGCGAGAATGCCGAGGATGGAGCGGGACGTGACGGATTTGCCGGAACCGGACTCGCCGACGATCGCGAGTGTCTTGCCGCGCTCGAGGTTAAAGGAGATATCCCGGACCGCCTTGAGCGTTCCACCCTGAGTGCGGAATGAAATTTTGAGGTTTTTCACTTCCAGAATATTAGCCATGAATTACTCCTCCACGCCTCTCAGGGACGGATTAAATGCATCACGCAAACCATTGCCGAACAGGTTGAAGCAGATTTCCAGAAGGGAAATGACCAGCGCCGGGAAGATCATCAGATGAGGATAATCCATCCAGATGGAGCTTGCGTCGGACAACAGCGTTCCGAGAGATGTCGTCGTCTCGTTGCCGAGCTTGACGATACCAAGGAAGCTCAGCATACTCTCGCTGAAGATAACGCCCGGGATCACAAGCACGCAGCTGGTGATGATCGTACCGAGGGAGTTCGGGAAAATGTGCTTCCAGATAATGCGGCTGTCGCGTGCACCGAGCGTGCGCGCAGCCATGACATACTCCTGGTTCTTAAAGCGGTAGAACTGCGTACGTACGCGGTACGCCATACCGATCCATCCGGTTGTCACGTACGCGAACAACAGACATGGTATCGGCCCCAGCTTACCGGACAGGTGGAGCTGGAACAGCGTAGCTACGACGATGAACGGAACGTTCATGAGGATATCCGTGATACGCTCCATCACAAGGTCGGTCGTGCCGCCGTAGTAACCCTCGATGGCACCGTAGACGGCACCGATGGTCAGGTTGATCGCGGAAACCGCAAGAGCAACCAGAAAACTCAGCTTGATACCGCTCGCCAGACGAAGCATCAGGTCGTAACCCTGGCTGTCGGTACCGAACATATACTCAGGCTCAAAGCCGTTGAGATAACGATAATAGTTGTAATACAGCACGCGGACCTTGTAGTGTGCCGTGTCAAGGTCGCCGCCGCCGGTGAAGGTGTAGTACACCGCGTTGCCTTCCGCGTCGCGGACGTAGTTGTCCTCGAGCACCATGCCGGGCTCGTACGGGATCTCCTTCGCCTTGCCGTTCTTATTCAGCTTGACCGGGGTACCCTTCTTCGTCTTGTACCAGTAGTTGGCATCCGTCGGATCAAGGCACCATTCATTTTCCTCAACGAGAGGATAGAGAACCTGGATACCGGTCTTCTCCTCCCAGTCACGGATCTTCTTATATTCGTCCTGCTCGATGCTTCGGTACTGGAAACCGAACTCGAGATACGAGTCGAGCGTACATGTGTAGATCGTCTTGTCCTTGGCACCGATCAGGCCGGTGATCTCGACGCCCTCGCCGATCTCCTTCATCGGCTGGTAGTAGCTTGCCATACCTTCCTCGAGGGTGACCGTGCCGGTTCCGTCGTGGTCCTCGGCACCGATGCCGATACCGATCTTCGTGATCAGCGAGCGCTCGTTGAAATCACGCGTCGTCGTTCCCGTGGCAATTCCGAAATGCTCACTCAGCCACAGGTTGCGGGACGGCTTCTTGGCGTAATACACGTCCATGAAGGTCTGGTCGTATCTCGTGAAGAACACGGGCGTCAGGAACGCAAACAACAGGATGAACATGATGATGACAGCCGCAACGATCGAGCCCTTGTTCTTGCAGAAGCGGATCCATGCATCCTTGAAATAACCCACGGGCTTGTCAACAAACTTCGTATCGGTGAGCTTTTCACCGCGGTTGACAAAGGCAAATTTTTCAGCGGGGATCTTGTTGAAGTCATTCGTAATCTTTTCCATATCACTTCTCCCCCATTCGAATTCTCGGATCGATAAATCCGTAGCTCAGGTCGGTTACAATTCCGCCCAGCAGACCGATGAAGACATAGAATACCGTATCCATCATGAACACGTCATAGTCCAGAAGGGTGATGGACTGAATGTACAGCTGACCGACACCGGGAACGGAGAAAATCTTCTCAATGATAAAGGAACCGGACATGATATCGATGAAACCACCGAGGATCATGGGAAGGATCGGCACCATGGCGTTCTTCATGGCATGGCGCGAAGTCGCCTGCGCGCGGGTCAGACCCTTGGTGCGGGCGAGAAGCATGTAGTCCGAGGTAAGCGTCTCCGTAAGCTCCGCACGCGTGAAACGGCACAGAGAAGCGATCGAGCCGAACGAGAGCGCGATGACCGGAGGAAGCATACTGATGAACATTTTCCACGTGAACCACGACCCGCCGGCATCCGCGAGGGAGTATACCGTCGGCGGCAGCCAGCCCAGCTTGAAATACAGAAAATACTGGACAAGGAACGCGTAGACGTAGCTCGGCACGGAAACGAAGATCATGACCGACGTACTGATAAGCTGATCCTGCCACTTGTTCTTCTTGATCGCCGCGTAGATACCGAACATGATACCGATCGGGATCGAGACAAGGAGAGAGTACAGGTTGATCAGGACGGTCGGCGCGAAACGCTTCTTAAAGACGCTCCAGACAGGCTGCGTCTTCTCAATCTTCCATGATGTACCGAAATCATGATGCAGGATGACATTCTTGAGATACCGTCCATACTGCACCAGGATCGGCTTGTTATATCCCTGCGCCTCGAGACGCCGCATCATCGACTCTTTCTGTGCTGCTTCCTGCGGCAATTCCCACGGCAGCAGTTTGATCAGCACAAAGCATATCGTCGTGATGATAAACAGCGTGACGAAGAGCAATACGACTCGTTTGATTACATATTTCAGCATACCGACGACTCCTTACCTTCGAATACGGAACATACATGTTGTATTATACCATACCGTGAAGGCGATTTCATTATTTTTCTCATTATTTTTCTTTCGGAAAATGTCGATTCTGACCGTTTTTTTGACTCTTTCCGGCTGGGGATCGGCATTTTCCGAAAAAACAGGGGCGAAAGCCAATGCTCTCGCCCCCGCAACATACTATGGAACTCTTGCAAGTCCGGTGTCACGGTACCCCGTGAACCGATTCCCGCGTGTCGTTATGAACCGAGGATTACTCGTAGCTCAGAACGCCGCCCTGATCTGCAACAGCCTTCTCCCATGCAGCATCGTCATAGTTGAAATCCATCAGACGAAGACCGCCGAAGCCGTACATGATGTTGTAGTCTTCCGTGTAGTACTTCACCTGGAAGGAAAGCATCTCGCAGATGGTCGTTCCGCAGAGAGGGATGCAGTAGTACTGCTCAAGATAGTTCTTCTCAAGAGCAGACAGGATCGCAAGCTTGGTCTTGAAATCAGCGTCAGCGAACTTCTCGGAACCGCTCATGCAGTTTGCCCACTGCTGCCACGTCATCGTCTCATCCGTGCCGTTAACATTAATGGTCAGGGTCTCCTGCTTAGGATCCCAGCAAGCCGACTCATGGATAGCCATGTAGTCCGGATCGCAGTATACGCGGAACATCGTGAACGGATAGAATGCAGCACCGCCCCAAGCGCCGTAACCGATAGCGAACTCGCCGTTCGGAACTGCCTTGTAACGATCCTCAAGGTTACCGATGCCTTCGAACGTGATCTTGCCGAAGCCGGTTCCCTCAAGTGCAGCGTTCATCTGCTTGGTGATCAAAGCAACCTGTGCCTGATCGGCGGAGTCGATAGCACCCTTCTTCCAAGCGATGCGGATCTTGATCTCATCGCCTGCGGTGTACAGACCTGCGTCTACCAGCTCCTTGCAAGCCTTGGTCATGTATTCCTTCGCAAGCGTGAGGTTGTAACCGTTGATGGACTTGTATGCATCCTTCAGGGTTGCATACGCCTTGCCCTCGCCGTACTCAACACCGTAGAGGTCGCAGATCGCCTGCATAGCCTCGTCGGAATCGCGGTAGATCGAGGTAGGATCATCGTAAACATTGTAGTAGTACAGACCGTTAAGGATGAAGCATGCAGGCTTGTATCCCGGAGTTGCGGTAACGAACTCGGTACGGTCGATCGCAAGGGACATAGCCTTGCGGAAGTTGTAGTTGGAAAGAACCACGGAGTTCTTGTTGCCCGTCGTCGCATCCATCGACTTCAGAGCATCGAGGTTATCGTTGAAGAAGAACCGCATGGTGTAGGTCTCGTCCTCCTTGTACAGCTGATCGGAGGTAGCATAATTTACAAGCTCCTCAGCCGTAGGAGTCCAGGTGCTGAGCTGACCCTTCAGGAACAACTGCTTAGCGGTCGTATCTTCCATAACGTCAATGACAACGGACGTTGCCTTGTACTGCTGAATATCCTTGCCGTCAACCTTGAAGTTCTCATAGCTCGTCATGGAGAGCAGCGTGCCGTCAGCCTGCTTCTTGTAGCCGTACCAGTTCTCATTCTGTACGAACACGATCTGCTTGCCGACCTGCAGCGAGGAGATCTTGTAAGGACCGTAGGACATCGTGGTCTCTTTCGACGTGCAGTAGGTCGTGGTTACAAGGCCGTCCTTCGTCTCCTTGAGAGACTCGTACAGCTTCTCGTTAACAAGCCAGTTGCTCGTCAGAGAGGTCAGGAAGTAGTTGCGATCGATCTTGTTCTCGTTGATATAACGAATGGTGTAATCGTCAACCTTGTACAGACCAACCGACTCATAGCCGACCTTATCGAAGGTCTTCTCATAATACCAGTAAGCCGGAACATCGTCCTCGGTCTCGCCCCAGTCAGCCACGGTGGTGGTGATCGGAACAAACAGAGCGTAGCTCTCATCGGTAAGCGGTACAAAACCCTTATCGTCAGCGAGCGCAAGAAGCTGCTCCCAGGTATCCATACCGAATGCAGCAGCGCCGTAGTAATCAACGTAGGTCTTCAGGGTATCGTCCTGCAGCCAGGTGAGGGCCACGTTAACTGCGATATAAACCTTGCCGCCTTCCGGAGTGGTGTACTGGCCGTCAGCGCCCTTGACAAGCTGATCAAGTCCCGCGTACGCGAAACCGGTGCCGTCGAAGTTATCAAGTTTCGAGGTCGTACCGCCGTAGTAGTACGCCTTGGCGCCGGCGATTGCCGACTCACCGGACCAGTAGCCGTTGGCACGCATGTTCTGCATCTCGGGATCCAGCATAGCCTTCATCGAGTAGATGTAGGAATCCGCGTTGATCGGAGTTCCGTCTTCCCACTTCGCGTTCTTGTTGAGCGCGATATCGAAGATGTAGCCTTCCGTCACAGCGTTAGCTGCGGTGCCTGCAGGAAGATTGACCGCGAACTTGGTCAGATCATCCTGATGGTCCTTCGTAACGTCGGTAACCGAGGTAGCCATCTCATAAATCCACTGATACAGAGCGTTCTCGGAATCGTCGATCTGAAGATCAACGAACGGAGTCGTTACGTAGCTCATGATCGAGCTGTCACCGCTGGTCTCCCAGGTGTGGGGGTTCCAGTTGTTTCCAAGGGAATCCGAATACGTATGGAACGTATAGGTCTTAGGTTTCTCAGGCGTAGGTGTAGCTTCTCCGCCCGGGGTCGTCTCGCCCGCCGGCTGTGTAGGTGCCGGGGTCGAATTGTTCTTGCCGCCGCAGGCTGCGAGCGAAAGAACCATCGCTGCAACGAGCACGAGGGCAAGAATACTCTTAACCTTCTTCATAACATCATCCTTTCTTTGCTAATGACTTTCGTTCCGCGCCCCGTTCTTCGGAAAATTCTCCGGCTCCCCGGGGGAGCCCCGCGCAAATCCCGAATCGGCGCGAACCGTCCATTATTACAACAGAGACATTATACCGCAGACAAAAAGGATTGTAAAGTTATCCCATCGTTCAAGGAAAATGTTTCGGGCATCTGACGGATTTTTTGTCGATTTTCAAAAGTTCTGGTCTATTTTGGGGCGAAAAATAACGGATTTTACATCGCTGTAGCAGCGTGATAAAGCGAAAAAGGGACACCCCCGAAGGGATGTCCCAAGGCTTGTCTTCGTCATGAATTGAGGATCACGGCTTCGTTGTACGATGCCTCCTGCGTGTGCAGGAAGATCGTAAAGCGCGTTCCGATCTCCGGACGGCTCTGCACCATGATGGTGCCGTGATGGCGGTTGATGATCCATTTTGCGATCGCGAGGCCGAGGCCTGTGCCGCCGGTCTTTGAGTTGCGCGCCGTATCCGAGCGGTAGAAGCGCTCGAAAATGTGCTCCACGTCGTGCGAGCTCATGCCGACGCCGTTGTCCTGCACCGAGTAGAACGGGCGGAACTCCGAATTGATCCCGACGCGAAGCGTGATCGTGTCGCCGACGGTCGTGTATTTGGCGGCGTTGTCGACAAGGATGCGGATGGACTGCTTGAGCATCGCCGCGTCCCCGTAGCAGAGGACCTCACCTCCGTTGTCCGTGACAAACTCGTACTTGTGGTTCTTGTCGATCATCTCGGACTCTTCGTACACTTCCTTCATGATGGACGAAAGCGACATTTGCTGCAGCGTCAGCTGCTGGCGTCCGGAATCACCGCGCGCTAAGAACAGCAGCTGTTCCACGAGCGTGTTCATATGGTCGGACTCGCTGCGGATCGCGGAGATCGCCTCCTCGAGGATGCTCTTGTCCTCCTTGCCCCAGCGGTCAAGCATGTCCGCGTAACCCTTGATGACGGCGATCGGCGTGCGAAGCTCGTGCGAAGCGTCGCTCACGAAGCGGGTCTGCTGGCGGGCCGCGTCACGCATGCGGTCGATCAGGTCATTTAGCGCGTGTTCGATGCCGGTCAGCTCGCGGTCGTTCGTGCGGACGTGATCCGACGGGGATTCCGCGTCCACGTGGCTGATCGCGTACGTCAGGTTCTGCAGCTTCTCCTCGTTCCACTGCGCGTCGCTGATGCTCTGTGCAGCCTCCGCCATCTGACGGAGCGGCTTCAGCCGTCTCCGGATCGGGAACCGGTCAAAGCAGATGACACGCAACAGCGACAGAAGCTCAAACGCGCCGAGCACAACAAGCACCTGCACAGCCGCCGGAAAAGCGGACCCCGGCGTCATCACGAGCGTTCCGTTGCGCCCCTCGATCGTGACGATCAGGTTTTCGTACGTGCCCGCAAGATCAAAATCCTTTATCTGACTCAGCGAGATCCCCGCCTTCTTCGCCTCGAAGTGCACATAGGCCGCGCACGTCGTGACGATCAGGATCAGATTCAGCCAGAAATACCCGAAAAACATGCGGCGGATCACCATCCGGTGCAGCTTCCCCGCGATCGAACCGGCTCTCTTCTTCGGCTCTCTCTCCGCCTTTGACTTGTTCGAAGGGGGTACATTTTTCGGCGAATTTCCGCCGGAGTTCCCCGGTCCCGTGTACACAGGCGTCTGGCCCTGCCACCCGGCGAGTGCCGTGTTCACCTGCGTCGTCCTCTCCAGGACGGCGGGAACCGTCTCCGGGACGCCGCCCATCCAGGTGCCGGAAGGCGCATTTAACAGCATCTCACCCGTCACTCCCGCAGGCTCCGGTGAAATTGTTCTATTCCTTCTTCTCATATCCGTTCCTCAACTCCGGGCTTTTTGTCCGGAAACAGTCATTCATCCTTGATCACGTATCCGACACCGCGGACCGTCTGGATCATGTGGACGCCGAAGCGCTCATCGATCTTCGACCGCAGGTAGCGGATGTATACGTCGATGACATTGGTTTCACCGACGTAGTCGTAGCCGCACACCTTCTGCAGGAGCGTGTCGCGCCCGAGCACGATGTTGCGGTTCGTAAGCAGAAGCACCAAAAGGTCAAACTCTCGCTTCGACAGTTCGATCGCGGTTCCTCCGTAGGTCGCGGAGTACGCCGCGGGGTCAACCGTGAGGTCGTGCCACACCAGCTTGCTGCTGTCATCCTTCTCCGTCGTTCCCTTCTTCTTGAGCGCGACACGGATGCGTGCCAGAAGCTCCTCTATGGCAAACGGTTTCGTCACGTAGTCGTCCGCCCCGAGATCCAGGCCGGACACCTTATCCATCACGGAATCTCTCGCCGTCAGCAGGATCACCGGCACTTCCGATGTCTTGCGCAGGCGACGCAGAACCTCAAGTCCGTTCAATTCCGGCAACATGATGTCGAGCAGCACGATATCGTACTCCCCGCTCTCCGCCTTCGTCAGACCGGTCCGGCCGTCCGCGGCCTTGTCGGTCACATACCCCTCGTGCCGGAGCTCCAGCTCGACGAATCTCGCGATCTGCTCCTCGTCCTCCACGATCAGTACTCTTGTTGCCATGTTGCCTCCCTTTATCGGAAAATGCGCGTCCGCATCTCCGAAACTGTTTTATGTCAGTTTCAGGCGTCCTGTGCTCACCACCGTGGGACGCCTGTTGCTTTTGTATGATCCGGGTGCCCTGTGCTCACCACCGTGGGGCACCCGCATTTTCCTCTTTATATTGCCGCAGGGGTTCAAAACCTCAATCCTGCGTTACCGTATAACTTCAATTCCTCAACGCACCTGTAAATCTCTCGTTCCCGATCAGAACTCGCCGCCTTCGCCGCCGTTGCCGCCGTTGCTGCCTGCGCCGGGAGCACCTGCTGCGCCGTTGCCTGCGTTCGCACCGTTCGCGCCGTCGTCGCCTGCGAGGTTCTTCTTGATGTCACGAGCTACATTGTAGCAGCCTTCCGCTGCAGCGTTGCCGATGTTGTTGTCCTTGAGATCCGGACCCGTAAAATGATAGTTGTAATCGAAGAAGAGGCCTACCACCAGGAGCGCTACGATCACTGCAAGCGCCGGAGTGAAGAGTGCGATCACGAAGATCGTAAGCGGTACGCGGAAGCTCGTCTCACCGTTCTTGCGAACTTCCATGTAGTTGTTCATACCCTTCTTCAACACGCCTACGAACCAGCGTCCGAAGCGCTTCACAGCCTCGCCGAAGCTCTCGCTCGCGTGTCTGTTGTTCTCCGACTTCACCGTTCTCTCCGGTCCGGGGATCTCCGTGTAGAAACCGCCGCTCGGGGTTCTCACGCGCCCTAACGCCTCGAGGTAGAGCGCTGCGTCGAGGATGTCGTCGCCGCATGCGCGGAGCGCGTCATCCGCTTCCTTCTCGCTCACATTCATTTTCAGGCAAAGCTTCTGAATTTTCTCTGTTCTTTCCATGTTGTACACCTTTCCGCCTTTTGGCTTTCGTTTTTATCCGGTATGATCTTCTCCGCGCCACACAAGCGCGTTCTCTTGTTTACGAGCTCATCATACCGCCCGAAGCTTAAATAAAAAGGGGAGAAAGATTAAGGTTAGGTTAATTCATCGATGGATATTATACCACATCTGCCATTTTTCACCCACTATTTCTTTAAAATAGGGAAAATGAGGGGATTTTCCGTGTTTTTTACCTATTTGTTTCCATATTGTTTACAAAATGTTCTTTTCCCGAAAATACTTTGCTCATATTTGTACGATATAATTCAGTCAGAAGCAAAGGGAAAGACAAAGCTTCAACCGAACAAGCCTATTCATATTTTTCATATAATATCAGCCCGGTAAGCCAAAACTTACTCGGGCTTCTCCTCTTTCTTGGGGAGTTTTTTTATGCCCGGATTTGTGAACGCGATATCCGCTCCGTCACTCGAAGTACCACGGATCACACACGAACGGGATTTTCCCGCCGTACCTCTCCCGGTAGTATTCGACATCCTCCGCGCTGCTGAACACAACACTGTCGATCGCATCCGCCGGGATGGACGTCGCGCACATGATCTCGCACTGAATTTTGGATCTCCGGAGTTTCCGATCGGTGAAGCTGTAATCAAACATCCCCAGGAAATCAAGAACAGTGTATCCGGCGCGCTCTCTTTCGGGCCCGTTCAAATCCTAACACGGCTTTCGAAAACGCCGTACATTTCACGGCAAAAGGCCCGGCAGCACCGCGAATGCCCTTATTTTATCGGGCTTTTGCAGCGTTGCCGGGTCCCCCGTCGACACAGTCACTTATTTCAAAATCTTCTGATTTGTTTCCAAATTATTTACAAATAGTTTTATTTTATGACAAACTCTGCTCATATATGTACGGTATACTTCAGTCAGAAGCAAAGGGAAAGACAAAGCTTCAACCTAACAAAGCCTATTCATATTTTTCATATAATATCAGCCCGGTAAGCCAAAACTTACTCGGGCTTCTCCTCTTTCTTGGGGAGTTTTTTCGTTTATAAGCAAAAAGAAACGCATCCGGCCGGGTTTACCGGTCAGATGCGTTTTTGTTTTTGTTTCGATTGTTCCGTTATTTCGGCAGCTTCTGGTCGATCAGCATGCTGATGCGGTTGAAGTAGTTCAGCTTCAGTCCGGAGGAGTCTGTCTCCACGACCGTGATCGCCGCCTTCGGGAACGCGCGCCGCAGGTTCGGGTAGACGCCGCGGCCGGCGCAGACGTTGGCCATGCAGCCGAACGGGGCGATGCAGAGAATTTTCCGAATGCCGTGCTTGATGTAATCGATCGTCTCCGCGCCGAGGAGCCAGCCGTCGCCGACCGTGAGGTTGTGCGACACGAGCCCGCGGGAGTTTTTGTCCATCGTCTTGTAGCGGCTCAGGCAGTGGAAGCCGTTCCGGCGCAGCGCGAGGATCATCTCGTCCTGCACGTACATCATCAGCCGCTTCGCCGCCTCGAAGCCGACGCGCTCCGCGTTCCACTTCTTCGGCTTGTGCGAATCAATATAGTAGAGACCGTACCACGACGCTCCGTTCACATGCGCCTCGCAGCCCTGTTCCTCGATGTAATTGATGACGTTCCAGTTGCCGAGCGCGCAGTATTTTACGTAAAATTCTGCCGCAAGCCCGATGATCTGCCTCTTCTCGTCCCTCTGCGGGATCTCGCGGAACGATTTCGCGATGCGCTCGAAGTTTTTCTTCATATGATGAAGCGTCAGGTGCTTTCCGAGCCGAAGGTCTGTCGACAGCTCCTTCATCCAGCGCTTGCACAGCGCGTCCGTGTCGCCCTTGTTCACCTCGTACGGGCGCGTCTGGTTTGTGCACAGCAGCAAAATGTCGCCGTAGAACAGTCCGAACAATCCGCGGATCGCCGTGTCAAGTGTGATCGGGAACGAGATCTCGTCGCAGACGTGGCGCACGTTGATCGTCATCACGCGCACGTCCTCGAAGTGCGAGTTGCGCAGCGACCGCTGCATCAGCCCGATGTAGCATGCACCGCGGCACGCGTCGCCGGCCGTCGGCATCAGGATGAACGTCTTCTTCGGATCGTACTTGCCGCTCCGAAGAGCGCGCACCACCTGCCCCGTCATCAGCACGAACGGATAACAGATGTCATAGTTCACATATTTGAGGCCTTCCTCGCGCACCAAAAACTCATCGTCGTCCTCGAGCGGAACGCACCGGTAGCCCTTCGTCCAGAACATGAACCGCAGAAGCGGAAAATGCATGTCCAGCGTCGCCGGGATCAGGATCGTATTTTCCTCCCGGTTGCTTTTGATCTTATACATGATTACCCCCCGTAACCCGCGCCTTCCCCTGCGCGGTCTGTTCTATTATCATATTCTCTGCGGGCAAAAAAGTCAATAAAAGGCGATCCTGCCGGAACAGCAGGACCATTTTCCGGGTACGAATTTCACATTTTCCGGGGCTCTTTGCTTTTGACTTTTCCGCCCGCGGGTAGTATAATAAGCAAGGTGCGGACGACCGCGCCGATTCAACGATTCAGGAGGAAGGATACGATGGGTAAAGTTGTGATCATGGACCATCCGCTGCTGCAGCACAAGATCGGCATCATGCGGATGAAAGAGACTTCTACGAAGGATTTTCGCGACCTGGTCAACGAGGTTGCGATGCTGATATACTACGAGGCGAGCCGCGATCTTCCGCTCGCGGACAAGGAGATTGAGACGCCGCTGTGCAAGACGACGGTGAAGGAGATCGCGGGCAAGAAGCTCTGCGTTGTTCCGATCCTGCGCGCCGGCATCGGCCTGTGCGACGGTATTCTCCGCATGAACCCGAACGCCAAGGTAGGCCACATCGGTCTCTACCGCGACGAGCAGACGCTCGAGCCGCACGAATATTTCTGCAAGATGCCTCACGACGCAGCGGAGCGCGACATCTTCGTCGTCGACCCGATGCTCGCAACCGGCGGTTCCGCGATCGCCGCGATCGACATGCTCAAGAAGCGCGGCATCAACCGCATCCGCTTCCTGTGCCTGATCGCTGCTCCGGAAGGACTTGAGGCACTGCGCAAGGCTCATCCCGATGTCGACATCTACATCGGCGCGATGGACGAGCGCCTCAACGAAAACGGCTACATCCTGCCGGGCCTCGGCGACGCCGGAGACAGAATTTTCGGTACGAAATAATCAAGTCAAACAAAGAACGGCATCCTTCCGCGGAAGGGTGCCGTTTTCTTTTGTTCGGAAAATGTTGTTTATCGGCAGTTTAGTGTCCGACAATATCGATCACAACATATTCGGATTTGGTTCCCGTCTTGTAATCGATCTCCCAGTCCGAGATGCCCGAGGTCACGATAAATGTCGTGTTGTCGCGGATCTCCTTCCCGTAGACGGCGTCGTTGGCTCCCATCAGCCGTCCGACCGGTCCGAGCGGGATCAGCTGCCCGCCGTGGGTGTGCCCCGAGAGCACGAGGTCGACGCCCGACGCGGCCTCCGCCGCGTAATCGTTGGGCTGGTGATCGATCACGATCATGTAGCGGCTCTTGTCGAGTTCCTTCGTGATCTCCTCCATGGACATCCGCTTCTTCGAGGAATTCTTCCTCTCGCCCTCGTTGCGGTCCATGCGTCCGATGATGTACACCTCATCGAGGATCGAAACGACCTCATCCTCCAGCACCGTGACGCTGTTGTTCGTAAGCTCTGTCTCTAACTCTTCGGGCGTATACCCGCGCGAGTTGTAATACCCCTTGTCGTGGTTTCCGTAGGAATAAAACACGCCGTAGGTCGTCTGTAAGCTGCCAAGCGCCCGGCACGCCGCGATCATGTCCTCGCGCGTCGTGGAATCGTCCACAAAATCACCCGCAAAGATGACGATGTCCGGATGTTCCGCCTGGATCTTCTGCATATACTCCGCGAACCCGGCTCCGTCAAACGTCGTGCCCACATGCGAATCCGCGATCAGCACGACGCGCAGCTTTCCGTTCGGAAGCGACTTGTCCGTCGTCAGCTCGTACCCGGTGCGGTCCACATGGAACGCGTTGTACCGTCCGATCGCGAGATACACCGCGCAGACCAGAAGGACAATGATGCCCGTCCAATAGACGCGGGATTGTCCTTCGCCGCTCTTCTTCGTCACCTTGCGGACGATCATCGTCACAAGGTCGCCGATCAGCCAGAACGCCGCCAGGTGAAGCAAAATGATCACGGCGTTCACGGTCTCAAACAAGCCGTAGACCGCAAACCCCACAAGAGGTATGCACGCCAGCAGGCGCTGCAGCCACACGCGCTCGCCCGCGACGGCACGCACGATCCCGAAGCGCCGGAAACGGCTCACGAGATAGATGGCTCCGACGATCGCCATCACGACCGCCCCGCCAAGTATAAAAAACCACATAACCGATACCTTTTACTGTCTTCTGCGTCTGGCGCGTCTGCGCTTTCTGTCCTCACTCTTTCTCGAGAAGAAGATGAGGAGAGCGAGGATGAGGATGATCCCGCCGACCCAGACAAACAGGCATATGCCTAACGGCTGCACCGGGCAGACGCCGCACAGCTTGCAGTGATCGTCCTTCTTCTTTTCAACCGTCTCCGAGAGGAGCGCCTTGAGATCCGCGGAAGATGTCGGCGTTGCTGCCGGCGTCACCGACGCATCCGGCTGCGACGGCTCATCGGACCCGCGGCCTACAACAGGCGCGAAGGTCACGGTTTCGGAAAATTTCGAATCGTACTCTGAGCGGTCGGCACCGAAGACACAGTACAGCGTGCGGATCTCGATATCCTTCGCGTCCTCAGCCGCGTCCTCGCCCCAGCCGAGAGCCGAGAGTTCGACCTTGTTCTCACCGTTCTGGATCGCTTCATCACCGGTGAGCTCAACCCACTCGGTATCGCCGACGCGGCGCGCCTCCGCGAAGATCCTCGCGAACCCGCCTTCGGCCTCAATGCTGAGCGCCGCTTCCACCGTCTCGTCCGACGCTGTCAGCGTGTATACAAAGTACGGGCCGTACCCCGACACATCCTTGCCGATGAACATCACGTTGCTGATCTCCGGCGCGGCGAACAGCTCGTCGAGATGGAACATCGGGTTCGACGCAAGCGCGCCGTACGCCGTCGTTCTCGACCAGTCGGAAAATACATACACGATCTTCGAATCGGTATCGCCCGTATTTCCGTTGTCACCGTTGCCGTTATCGCCGTTACCGTTGTCACCGTTACCGTTGTCACCGTTGCCGTTGTCGGTGTTGTTGCCGTCGTTGTTGTTATTGTTATCGGTATTGTTACCGTCGTTACCGTCGTCAGTGCCGTTGCCCTGGTCGGCGTCCTTGTTCTCATCCGTGCCGTCACCGGTATTGCTGTCCGCCGGAGCGTCCTTCCTCGTGAGCTTCACGCCGTAGCGGACGCGAACATACACGGTATGGTTCTCGTAATCGATCACCGCGTAGTGCGGGCCCGGATCGCCGTCACCGTTATCGCCGTTACCGTTATCACCGTTTCCGTTGTCGGTGTCATTGCCCGCGTTGCCGTTGTCAGCGCCGTTGCCGTTATCCGCGTCATTGTCCGCGGTGTTGCCGTCATCCGTGCCGTTCCCGTTATCCGCGCCGGTGTTCGCATTGTTGCGGTTCGCGATCGCCGTCGCCGACATGACCGTGTACTGCGATTCCTTCAGCACGCTCACCCAGCCCTTGCTGTACTCGCCCCTCTTTCCGTCGTTCCAGTGGACATCCTTCTCGTCGTCGACATTGCCCATCATCTGGAAGATCGTCATCATGTCCGAGGAGTTGGACGTGACCGCGCAGTTCACATACGCCCAGTCGCCGAGCACGAACTCGTCCGGATGCTCCGTATCGACGTTCGCGCGGCCGGTCTCGGTGTCCCACACGGTGTTGTAATGCCACTTCTCAGGGTCATCCAACGCCCAGTCGATCTGCGCGAAGAACACGCAGTCCTCGTACCCGAGCCCGTCGAGCAAAGTCTTCCGGGTCTCCTCGTCCTGAGCAAGCCATGCGGCCATGGTCTCGCTTTTCTCAAACGTCACAAGGATCGCGTTGGGGGATGATTCCCCGGGCACGAACTTGAGACGGACATTGACAGGTTCTCCGAAAAATGATCCCAGCACCGCCTCGATGTCCGCGCTGCCCTCACGAAGGGGCGCCGCTCCGGAGCCGTCACCGCGAATGCCCGTTGCCGCGGCGCAGTTGTCCGGATACAACCCGAACAGCCCCGACAGGATCAAAGCGGCGGAAAGCATCAGCGCTGCCGCTGCTCTCAACCATGCCTTGTATACGTTACTTCTCATGCTCTTCCCTCCTCGGCGCATCGACCGCCGCCGACCGCCCGTCTGATTCCGGCAGGCCCAAAATGCCCCCGGCTCTGCCTTACATTGTATTCGACCGCGGGTACAAAATCAACCGTTAATTGCTCTCGCGCGCGGTTTTCAAGGTGTATTTTCCGTGAACAAAAAGCCTCACGGATCAGAAAAACCCCGCGGTTTTGCGGGGTTCTTCGGAAAATATTGTTCTGTTTTATTACTGCGTTCTCAGCTCCGCGCCAAGTCTCTTCGAAAGCTGCTTCATCACGCTGCCGGCAGCATTTTCGATCTCCTCGCTCGTCAGCGTCTTCTCGTTCGAGCCGATCGTCAGGCGGATCGTGACGGACTTCTTGCCCGCCGGGATCTGCTTTCCGCGGTACTCGTCGACGAAGTCGGCCTTCTTCACTGGGCCGTTCTCCTTGATGGCGATCACAGCCTTGATCTCCTCCCAGGTCGCCGCCGAATCGAACAGCATCGAGATGTCGTAGTCGGTCGTCGGGTACTCGGCAAGGTGCGTGAACTTGTTCGTGCGGGAGATCAGCGGCTTCAGAAGCGTCGTGTCAATCTCAAACACAAGCACGGTAAGGTTCTTGATGCCGCAGTCCATGGACACCTTCTTGGCCACGAGGCCGATGTCGCCGATCTTCACATCGCCGCGGTAGATGTTCTGCCATACGACAGTGTCCGCCCACACCGGCTTGACGTCCTTGCGGAACGTGAAGCTCTCCATGTGCGTGTAGCGGGGCATGTACTCAAGCGCGCCCTTGACCTCGCGGAACAGCTCGTTCACGCTCTTCGTGGCACTTGCAACCGCTGCCGCAATATTGCGGCGCTGCTTCGGCAGGCTCTCGGTCGCGTCGTACGGGGACGTGTAGTCAGCGTCGGTAAATACCTGCGCCTCCTCGAAGATCGAGAACTCCGTAAAATACCGCTCATTTTTCACAACCGCCTCGCAGAGGTTCGGCAGAAGCGAGGAGCGAAGGTAGCTCAGATCCGGAGCCGGCGGCGTCGAGAGACGGAGCATGCCGTCCGTGCTCTGCATTACCGCGTTCACGAACACATCGTTCATCCACGGGTAGGTGTAGATCTCCTGCATACCGCAGCGGATTGCCAGGTACTCCTTGATGTTGCGCACGAGGTCGATCTCCTTCTGGTTGATCGCGCCCGTGAAACTCGTCTCAAACGGCGTAGCCTCAAAATGGTCGTAGCCGTACATTCTCGCAACTTCCTCCATCACGTCGTCCTTGATGGAGATATCGCCCGTGGAACGCCAGGTAGGCGCGATCACGTGCATGTTGTCGCCGTCGATCGCAACGTCGAAGCCGAGGATCTCAAGCTTCGCGCGGATGTCCTCGTTGGTCAGATGCTTGCCGAGGCGGCGGGCAAGCCAGTCGAGGTTGACATCGATCTCCGCGCGCTCCAGCTTCTTCTCATAGCGGTCGCAGTAACCGACGATCTGAAGCTCGGGATAGAACTCGCGGAAGTACTGAAGCGACAGCGCCAGAGCCTGGTCGCAGCGCTCGGGGTCGATCGCCTTCTCATAGCGGGACGAAGCCTCGGTACGGTTGTCGTAGCGAAGCGCGGTGCGGCGGATGCCGGTCGACTCGAAGTTCGCGACCTCGAGGATGACACGCGTCGTCTTCGGAAGGATGGAATCCTTCGCGCCGCCCATGACACCGGCAAGAGCCACAGGGCCCTCGGCGTCGGTGATCACGAGGTCATCGTTGCACAGCGCAAGCTCCTTGCCGTTGAGCAGGAGAAGATTTTCCCCTTCCTCAGCGCGGCGTACCACGATATGGTCCTTGATATTGTCAGCGTCAAATGCGTGCGTCGGGTTGCCGGTCGCAAGCATGACATAGTTGGTGATGTCAACGAGAGCGTTGATCGGGCGCATGCCTACGCGCCAGATACGGCTCTGCATCGCGAACGGAGACGGCTTAACGCACACACCGTTCATCTCCACGCCGATATAGCGCGGGCAGCGATCGATGTCCGCGATCTCCACCTTGAAGTCGGACTTCGCGTCGATCGCAACGGGCTCGATCTTCTTCATCGGAAGCTTGTAGAGAGCCGCGATCTCACGCGCGATGCCGTAGTGACCCCACAGGTCGGGACGGTTCGTCATCGATTTGTTGTCGATCTCAAGAAGGACGTCGTTGAGGTCAAGCGCATCCGCAATGGGCGTTCCCGCGGGAGCGTCAAATGCCGAGAGATCCACGATCTCCGCCTCCTCCTTCGCCGGGAGCAGGTCTCCGAGGCCGATCTCGTCGGAAGCACAGATCATACCGTAGGACTCCACGCCGCGGAGCTTCGACTTCTTGATCTCCACCGGCTCGCCCTCGCCGTGCCAGCGAACCATGGCGCCGGGAACGGCAACCGCAACCTTCATGCCGACGGCCAGGTTGATACCGCCGCAGACGATCTCCTTCGGCTCCTCCTCGCCGAGGTCAACCGTACAGACGCGCAGCTTGTCGGCGTTGGGATGAGGATTTACCGCGGTGATCACACCGACAACCATGTTGTCGAAGCGGCGACCGATGTATTCCACGTCTTCCACCTCAACGGTGTCCATCGTCAGGTCGTAAGCGAGCTGCTTCAGGTCCGCGTCCTCGGGAAGCTCAACATAATCTTTAATCCAGGATAATGACAATTTCATGTATACTACCTCCTATCGGAACTGGCTCAGGAAACGCAGGTCTCCGCTGTGGAACAGACGAACATCATCCACGCCGTAGCGCATCATGACCAGACGGTCCAAACCGATGTTGACATAGAAGCCCGTGTACTCGTCCGGGTCAAGTCCCGCCGCGCGAAGTACGTTCGGATGCGGCGAACCGCCGGGCATAACCTCGATCCAGCCGACATGCTTGCACACGCTGCAGCCCTTGCCGCCGCACACCTGGCACTGCATATCGATCTCAAAGCCGGGCTCGACGAACGGGAAGAAACCGGAGCGCATACGAACCGGAACATCCGTGCCGAACACCTTGCTCAAAATGCTCTTGATCAGAACCTTGCCCGAGGTGAAGGTGATGTCCTTGTCGACGATCAGAGCCTCGTACTGGAAGAACGCACGCTCATGATGAGCATCCGTCGTCTCGTTGCGGTACACACGGCCCGGATAAACGAAACGGTACGGAGGCTTGTGCGTCTGCATGTAGCGCACGCTGCCGCCGGTCAGATGCGGGCGAAGGCAAAGCTTCTCGTTGGTCGGACCGTTGTCATGACCTTCCAGCCAGTACGTATCCATGCTCTCTCTCGCAGGATGATTCTGCGGAAAATTCAACTTGTCAAACGCGTACATCTCGCTCGTGATGTCGTCCTCCTGGAACACCTCGAAGCCCATCGAGCGGAACGCGTCGTTAAGGTCATAGCACATCTGCGTGATCGGGTGAAGTCCGCCGTTGCGCGGCATCACACCGGGAACCGAGCAGTCGAAATCCGGCGAAACCTCGGACGCCTTCAGCTTCAGGTCCGTGCGCTTCTCATCGATCAACTCGGTAACCTGATTCTTCGCAAGGTTAAGAAGCTTGCCCATCTCCGGTCTCTCGGCCGGATCCACCTTCGGAAGCTCCTTCAGAAGCATGGTAAGCGTTCCCTGCTTACCGACGATCTCGCTTCTCACTTTCTGCAGTTCATTTTCATCGGGCGCCTGGGCAATGCGTTCCTTCGCAGCCGCCAAAATGCTCTCGATCTGTTCTTTCATACTGTTTACTCCTTTCCGGACAACATAAAACGTCCCCTGTCATATGACAAGGGACGATAATATACCGCGGTACCACCCTATTTCGGAACAACCCTGTTCCGCACTCAACGTGTACTGTGTTTGCTACACGGACATCCGGCTTACCGCTCGCGCTTTTCGCCGGAAAGCTCCCGCACTGAAGGTTCCGAAAGGCTCGTGCGGAATGCTTTCAGCCGATGACATCCCGTCTCTGTCTCACTACCTCTTCCGTACTGACGTACGTTCAACGCTTAACACCGCATATTCTATTGCATCTGCTTTGTTTTGTCAACATTTTCCGAAGCACGGGCGCGCATTACTTTGCTCTCACGCTCACGATGACGAATTCCGAGACCGTGCCGGTTTTGAATTTGATCTTCCAAGAGGACATTCCGGAGCTCACGATACAACCGGCGCCGTTGCGGATCGACAGGCCGTACATGTAATCGGCGTCCCCGAACAGCGACGGCAGCAGTTTCGACGCAAGACCGAGCGGGATCACCTGCCCGCCGTGTGTGTGGCCCGTGAGCACGAGGTCAACACCGGCCGCTTCCTCCGCCGCGAAATCACACGGCTGATGGTCGAGCACAAGGATGAATTTTGACGTATCAACACCCTTCATCAGCTCCGCCATTCTCATGCGGCTCTCGCTCGCGTCCCTGCGGCCGATCACCACGATGCGGTCCGCGATGGTCACTGTTTCGTCGCGCAGCACGACAACACCGTTGGTGCGCAGCTCCGCGTCAAGCTCCTCCGTCGTAAAATGCCCCTTACAGTCGCAGTCATGGTTTCCGTACACAAAATACACCCCGAACGGCACCTTGTCCACGATCGCACCGAGCGCCCTGCACGCGCTCACCATATCCTCGCGCGTCGTATCCTCATCCGTAAAATCACCGATCACCGCGACGAGATCGGGCTTTGCCTCCAGCACGCGCGCAAGCTGCTCCGCAAGATCGTCCCCGTCGAGCGTCACACCGATGTGCGTGTCGGAGATCTGCGCGATCCGAAGCACTTCCTCGCCGTCCGCGGTATCTCCCGCGTCCGTCTGATGCAGTCCCGCCAGTGACTTCCCGGTTGTCAGTCTGTAGTCCGTGCGCCACACGTGATGCACGCTGAACCAGCCGATCCCGAGCCAGACCGCGCACGCGACCGCTGCCGCGATCCAGATTCTCGCCGTTCCGCGCGAATTTTCCTTATTGTGGGTGACCGCGACCAAAACCGCGTCCGCGACCATCGCAAAGAGCAGGTATACGCACAGGTGAAGCGCCACCATCATCGCGTTCATCCGGTCGACAATGCCGTACACGACGATCGCACCGAGTATGATCGCCGGAACCGTCAGACGGCTCCACCGCACCCTGTCCGCGCTTTTGCGGGACGGGATCGCCAGAAGACAAAGCTCGAGAATAAACGTCGCGATGAGCAAAAACACCCAGATCACCATGATACTCTCAATCCTCCCCTCACTGCTTCTTAAGCGCCTCCAAAAGTCCCCGGCAGCCTTCCTCAATCTGCGTCAGCACACCCTCGAAGTTTCTCGTGTACCAAGGGTCATCGATCTCCCTGCCGGGCTGTCCGGCCCATGCGCGCAGCAGCGACAGTTTGCCCTGCGGATCGCCGCCGTAGATCCGGCGCATGTCATACATATTTTCCGAATCCATGCCGATAATGTAATCGAAGCGGTCGTAGTCCGCCCGCGTCGTCTGGTACGCCGCGTGGCGATGGCACACGTAGCCCCTCGCCTGCAGCGCCCGCTTCATCGGCGGGTAGATATCGTTGCCGATCTCCTCGCGCGTCGCCGCCATCGACTCCACCGAGATCTCCGGCAAGGTCCCCGGCCGCGCCTCGTCGATCATCTGCCGAAGCACCATTTCCGCGGCTACGCTGCGGCAGATATTGCCGTGACACACAAATAGAACTCTGATCATATAAAAAACCTCTCTTGGTTTATCTCGGTTTTTCCTTGGTTTCTCATTCTTTAAAGGCTTTTCCTGAACCAGTATGATGTTTTCTTATATCCCATATTCAGGTATTCTTCCGCTTCCGTCAGTTCTCGCATTGATTCTTCATACTGCAGGCTTTGCATCGCTTCATTGTAGTCCATAAGCACGACCTCAGAGACTTCTGATTCCTGAGTCTTGACTTCCTGATCACGGTATTCCGCCAAAAAATACACATTCGTCTTCTTGTCATTCGGACGGCCTTCTCTTGCCAGGAAATGCTCGTCCATCGTTCTAAAACCATCAAGAATACTAACATCCAATCCGGTTTCTTCTTTCACTTCTCTGAGAGCCGTTTCGGTTTCCGTTTCTCCAAGCTCCATATGTCCTTTCGGAAATCCGCAGAATTCCTTATAAATTCCCGTCCCCCGGATTATCACATATTTCCTGACACCCTTTTCATATGTATATACGATCGCACCGCATGATTTTTCATCAGCCATAACTGTATTAATACTCCTTAACATCTATTTTTTCTTAAGAATCACGATAGTTCTTCCAGCATAAAAGGAAGCAGATAAATGGGCTTAAGCTTCAACCTGCCGTCAATTGCAACATCCTTCTGAGAGAATAAAAAAGCGTTTTTTATTTCCCTGGAATACTTTTTGCAAAATACGTCTATGGATTCATGATTTCTGCGCGCTGAGGACTTTACTTCAATCGGTGATATCTTAACGCCGTCCTGAAGCAAAAAATCAACCTCATAATAATGGGTGCTGTCTGGCTTATCCCAGGTGTGATAATAAAGTTCCCGACCAGTGGCCGTAACCATCTGCGCCACTGCATTTTCGTATAGATAACCAAGATCCGCCGACAATTTGTCACTCAACAATTTTGCGTATATATTATCACCCGTTTTAGGAGATGCATTAAACAGCATGGTCGTAAACAGTCCTATGTCCGACAAGTAAAGCTTAAATGTATCATCGTCCCTTGTCTGGGATAGCGTTATGCTCGGGTTTGCAACGTTATAACAGGGGATGACTGTCTTGGAATCTAATAAATCTGATAAACGTTCCAAATCCTTATTCGTTTTCCTTTTGGCCGTGGCTTTTGATATCAAAAACCGCTTTTTTTGTGTTGCCAATTGGCTGGGTATAGATTGATACATTCTTCCAACCAATCCCGAAGAATCTATTTTCTTAAAATCATCGATGTAAAGGTCGATAATTCCTCTTTTAATTCTGTCTATCTGAGCAAAATCCTTTCCGTCAACATAGGCCTGAACCGCCTGTGGCATACCTCCGACCGCCATGTATATTCGAAAATCCCTCATCAGCTTGCGGTTAACACCATTTCCAGCTGGTTGATTTGATTGATACAACCCACGCAGCAAATCATAGGCATCATTACCCGTTGCCCACAAGAATTCTTCATAATCCATGGGATAAACCGGAATCTTGTATTCTTCGGACGGAATGACTATATTTTTCACATTCTTCTTGATACTGATCAAAGAACCTGTCTCAATATAATCATATCTTCCATCCGCGACCAAGTATTTGATTGCCTGCCTTGTCAATGGACTCCTCTGGATTTCATCAAAAATGATTACTGATTCCCTTTTATGCAACGTAATCCCCGTAACCATTTGCAGGCGCAAAAAGAATACTTCAAGATTTGCAATGTCATCAAAAACCTCTAACACTTCAGCCTTGATATTTGCAAAATCAATTTTAATATATGATCTGTAGTTATCTTTTGCAAATTTCTCCGCTATGGTAGATTTGCCAACTCGTCTGGCTCCCTCAAGAAGTGCGGCATAATTTGGTGCCATGCCTTGCTTCCATTCCTTTAGGGATTTCATTACCTTTCTTTCAAACATTTATTTGTCCCTCCGCGCTCCCCCAATTTTCTATGTCATTTGTTCAAGGTTATTTTAACCCAAAAATGTCATTTGTTCAATATTTTGTTTTTGATATTTTGTCATTTCTTCATAATTATGGGGACTCTACACCCCCTGTCGGGCATCTACCTTCAAACGGTGTAAGCGAGGTGTAAATCATACATCCGGGACTTCTAAAACAGCTGTCTATTCCCGTCACAGCACAATCTCGTAGTACAAGTAATCCCCTGTGAACGCGCTCTCCGTCGCATTTTCCTGAATTCCGGCGTTTTCATAGCAGCTTCCTCTCTTCCATTTTCCGGAGCCAGTTCGTCAGCCAGTACAGCTGCCCGTCGATGAAGGCTTCGTCGATGCAGTCCACACCGTAAACTTCGAGAATCGTGGCCTGCAGCTGATAGTGCCGGATCGCCACCCAGTACGGGAATGAGCGAATCTCCTCGCGGCTTAGAGCGTGATGCGCCGAGTAGCCGGTGAGAAACGCCTGGTACACTTCCAGCGTCTCCTCGATGTCTTCCGGCTTCAGCCGAAAATAATCCGTCATGTCGCACATGGTCATGACATCAAACATAAGCGGCGCCCGGCAGACGGTATCAAAATCCACGAGGAAAATATCGCCGCTCTCATTTTGCAAGAGGTTCCCTCTGTGAAGATCGCCGTGGCAAATGCCGCACGGGCAATCCTTAACCTTCTCCCACAGCCGCGCCCCCAGCGCTTCGTACTCGGCGATGCGGGGATAGTTCTTCTGACGGAGGAACCCAAGGTAGCGGTCTACGAAGAACTCCCTGCCGTGCGCGATCGGTTCCGCGGAATACTTCGCCATAAGCCCGTGAAATCTTCCGACCAGGTCCCCGACTTCCGTCGCGCATCGCGCGAGCTCCGGCTCGTCCCCGGCGATGAATTCCATGAGAACGATCAGTTTCTTCTCACCGTCATCTTCGACTTCGGAAAATGCCTCTCCGCTTTCGGTCAGGACGATCTTCGGGACGGGGAAGTCATTTGCCGCGAGATATCTCATGATGGAGAGCGACTGTTTTGCAGTATCAAAAAAAGCGGGACCGATAACCTTCAGCAGGTTCTTTTCCTTCCCGTTGACAACATATGTATGGCTGCCGCCCTCTCGCAGAAACTCCAGTGAAGCGGATTCAATTCCGTATTGCGTTGCGAGAATTTTCTGCAGTGTTCTCTCGTCCATTAATTACTTCCCCCATTTCACCGGCATTTATAACGAGTATTATATCATAGCAACAGCCGTATGAAAACCTTATTACGAAAGAGAAGACCGCCTTTCGGCGGCCTTCCGATCGTTTCCATATCATTTCACGTTATATTTTCACTCCCCCCGAAGCGACTTCTCCACATTCCGGAACCGCTCCGTCTCACGGATAATGTCAAAACGCTTATGCATCATGAAGCTGAGGAGCGCTTCTCTCTCGGTGCCGGTGTAATTCTTGGCGTTGTCTGCCAATCGATACGTTTTACCGCGCATCAGTACGGATGTATAAGGAACCTCATCCGGTAAGGTATCAATCTTAACAGCAGCGTCCCGGGCTGCCTCAAGATGCGTAAGCGCAAGCTCCGTATCTCCTTCCGCGCATGCAAGTTTGGCGATATAATTATGGTTCCACATGATATTCCAGGAATGCATTGCCGGATTCCCGTCAAAAATCAGCTCAGTCAGTGCAATTCCCTTCCCGAGAATGGCAATCCGCTCCCGGTTGGTCAGTGTTTCATCCTCGCAGAATTTGTCTGAGTAGGATTCAATCGCCATATTCATTTCAAAATATAAATCTTCAAAATAATCGCGGCAGTAAGAACGGAACTTCTCCCCGGTATAGATGTTCAGCAGATAACTCTCGCGGCAATCATCCATGCTCGGCAGCGTCTCCGCGATCGCGGCAGCCTCATCCCGCCTTTCAAGCCAAAGGCAGTTCCACATCTTGGCGATTGTGGCTTTCTTACACTGCTCGGGGTCGGTACATTCGTTCAAAACCCTGTCTATGAGGCCTTCCGCCTCCAGCAGATTCTTATGCCACGTTTCATCGCCTTCCGAATTGGCAAACTGCAGATCGCTGATTAGAGCAAGAATCAGCTCATAGTTGTTCGGATACCTCTTGACGGCTTCCCGTAGCATTTTATAGCTCTTGACCACTTCCCCGGAATTTCGTAATTCCTTCCGCCGGCTCAGAATATCCTCAATGTCGCTCTCATCTTTGATGGCTTCCATCCCCATCATCTCATCCAGAGTGACGCCGAAATAAAGCGCAATGGTCGGCAACAGCTCGATGTCCGGATACGTGGAACCGTTCTCCCAGCGGCTCACCGCCTGGTCGGACACGCCCAGCACCTCGGCGAGCTGCTCCTGCGTGATTTTCCTCTGTTTTCTGTACTTTTTTATGTTACTTCCGATTGCTATCATTTCAAAAACCTCCGTTATTTATTCGAAGCTTCTGAACTGATTTTACATCATTTTTCGGAAAATGCCACACCTCATTAGTTGAGAATAAGTCAAACAGAGTGAGATTTTTCCAAAAAAGAAAAGCACCCTCCGAAGAGGGTGCCTCATCAAATCCTTATTTTGCTCTGTCCAGGTCGAACATGTTGTTAATCAGCTTGTTCAGGTTCTCATTGTCATGGCCCGCATACTCGTAAAGGACCTCGAAGAACCGTGCGGTTGTGGAGTTCGTAAACGCGTTCCGTCTCACGTATTCTCGAAGCACCGACTGGAACTCATCGTGGCCGAGGATCTCCTCCATCTGGTAGAGGGTCGTCTGGCCTTCCTGATAGATCGCCGAGATGTAATCCGAGTCCTCCTTGAATTCGTAGTAGGACTGGTTCAACGGGATCATTCCTCGCTGCATCATATATTTCAGCTGCGTGACATCACAGAGATCGGTGATCTGCCGGCTGTGTCTCATCAGGGAGATCGGCTTTTCGCCCTTGCCGCTCTTCGCCCAAAGATACTCCTCGTAGATCAGCTCGGTGTAGGATGTGATCGACTCATCGAGCCACGGCTCCATACCGGAATTGCTTCCGACGATGCCCATGAACCACTGGTGTCCGATCTCATGTGCGACGCAGGTGGTGAGCTGCTCGAAGGAAGGCGTAAAATCCTTCGCATCCGGTTCCTTGTCAACCTGCATATCATCCGAATAATTGAAAACACCGATCGGATAGATCTCTTCGTCGGTAATGATGATCATGTTCGGGTACTCCATACCGCCGGCGTCGATCTTCGCGATCACGATGTCAAGCTCGTCGTACGGATACCGGCCGAGTGCATCTCCGAACGCCGCCAGGGAATCCCTCGCAGCATCCATGGTTGCGGTAACGGCATCGGACATGTCAACCTTGATCGGCGAATCCACCGACCAGATGGTCTCCGAATCCAGCTTCCTGTTGTACATCAATTTTACGTGAACGCCGTCATAGTCGGCCTCGTGCACGACGAACCGGTCCGATGCGGAAAATACAAAGTCTCTCACGCAGGGGGCCTTCAGCGTATAAACGATCGTGTTCCTCTCCTCCTTCTTCTCCGATTCCGTTCCCGTCGTGGCAACGAGGTATCCCTTCGGTACCGTGAGGCGCACATCATAGTTTGAAACCTCGGAGTAGAAGCATTCGCCGCAGTTATAGAAGCTCTCGTGCGACCAGCCGTCCTTGTCGTACTCCGCAAGGATCGGATAGAAGTTTGTGACGTTGTAAACATTCTCATAAACGCCGTAGCGGTCCGCCACCGTCGGGATCTTCGCCGTAAAATCATACGTGAGCGTCATCGTCTCACCGGGTGCGAGCGGCGTCTTCAGCTTCAGCCAGACAACGGAAACATCCTTGTCCCGCTCTGCATCGAGTGTCCCTTCGTTGCGGCTGTCAGTCACATTCGTGATCTCGGTCAGCGCGCCGATCGGAGTGAATCTATCCGGGTCATAGCCGGCCGTCTTCGCGTCGATGAACAGGCTCGAGTAATCCCGCAGGCAGAGCTCGTTCCAGGCATCCTCCGAATCGTTATAGAACGTAAATACGACATGGCCTCCGACCGTTCTGTTCTCCGGATCCAGCTGAAGGTCCATATCGTAGTGGTACAGCTCTCTCTCCGGGAAGCGAATGTCGCAGCCCTTCTCCGGCCACGGCCCTACCGTCGGCGTAGGCGTCGGCGTGTTCGTCGGTGTCGGTGTCGGCTCCTCCGTCGGAGTTGCGGTAGCTGTCGGCTTCGCCTCCTCGGTCGGCGCGGACGTCGGTGTTGCCTTTGTTTCGTTCTTCTTCGTGTCTTTCTCTGTCCCGCACGCTGCCATTGTGACAACCATCGCAAGGATCAGAAGCAAAGACAGCAGTTTCTTTCCTCGTTTCACAGTACTATGTCCCCCTTCATATAGCCCGTCACAGCGGGCATTTTTACGTACGGGCACTAGTATACCACGGGAAAGCCGCCAATCATTGACGAAACTATGAAAAAACAATGAATTCACCGCCCGACAGTAGTTACCTGCCATTTCGGCTCATTATTCGAAAAATAACCGGCGGCACAGCTCCTCAGCGCTCTTTTTGTAAATGATATAGCTGTTGATCACGGGCGTGCGGAAATCCAGCAGCGGGATCTCGCGAAGCTCACCGCGCGCGATGTACGGCTCCGCCATATCCTTCGGCAGGAACGTGTATGTGTCCTGGTGCAGAAGGAACGGAACGATCTTCATACAGTCGTCGATCTCCAGCTCGAACTGATGAAAGCGCGGGAACAGCTTGCGGATGTACTGGCCGACCTCCTGCAGCGCGAAATTGCACATCAGATAGTTCACGCCCGTCAGCTGCTGCTCCGTGATGCCGTCCCGGTACGTCTCGTTGCCCGCGTCCGTCACGAGCACGAGCGCGTCCTGCTTGTACAGCTCCGAGTGGTACTTTGACTTGTTGAGCGGCAGGTAGGTGAACACGACGTCGAGCATGTCGGACTGCAGCTGCTCCAACAGATGGCTCGTGACACCGATCGAGATGCGCAGCGAATCACGCGGATGATCCTTGCGATACTGCAGGATCCGCGGCGCGAGATGGCCCTCATAGATCGAGTCGGCGCTGCCGATGCGCAGGTAGTTGTCAAAGCGCTGAGCGGCGGTGATCTCCGCAAGCGACGACTCGGTCAGGGCGATGACATTGTCCGCATAGACGCGGAACCGCTCGCCCTCGCGCGTCAGCTCGACCTTGCGGTTCGTCCGCTCAAACAGGTTCACCCCGAGCTCCCGTTCCAGCTCCGCGATGCGGTTCGTCACAGTCGACTGCGCGACGAAGAGCTGCCCCGCGGCGCGGGTGTAATTTTTCGTGTTCGCGAGAACGAGAAATGTTCTCAAACCTTCCATATCCATGGCATTCCTCCCTTGCGGCCTCCCCTCGCGGACGGACAAAAACGCTGCCGTTGTATTCCGAATCCGGGCACGCCGCCTTTCATCAATTCACATTTCGAATAATTGTTATCGGATTTATTCGCTTTACAAATAGTATAGCAGGTGCATATACTGTTGGCAATTCAAATTTTACGAAACGAGGTACCGACAATGAGAGATATCTGCCTCAGCAACAAAACCTACAAACTCGAGCAGGATCCGTACATGTACCAGCTTCAGGACGTGGCGGAGCCCGAGCTCTTCCGGGAGATCTACCCGTACACCGAGACGCCGAAGATCCCGTTCAACTATCGACGCGTCCCGGAAAATATGCCCAAGGACATCTACCTGACCGACACGTCGTTCCGCGACGGCCAGCAGTCGCGCGCGCCGTACACGACCGACCAGATGGTGCATATCTACAAGCTGCTGCACAAGCTCGGCGGCCCGAACGGCATGATCCGCCAGACAGAATTTTTCGTGTACTCCGAGAAGGACCGCGAGGCCGTGCGCCGCTGCCTCGACTTAGGGTTTGATTTCCCGGAGATCACGACGTGGATCCGCGCGTCCAAACAGGACTTCGAACTCGCGAAGTCCCTGGGGATCAAGGAGACCGGCATCCTCGTCAGCTGTTCGGACTATCATATCTTTCGGAAAATGAACCTGACCCGACGCGAGGCGATGGACCGCTACCTCGGCATCGTGTCCGACTGCATCGAGGCCGGACTGCGCCCGCGCTGTCATTTTGAGGATATCACGAGGGCCGATTTCTACGGCTTCGTCGTGCCGTTCGCGAACAAGCTCATGGAGCTGTCCCGTGAGAGCGGCATCCCTGTGAAGATCCGTGCCTGCGACACGATGGGCTACGGCGTTCCGTACCCCGGAGCGGCACTTCCCCGCAGCGTTTCCGGCATCATCTACGGCCTGCAGCACCACGCGGACGTTCCCTCGGAGATGCTCGAGTGGCACGGCCACAACGACTTCTACAAAGGTGTCGTCAACGCCGCGACCGCGTGGATGTACGGCGCCGGCGCGGTGAACTGCTCCCTGCTCGGGATCGGCGAGCGCACGGGCAACATCCCGCTCGAGGCGATGGTCTTCGAGTACGCGTCGCTGCGCGGCACGCTCAACGGCATGGACACGCGCGCGATCACCGAGATCGCCGAATACCTCGAGAAGGAGACCGGCTACGAGATCCCTCCGATGACACCGTTCGTGGGGCGCTGCTTCAACTTGACGCGCGCCGGGATCCACGCCGACGGCATGATGAAGGACCCCGAGATCTACAACATCTTCGACACCGAAGCGCTGCTCGGGCGCGCTCCGAAGGTCGCGATCTCCGCAACCTCGGGCGTTGCCGGCGTCGCCTACCGCGTCAACGAGTACCGCTCCTCGATCGGCGAGGCGCCGCTGCCGAAGACGTCCCCGGTGATCCGTCAGATCTACGATTGGGTGTGCTCCGAGTACGACAACGGCCGCATCACCGTGATCACCGACGAGGAACTGATGAGCAAATATCACGCCTGCGAGGGCTGAATTCCATAACATAGTCAATGGAAGAATGCAACATTTTCCATTTATTCCCGCGGAAAATTCTCCTAAACTAAAGAAAAGCACCGGATCATCCGGCGCGATCTTACTGCGAGGAGAGCATTCATGAAAACATTGTGGAAGCTGACCAGGGAAGCCGCCCGCTACAAAGGGCTGTATGTGATCGCAATTCTGTCCACCTTCGGACTGACGCTCGTCAACCTGACCGCGCCGAAGGTGCTGTCCTCCATGACAGGCATCGTGGAGAAGGGCGTCGACAAGCCTGCGCTCACGTCCATCCGGCATCTCGCCTTTCTGCTGCTGGGGCTGTATCTTCTGCGGGTGCTGTTCCGTTTCCTGAGCAACTACCTTGCGCACAGGGCCGCGTGGTACCTTGTCGGTGACCTGCGAAGCCGTCTGTACGACAAGCTGCAGTGCCTGGACCTGAGCTTCTTCCACGACAAGCAGACCGGTGATCTGATGAGCCGTGTCGTCAACGACACGAGAGATTTTGAGCTTCTCTACGCTCACATGATCCCCGACATCATCACGAACCTCGTCACCTTCGTCGGCGTGCTCGTGATCCTTCTCACGATCAACTGGAAGCTGGCGCTGATCACCTGCTTCCCGATCCCGTTGATCCTGATCTCCGGCGTGATCTTCGCCAAGATCGTGCGCCCGTTCTTCCGCGCTTCGCAGAAGGTCATGGGCGAGCTGAACGCGCAGCTGCAGGACAGCCTCTCAGGTCTCCATGAGATCCAGGCCTTCGGCCAGGAGGAGTACGAGGGCACGCGCGTCCGCAACAAGAGCATGGAGCAGGTTGTGGCCATGCTGCGGGCACTCCGCGCGAGCGCGATCTTCCACCCCTGCGTGGAGCTTCTCTCCTCGCTCGGCACGGTTCTCGTCGTCTTCTTCGGAGGACTTCTCGCATACAAGCAGCAGCTCTCGGTGGCGGACATCGTCGCCTTCGTGCTGTATCTCGGCCTGTTCTACGCGCCGGTCTCCGGCCTCGCCAACCTTCTTGAGAGCCTGCAGCAGTCGCTCGCGGGCGCTGAGCGTGTGACGCTGATCCTCGAGACGCCGTCCGCCATTCAGAACGCGCCGGACGCGAAGCCCCTGACCGACGTCAAAGGCGCTCTGTGCTTCGACGACGTAACCTTCCACTATGACAACAAGGTGCCGGTTCTGAAGCACGTTTCATTTTCCTGCGATCCCGGCATGATGGTCGCTCTCGTCGGTCCCACCGGCGTCGGCAAGACGACCGCCACGCAGCTGATCTCGCGCTTCTACGACCCCATCGAGGGCCGGATCCTGATCGACGGACAGGACATCAAAAAGGTTACTCTCGAGAGCCTGCGCCACAACATTTCCCCCGTACTTCAGGATACCTTCCTCTTCAATGGCACGATCGCGGAAAATATAGGCTACGCCCGTCCGGACGCGACCCTCGAGGAGATCGAGGCGGCCGCCAAGGCAGCCCACATCCACGAGGATATCCTACACATGCCCGACCAGTACGAGACGCAGGTCGGTGAACGCGGTCTCCGCCTCTCCGGAGGACAAAAACAGCGCGTCGCCATCGCGCGCGCTATTTTACGTAACAGTCCCATTATCGTGCTGGATGAAGCTACGGCTTCCGTGGACGTTGCCACGGAGAAGCAGATCCAGAAGGCCATCAACTCCCTCGCGGGCAGACGCACGATCATCGCGATCGCCCATCGCCTGTCCACCATCATGAACGCCGACCTGATCCTCGTCATCCACGACGGAGAGATCGCTGAGCGCGGAACGCACGCCGAGCTGATGGAGAAGAAGGGAATTTACTACAACATGCAGAAAGCCCAGCTGACGGACAGCGCCGACTGACGCAATCGCGTCAATCACTTCTTGCCCGTCAGATAGTACACCGCGAGCGCCGTCCTGTGGGACAGCCCCTCCTTGGCCAGAATTCCGGTAATGTAGTTCTTCACCGTGCCCTCGGAGATAAAGAGTTTCCCCGCGATCTCCTTGTTGGAGAGACCCTCGGCAACAGCCTTGATGATCTCCATCTCGCGCGGCGAATACTCCGAGGCATCGAAGCCCGCTGCGGCGCCGCTCACGGTTGTATCGTTCGAATTGCCCGCGCTCCCCGCGAGCGAATTGAGCACGTTCTCGTCCATGACGCCGGTCCCGTAGTAGACCGACTTGATCATCTGTTTTAAGTGCTCGGGCGTGTGGTTTTTGATCAGGTATCCCTTCGCACCGTTGCGAAGTGCCTGCCGCACAAGCTCGTCATCGTCAAATGTCGTCAGAATGAGCACCTTCCCAAGGTTCCGCTCCACTATGATCTTCGTCGCCTCAATCCCGTCCATCACAGGCATTTGAATGTCCATGAGGAAAATGTCGGGCGCCTCTTTCTCGGCGAGTTCAATCGCCTCTTTGCCCGTTGCCGCCGTGCCGAGCACCTCAAAGTCATCATCCACATCGAGGATGATCCTCATACCGTCCCGCACAAAATCACTGTCGTCAGCAATGATGATCTTTATCTTGTCCATAGCTCTGTCCTCATTCTATCCGGTTTATCTTATCAGCGGGTTCTCCGTCTTCGCCTTCTTATCTTCCGACATAACCCTGTCTGCGCTCACAGCGGCAGGATCATCGTGACCGTGAACCCGGCCTCCGTCTCAAACCCGAGCGTGCCGCCGACCGCGCGCACGCGCTGGCGCATGCCCGAGATACCCATGCCGTCCTTGATCTCCTTGCAGCCGACGCCGTCGTCGCGGATGCTGCACCGCACCATCTTGTTCATCACCACGATGCGGATGTCGATGTGGCTGCAGCGTGCGTATTTCATCGAGTTGGAGACCGCCTCGAACGCATTGTCGAGGATCACCTCCCACAGCTCGTCACCGATCAGCGTGAGCTCGCCCTCACTCTCAAACTCCGTCTCCACGCCCTTGCTGTTACAATCCTCGCAGAGCTTGTACAACTGCAACAGGGCGCGTTCTTTTTTCTCCGGGCGCTCCTTCCGAAGGATGCCGCGGATCTCGTCCATACCGGTCCGCAGCTGGTCGATCACGGCCTGAGTCATCGCGCGCGATTTTTCGGGGTCCTTCTCCATGAGGACCTTCACGCCCTCGAGCTGGTAGATCGAGCCGTTGATGTTGTGCCCGAGCTTGTCGTGCAGCGTCTGCGAGAGGGTTGCCCTCTCCTCGAGGATCTGATTTTCCGCGATCAGCATACTCTTGCGGATCTCCTCGCGGGACGCGTGTTCGCGCTCGCGCATATCCTTCTTAAGGTTCTGCTCCGTGACGACGTCCTCGCGCATGCGCTTGCGGTAGTCCGCGACGACGTAGTTGTGCTGGATGTACAGCACCATGATCATGAAGATCACGACGAGCTGCGGCAGAAAACCAAGCGGCGTCTCGATCCAGGCACCCAGGAGCGTCACGAAATACCACCGGTAGTCAAGCGACGAGAACAGCGACAGCACCTCGAACAGCGTGCAGTATCCAAGCAACAGGAACTCCCGCCCGCCGAAATACACCAAAAGCGCGTTGAGCACCACGCCGACAAGCGCCATCGCAAGCTTCAGCCACCCGTGGAACAGCTCCTTCGTCGCCATCACGCCGATGTAAAACGAAACAAGCAGGAGTATCCCTACAGACACTCCTGTCGCTTCCGTTTCGCTCATCGCGCCGTAGCCGCACAGCACAACCATGAGTGCGAGCCGCACGAAGATGAAATAATTTTCCTTCAACCGATCATTCATCGCTGTTCCTGAACCTGATCCCTACGCTTCCGAGACTAAAGGTGATTACCATATACGCTATTGTAACACAAATCAGCACAAAATACACCTTATTGTCGCGTACCATCAGCATTTCCGTCGCGTCCATGAACCACTTCTGCGGCATCATGTACGAGATGGTCTTGACCGCTTTCGCGGAGGAATCAAGCGGAAAATACAGTCCGCTCAGCAGGGAGGACATGCTCCACAGCGTGAACGCCGCAACGTTGGCGCTGAAGATATTGCCAAGCAAAATGCCGAACAACAGGCTCATCGAGCAGAAGATCAACCCAAGCAGGAAGACCATCGTCAGGAGCGAAACCCGGTTGATCCCGAGCCGCCCGGTGTCGATCATGAGCGAGCACACGCCCATCACGATCGTCAGAAGCAGCGATACCACCCCGCCGCACAGGAATTTGGCCGTGTAATACCCCTTCGGGGTGAGGTTTGTCAGGCGGATGCGGGTGAGCACCATATCCTTCTGCTCGCTGATCACGGTGTGCGCCACGAAGATACCGCCGAACACGAAGCCGAGCGTCAGAATGGCAAGCGCGTAGCCCATCAGCGCCTTCTGGTCGAGCTGTTCGTTGGTCAGGTTACGCTGGTTCTTGCCCGCGAGCGAGACAACCTTCATCTCGGGAAGCTTGCCGCTCACTTCGCTCAGGTACGCAGCCGCATTCTCGCTGCCGACAGCGGCAGCCGCGGTCTTGATCTGACCGATGATCATGCGAAGTTCATTGTCGAACAAGGCCTTGCGCTCGTCCTCGGAGAGCGTGTAGACAACCATGCCGTCCTGCATGGTGCCGGACACTGCCTCGGCATCGAAGGATCGGCCGAGGTACAGAGCCGCGCCCATGCGGTCGTCGTAGCCGTCGATCTCCATACGGGCATCGGCGTCCGCCTTCGTCATCTGCGGCGCCTGCACACGGCACACGAGAAATGCTCCGCTCGCCGTCAGCTTGTCCAGCAGGTACTCCGAAAGCTCCGTGCCGGCCGCGTCGTACACCTTGATGACGTATTTTCCTTTGCCTCCGTAATACGCGACCTTGTCGCTCTCGGACGTGAGTTCCACCTTCTCATAATTGCTCGTCACCTCATAGGCTCCGAGGTTCGTCTGCTGCAGCCGGAGCACCACCGTGGACAGCACCGGCGTGATCAGCAGGAAGAACCAGAAGCCCGAGTTCCGGAACAGAATTTTACACGTTGTTTTTATGATCGCTTTCATTACTGTACACTTCTCCTTATTCTTCCTACCGCCAGATTCAGCAGCGAAAATACCGCGAACATCCCCGCAAGGATCAGGGCCGCGCTCGCGACGTAGTCGCTGTGACCCATCGTGGACAGCTCGACGAGCGCCCGGTTCTCATGGTAGATCGGGTCCAGGTGCTTGAGCCAGTCGGGGTTGGACGAGAACATGTACGTCTCGAAGCTGCCTCCGATATAGCCGAGAAACCACACGATGCCGAAGGAAATGATGACCGACGCAAGCATGCTGTTGGTCAGCTCGTAGATGAACATCTCCATCGCCGTCGCCGCCATGACCGAGAGCACCACAAGCGCCGCGGACAGAGCGATATTGCCCCAGTGAACGCCCATGATCACGCCGCCGATCACCGCCGCGACACCGATGCCGCACGACACAACCGCCACGAGCGGGATAAACCGCGCCAGGTACAGTTGAAGCACCGAGAGGTTTGACACGCGAAGTCTCTCGTCGATCCGGTGCTTCTTCTCATTTGAGAACAGACCCGCCGCGCAGACGAGCGCGCACCAGCCGAAATAGACGATGTAGATGATGCCGTAGTAATCGGTCGAATTGACGGCGGGAACGAAGAACGGCTGCTCGGTCTTGAAACTGACAGCGCTGAAATCCCCGCTGATCACCCCGTTCACCATCGCGGAAAGCATGTACTGGAGCGTCCCGCTCTCCGTCTTCGTGTCCTGCGTCTCATAGATCGTGTAGCTGTCGCTTCCGAACACCGCGAAGCAGGCAAGCTTGTTGTCCTTGATCAGCGTCTCGGGATCGCCGTCCCGGTACTCCGCGAACGACACTCCATTTTCCCGACCGGTCTCGACGATCGCATTCATGTAGCCGTCGAACACACTGTTCTCCTCCACGCGGTAGCCGACCGTGAACTGCCCCGCGCCCTCGTAGCTCTCCATCATCGCGGAAAATGCGCTCACCAGCACGGCAGTGACCACGATCGGGCAGAGTACGTACAGAAGGATGTTCACCGGGCTGCGGAACATTATTTTCAGATTGTTTTTGATCAAATATCGAATCATTGGTTTACTCCGTTTTCTCCCCGTATTACTGATCGCGCAGCTTCTTGCCCGTGAGGGTGAGGAACACTTCCTCGAGCGTGATGTGCTCGGTGTCGTCGACGACAAGCTTCTTCAGCTCCTCGCTCGTGCCGACCGCGATGACCTTGCCGTTGTCCATGATCGCGATGCGCGTGCAGATTGCCTCGACCTCCTCCATGTAGTGGCTCGTATAGATGACGGTCGTGCCGTTCTTGTTCGATTCCTTGATCTTCTCAAGGATGAAATTTCTCGACTGCGGATCGATGCCGACCGTCGGCTCGTCGAAGATCAGCAGGTCCGGATGATGCCCGATCGCGCAGGCGATGTTGAGACGGCGCTTCATACCGCCGGAAAATTTCTTCGCGTAATCGTTCTTCCGCTCGGAAAGCCCTACGTACGCAAGCGACTCGTCGATGCGCTTCCTAAGCTCCTCGCCCTTGATACCGTACAGCGACGTGAAGAGCTCCACATTTTCCCACGCCTTAAGACTGCCGTGGATCGCGAGGTGCTGCGGAATGTAACCAAGGTGGCGGCCCAGCTTCTTCCGGTTCTTCCGAAAATCCTCACCCATGAACTCGATCCGCCCGAAATCCGGCTTCACGATGTTGCAGATCATGTTCATGGTCGTGCTCTTGCCCGCGCCGTTGGGGCCGAGCAGGCCGAAGATCTCACCCTTTCTGATCTCGATGTTCAGGCTGTCCACCACCGCCCGATTGTCATATTTCTTGGTCAGGTCCACCAGCTTCAGTATCGTCTCCGCCGCCTGATCGCCATTGTTAAACAGTTCTTCCATCATTTTCCTCCGTATCGATTGCGCCCGTTGTTGTTTCCCCTTTGTGCGTATCCTCCGCCGGGCGTCCGTTCTTGTTGAGCATAGAATAACAGTTCCCCGGAAAATGCGGTAGTGAGAAAAGAAACATTATCGACATGACTTTCGTCACTTTCCGACGGGCACACAAAAACACCCCCAACCAAGTCTTCATGCTAGATGAAGCCCTGATTGGGGGTAACTTTCTATTCGGTTCCTACGGCAGGGGTACCACTCATCGGTACATCCCCTCCAGTTCCTTGATTTTCCGCTTGAAATCCGAGACGACCTCAGCGGGCCCGGTGATGCGGACGCCGTCGCCGAGGGCGAAGATCCAGCCGAAGAAATGAGTGCTCATCGAGACGTCCACGAAGGTCTCCGACCAGCCGTCCTCCGCGACGGGGTAGATGGGGATGTCGCTGCCGAAACGGTCGATCATCACGCCCACGAGCTCGTTGCGGAAGGTCAGGTGCACCTTGGTCTTCTCGCCGCCGAACATGCCGAAACTCATCTTGGAGTATTGGGCGAGGTTGAACTCGCGGAACCGGTCGCGGCCGATGCGCCGCTTCTCGAGCACTTCGATCTTCTTCATCTTGTCGACCCGAAAATGCTTGATACCCTCGGCTTCCTCGTCGTACGCGATCAGGTAGTAGTTCTCGTCGTCCCAGGTGAGTGCCCAGGGGCTGACGGTGTACGGCTCTTCGCGGTGCGGCACCATGCGCTTGTCCGTGTTCCACTGCATGTATTCGAAGCGGATCTGCCGGTTGTCGGCGATGGCGCGGTGAACATCGTCCACGAAGTAGTAGATGCTCTCGTTCATCGTCTTCACGCGGCCGTGTACGAACACCTGCCTCTTCAGCTGCTCAGCCTCGTATTGGCTCGCCATGCTCGTCAGCTTGCGGATCAGCTCGTTGGACTTCTTCTCGGTGATGAATTTGGACGACTGGATGGCGTCCACGAGAAGCTTGAGCTCCGCGATCTCGAACTGCTTGCAGCCGACATGGTAGTAGAAATTCCGGCCGACCTTCTCGCCGATCACGTCGATCCCAAGCACCTTAAGAGCCTCGATGTCATCGTAGATGCTCTTCCGGTCCGCGGTCACGCCGTACGCCTCGAGCGCCTGGAGGATCTCCGGCATGGTGATCATGTGCTCATCGTCGGTCTTCTCCGTCATGATGCGGCTCAGATAGTACAGTTTCAGTTTCTGGTTAGCTCCCTTCGGCATCTTCATGCCCCCCTCGTTCGTGATACTTCAGTATAGCACATTTCGCGTCTTTTGAGGGAATTTTATCAGACATTTTCCTCTCCCTAAAAATCTACCAGGAAAATGCTGATATTGATCTGACGGAAGGAGCCCTTCGTCTCCATGTGGTTGATCTTCGCCGTGAGGTATTTGCCGGCGTCCATCAGGTTGGAAAATACGGTGTTGACGTTCTCGGGGATGTATCCGATCTTGCGCTTCTTGTCGTCCAGCACAAGGATCGCGCGCTCGTCGAAGCGGTTGCCCGGCTCGCGCTGCAGCCACAGCCCGTCACCGACCTTCAATTCATCCAGAATGGTCTTGTCATTGATGTACCCCGTCCCCGCCACGTACGTGTCATACAGCAGGATCTCCTGCTTCAGCGGCTTGAGCAGCGTCTCCAGGGAGGTCCCGGACACAAGCGCTACCGGATTCGTCGTTCCAATGATCAATTCGTCTGCCATATGCCCCGCGCCTCCCACGCATTATCCGTCCGACGGTCATTAGCACCCGCCGGTCAACTCTTCGCATCAGTTCCGTCAACACCGGCAAAGCCGCATTCCTCAACATTTGCGGCCCTGCCGGCGATCCGGGTCAGTCCAGCCTCCACTGCAGCTTCGCTCCGCCGCCCTGCAACATTTCCTCCAACGATTTCCGCAGCAGCTCGAGGTAGCGCTCGTAGTCGTCGTGCTCCTCCTGCAGGCGGTTCTTGTACTCCTGAATTCTCGCCTCGTCGCTGAGCAGCTCGCGGTATGTGTACGGCTCGGTGGAGAGGATCTCGTTGATCTGCCGCTCCACGCGCTCGATCCGCTGTTCAAGGTCCTTGCAGACAACGACGAACGTCTCAACCCCGCGCTCCATCATCACCTTGCGCACCAGAAGCTCAAGGTCCTCGAGCTCGTCCACCTCGCTCATGCGGTACGCCTGCGCGATGCGGTTCCACAGCTCCTTCAGCTCCGCGTCCTCCATCGTCCGCTCGTTGATGTCCGGATGCAAAAGCTTAGCCAGTCTTCGATAAATCTTCTTCGCCCGGCTCAGGAGATACTCGCTGACGTGGCTCGCATTTTTCGCTTCCTCGGTCTCCTCGATCATGTCATTGAGTTGGAAAATGTACAGCTTCATCTCCTTCTCGATCTCGCTGTCCATCTTCTCAACGTCGACCGCCAGCCCGCGGTTCATGCGCCGGCGGCAGTAGCTGATCCGCTTCTTCTCCTTGATGCACTCGACCTTCAGCTCAAAATTGGCGACGAGCATCTCGCCGAACTCCTTCATGTACGCCACCAGGATCGAGCCCGATTCCTTGATCAGCTTGTCGCGCTGAAGAAGCAGCTCCTCGTAGTGCGCGAGCTGTTCCAACTCCGAACCCGGCGCGGGTCTCGCCTCATCGCTCCCGTCCTCGCGCATCGTCGCGGTGTCCATGGTCTCAAGCATATCGTCCTTCTCATTCGCCTTGTAAGTTCTGTTGTTCATCGTCATTTCTCCTCTCTCAGTCTCTCTTGTACGGCGCGAAAAATTCATCGTAAACCTCCGTGATCTTCCGCCCGCCCACGTTCATTTTCGAACAGAAATCCGCAAAATCTCGGTAGCAGCGGCCGTTACAACTGAGCGTCCGCTCCTCGCCCTCACCGGTCACCTCGATGGCGATCTCCTTGTCGTCCGGGCCGAACGGCACCAGCACGTACTCCCCGGGCACCTCCGTCAGGTAGAATAGATCGTAGAAATCGGAGTCGGGCATCTCCTCCTGCGAAAGCCTGTGCTGGAGCCGCACGATCCGGCCCATCACCTCGAGGTGTCCCCAGAACGCGTCGTACGACAGGCGCTCCGCCATGAAAGCCCTCGCTCTTCGCAGAAGCTCGATCGCCTCGTCCGTCCTGCCCTGATCGGCGCGAATGCCCGCCAGGCGGTACAAAATCTCCGGGTACGGCTCGTTCAGGTACTTCGGGTTCTTCACCTTCTCGTACGCGTCCTCGATCATCTCGCGGTATTTGTCCTCGTCCTTCTCCACGAAGCAGCCGAACCGGTACATGTCCGCGAGCTTGTGGTAGCACCACAGGCTCCCCTCGTTGCCGTAGCGGTCCTTCTCCGAACCCTTGGTGAAGCAGTAGTACGCCTTCTCGTAATCCTTCTCCCCGTTCTGGCCGTGGAAGTACATGTACCCGAGCTCCTCGAACGCGGGGCCGTAGCCGCAGTCCGCAGCCATCTCCAGGTACTTCTGCTCCAGGTCGAACCGCTTCCGGTCACAGTAGAACCACGCCAGCTCCGCCATGTACTTCGGCTCCTGCGTCGCCTCGATCAGCATCGACAGCGCCTCGGTGAACATGAACTCCTCGTCGGCCGTATGGTTTTGTTTGTCGTAAAATTCAGTCCTCGTCTTCATCGCGTCTGCGTAAGTCATATTCATTCCTCCTCTTCTATGCGCTTTTTCCTCTCTATTGCCCTCTCTGCTGACACAAAGATAACTCCCGGGGTGTACTATAAAAACACCTCAATTCGCGAGCCCCACCAAAACCTGAAAACGGAATTTAGTCTTGCACTTGCCCTTTGCACCTGACCACGTAAAAAGAGCTGATCGATCGACCAGCTCTTTTGAACTACTCACACTGCTCAACCCATTCTCCCGCGAAGGAAAGCGGCACATTGGTCAGCCACTCCTGCACGCGGTAATCAGCCATGGAGAGACGCAACGCCACTGCCTTCACATCAGCCTCATGCAGTGTCTTGAGGCTCTTGGAGCGGAGATTTTCCTCTGCCTTTACTTCGACCATGTAGAGACGGTCCTTTTGGAACACAAAATCGATTTCCAAAGTGGAATTCTCTCTGGAGTAGTAATACGGATGCAATCCGTGCACCAGCATTTCCTGGAACACATACTGCTCCGTGAACGCTCCCTTGTATTCCGTGAAAGCATCATTTTTCACAAGAACATCCTTCGCGGGCACGTCAACCATCGCCCCCAGGAGACCGAGATCAAGACAATATAGTTTGAACGCAGACGAATCTTCATAGAATTTCAGCGGTTTCTCAACCTTCGAGACGCGGTTCACTTTATGTACCAGTCCCGCGTTGGAGAGCCACTCGATGGCATCCTCAAAATCCTTAGCACGCGCGCCTTTTTTCAGCGCCCCATAGATGAATTTCTTATTTTCCTTTGCAAGCTGCACGCCCAGGGAATCCCAAACGAGCCTTACTTTAGGGAGAAGGTCAGCCGGAATGTGTTTTGAAAAATCTCTGCGGTAGTCTGCCAAAATCTGTTTTTGGATCTTGCGTGTCGCTGCCAGATCCTGATTGGCGACGTATTCCTTCACGACCTCCGGCATACCACCGACATAGTAGTATTGTCGCAGTGCCTCCGTATAGACCCGCATTACCGCCTGCAACTGATCCCACCGATATTCCTTCAGCTGCTGCACCAAAACGTCTTTCTCCAATGCCATCAGAAACTCTTCGAACGAGAGCGGGTACATATCGATCTCGTCCACTTTGCCGACCGGGAACCCGCTCCCCGAATGGATCTCAATCCCGAGCAGACTTCCGGCTGCCGCGATATGATACTCCGACGCTTCCTCGCAGAAATATTTCAACGCTGTCAACGCTGCCGGCACCTCCTGGATCTCATCCAGGATAACCAGCGTTTCTCCGGCTTGAATGGATACTCCCGTCAATGCGGAAAATGCCCTGATCAACCGCGCAGTATCATAATCCGCAAACAAATTCTTTGCTTCCGGCGTCGAGTCAAAATTCAAATACGCGACATTTCGGTATTCATTAGCTCCGAATTCCTTCAAAAGCCATGTCTTTCCGACCTGTCTGGCCCCGTACACAATCAACGGTTTTCGTTCATTTTTCTCTTTCCAACGAAGCAATTCTTTATAGACAATTCTTCTCATATTTGTTTAACCTCCGCAAACCCGCTGTTTTACCGGCTTTTCGAACATCATTATACATTTTTATGAGGGATCTTTCAAGTATTTCCAACACTTTTATGAGGGAACTTTTGCCCTTTCACCACACTTTTATGAGGGAACTTTTGCCCTTTCACTACACTTTTATGAGGGAACTTTGCGATTCCCGGACGCAAATTGTACCCGTCAAGAGAATGGAAAAGAATTACTGTGGGTTTCGCCGATTACGGTGATTTCCACAGTAATTCTTTCCAATCTTCCATCCAGGAAAAAGCCTCGATCAACGAAATTACTGTGGCTTTTGCAGATTTCAGGGATTTCAACAGTAATTTCTTCAAATCTTCCATTCCTGGCACCGCCTCGGTCGACAAAATTACTGTGGGTTTTGACGATTTGGGGGATTTCAACAGTAATTTCTTTCCGATCCACCATTCCTGGCACCACCTCGGTCAACGAAATTACTGTGGGTTTTGACAATTTCAGTGATTTCAACAGTAATTTCTTCAAATCTTCCTTTTCGGACAGCGCCTCGGTCGACAAAATTACTGTGGGTTTCGCCGATTTTGGCGATTTCAACAGTAATTTCTGTAATTTCCGTGATTTCAGTAATTTCTTCCGATCTTACATCCCGGATGCACCGGCTTAGAAATGCTGAAGTGCAGCCAAGAAAACAGAAGAACCGTCCGAAAAAAGCAGATCTACCGGTCAGGACGCAAAAAAGGGGAATGCCCGATGCATTCCCCTTGATGGTTTACGCCTTAGTCAGTTGTTAGTTTCCCTTGTAGAACGGGTTGCCCTCCTCCAGGATGAACGCGGCGCGGACGATCGCGTTGATCTTCTCATTGTCCGGACCGGAGCACGCGTAGAGAACCTCGAAGAAGCTCTTCGGATCCGCGTTGGAAAATGCGTTGCGGCGCACGTACTCGCGCAGAACCGCGTAGAAATCTTCCTGCCCGAGGACTTCCTCGAAGGCCTCCAGCACGATCTCGCCCATGCTGTAGATCGAGTAGGTGTAGCGGTAGTCCGTGCTGTAATCATGAACACCGCGGTTGATCGGAAGCATCTCCGATTCACGCTGGCGCTCCACGTAGTCTTCGTCCATGAACAACGGTGCTATCAGCGTGGGATCCTCGATCGTCACATAGGGCGGTGTCATGTCGCCGCCGTGCGCGTTGACGTAGTCCGCGAAAACCTTCTCGGTGTAGGAGGTGATGGATTCGTCCTGCCACGGCTGCAGGCCGGAATCGCTTCCGACGATGCCCATGAACCACTGGTGTCCGACCTCGTGCGCGACCGTGATCTGAAGATCGTAGTACTTCGCGCCGCCGTTCGGATTATCCTTGTGCCCGTAGATAAACATGTCCTCACCGATCTGGATCAGGTTCGGGTACTCCATACCGCCGCCCGCAGTCATCGGCGTGAGAACGATGTCGAGCTCCTCGTAAGGGTAGCGGCCGAACGCCTCGCCGAACGCAGCCAGGGCATTTTTCGCCGCGATATGCGTATACTGAACGACCTCCGTCATGTCGGCGCTGATATAGTCGTCCTTGTACCAGACGTTGACGCGAACGCCGTCGTCGGTCTCCGAGCCGACAGAGAACTTCGATGACGCGGAAAATACGAAATCTCTCACGGCAGGCGCGGTCACTGTGTACGTCACGCTGTCACCGACGTCCGCGCTCCCCTTCTCCACGCCGGTCGCCGCGACCTCATAGCCTGTGGGAACCGTGAGGCGAACGTCGTAGTCCGCGGTCTCGGAGTAGAAGCACTCGCCGTGCAGGTAGTACGCAACGTGCGACCAGCCGTCCTTCGTGTACTCCGCGAGGATCGGGTAGAAATTGGTCACGTTGTAGATCTTCTTCGTGTAGCCGAAGCGGTCGTCAATACCGGGGATCTTCGCCGTAAAATCATACTCGAGCGTCATCGTCTCGCCCGGCTCCAGCGGCTGCGTGAGCTCGATCCACAGGACGGAAACGTCGGTGTCGCGCGTGTACGTGAGCTCCGAATTGTCGCGGCCGTCCTTGATATTTTCGATGACCGTCATCGCGCCGTTCTCATTCACGCTATACTCGTACCCAAGCTTCACCGGATCGGTGAACAGGCTCGGGTAATCGCGCATGCAAAGGCGTCCCCAGGTGTCGATCGAATCGTTGTAAAAGCGGAAAATAACGTGTCCGCCGATGGTATTGTTCTCGGTATCCAGCGTGAGATCCATGTCATAGTGGTAGAGATCCCGCGTCGGCATTTCAATGGCGCAGCCCTTCGCGGGAGCCGCAAGTCCCTGACCGTACGTACCCGGTGCCGGAGTAGGCGTTGCCTCGCCAGGAGTGGGTGTCGGCGTGGCCGTTGCCTCTGCAGGCGTCGGCGTTGCCTCGCTCGGAGTCGGTGTCGCCTCGTTAGGCGTGGGCGTCGGTTCCTCCGTAGGCTGTGCGTCCGTCGGCACAGGCTCGCTCGTCGGCGTCACCGCCTCCGTGGGCTTCTGCTCCGTCGTCGGAGTTGTGTCTCTGCGCTTTCTCTCATCCTCACCGCCGTTATTGCCGCAGGCCGTGAGCGCCAGCAACAAAATGACGATCAAAAGTATCGATGTGATCCGTTTCATTCTTTCTTCCCCTTCCTCGTTTCGGAAATGCTGATACATCAGCGTTCCCTCGTGTCTTCGGCGTAATGCACGAATGCGCGCCGTTTCAATCACACGAGTGACAGTATACCACAAGAATACGGAAAATGTATGAAAATTCCGCGGAAATGCGGAATTTCGCCCCACGCAACAAAAAAGCAGCGAGGCCAAACCGACCCCGCTGCCGTTCTATGTTGGTATTGGGTTTGCTCTGCCGCGCGATTACAGCCCGAGATCCACCTTGATGGAGCTGCCGTGCGAATCCTTTGTCACAAGGATCTTCTGAGGAATGTCCATGAGCTCCTCGCGGTGGCTGATGATGCCCACGAGCTTGTTGCTTCCCGTCAGGGAATTCAAGATCTCCAGCGCATTGTCAAGCGACTTGCGATCGAGCGTTCCGAAGCCCTCGTCCACGAAGAGCGCATCCATCTGAATGCCGCCGAGGTTGGACGAGATGGTGTCAGACAGGCCGAGCGCAAGGCTTAAGGAAGCCTTAAAGCTCTCGCCGCCGGACAGGTTACCGACCGGTCTTCTGCGGCCCGTGTCGCGCACGAGCACCTCCAGGTCGAGGAAGTTGTTGCTCTGCTTGCCGAGCTTGTCGCGACGGTACAGCTCATACTGTCCCTCGCTCATCGGAAGCAGACGACGGTTGGCCGCCGCGATGATCCCGTCAAAGCCGGCCGCCTGGATGTACTGCTCCAGCGTGAGCTTGCCGTTCCCGGTAAATCCTTTGACCAGGTTATAGAGCCGCTGGCAGATACCGGAAGCCTTCTGCGCCTTCGCAAGAGCCTCCTCCCGGTCCGCGATCGCCTTTCTCTTCTCCGCATTCGTTCTGATGCGGTTTCTGGTATCGCCGGAAATCTCCTGAAGCTTCTCAACGATCTCATCCTGCTTTGCGCAGTTCCCGGTCAGTTCCTCAATATCGATCAGAACTCTGCCCTCAGCATCCTTCGCCGCCTCAGCAAGCTGCTTCGCGTTGGTCGCAACAGACTGCTCATACTGAACTACTTTTTCATCCTTCGAGGCAATCACATCCTCATCGACAAGCCAGTCAAGGAAATCATCCTCGGAAGCAAACCCGTTAACCTGCAGCACTTTCGCAAACTCCGCGCTCAGGCGTCCCGCATCGGCCTGCTGCTGCTTCAGATCCTGATGCCGTATCTCGCATGCTTTCTTCGCCTCAGCAACCGTTTTCTCCGCAGCGTTCTTCGCTTCCTCCGCGTCCTTGATGCTCTTTCGGATCGCAGCCTCCTGCGTCGCGAAACTGTTCCTCTCCGTCTCGGCGGTCTCCCAATCCGGGTAGCTCAGTTCCTTAAGAGCCTTCAGGTTGGTATCGGTCTCGATAAGCGCCTTATCGTTCTTCTGCTTCGTCTCCGTGAGGAGGTTTCGCTCCTTGGTGAGGCTTTCCGTCTCGTCACCGCGGGCTTTTTCCAGATCGGTCTCCGCTTTCGTAAGCTTTGCGCAGGCCTCATCAAGGGCACGCTCGGCCTTTTGGTTCTCCTCCAGAAGTTCCGCTGCCTGCTTCGATGCCTCAGGCACCAGATCGCACAAACCTGCGAGATCAAGCCCCTCGTACTGCAAGCTGAGAAGTGGATTGCCGAAGCACCCGAGGATTGCTTTCCGAAGCGTCCCCTCGTACTCCTCCAGCGAGTTTTTGGCAATACCGGCTTTCCCATTGGCATCATTCTTGCTTTCCGAAAGCTCATTCACAGTTTCCTGAAGTCGCTTGTACTCCTCCTCCGTGATCGTTGCCTCGTGAAGCTGCGCCGGCTCGGGATGGTGCACGGAACCGCACACAGGGCACTTCTGTCCCTCGACAAGCTTGCTTGCCATGATGCCGGCACGGCTCTCCTCGAGGCTGCGCTCTGCCTGAGCGCGCTCCGCCTCCGCCTTGTCATACCGGTCACGCGCTTCCTTGTACGCTTCCTGCTTCCTCGCAAGCTCCGCAGACCTTCTGTCCCTCTCGGGGATCTGAGTTTCAATGATTTCCTGCAGACCCTCCGAAAGCATCGATATCTTCTCGCCCTTGGCCTGAACATCCTTCAGCACCGTGGGCTTGTTCTTCAATTCCTGTACCGTCTTGCCGAGATCGGTAATCTTATCCTTGAGCGCCTTCTCACGCTTCTCAAGATCGATCTCCTGCGCTTCGAGACTATGGCGGATCCCCTCGTACTTCTTCAGGTCCGCAGCGAGCGTTTCGCGGCTATGGTACTTCGGCTCGTCCTCGTTGATCGCGTCGATCCGTTTTCTCAGATCGTCCGCCTTCTGTTCCGACTTCTTCGCCTCTGTCAGAGCGTTATCAGCAGCCTGAAAGGACTGCTCAGCGGTCTTGCGAGCTCCTTCCTTCACCACGATATCCGCTTCCGTCTTTTTGACATCCGCCTGCTTCGTGTTCCGCTCGTCATATTTTGCCTTTACGTTATGCGTCGCCTTACGGTTGCGCTCCAGCTCCTGCTTGATCTTGTCGATCTCCGCCTTCTGCTCCTCAAGGCTCGCCTTCTCCGCTTTGTAGTGCTCCAGCCGCGCAATGTACTTATTGTTCTCGTCGGCCTTGGAGCGCTGATCATGCAGCTTTCTCTGCTCCTCCTCGGCCTCCTTCTGCGCGGCCTCGGCGTTCTTCAAACGCGCCTCATCCGACTCGGCAAGGTTATCCAGGAACTTAAGGATCTCCTCAAGGTTGATCAGGCTCTTCGCGTGCTCCGTGCGATCCTTCAGATCCTTGAGGTCAGCATACAACTCGTCGTCTTCCTCAGCCTTGATATCGCCGAGATCATGGATGATCCGACGCTCGATATTGGTCCTGTTCTCCTCGCAGGCGTCCAAACGGGTCTTCAGCTTATCCCCGATGTTCTTGTATCCGTCCGTCATGAAGATCGTGCGGAGGATCTCCGTGCGCTTCTCAGTCTTCGCGTTGAGGAGTTCCCAGAACTCGCCCTGCGCGATCATGGCGATCTGCTTGAACTGCTTTTCATCGATGCGGAGCAGCTCCTTCACGGCGTTGTTGACCTGCGTCAGGCCCTCGATCGGCGGCTTGCCGTCCTCATACAGCACCGCTTTCTCTTTCTCCGTGATGACGCCGTCACCGCGCTGCTTCTTGCGCTCGAACGAGGGCTGTCGCCACACATGGTAATTCCTTCCCTGGTGCGAAAAATAAAAATCCACATAGCTTTCAGCGTCGTCCGACGCGTACTCACTGCGAAGGTTCTTCGCGTCGCGGTACGTGCCGCTCGTCGTTCCGTACAATGCAAAACAGATCGCGTCGAAGATCATGGTCTTGCCCGCTCCTGTATCGCCGGAGATCAAAAACAGACCTCTCTCCTCAAAGTCGCTGAAGTTAATGTCGTCAACCTTCCCTGCGTAGGGTCCGAAAGCGCTGATGATCAGTTTAATCGGTTTCATCGATAACACCCGCCTCTCCGGCCACCGCCTTCATCACGTCCATCTCCTCGTCGGAGATGTCGCAACCGTACATGAGCTTGTAGAAATCCCGGATCAGCTCCGAGAAGTCCTTCTTCTCCCCATTTTCCAAAATATCCACCTGCTCGACCGACTTCACATGGGAATTGTCGTAGTCGATCTTCACGGTATTGGGATAGGTCTGTCGGAAAATGCCCATCGCGTCGTTAACGATGTCCTCATCCGTCAACGTCGCGTAGATAAAATCCTCCGGGCGGGTCACGTTATCCCGCGCCAGGAGTTCCTTGATCGGGCCGCGGATGTGCCTTAAGTCCCGAAGCGGCTTCAGCGGAACAAGCTCGATCGTGATCGTCCCATCGGCCTCCACCGTGATCAGCGGGACAGACTTCTCGTCATCGGCCTCCCGCAGGGAGTACTTCAGCGGCGAGCCCGAGTAGCGGACCTCATCTCTCCCGATCCGCTGCGGGCAATGGATATGCCCCAAAGCGACATAGTCGAACTCCTCAAAGCAGTCGCACCCGATCTTCTCCACAAGGCCGACGCTCTGCGTTCCGATGCTCTCCGAACCGCCGAGCACCGGGTCCTCGCCCGTTCCCGTGACAAACTGATGCGCAACCAGAATGTTCGTGTGCGTTTTGTCGAGCTGCGTGTTCTGCAGGATCACGCGCACGGCGTCATCGTAGGTGTTGATCTTCGCGTCCGGGAAGAAATGACGCACCTGCGAAGCTTTTACGAACGGAAGCATGTACACGTCAACCACGGTATCTCCGCTGACAAGGCTTTCCTTGTGCAGCGTACCGTCAAAAACCGACGAAATATACACCTGTTTCGATGCGAAAAATGTTCTTCCGAAGTTCAGGCGGTCATCCGAATCATGGTTGCCGCTCACGAGGAACACGCGGATGCCGCGCTTGGACAACTCCACCAGAAAATAATCCAGAAGCCGCGTGGCTGCCTCGCTCGGGATCGCCTTGTCATACACGTCGCCCGCGATCAGCACGCCGTCCACCGAATCCGTATCCGCAAGCTCGAGGATGCGATCAAGTATATATTTCTGATCCTCGATCAGATCAAATTCATGGAGAGTCTTCCCCAAATGCAAATCCCCAAGATGTATAAATTTCATCTGAAACCTCCTCCGTTACAAAGGTTTTCTCAACTGCTACCGGTCTATGTCGTAATTCTATACCATGGGCTGTCCGATAAAACGGACCGTTATTTTACGACTAATTCGGGACCACGAGCATGCCCCGCAAGGTCCGAGGAAGGGCCTCTCTTCCGCTAGTTTGCAGCATTTTCCGTAAAATTCTGCTCCGTCTGAGCAGGCGCTGCGTCCTTCACGATCAGCTCCTTCTCCTTGAAGAACAGCTGCGTGACGAGATAGCCGCCGATGGCTGAGATCAGGAGCGATGCCATGTAGACGATCGCATTTTGCACGAAACCGTGAGGGCCGGCGGTCATGACGAAGACGCCGAGGACGCCGGACGGGCCCCAGGTCGTGGAGGCGACCTCCATGGTCATGATAAATGCTCCGCCGAAGCCGGCGCCGATGCTCGCGGTAACGAACGGCCGCCCGAGGGGCAGCGTGACACCGTAGATCAGGGGCTCTCCGACGCCGAGGACGCCTGCCGGGAGTGCCGCGTTAGCAACACGGCACAGGGCTTTGTTGCCCACGCGCTTGGCCTTGCGGATGATTGCGATCGCGGCGCCGACCTGTCCCGCGCCGGCCATGGCCAGGGCAGGATAGAGGATGACGTAACCAATCTCCTGGAGCTGCACCGTGTAGAGCGCGACGAGGCCGTGGTGCATACCCGTCGCCACCAGCGGCAGGAACAACGCGGCTGATATGTAGCCGGTGATCACGCGGACGATCACGCTCTTGGAGAGGCAAAGCTTGCCGATCGCGGACGCGATCCCGCCGGAGATGAAGCCGAACACCGGCATGACGATGCCGATGTAGAGCACCGCGCAGGTCACGATCGCGAGGAACGGCGTGAGGATCATTTGCAGACTATCCGGTATCTTCCTGCGAAGTCTTTTCTCGATGATGGAGAGGATGTAAACGCCGAATATGACAGCAAGCACGCCGCCCTTTCCCGCGCACAGCACGGACGAAAGCGGCATTTGCTCATCGTAGAGGCCGAGCGCCGACGAGATCTTGTTGATGCCGTCGAGTGAGGTGATCATGCCGAGCATGCCGCCGAGGATCGGCGTCGCGCCGAAGCGCTCCGCCGCGCGGTAGCCTGCCCACGCGGTCATGTAGGTCATGAACGAGGCGCTGATCAGCGTCAGAAAATTGTAGAGCACGCTCAACGGTTTGCTGTCCGCGTACCCCGGGCACAGCTGCGTCAACATCGCGGCAAAGCCCGCGCACAATCCCGCGGTCATCACGCCCGGGATCAGCGGTATGAAAATGCCGCCGATGATCTTGAGGAATTCCTTGACGCGGAATTTTTTGGAAGATTCGGCTGCCTGAGATTTCGCGGGTTTTGAGGTCTGCGTCGCAGCGGTCTTTGCGGTTTTTTCGGTTGCTGCCTCAGCAGTCTTCTCAGCTTTCTTTACGGTCTCCGAAGCCGCTGTCTCAGCAGTCTTCTCGACTTTCTTTACGGTCTCAGCGGCCTTAGCCTCAGCAACCTCCGTCGCTGCCTCCGCAGTCTCCACCGCTTCCGCGCCCTTCGCGAGCTCGGCGCGAAGCATGTCGCCGTACTTCTTGCTCTTTCCGGGGCCGACGACGATCTGGTAGTACTGCTCTTTGTCATGCACGAGGCCGAGCACACCATCCATCGTCTCTAAGGGAGTGATGTCCGTCAGGCTCTCGTCCTTCACTGTGATGCGGAGGCGTGTCATGCAATTTTCCGCGGAAACAATGTTGTCCGCGCCGCCCATGCAGCGGATGATCAACGCGATCTTGTCTTCATATTCACTCATGCTACACCTCTCTTTGGGGGCTCCGCGGCCCCGCTGACACAACACTTTCTCTACACCTTACTGCTCAACACTTTCGTCCGGTTCATCACTCCCGGCTCACACTTTCTTACCTGTTCAACCCAGCTCACACTCTCTTACCTGTTCAACCCGGCTCACCCTTTCACCGGCTTTGTCAGCTCCCAGAAGCTGATGGCTCCGGCGGCAGATACGTTCAGGGAATCCACGCCGTAGTGCATCGGGATCATGACGCGGTAGTCGCACGCGGCGATCACTTCCTTCGGCAGGCCCGAGCCCTCATTTCCAAGGAGGATGGCCAGCTTCTCGTTGGCGCGGATCTCATCGTTGTCGATGCCGACCGAATCCTCGGTGAGCGCCATCGCGACGGTCTTAAAGCCGTAGCTGTTGAGGATCCTAAGCAGCTCCGTGCCCGCGGATTCCTCCTTGGTCGCCATCGTCCACGGGATCTGGAAGACGGTTCCCATGCTGACGCGCGAGGAGCGTCTTGCGAGCGGGTCCACGGACGCGGCGGTCAGAAGCACACCGTCCATGCCGAGCGCCGCTGCCGAGCGGGTCATGGCGCCCGCGTTGGTCGGGTTCACCACGTCGAACATGACGGCGATGCGCTTCTTGTCGCGGCAGAATTCCTCCACGGTCGCGAGCGGTCTGCGTCGTAAAATCATCCAAAGCCCGCGCACCAGCGCGTACCCGGTGACCTGCGCGATCAGTTCGCTGACCGCGGTGTAGATCGGGATGGTCTCCTTCTTCTCCGTGCCCCAGTAGCGCTCGATCGCGTCGATGATCGGGACCGCCTCATCCTCCAGGCGGCACGTCTCCACAAGCATCGAGAGCGGCTCGTACCCGGCCTCCAGCGCGCGCATGATCACGCTCTCGCTCTCGGCTAAGAATACACCGATCTCCGGTTCAAAGAGCCGGAACAACTGCGGCTCCGAGAATCTCTCGAAGACGTCGAGCTCCGGCGCGTTCAGGTCTGTGATTTCGATCAGGTTCATATATACTCGTATAATCCAATCATCAGGGATGATGCTTGGATTATTTCCCTTTCTACCGGTTCTCCGGTTTCTTCAACTCATTCTCTGATATAATCTATTCGGCGCTGTGGATCTGTTTCTATATTTCGACAGCTTTGACTGGTATG
>JAFZVZ010000025.1 GCA_017617545.1 Lachnospiraceae bacterium
AAAAGGGAACATCATGATCATTTGTGAGAACCCGAAGCACAAACAGAGACAAGGCTGATAATCAACAATACTTGATTCGTTTTTTGTGAGTATTGTTGCTACTCATAAAGAAACAGCACTTGCTTTTTGTGTTACAATCGTCGCCGACCATTAACCCGGGTTGGTGACACGTCGGTCCCGAAGCGGACTGACAACAAATTGTGATAGTGTGGGCGGGGAGCGTCACGCAAGGAAAGACGACCCTGCTTTAGCGGCGAGTTTCGTCGCTTCCGGTTCCGAAGTAATCGGGCTGTCACACTTTAAAGCGGCTGAGCCGGTTTCATCGCCGGCGAAACGGACTATACGTCCGTGGGCAATCGTGCCCGAGAAATCATCATTTTGGAGGTTCAAAGTACATGGCTCGTATCAGTGGTGTAGACTTACCGAGAGAGAAACGTGTAGAGATCGGACTCACATACATCTACGGAATCGGTAGAGTGAGCTCGAACAACATTCTTGCCAAGGCTGAAGTCAATCCGGACACGCGTGTTCGCGATCTGACCGACGACGAAGTAAGAAGAATTGCTGCCGTGATCGATGAAGGTTACACGGTAGAGGGTGATCTCAGAAGAGATACCGCCCTGAACATCAAGAAGTTGCAGGAAATCGGATGCTATCGCGGGATCCGTCACAGAAAGGGACTCCCTGTTCGCGGTCAGAAGACCAAGACCAACGCAAGAACCCGCAAGGGACCGAAGCGTACGGTTGCGAACAAGAAGAAGTAATTGTCCTTTTCAATCATTTTAACCAAATCTTTAAGGAGGTTTCGTGATGGCTAAGAAATTAGTAGCAGCGAAAAAGGGAGCGAAGAAGCGCGTCAAGAAGAATATTGACCGCGGACAGGCACATATTCAGTCTTCCTTCAATAATACCATCGTTACTCTCACCGATACCGAGGGTAACACCATTTCCTGGGCAAGCGCAGGCGGCCTCGGTTTCCGTGGCTCCAGAAAGTCCACCCCGTATGCCGCACAGATGGCAGCGGAGACCGCAGCTAAGGCAGCTGTTGTTCATGGACTGAAGTCGGTTGATGTTATGGTCAAGGGACCCGGCACCGGCCGTGAGGCTGCGATTCGTGCCCTTCAGGCATGCGGCATCAATGTAACAAGCATCAAGGACGTAACGCCGGTTCCGCACAACGGATGCAGACCGCCGAAGCGTCGTAGAGTTTGATGAGGAGGATGAAATCGTATGGCTAGAGAAATGGGTCCTGTTTTAAAGAGATGCCGTTCGCTTGGCATCGAGCCCGCAGTTTTGGGCATTGATAAGAAATCCAATCGCCACAGCCTCAGAGCCGGCAAGAAGGTAAGTGAGTACGGCATGCAGCTTCGCGAGAAGCAGAAGGCTAAGTTCATCTACGGCGTTCTGGAGAAGCCTTTCCGCAACAATTTCGAGAAGGCTAAGAAGATGAAGATCGGTACAACGGGTGAGAACCTGATGATTCTCCTCGAGACCAGACTTGACAATATCGTTTTCCGTCTTGGCTTCGCACGCACCCGCGTTGAGGCCAGACAGATCGTCGACCACAAGCACATCCTTGTCAACGGCAAGTGCGTAAACATCCCGTCTTACACGGTTAAGCCCGGTGATGTCATCAGCGTGAGCGAGAGAGCCAAGAACAAGGCAGGTCAGAGATTCAAGGATATCCTTGAGGCTAACAACGGCAGACTTGTTCCGGCATGGCTTGAGGCTGATGCGGAAAATCTTACCGGTACCGTGAAGGAGTATCCTTCGAGAGATCAGATCGATGTTCCTGTTAACGAGGTGCTTATCGTCGAGTTGTACTCCAAGTAATCGGAGGCAGGTTTTTGACGCCGAAAAGGAGGGTCGCGCATGTTTGATTTTAAAACACCGGGAATCACGATTGCCGAGATTTCCGAGGACAAGAAATACGGACGCTTTGTCGTTGAGCCGCTTGAGCGGGGATACGGCACGACTTTGGGCAATTCTCTTCGCAGAATTATGCTTTCTTCCTTGCCGGGCGCTGCAGTCAGTCAGGTTAAGATTGACGGCGTTGTTCATGAACTGAGCACGATTCCCGGTGTCATGGAAGATGTCACCGAGATCATCATGAATATCAAGAGCCTCGCGATTAAGGACAACAGCGACAGCGAAGAGCCGAAGAAGGCGTACATCGATTTCTTCGGTGAGGGCGTTGTTACCGCTGCGGACATTCACGTGGACAGCGAGATTGAGATCCTCAACAAGGATCAGGTTATTGCTACGCTGAACGGCGGCGCGGACAGCAAGCTTCACATGGAGCTTCTCATCACAAGAGGCAGAGGCTATGTGAGCTGCGATAAGAACCGCAGAGACGATCAGCCGATCGGAACAATTCCGGTTGACTCGATCTACACGCCTGTTGAGCGCGTGAATCTCACCGTTACCAACACCCGTGTCGGTCAGGTGACTGACTATGACAAACTTATCCTTGACATTTTCACGAACGGAACGCTTGCTCCCGACGATGCGGTAAGTCTTGCCGCTAAGGTTCTGAGCGAGCATCTGAATTCGTTCATCAATCTGTCTGAAAGCGCTCAGAAGGCTGAGATCATGGTTGAGCCCGTTGTCAACGAGCATGACCGTGTTCTTGAGATGAACATCGACGAACTGGAGCTCTCCGTTCGTTCGTTCAACTGCCTGAAGAGAGCGGGCATCAATACCGTCGAGGAACTGACGAACAAGACGGCTGAGGATATGATGAAGGTTCGTAATCTCGGAAAGAAGTCTCTGGAAGAGGTTACTGCGAAGCTTCATGAGCTCGGTCTGGAATTCAAGACCGCTGACGAGTAGGATGCGGCGAGATAACGATAGTATCGCCGCAGACATGCGGCAGAGTGGAGGAATCATATGGCAGGTTACAGAAAGCTTGGCAGAACTTCCAGCCAGAGAAAAGCTCTGTTGAGAAACCAGGTTACCAACCTTCTCTTCAACGGTAAGATGGTAACGACAGAGTCGAAGGCGAAGGAAGTTCGCAGCATTGCAGAAAAATTCATCACCATGGCTGTCAAGGAGAAGGATAACTACGAGACGGTTACGGTGAAGGCCAAAGTTGCCCGCAAGGACAAGGACGGCAGAAGAGTAAAGGAAGTCGTAGACGGCAAGAAGGTTACCGTATTCGACGAGGTTGAGAAGACCATCAAGAAGGATCATCCGTCCAGACTGTATGCAAGAAGACAGATGCTTGCATTCTTCTACCCGGTTAAGAAGTACGATGCAACCATGAAGGGTAGCAGAAAGGCTGTTAAGGACTTTGATCTTGTTGCAAAGATGTTTGACGAGATCGCTCCGAAGTACGAGAAGCGCAAGGGCGGATACACCAGAATTGTGAAGATCGGCCAGCGCAAGGGTGACGCAGCGATGGAAGTGTTGATCGAGCTGGTATAATTCGGTCGACGATGATAACAACGATTCGGGCAGTGTAGCTACTTCGCTACGCTGCCTTTCGTATATTTTCCGGCAGGCATAAAGCGGCCGGATCCGAAGGGAGACACACATGATTCCCGTGAAGATCAGGGACCTGGTTCACGACTTCGTGACCCGGGATGAGGAAGGCAATCTCGCAGACAAGAAGCGGGCGCTCGACCACATCGAACTGGATGTGGAAGAGGGTCAGTTTATTGCTGTCCTCGGCGCGAACGGCTCCGGAAAATCCACCCTCGCAAAGCACATCAATGCCCTGCTGCTGCCGACGAAGGGGCAGGTGCTCACCTGCGACATGGACACGGCGGACGACAACTATCTCTGGGAGATCCGCAAGAGCGCCGGCATGGTGTTCCAGAACCCGGACAACCAGATCGTCGCCACGGTCGTTGAGGAGGATGTGGCCTTCGGTCCGGAAAATCTCGGCATCCCGACGGAGGAGATCATCGAGCGTGTCAACGACAGCCTGAAGGCAGTCGGCATGTCGCAGTACAACGCGAGTTCGCCGAACCATCTCTCCGGCGGACAGAAGCAGCGCGTGGCGATCGCGGGCATTCTGGCGATGGAGCCGAAGTGCATCCTGATGGATGAGCCCACGGCCATGCTCGATCCCGTCGGACGCAGGGAAGTGCTCGAGACGGTGCGCCGCCTCAACAGGGAGAAGGGCATCACCGTCATCCTGATCACGCACTACATGGAGGAAGTCATCGACGCCGACCGCATATTCGTGATGAGCGAAGGCCATGTAGCCATGCAGGGCACGCCGAGGGAAATCTTCGCCCGCGTCGACGAGCTGAAGGAACTTCGCCTCGAGGTCCCGCAGGTCACGGAGCTTGCCCACGAACTGATCAAGCGGGGTGTCCCCATGCCGGCATCGATCCTGACGCCGGAGGAATTTGCCGAGGAGTATTGTAAAGCCGCCACGGGAAGGACCCGAAGCAGTGCAGCCGAAGAAAACAGGGCTGAAACTGCGTATAACGGCGATACTGACGAGAACTGCGCGGGCGAGCCTGTGCTCTCCCTGCAGGATGTACGTTTCGTGTACGGGGAAAATACGGCGTTTGAGACGGTAGCGCTCGAAAGCGTGAACCTGGACATTTTCCAGGGAGAATACATCGGATTGATCGGACACACGGGTTCCGGAAAATCCACCCTGATCCAGCTGCTGAACGGCCTTGAGAAGGCGACCGCCGGAACAGTGCGGTTCCTCGGTGAGGATATCTGGGCGGAAGGGTACAACCAAAGACAACTCCGGAGCAACGTAGGCCTTGTGTTCCAGTATCCGGACCACCAGCTTTTCGAGGCTACGGTGATCGAGGACGTGAGCTACGGACCGGGCAACCAGGGCCTTTCCAAGGAGGAGATCAGGGAGCGCGCGGAGTGGGCGCTCACGCTTGTCGGCGTTGATAAGAAGCAGTGGACGATGTCGCCGCTCGAGTTGTCCGGCGGACAGAAGCGCCGTGTTGCGATCGCAGGCGTGCTCGCCATGAAGCCGAAGGTGCTGATCCTCGACGAGCCGACGGCGGGGCTGGATCCCGCGGGACGCGATGAGATCCTCGGGGAGGTTGACCGTATCCGCCGCGAGACCGGCATGACGGTTGTTTTGGTGTCGCACCGCATGGAGGATGTGGCGCGATTTGCCGACCGGCTGGTCGTGATCAGCGACGGACATATATTGTACGCGGACACGCCGCGAGAGGTGTTCCGCCACAGGGATGAGCTGACGGCTGTAGGGCTCGAGGTTCCTCAGGTGACACAGGTCATGCAGATGCTGAACAGGGACGGAATACCGTGCCGCACGGACGCGATCACGATCGCGGAAGCGCTGGAGGCACTGCAGTAACAGGAACATTAAGAGAAGCGGAGAGGCTTCACGGTTAGAAGCGGCTATGCCGCGGAAAGGAGAAACGGAATGCTTCGGGATATCACCATCGGGCAGTATTACCCGGCGAAATCCTGCATTCATCGTCTTGACCCGCGAACGAAGATCGTAGGAACGATACTGTATATCGTAAGTCTGTTCCTGTTCCGTTCGTTCTCGGGCTTCCTTGTCGTGGGCACCGCATTTGCCGGTGTATTGATCCTGTCGCGCGTTCCGTTTCGGTATATGCTGCGCGGTCTGCGCCCGATCCTGATGCTTCTCGCATTTACCGTATTATGCAACTTCTTCCTGACGAGCGGAGAAGTGGTATGGCAGTGGAAGTTCCTGAAGATAACGAAGGAAGGCCTTGAGCGGGGCGCGTTCATGGGCGTGCGTCTGATCCTTCTGATCTTCGGCACGTCGCTGATGACGTACACGACGACGCCGAACCAGCTGACGGACGGTCTGGAGAGACTGCTTTCCCCGCTGAAGGTGATCCATTTTCCGGCACATGAGATGGCGATGATGATGTCGATCGCGCTTCGGTTTATCCCGATCCTCACGGAGGAGGCGGACCGGATCCGCAAGGCGCAGATGGCCAGGGGCGCGGACATGGAGAGCGGCGGACCGATCAAGCGAGCGAAGGCGATGATCCCGGTGTTCATACCGCTGCTCGTCTCGGCGTTCCGGCGAGCGTTCGACCTCGCGATGGCGATGGAGGCGCGCTGCTACCACGGCGGCAAGGGGCGCACGAAAATGAAGCCCCTTCGGTATCACATGGCCGATCTGTTCGGCTACGTGTACCTGGCGTGTTACATGGCGACGATCATCACGCTGCGCATCTGGCTGAAGATCTGATGACACAAGTTACTTGAGAGGAAAATACTATGCGACGGATTGCCCTGACAATTGCATATGACGGAACCGCCTACAGCGGCTGGCAGGCACAGAACAATGCCGTCACTGTGGAGGGAACGCTGCGCGAAGCGATCCGCCGGCTGTGCTGTGAGGAGGTGCTCACCATCGGCGCGAGCCGAACGGACGCGGGAGTGCATGCCCTCGGCAATGTGGTCGCATTTGACACGGGATCGCCGATCCCCGCGGAAAACTGGAGACCGGCGCTCAACTCCTTCCTGCCGCAGGACATCCGTGTGATGCGGTCGTGGGAGGCGGACGCGGAGTTCCATCCGAGATTTGACGCACACAGCAAGCGGTATGAGTACCGCATCGCCACGGACGAGGTCGTGAGCCCGCTTCGATGCCGCTACGTATGCGGAGTGCGGGAGACGCTTGACCTTGAGGCCATGAGCAAGGGTGCCGCGGCGTTTACGGGGACGCACGATTACTCGGCTTTTTGCAGCGCGGGGGCGCAGACGGAGAGCAAGGTACGCACGGTGACGCTCTGCGAGGTGTACCGCGACGGCACGGAGATCGTGATCGGCGTTGAGGGAGACGGATTTCTGTACAACATGATCCGCATCCTGGCGGGAACGCTGATCGATATGGGACGCGGCGCGAAGGCACCGGAGAGCATGGCGGAGATCATCGCTTCGTGCGACCGCACGAAGGCCGGTCCGACCGCACCGCCGCAGGGATTGACGCTTGTGCGGATCCGCTATGACAGCGAAAAGCAGCAGTGATCAGGACAAAACATAAGAAAACTTGAATTATTGCGGAAAATGTCAATATGAAAATGACATTTTCCGAGAATACAACATAAAACGACAGAGAATTTTGTTGACACACCCCCGACGGATGTGTATAATGCAGAAAGTGACGCGAAAAACGCAGAAACGAGAATACAAGGAGGTAAAATCCTATGAAGAGTTATATGGCAACTGCAAACGTAGAGAGAAAATGGTACGTTGTTGATGCAGAAGGTCAGACACTGGGTCGTCTTGCTTCTCAGATCGCAATGGTATTGCGTGGTAAGAACAAGCCGATCTTCACAACCCACATCGACACCGGTGACAATGTCATCGTAGTCAATGCAGAGAAGATTAAGGTTACCGGCAAGAAGCTGGATCAGAAGGTTTATTTCAGCCACTCCGATTATCCGGGCGGCGTTCGCGAGACGACACTCCGCGACATGATTGCTAAGAAGCCGACAGATGTTATCACTTTCGCAGTGAAGGGCATGCTTCCGAAGGGACCTCTCGGTCGTGAGATGCTTGACAAGCTTCATGTGTACGCAGGTGCTGAGCATCCGCACGCAGCACAGAAGCCGGAAGTATTGACATTTTAATTCATCGGAAAGGAGATAACGAATCATGGCAAAAGCAGCTAAGATTAAGTTCTACGGAACCGGAAGACGCAAGAGCAGCGTTGCTAGAGTATATCTGTTCCCCGGCAAGGGAACCATTACGATCAATAAGAGAGACATTGATGACTACTTCGGTATGGAGACGCTTAAGACGATCGTTCGTCAGCCTCTGGCACTCATCGAGAGCACCGATAAGTTCGACGCTGTCATCACTGTTCGCGGCGGCGGTTTCTCCGGTCAGGCCGGTGCTATCCGTCACGGTATCGCTCGTGCACTTTGCAAGTCTGACATCGAGCTTCGTCCTACCCTCAAGAAGGCCGGCTTCCTCACCAGAGATGCCCGCATGAAGGAAAGAAAGAAGTACGGTTTGAAGAAGGCACGTCGTGCTCCGCAGTTCAGCAAGAGATAATCTATGGAACAAAAAAGGCTCCGCTTTTGCGGGGCCTTTTCTTGTTCCACGGCATCTCCGTTCCGGAGATGCCGGTATCAGCATAGCTGATACCGACCCTCTCGCTGTGAACGCCCCACCGGGGCGTTCACGACGCTCCGGCCTCAGTTCTCAAAGAGATTAGGATTCGATAACGAAGAAAAACGGCTGCAACCGTTTCGGGTTGCAGCCGTTTTCTGTATGCTGTGAATTCTTGCTTACTGGAGCTTAGCGCTGACGCTCACAAGTCCGGTCTCCGGATTTACACCCGAGCAGGAGAAGACGATCGTCTTGCTCTCGGTCAATCCGTCCTCGAACGTAACGAGCACTTCGAGAGATACACGGTTGAACAGTGCGTCATAGATCGATTTTACGTTCGTCGCGTAGTTGAAAGCACCGTCATTGTAGCCGACCTGAAGGACAGGCTCACCGGCCTTGTAATTGTGGTGGTCATACAGGTCGCGAACCGCCTGGCGAGCTGCCTCGGGAAGCGCAGTGTCTGCAGTGTCGGCCATCATGCCGATGTTGATGCGGTAAGCACCCTTAGGGGTCGATGCCGCGTCATCCGCCTTGACATCTTCGAGAGTGTAATTCTCTCCGGCGAAGGTGACTTTCTTGATCTTCTTGCCCTCTACACTCACGTCAAGCGTGAAGGTTTCCTTCATCAGAACCCGGCCGTCTGCCGTGTAGAAATTGCCGCCGACGGGCATCAGCGAGCAGACCTCGGTGAACTCACCCGCAGTCATTTCTGCTGCGTTTACGTACAGGCCGAAAGGATTTTCCTTCGGATTGAGTGCGGAGATACCGATTATGGTACCCAAAGCCAGGATTGCTACAAGAGATGCGGCGATCACGTATTTTCTGATAGTTGTCATTTTGATGATTCTCTCCTTTTTCTCATAGTGTTGTACCACGTCGAGCATGCTGTTCACCGAGGACTCGGGAGCGTGGATGCTGTCGACGGTTTTCGTGTACTTGTTTTCATTCATGGTAAGTGCCTCCTTCCGTGAGGATCTGTTTGAGTTTTTTGCGCGCACGCTGCAGGTGCGAGCTGACTGTGTTTGCATTCATACGGAGAATCTCCGCGATCTCTTTGATGGAGTATTGTTCATAGTAGAAGAGATAAATGATGTTTCGCTCCTTCTTCGGAAGTTCCATCACTTCCTCCATCACGCCGCGGTCCTCTCCGGGAGCCTCCAATTCGAGGTGATCGTCAATGCTCTCCCGTTTTCTCTGCCAGAATTGGCGGTGAAAGGATCTGCACTTGTTGATGGTGACGCGGATCAGCCAGTGTTTTACGGCGATCTCGTCCAGGTCGTCCGGGCACTTGGTCAAAAGCGCCAGTGCGACGTCTTGCATTATGTCCTCCGCGTCCGAAGGATTGCTTACGTTATGTAAAGCGATTCGATATATCATGTCCGCGTGTTCGCGGATGAGCTGCTCAGTTCTTTCGGTACCGATGGAAATGTTGAACACCTGCCTTTCGTTGTCCCTTTCACTTGTAATACGTTTCAGCATACCCCATTTCGTGCAAAAACTCAAAAATTTCCGGGATTTTTTTGATTTTTCGGAAAATAAGGACATGTCAAAGGATTTTTACTTGCATTTTCCGCCGATGTAAACGTATATTGATAGACAGAGAACACGCGATCGGCCATAATGACATCGCAACACGGGGGACGAACATGAACATCGGAAGCAAGTTGAAGGAAGCTCGCACGCAGAGCAAGATGACGCAGGAACAGGCTGCGGAGGCACTCGGGGTGAGCAGACAGACGATCTCGAACTGGGAAAATGAGAAATCCTTTCCCGACATCGCGAGCGTCGTGAAGATGAGCGAAATGTATCATGTGAGTCTGGACAGTCTTCTGAAAGGGGAGGAAGAGGCGATGAATGATTACGTGGATTATCTTAAGGAAAGCACGGATGTGGTTAAGAGTAAGGAGAGGACCGGAAAACTGACGATCGTGATGACCTTCCTTGCCATATGGATGGGAATGGTGCTTTTGTACTGGGTCACTGTGGGTCCTGCGGACGTGATGGGATTTGAAGTCCTTTTCGAATACATCGTCCTGCCTGTCGTGGAACTGATCATCGGATATCAGATCGGACGAAACAACTATTGGGGCCGCGCAAAATGGCTTATGGCCGTGCCGGCAGGTCTGTTGCATATGGGGCTTCAGGCGGTTACGCTCGGGGCACATATTTACTTTGCCTACCACAGGTTTGAGGCCATATATTTCCTGAATGCTGTTCTGGCAGCGATCGGGGTGATCGCGGCGCTGGTAGGGATCATGTGCGGATACAATGTGTACCTTCGGGAGAAGAAAAAGGAGGCGGCAACGGCGAAGACGGAAGCGTAAAATCCGGGCCGCAAAAAAACCTTCGTTTCGTCACATTTTCCTATTGAAGTTTTGGGGGGCTTATGATATATTATACCAAGTTGTGAAGAAGACATCGACTTGAAGGAGAATCACATGGGTTCCATGGTTTCGCACAATCACAGCCTGGGAGAAACGAATTACAATACAATACGTATTTTCATTTGACGGAATAGTTTTTTCTATTCCGTCATTTTTTGAGCGGGCAAAGTCCGCGAGGCTGCGCGATCCATCAAACCACAAACAAGGGAAGCAGGAGGAAACACACAATGCCTAAGAGAACAGACATCAACAAAGTACTGATCATCGGATCCGGCCCGATCATCATCGGCCAGGCGTGCGAGTTCGACTA
>JAFZVZ010000007.1 GCA_017617545.1 Lachnospiraceae bacterium
CCGTACCGCCAGTTGTGTATGCAGCTGGCGGTATTCTTATGCCGCCGAATAGTAGTGGTCGTGATACTCGGCAGGCGTCATCAAATGCAGATTCCGTTGGATCCGCCCGGTGTTGTAGTAGTGGATATACTCCTCGATAGCAGTAATCAGGTCTTCCTTGGAAGTAAATCGCCTTCCATAGTACTTCTCGCGTTTCAGGATGCCCCAAAAACCTTCCATGGGACCGTTATCAATGCAGTGGGCAACCCTGGACATGCTCTGTTTCATATGGTGCTTCTTTAACTTCGTGTAGAACTGTCTGCCCGTATACTGGAATCCCCTGTCGCTATGAAACAGTGGATGAGCGTCCGGCTCCAGCGCTACTGCGGTATCAAAAGTGTCCATGACCAACGGATTGTCATTGCGGTCTCCGATCATGTAGGATACAATCCTGCGGTCATAGAGATCCAGGATGGCACTCAAGTATACCTTGTGAACTTCGATCCCGATGTAATACTTAAATTCTGTCACATCGGTGAGCCATTTTTCGTTTGGTGCGTCAGCATGAAAATCCCGGTTAAGATAGTTCCTTGCGATGTATGCCGGATCATTGCTGCTTTTGGTACAACTTTTAGGTTTCCATTTGATCGTCGATTGGATATGTTCCTTTCGGCAGATCCTCAGGATCCGTTTATCATTGACATCAACTTTGTGGTGCCTGTCCAACTCATCCCGTATTCTGCGGTATCCCATATCCGGATGCTCTTCATGGATGGATCTTACTTTTTCTGCGATCTCCCAGTTTCGCCGTTCACTGTAACTGATCGGATTTTTCAGCCAACGGTAGTAGGCTGCGCGGGAAAGGTGCAGATACTCACAAAGTCTCTGTACGGGATAGTGTTTTTCTTCCGACAGCTCTTTGATCGCCTGATATTTGTACAGATGACGAGTCAGAGATAGCGATCTTTCATCTCTAACTCTCTGACTTTTTTTAACAGGTCATTCTCCATCTGAAGTTCTCGGTTCTTGCGTTCCAGTTCCGCGATTTTATCCCGAAGTTCTTCTTCCGGTGTCCTGGCTGGTTGGGAACCGGCACGCCGGCCTCGACGGTCTTCCAAGCCTGCTGATCCCATCTTCTCATAGCGCAATACCCAGTTGCGTACCTGCTGATAAGAACAGTTATACTTCAGTGCCATTGCACCATAGTTCTTATCATTGGCAAGGCAGTCCTGTACGATAGCAAGGCGTTCTTCGGGCGTTGTCTGTCTGGCTTTTCTCATGTAGCTACCTCCTCCGCTTCCGCGTGGTTTGATCTCTCCATGAGTATTATACTCTTTTATCCAATTTCGCAACTGCGTTTCTGAACGAAGTTTGTATTTTTCGGTGATTTCTCTAAGAGAACCGTCTCCGCAAAGATACGACTTAATGGCGGCATATTTCAGTTCTACTGAATAATTCCTGTTATGCTTCTGATTGAGAAGTCCTATGGGACCGTCATTCTTATAGATGATAATCCATCGATTGAATGTGCCCCACGAGCCAGAGCCAGCCAGTCGTGCGGCTTCGGCTTTGCTTATTTCACCTGCTAAGTAACGTTCAACCAGCTTCACTTTGAGTGTGGGATCAATCTTACTATTTCTTGTCATAGAAATACCCCCAAGTAGGTTTTATATTTCAGTGTCCTACTTGGGGGTAGCATATCACGATTTCTCGTTCAGCCCTTGATTGCATTACATATTCCAAATTATGCTTCCTGCGGAATGATCTCTTTCTTGTTGTAAGATCCGCATGCCTTGCATACTCTGTGAGGCATCATAAGCGCGCCGCACTTGCTGCACTTTACAAGATTCGGAGCAGTCATCTTCCAGTTAGCTCTGCGACTGTCTCTTCTTGCCTTGGAATGTTTATTCTTAGGACAAATCGCTCCCATTGTCTCCACCTCCTTGACGACTATTTGGCCGAACCGTCTGTGCCCGGCACACGCATATCAGCATTATATCGAACCGATACGCGTTTGTCAACGACAATTTTTCGAAATTCTCAACTTTCCCGCTTTTTCAGAAGCCAGCCTTTCCTGCGGATCACCACAACACTGACAAATGCCAGTACAGAGATCAGCAGTGCCAGAAGCCAGAGTCCGCTGTGTGCGGTATCAGCTGTCTTCGGGGTCGGAGGCACATCCTCTTCCGGAGGTGTATCCTTGCCCGGATCCGGGTTCTTAGCCCACTGTGCGACGAAGACATGATCTTCGACTACAGTGTATTTGTCGCCCGGCTGATATTCCGAACCCTTCCAGTACAAGAATGTGTATCCCTCTCTGGTCGGTGCCTCGTGGATTGAGATCACGCTGCCTTCCAGATGCTTCTCGGTGATGTCCTCGGTACTTCCGGCGTAGGTTCCACCGTTAAGCACATAGATGATCGAGAAGGTCTGAAGCGGCTTGTGCGAGTTGGTGATGGTGTAGCCCGTCTTGGCATTTCCGGTAATCGCGAAGCTGTATGTGCCCTTTCCGTTCTTACCGGTGATCACTGACGTCGTCTGCTCCTCCACCGTGTAAACGATGTCCTTGCCGTTCTTTCTTGCATCCAGATTGACAAAGCTTGCAGTCCACTTGTTTGCCTCGGACAGAACAATGGTCTTGCCCGTGTAATCGCCGTTCGCGAACAGTCTCACGGTTACCTTGTCCGGACGGATGCCGTCCTTGTTATTGCCATCATCCCACACCTTGGTGACCGTAACCTGCGTCTTGCCCGGCGTGTAGCGGTTGGTGACATTGAAGCCGCTGATGACGGATGTGTAATCCTTCACCGTATCCTCGGTCACCGTGTAGACGATCTTGGATCCGCCGTTAAACTTCGGAAGATCGGTAAATGTCCACTTCCAGCCGTCCGCCGCGGTTACTGTCGCGGAAGCGACCTCGGTTCCGTCGGCATGCAGCCGGATGATGATGCTCTTCGGACGGATGCCGTCCTGATCATCATTGTCATCCCAGGTCTTCTGTCCGCTCACCGTAATCGTCTGCGGTGTATGGGTATTGGTGATCGTGAAGCCGGTGGTTGCATCGCCCGTCACTGCAAAGCTGTACGTTGCCGCGCCGTCTGTTCCGGTGATGACCGTATCCGTTGCCTCTTCCACGGTATAGACAATGTCCTTGCCGTCCTTCTTCGCGTCAAGATCAGCGAAGCTGTCCTTCCACTTGTTGGTCTCCGACAAAACGAGCGTCTTACCGGTATCGGTGCCGTCCGCGATAAGCTTCACGGTGATCTTCTCCGGACGGATGCCGTCCTGATCGTCAGCGTCGTTCCAAACCTTGCTGACCGTAACCTGCGTCTTGCCCGGCGTATGCGTATTGGTAACGTTGTAACCGGTCACAACCGACGTGTAATCTGCTACCGCGTCCTCGGTGATCGTGTAAGCGATCTCCTTGCCCGCGCTGTTCTTCGGCAGATCCTCGAAGCTCCACTTCCAGCCGTCCGCCTCGGTTACCGTTGCGTAAGCAACTTCGGTTCCGTCGGCATGCAGCCTTACAGTGATGCTCGAAGGACGCTTGCCGTCCTGATCGTTGTTGTCCTCCCATGTCTTCTCACCCGTGATGGTGATGGTCATCGGAGTATGCGTATTGGTGATGGTGAAGCCCTTCACTGCGTCGCCCGTAAGCTCAATGCTGTAGGTCTCCTCACCGTCAGTGCCGGTGATCACCGCGTCCTTCGCTTCCTCCACCGTGTAAACGATGTCTTTACCTGCCTTCTTCGCATCCAGATCGGTAAAGCTTCCGGTCCACTTCTCAGCTGCGGACAACGAAATCGTCTTGCCGGTGTCCGTGCCGTCCGCGAACAGTTTCACGGTGATAGTTGCAGGACGAATGCCGTCCTGATCATCCGCGTCATCCCAGGCCTTTGTCACAGTAACCTGAGTCTTGCCCGGTGTGTAAGAGTTCGTTACGTCAAAGCCCTCAACTGTCGAGGTGTAATTTTCCACGGTATCCTCGGTGATCGTGTAACTGATCTCCGTGCCGCTCCTGAACTTCGGCAGACCGGTGAAGGTCCACTTCCATTCGTCGCCGGTCACCGTGACGGCATCGCATTCCACGCCGTCCGCGTGCAGCCGTATGGTAATGCTTGCCGGACGAATGCCGTCCTGATCATCCGCGTCATCCCAGGTCTTCGAGCCCGTGATATCGATCGTCTGCGGCGTATGCGTATTGACGATGGAATATCCGCTCTCCGCATCTCCGGAAACACGCTGATCGTACGTCTCCGCGCCGTCCTCGCCGGTGATCACATCATCGGTCACCTCGATGACGGTGTACTCAACGGTCTTTTCTTCCTTCTTAGCCGCCAGATCGGAGAATGTTCCCGTCCACTTGCCATCCTCGGACAGGACAAGTTTCTGATCCGTCTCCATGCCGTCCGCCAGAAGCTTCACGGTTACGGAATCCGGACGGATACCGTCCTGATCGTCCTCATCCTTCCAAACCTTGGTCACCGTAATCTGCGTCTTGCCCGGCGTGTAGGTATTGGTCACGTCAAAGCCTGTGATCTCGGACGTGTAATTCTTAACAACATCCTCGGTGATCGTGTAGCTGATCTCATTGCCGTCGCGATACTTCGGAAGGTTGTCGAATTCCCACGACCACTGCTCAGCTTCCGTTACAGTCACGGAATCCGTTTCCACACCGTCTGCCAGCAGCCGGATCGTGATACTCTCGGGACGTTTGCCGTCCTGATCGTCGTTATCATCCCATGTCTTCGTTCCGATCACACTGATGATCTGAGGAGTATGGGTATTCGTGATCGTAAAACCGGTTTCGGCATCGCCGTCAACATCCATACGATACGAATTCTCGACGTCATCGTGCTGAATAACGCCCTCCGCGATCTCCTCCACCGTGTATACTGCACCCGCGTCCAGATCGGCGAAGGTTCCGGTCCATTTCTCAGCCTCAGACAGGATGAGCGTCTTTCCGGTGTCTTCACCGTCCGTCAGGAGCTTCACGGTAACGGAATCCGGACGAATGCCGTCCTGATCATCCTCGTCATTCCACACCTTGGTAACCACAACCTGTGTCTTACCCGGCGCGTAGGTGTTGATCACGTCATATCCTTCGATCTCCGTAGTGTAATCCTCTACGGTATCCTCGGTGATGGTGTAGACGATTTTCTTTCCGTCTTCGTACATCGGCAGATCGTCAAATGTCCACTTCCACTCTTCTGCCGCGGATACAACCACATAAGCTGTCTCCGCGCCGTCCGCATGCAGACGGATGGTAATGCTTTCCGGACGATTGCTCTCAAATCCTTCGTCATTCCATGTCTTCTTGCCGCTTACCGTGGTCTTCTGCAGCTCATGGCTGTTTGTTACCACAAAGCCGTCTTCAACGTTTCCGGTAATCTCGGTGGTGTAACCTTCAACCTCGTCCTCACTGATCGTGAACGCGGCCTCAGCACCGTCGATCATCTTCGGAATTCTCTCGAATTCAGCCTTCCAGCCTTCAACATCCGAGATCACAGCCGAAGCCAGCTCCGTATCTCCGTTCAGCAGATGTACGGTAACGCTTTCCGGACGGACACCGTCAGTATCATCGCTGTCATCCCAAACCTTTTCGACAAGGATCGTGACGGTTTCCGGCGTATGCTTGTTGGTGACGGTAAAGCCCTTGGCAGCATCTCCGGTGATCGTAACCTCATAGGTTCCGGTTCCATCGGTTCCGGTGACCACATCATCCTTTGCTTCCTCTACGGTATATACCGCATCCTGCCCGCTCAGTCTCACCGGAAGGCTTTCAAAGGTTGCCGTCCAGTTGTTGTCCTCCGACAGCACCAGGGATTTTCCGCTTACGATGTTGTCGTTAGCGAGAAGATTGATCGTCACAGTCTCCGGGCGGATACCGTCCTGATCATCCTCATCGTCCCAAACCTTCGTAACCTTGACGCTTGTCGTCTCCGGGTCATAGTGATTGATAATGGTAAGTCCGTCAATCTCGGCGGAATAGTCTTCCACATCAGTCTCGGTGATGGAGTAAACGATCTCTTTGCCGCCTGCATACTTGTCAAGCTCTGTAAACGTGTACTCCCACTCATCGCGCTCACCGAAGGTTGCTTTTCTGTTGTCGATTTCCGTACCGTCTGCCCACAGCTGGAATGTAACGCTGTCCGGACGGTTGCCGTCGGCGTTATCCTGATCATCCCATACCTTGGTAACGGTCACATCGATCTTCTCCGGCGTGTGCGTATTAGTAAGGACAAATACGCCATCCTCCGATTTCGTTACCTCACATGCATAGGTTCCCGGGCCGTCCTCTCCGGTGATCACATCGTCCTTTACCTCAACTACGGTATAAGTGACCTCTTCACCGTCGATGAACTTCGGAACCGTAAATGTTCCTGTCCAGCCTTCCGCCTTAAGCTCCGTTGTCTGCGTTGTCTGCTTTCCGTTCTCCACGAGTCTGACGGTTACGCTGTCCGGACGGATGCCGTCCTGATCGTCTGCGTCGTCCCAAACCTTGGATACAGGTATTTCGATCGTAACAGGCGTATGCGTATTGGTGACCGTGAAGCCCTCGACAGCATCGCCGGTAACAGTTGCGGTGTATCCTTCCGGAACGCCGTCCTCTTCTACAGTGTACAGCGATACATCCCTGGTTCCGATCTCGCATTCAAAGGCGTCTGTCCAATTGTTGGTCTCGCTCAGTTCGATCTCGGCTTTGGTATCTCCGTCGTAGGACAGGATCACTCTGACAACTGAATTTTCCGGACGCATGCCGTCTCTGTTATCATCGTCATCCCAGACCTTGACTACCGTGATCTGGATATAGCCTTCGTTGAACGTATTTGTAACGGTAAATCCTTCTGCGACACTTCCGGTGATCTCCGTCTGATAGTTCGGGACAGAATCCTCGGTGACGGTGTAAGCGATCTCCTTACCGTTTGCGTACTTCGGCAGGTTCTCAAACTTGCCCTTCCACTGATCAGTTTCCGAAAGAGTAAGCGTAACCTCTCCGGTTTCCGATTCAACTACAGTTCCGTCAGCACGCAGGCGGATCGTTACCGTATCCGGGCGCTTGGCTGCCGAGTCTTCATCGTCGCTCCAAACCTTCTCGACAGAAACATCGACCGTTTCCGGTGTGTGAGTATTGGTGATGTCGAACCCTTCCTCTATGCTTCCGGCAATCTCGAACTCATAGGTTCCCGGGCCATTTACACCGGTGATCACGTCTCCGGTAGCTTCCTTGACCTTATACTTGATCGGCTCACCGTCTTTGTTCTTCGGAAGACCCGTAAACTCGCACGTCCATTCGTCGATCGCGGAGATTTCCTTAGAGTCAACCTCATCCTCTCCGTCAAAAATGCTGATAACTACGGTTTCCGGACGGATGCCGTCCTGATCATCCCCGTCATCCCAGTGTTTGGTGACTCGGATGTCAACCGTCTCCGGCTCATACGTGTTGGTGACTGTAAAGCCATCCTCAACACTGCCGTCAACCTCGGAATCGTACCCATTCGGGACATCCTCGGTGACTTCGTATACAAGAGCTGTTCCGCCGGCACACTTCGGCAGATCCTCGAATTTTGCGGTCCACTGTCCGTCTTCGTTCAATTCCGCCGTGGCGATTTCCTCTTTGTTCTGCAGAAGTCTGATCGTTACCGACTCAGGGCGAATGCCGTCGCGGTCATCATCATCTTCCCAGACCTTCGTGACATTGATAGTAATCTTCTCCGGCGTATGCGTATTTGTTACAACAAAATCCGCTTCACCGTTCTCGTAAGCCGCAGCTTCCCATGCATAGGTTCCTGCACCGTCCGTTCCGGTGATCACATCATTCGTCACTTCCTTGACCGTATAAACGATCTCCTTGCGGCTGCGGCGGACCTGCAGTTCCTCGAACACTGCCGTCCAATCATTTTCCTCCGACAGCTTCACGGTCTTGCCCGTGGACTCACCGTCAGCATAGAGTTCTACCTCAATCTCATCCGGGCGAATGCCGTCCTGGTCATCCGCGTCCTTCCAGACCTTGGTCACGGTCTTCTCGGTTGTCTCCGGCTCATAGGTATTGGTGACATCAAACCTGTCGATATCCGCGGTGTAATCGTCAATCTCATCCTCCGCGATGGTATACTCAATCTCAATGCCGTCGTCAGAGTACTTCGGCTGGTCGCGGAAAATCCACTTCCACTCACCGGCTTCCGACACATCGCGGGAATCGATCTCCTCACCGTCCGCAAAGAGACGGATCGTGATCTGTTCCGGCCGGTTGCCTTCCTCATTATCGTTATCTTTCCACGTCTTTTCGCCTTCGATATCGATGAGCTCCGGCGTATGAGTGTTGGTGATGACAAATCCCTCTTCAATATCTCCGGTGATTTCAACCGCGTAGGTTCCCGGGCCGTCCTCACCGGTCACGATATCGGTAAACTCTTCCACAACCGTGTAAGCAGCTTCCTTGCCGTTTCTTCTTACCGGAAGATTTTCGAAGCTTACCGTCCAATCATCCTCTCCGGAAGTAATATCCTTTCTTTCGATCTCATCGTCGCCGTCCATCAGTATTACGGTTACCTGATCCGGGCGGATATTGTCATGGTTATCTTCGTCGTCCCACTCCTTCGTCACGGTAACGTTGATACGCTCCGGAGTATAGTGGTTTTCAATATCCAACGGCCCAGGATAGTCCGCATCATAATCCTCCACCTCATCCTCGTTGACGGTGTATTCGATTTCCTTGCCGTTTTCATAGATCGGTAAAGGTTTTTCGAACGTATAAAACCATTCGTTCGCTTTGCTGTCGCCGGTGACGGTTGCGGTAAGGATCTCTTCATCGTTTGCGTACAGGCGGATCGTTATGGATTCAGGACGGTTGCCGTCGGCGTTTTCTTTATCATCCCATACCTTGGTAACGGTCACATCGATCTTCTCCGGCTCATACTTGTTGGTGATGGTAAAGCCTTCCTCTGCAGTTCCCTCAATCGTGGGATCCTTGTATTCTTCCACTTCAACTTCGGCAACACCATAATCGATATCGTCATCGCCATCCTTGAGCGGCAGATCCTTAAAGCTTCCTGTCCACTGCGTGGCCTCGGTCAGCTCTATGGTCGTATCCGTCTCCTCATCGTTTACTACAAGTTTCACGGTGACTGAATCCGGACGCTTTCTGTCACGGTTTTCGTCGTCATCCCAGACCTTGGTTACCGTAATCTGAGTTTTGCCTTCACTATACGTGTTCGTAACAGTGAAGCCTTCCTCGACATTTCCGGTAATCTCCGACTGATAGTTCGGGACTGCATCCTCCGTTACGGTATAGACAATCTCCTTACCGTTATCATACTTCGGTACATCCTCGAAGATCCATGTCCACGAACCGTTATCTTCCGTGACCTCAATCTGATCGACATCCTTGCCGTTCGCGCGAAGACGGATGGTGATGCTGTCCGGACGTGCCTGAGCATCATCTTCGTCATCAGCCCAGATCTTCTCGCCTTCAATGTCGATCAGCTCAGGCTCATGGGTATTGGTGATCTCGAATCCATTTTCCGCATCACCGGTGATCTCCTGTTCATCATAACCTTCCACTGAAAATTCTTTGATCGTATACTTGATCTCGTTGCCCTCTTTGTACTTGGGAATATCCTCAAAGTCTCCGGTCCAGTCCTCGGACTTCTTCAACTCGAGGGTTTCAACCTCTTCGCCGTCCGCGAGAAGGGTGATCTCCACGCTGTCCGGACGAATGCCGTCACGATCCTCATCATCTTTCCAATGCTTGGTCACGGTAATCGAGATCGTCTCGATTTCATGGGTGTTTGTGATGGTAAACCCGCTCTCGGCATCTCCGCTGATCTCGGATTCATACCCGTCCATTTCCACTTCTTCAAGCGTATACTCGATCTCTTCGCCGTCTTTGTACTTATCGACTTCCTCAAAGATGCCTTTCCAGTCTTCATCCTCGTTCAACTCAAGGGTTCCAACCTCTTTGCCGTCCGCAAGAAGTCTGACGGTCACACTGTCGGGACGGATACCGTCCTGATCATCTTCGTCTACCCATTTCTTCTCCACTTCAATGTCGATCGTCTCGACCTCATGGGTGTTTTTGATGGTAAATCCGTTCTCCGGGTCTCCTTCGGTCTCACACTCATAGTCATCGACTTCGACTTCCTGTACGGTGTATTCGATCTCCTTACCGTCTTCCTTGACGAGCAGATCCTCAAAGGTCGTGCTCCATTTGTTGCTCTCGGACAGTGTCGCCGTCTTGTCGATGCTCTTGCCGTTCGCAAGAAGCTCGATGGTGACGGTCTCGGGACGCTTGCCGTCCTGATCGTCATTGTCATCCCACTCCTTGGTCACGGTGATGTTGATCTTCTCGATCTCATGGGTGTTGGTGACGTTGTAGCCGTCGTACTCAGTCTCGTAGCCTTCCACCTCATCTTCCTTGATGGTGTACTCGATCTCCTTCGGCTCACCGCCCTCGTTTCCGTTTTCGTTCCCGTTCGTATTCGCGTTCGGATCGGCTTCCTTATACTTTGGAAGATTCGGGAAATACCACTTCCAGCCGCCTTCCTCGGAAGCCTCCACGCTCTTGATTTCCTCGCCGTCCGCGAACAGGCGGATGGTAATCTTCTCCGGGCGCAGACCGTCGTGGTTCTTTTCGTCCTTCCAGGTCTTCTGGCCGAATACGGTCACCTCGTCCGGCTTATCCACGTGCCATGTGTTGGTGATATTGTACCCATCGACTTCAGTCAGGTAGTTATCCTTGTACTCATACCCTTCAGGATATTCCTCCGAGATAAAGTACTCCTTATCATCGTTTTTATTCTCGTCGTCTTCTTCGCCGTCTTCGTCTTCCTTCTTGCCGAGTTCCTCCTTCGTTACATGCCATACCCAGACATTCTCGTTACCTTCGGAATTTTCCGCAGTAAGCTGCTTCTGGGCGATCACGTTATCATCGGCATCCTTGATGTAAACGGTGATCGACTCCGGACGTTTTTCCTTCTCTTCGTTTTTACTGTCCTCATCATCGCCGGCAGCCCATGTCTTCGTCACCGTCATCTCGTCATCCGTATCAATATCGAAATCGATCTTGACATTGAAGACATTGGCCATCAGACGCCAGTCATCCAGAACGGAACTCGGTCCGAAATGCTGGATGTCCTCCATCTTCCAGTTCTTCGCGCGGTCAAGAAGCGCGCCGCCGAGCTTCGACAGATCGAGATAATCCTTCGGATCCGTCATTCCGTTCAACGTGCGGATGGCGTTCGTCGGAATGCTGAAGTAATTGTCAAACGGGTTGTACGAGATCGGAAGATCAAGTCCTGTCACATACTTGACGATCTGTCGGATGACCTCGCTTCCGAGCTCCGCGCCCTTGAACTCCATCGGAATTCCGAGGGTGTATTTGCTGACGATAAACTTGGCTTTCCAATCGCTGTCCTTATCTACCTTGGCGATCGCAAGCGTGGGAACAACCCCGAGCTCGCTGAAAATGTCAAGGTCAATGCCAAGCGTCATCTGACTGATGATCTGGATGGGATCGTTACCGCCCTTGATCGGATTGATCACCGGGAAGTAATAGTCCATGATACTGTCAAAGTTGACGCCTGCTGCTCCGGCAAGACCGGAAGCATTTTCCTTTGCATCAGCCTTCGGCATGTACATCAGCACAACCCAGGCGGATTCCGGATCGTCGTCCTCATCCGAATCATCACCGCCGTTGTTATCATTGCTGTTGCTGTCATTGCTGTTGCTGTCGTTGTTATCGTTATTGTTATCGTCCTTCTTGTCGCTGTCCAGACCGTAGCTGATACCGTCTTCTCCGATACCGATCCAACGCTTGCAAACCTCGATTTCCAGTACGGCCTGGTTTGTAATCTTGTAGTTGCCGTCCTCGGACTCGTATTTGACCTTGTAACGGGTGATATGGGCATCCGTCGTTCCGCCGGACACGACGGATTCCGCATCGCCGACATGGTAGTTGACATAGTTCGCCACATCACCGCGTTCCTTTTCCGCATCCGTCAGGTCGTCTTCCTTGTAATCATCGTCTTCCTTATCGTGAACGATCCGCTTATCCGCCGAAGCAATCCCAAGCAGCTCCTTCAATTCGTCGAAGAGCTCATCACGCTTATCAGCCGCTGCAGTTTTCAGTTCTTCTATCTTTTCTTCTGCCTTGCTCTTGATCTGATCCGGCATCATCTGGTAGTATTCACTACCGGTCAGCTCGCTGACCCAACCGTTGATCGCCTCGTCAAAATTCCCTGACACAGTGTCCTGGAATTTTTTGTAGAGCGAAGCAAGTAGCGTCTCCTCGCGCAGCTCGCGGACACGGTACTCGATATCCTTCTTCTCTCCGTTGTCATCCTCCGACGTCGGAAGAGGCTTGTTAACCTTCCAGTCGTTGTCCTTGTTCAGTTCGACGACAGCAACGGTTTCCCACTTGTCGTCCTTCTTCTTCTGGATCGCGACTTCGATACTGTCAGGACGGTCCTTGCCTTCGATATCGATGTCCCATTTCTTCTCGATGGTTATACCTAACCGGTTCGTAAACGTGACAGTATACGGATCCTCTGCTGCCGTTTCCTTCAACATTGCCTGAAAAGCAGCCGCATCCGATGCTCCGTTTTCGTCCTTCGCCTTACCGATCCAGCATTTGATCTCCTTACCGGTAGTCACTCCGCTCGTCTGGTCAACGGTATTCTTTACAGCGAACAACACCAGCTTCTTCTCGGAGTCGTAGTAGCATTCCCCATTCTCACCCTTTTTCTCAGTCAGGGCATACTGATAAAGGCCCTCTTCATCAAGCAGAAGTTCAAGGGTAATCTCACCCTCGCCCTGTATGGTGAATTCGCCGACCTTCTTTCCGTCTTCGGTTTTCTCGGTTACATTGAGCGGCAAAGGAAGTTCCCTCTTATCACCGGAACTCGACTTTATTGCCTCAATCACAAACGTGTACGTTTCACCGGAGCCTTCTCCGTTTGATCCGTCATCGTCATTGTCATTGTCCGAATTGTCTTCCTTGTCCTTGCCGACAACCGTTTTCTTTACATGAAGCTGAACATAGCCTGTCAGCTTATTCGTGACATCCAATGTCCAGGTGCGCGTTTCGTCATCAAATACAGGATCCGCATACGTCGTTGTGTATCCGTTGACATGACTCTGCATCACGGAATACGTGATGGCGTTTCCGTCCTTATCCTTGCCGGGAAGCAGTTCCGCGCTCCATTCCCATTTTTCTTCACTGTTCTTGGAAACATCGATCGATTTCACAAACTCCTGCTTGTTGTTGACGATCGACAGTTTCACCGAATCGGGACGAAGCTGTTCCTTTTCTTCATCACCTTCCCAGTTGATCGTTCCCTTCAGGTTGACATAATCAGGACCGACCCAGGTATTGGTAATCGTAAAATAGATATCCGATCCGGTATCTTCCGTTATTTTCGATTCCGAGGTGAAACCTGCTACCGGCGTCTCGCGAACGGTATAGACATACCTGTGATCGGTGTCCGGTTTCAGGCGGCGCAGCGGTTGTTCGTTAAGATCCTTATCAACTTTCGCTACCGTCCAGCCATTGTCCGTTTTCTCAATTTTGACATCTTTCGCGATCAGTTCATCATCCCGATAAACATTCACTGTGATTGATTCCGGATAAGCTCCTTCCGGTGCGGTGTCGTCATTTGCCCATGCCTTGGTAATATGCAACGTCACATCCGCATCTTCCAAAAGATAATAAACCGTAAAGACATACCGGGGATTCCCCATATGCGGTTCGGTCACCTTCGGTTCACCGATCACCGTTCGATACCCTGCAACATCAGGCGGCACAATACTATACTCGGAGATATCTCCGATACCATTCAAAATCGCCCAGGCATTCCAGCCGGTTGTTTTCTTCGGAACAAATTCCCTGAAATCAGAACCGTTGTGCTTCAGCATAACGGTCAACTCTTCGATTGTCGACGGCGGTTCCTTCTCAAAAATAACATCTACATCAATCCAGACTCCCTCCGATGACGGTTTATAATTTCGAACGTTCAGTCCGTCAATAACCGTGGACCACTTTGCCTTATCGCCGGGGGATGCAAATGTCTCGGTTACGGTATATGTTGCAGCCGGCTCATAGTCTTCGATGGTCAGCGACCAAACCCAGGTATCCTTCCCGCCGAAATCGGCTTTATTCAGAACAATAGGGGAACCCTGAACCGGATCGTCGCCGTTATAGACATTAATCGATACGCTGCTCGGTGCATCACCTGCGCTTTGCCACCATACCGTACCCTGTATGGTGTTCACTGCGACAGGGTCGGTATTGATTACATCCGCATACCATTTGTTTCTGTTATATCGCCAGGACTCGCCGGAATCGTACGCTTTCCCCGGAGTTGACTGATAATCTCCGAAGGACTCAACCTTCACTTTGGAATGCAGATCATACTCGGAACTTAACAGGTCTTCAATTATCGATGTATCAAGCTCAGCGCCCTGATACTGCATTTCAATTCCGTTGCGGAATTTCGGTACAATAAACGTAACTTCCCACTGGTTATCCGCTTTTGCTTCCCCGACAGCGATCAGAGTATTCTCAATGCTGCGGATGTCATCCATTACCGTGAGAACCTGGGCATCTACAAGGTTCTTAATGGTTTTGCCATCTGTTTTCGGTTTTCCTTGATTGGCCGAAAGCGAAAGCTCCCACGCGCCTCTTTCTTTCGGATTCAGCACCGTCAGCCACTCGTTGGGAACATGTTTTTCATTTGCTTTGTCTTCCCAGCCGTCTGCCGGTTTTTGCAACAGTGCAAGATATACCGACGAAGGTATACCGGTGGAATCCGCCACCTGCCATTTTTTGCGAACGGTAACTTCAATAACCGGAGTGATGGTAATCGTCTCTGTAATAAAATCGTCTCCGTCGTCGATTTCCGTATATTCCTCGGAATACTCTACCTGTGCGCTTTCGGCATGATCTGTTACAGTTTTGCCGACAGCATTGGAATAACTGCTCACACCCAATATCAGGTAGGGCACAAGTTCAACATATTTTTCTGCCTGTCCGCTTATATAATAATAATCTTGTAACTTATGTTCCAGATCAACAATGATCGTATCTGTATGATCGTCATAATATATATTCTCGGGGTCAACCAGACGAACACAGTATTCAAGAAGATATGACTGTGAATCAGCCAATTCATATTTCGGCAGATCGAGATCTGAAACAATCCAGCCGCCACCTGCCGATACCGGACTGGGATCTGAACCATGTACTCTTTCCCACGGATCATCCGTGCCTGCTCTTCTCTTAAAGAGTACCAGTTTAATCTCTTCGTTGGAAACTTCCTTTTTCTCAACATCCGTGTCCCAGACAATATTGGTTTTGAGTTTTATGCGAGCGTCAGACTCAATAACAATATTAACCTGTTCATTGCCGGTTGTCCCAATGGGATTCATTTGTCTCTCTGTGCCTGCAACACTCAGTCCGCCAACGACGCCGCTGGCGATAAAGGTGTAGTAATACCCGCGCTTGTACGGCAAAAAGACCTCTGTTTTACCGTCATTACCGGTTACACCCTGAACAAAGCTCTTCTCCTCCTCCCGAAGGACAAGCTTGTCGCTTATGGTGACAGTCATATTGGCGGCAGGCTGAGTTTTCCCGGAATCCATCCATACCGCTACCGGCACCTTGTAGAAAATATGAGGGCATTTTCCGGACTGAACTTCGGAATTATAAGTCAGTGAATCATAAAACTCTTTCTGATCGCCCACCTTTTCCCGCGGTTTAGGGTCCAGAACATAAGTCCAGGACTCAAAGAACAGGTCTATAAAGATAGAATAGTATGAAGTCTTATACTCCTGCGATGTAAACTCAATACACCCTTCTTCACCGTTTTTTGTACAGGTATGAATACTGTTCTGTGACCTGTCAAATTCTGAGCATTCATTCCTGTGAAGCTGAGCCGAAATCTCGCATCCGCCGCTTGCTTTAAAGTTGATGGAGAGGATCGGGCCGATCGTAAAATCATACTCCCAGAAACTGATGCCGATTTTACCAAACTCGCCCGCTACGGTAAAACTGGTGCCGATATAAAAGTTGCTTTTGCGATGCTGCTCGTTATTGCCGTCAGGGAAAGCCAGCTGGGTAACCTCAATCGGATTAGTATAATTGTCGAGGTGGACTCCATGAGTTCCGATTCCCACCGAAACCAAAGTAGTAGCCGTTCCTTCCACATGGATCGGGGTAGCATCAAATCTGACCTCGAGAGAATACGTAAAACTGATCGTTATGATCTCTGTAGGAAGGTCAGCGCTGAATATCCGAACCTCTTCCGTACCGTTCGTCGCACCGGTAGTCGTAATCTGGAAATCAAAACCAAACGCAAGATCGAGATCCAACTCTAACAGAAGCTCAGAAATCTCTGCTTTCGAATGACTGTTGACATTCCTAAAGCTGGTATTCGTCAGCGTAGCGCTCCAGTTCGTCCCGCTGGGAGATGTATTCCAGGTGGCACCGGCGCGCAAAGGCCCGCCTTTCCGGTTCGATATGTTTTCAATTGCCAGTCTTCCGTCGGAAAAAAGCATGTTTACCGTAATGTCTTCCGTTGCCTTGAGCGGAACAACAAGTGTTCCGTCTTTCTCTGTCGGAGTCCCCTTGAAAACAAGAATGTTGTCACAACCGATGCTTTCATCCAGGAAAACAATACCGTCCCTGCCGGAGAGCTGCTCTGCAGGTATCGACGGATAAACATATGCCGTAAGATTATCTTCGGAGAACGTAACCGTGTAGTTTTTGCTGTCTTCCTGAGAGATCAGCAGATAAGAAGCCCGGTAGACAAGATAATTCGGCACTCCGTCCACCTCTGTTTCAAGATAGCGGACCCGTTCCGAACCCTCATAGTAGGATAATTCATGCTTCTCAATAGGGTATTCCTTGAGAGTAGGTTCCTCCCAGACATCCCCGTCCTCTTCGCTCTTTTTTCTCTCAGAGTTTTTGTTGATCATGTTGGCGAAGACTTCACCGACGATGTTGTTGGTCTTCGAGACCGCCTTGACATCCAAATTTGAGGAGACGTCATCATCACCCTTCTGATCGTCGCCCTTCTGGACATCATCGCCTTTCTGGACGTCATCATCCTTCTTGGCGTCATCATCCTTGGTGCCATTTATGGCACCATCATCGTCGCCCTTCTGCGCGTCTCCGTCTCCGGATGCGTCGCCGCTTGACGGCTTGACATCGACAATTAACGATCCGTCGTTCTCCGACGCATCGTCATTGTTCACTCCCGCATCACCGGCAGGATTTTCCGCGGAGATACTCTCCGGGATCCCTTCGCCCTCGGCTAACGCGTTCATCGGTATGAGATTCACGCACAACAACAAAACCAGAAATAAAGCTACTACTCTTCTTGCTCTCTTCATACGTACGCTCTCCGTTTCAAGATTACTCTGTTCACAGTGCAAAATATCCATACGGATAATAAAATTTTACCCAACATTGCCTGATAAATCAAGAAAATAGGTAACTTACGCAGTAAAATGACAGCCGTACACGACATTTTTACAAAAAACGACAAAAAAACTGTCGTATCCGTCCAAAAAGACCGATACGACAGTTGTAGTGTCTAGTTCAGATTGTGTTTCGGCGGTGGAAAATGGGTCCCTTCCACCGGGAATTCCCGTCTCAGATCAGTGCAACCGTCTCGCGGCAGATCGCAAGCTCCTCGTTGGTCGGGATCACCATGACCTTAACTTTCGAATCCGGAGTGGAAATGATAACTTCCTCGCCGCGGATCGCGTTCTTCGCGTCGTCGATCGTGATGCCAAGGAAGCCGAGGCGATCGCAGATCTTCTTGCGAACCTTGCCGTCGTTCTCGCCGATACCTGCGGTAAATGCGATCGCGTCAACGCCGTTCATCGCTGCCGTGTAAGCACCGACGTACTTTGCTACTCTGTAGGCAAACGCCTCAACCGCAACCTGTGCTCTCTCGTTGCCATCCTTCGCAGCAGCATCAAGATCACGGAAGTCGGAGCCGACACCGGACATGCCGTCCACGCCGGACTTCTTGTTGAGAACCGTCATCATCTCCGCGAGGGACTTATTTTCCTTCTTCGCAACGAACTCGATAACCGCGGGATCGATGTCACCCGAGCGGGTTCCCATGATCAGACCCTCAAGAGGAGTAAGACCCATGGAGGTATCTACCGAGCGGCCGTTGAGAACTGCTGAGCAGGAAGCGCCGTTGCCGAGGTGGCATACGACAACCTTCGAGTTGTTCGGATCAAGACCCGCAACATCGATAGCACGCTTGGAAACGTAGCTGTGGCTGGTGCCGTGGAAACCGTAACGGCGAACGCCGTAGTTGGTGTAGTACTCGTAAGGAACCGCGTACAGATATGCCTCCTTGGGCATCGTCTGATGGAACGCGGTATCGAACACAGCAACCTCCGGAACGCCGGGCATGAGCTTCATGCACGCGTCGATACCGATCAGGTTGGCCGGGTTGTGAAGAGGCGCGAGGTCGCAGCACTCCTTGATGCCTGCGATGACCGCGTCGTCGATCACTACGGACTTGGTGAACTTCTCACCGCCGTGGACTACACGGTGTCCTACCGCGCCGATCTCGGAGAGATCCTTGATCACGCCATAGGTCGGGTTCGTGAGAGCCGCAAGTACGTTTTTGATCGCTACCTCATGGTTCGGAAGCGCATCCTCGAGAACAACCTTGTCACCGCCTGCCGGCGTGTGCTTCAGGCGTCCGTCGATGCCGATACGCTCACAGAGACCTACGGCAAGAGCCTGCTCGGTCTCGGAATCAATCAACTGATATTTCAGGGAACTGCTACCGCAGTTTACAACCAAAACTTTCATACTTGCCTCCTGATTACTTGCCGATTGCCTGTACTGCGGTGATCGCAACAACGCCTACGATATCCTCGGCGATGCAGCCGCGGGACAGATCGTTGATCGGAGCGGCGATACCCTGGGTGATCGGGCCGTATGCCTCTGCCTTGGCAAGTCTCTGTACAAGTTTGTAGCCGATGTTTCCTGCGTCAAGATCAGGGAATACCAATACGTTCGCCTGGCCTGCAACATTGCTGCCCGGAGCCTTCGAAGCACCTACGGAAGGAACCATGGCGGCGTCTGCCTGAAGCTCGCCGTCCAGAAGGATGTCAGGGCGAAGTTCCTTGGCAATTGCGGTAGCAGCCAGAACCTTGTCAACGTCGGCATGCTTTGCGCTGCCCTTCGTGGAATGGCTGAGCATGGCAACCTTCGCCTGCTTCTCAACCAAAAGCTCGAAGGACTCTGCGGAGCTGATGGCGATAGCGGCAAGCTTCTCCGGATCGGGGTTCTGCTCAAGACCGGAGTCTGCAAAGAGGAACGTGCCGTCTGCACCGTACTCGCAGTTCGGAACGATCATCATGAAGAACGCGGACACAAGCTTCGTGCCGGGCTTCGTCTTAATGATCTGCAGGGACGGACGAAGGGTGTTGGCGGTCGAATGGCAAGCGCCGGAAACAACGCCGTCAGCCGCACCCATCTTTACCATCATGCATGCATAGTACATATAGTCGGTCGTGAGAAGCTTCTCTGCCTCCTCGGGGGTCATACCCTTCGCCTGGCGAAGTTCCACAAGCTTGTCGATGTAGCTCTGAAGCTCCGGAGCGGTATGCGGGTCGATCACCGTAGCGCCTGCTACGTCAAGGCCCTTGCTATTCTCTGCGCACTCTTCGGGCGTTCCGAGAACGATGATGTTCGCGATGCCCTCCTTGAGAATGATCTCAACGGCTTCCCATGTTCTTCTGTCCATGGACTCGGGCAGAACGATCGTCTTCTTGTCCTGCTTTGCTCTTTCTTTGATTCTGTCAATAAATCCCATCTTGAGGACTCCTTTCTATCTCGTTGCTGCGCTTATGCACAACTATTTTTCCAACTTTATATTCTAAATCAAAGCCGTGCAAGTGTCAAGAAAATGTCTCACCGGATTTCGAGACCCTGCCGCGCCGGATTTCCGATCATTCCGCGCCGGATTTCGGGATCTTGCCGCGACTGATTTACGGATTGCGGTCCGGGATTACGGTTTGAGATATCGTATCTTCATCATTCCGGAAACCTTACTTCGCTCCGCCTCGGTCAGTTCCAGGGCACTCATGATCTCCTTCTCCGACATCTTTGTGTTTCTCAGCAGCCGTTCGACACACTCGGCAAAAAGGGCATAATACAATGTATCAAATGCGCTCGCTCCCTCTTGGAAGAGGTCGTCGTCCTGATCGAAAGGATCCGCATCTCGATCCTCAGGAGGCACGATCGTCTTAAACGATTTCCCTGCATAATACTCTTCGTATAGCTCGGTTCTGGACATCGGCTTCGATTTTCGCTTCGTCAGTTTCATATGCCGAAGCTCCTCGTTCACGCTGTCCAAGTCATACTCATTCCCCTCCTGATCGTCCACCCATGCTTTCATTTCTGCATGATTCGGAGCATTGGGATCTTCAAGCGTTCGCAACAGATCATAATACCCCCATATTCCGCCGCAATCCTCATACGGAGTATTTTCCCTGTATTTGAGCACCTGCGGATACTTCTGATCATAATCGTCGATCGTCTTTTCAATCAAGATCAGATGCTGCCAGTCATCTCCGAAATCATACTCATAGGAAAATGAATTCACGCTGTCCAGAAATTCATCGATGATGTACTTTGACGCATCAAGAACGTTATACTCCGCAAAATCAAGAGCATCATCCTCGTCATAATCATCATACAACCGGATCCCGAGTTTCCCGAACGTATAACTGCTGCAATGATATCCGCACCAACCGATCGCGGTATTGATCACCAATGTCAGCTGAGAAAAACTGAGCCCTCCGGGAACGATGACTCTTCTCCAGATCGGAGGATGTGAATTCTTAATCGTAATCTTCAGTTGATATGCCTTCATCCTGTTTTCCTTTCGTATTTCCCGGATTCCCGTCGTATTATGACAGACAACTTGCGCCTCATTTTCTTTCTTTTGGAAAATGAGGCGCATTAACTACGTTGTATAACGGTTTCCTCTTGAAATCGGTTTTCCCAATACCGATCAGAACAGTTTCTTTATGGAGCTGATCGCATCCGCTGCCTTGTCGACACCGATCTTGGCCCTGACGCCGGAAATAATCTTGTCGATGGCTTCCGCGGGTATCTTGTCCCCTGCCACCTTCTTCACGGTAGCGGTCGGATCCGCCTGAAACGCTTTCGTGAGATCGCCGTCCTTCGTGATCTTCTCAACGGAATCCTTGATCAAACCTGCAATATCCATGGTTTCTCACTCTCTTTCATAGGTCAGTATAAGAAATTTATTCTTCTGCCTTCTCTTCCTCGGGAAGTTCCGAAGTACAATGCGGGCAACGGGTTGCCTCGATATCGATCTCGGACTTGCAGAACGGGCACTTCTTCGTGGTCGGAGCAGCCTCTTCCTCTTCCTTCTTGCGAATATCCTTTGCCTTGTTGAACGCCTTGACTACAAGGAACAGGCAGAGTGCGATGATAAGGAACGAAATGATCGCGGAGATAAATGCACCGTATCCGAAGCAGATGTAGCCTGCCTCCTCTGCCTCGGCAAGAGTTGTGGGCAGGACCTCAGGTTTCGTCGCAGGCTCCTTCAATACGAGATACAGATTGGTAAAATCCGCTTTGCCGCCGACAGCCAGGCCGATCAGAGGCATCAGGATGTTTTTCACGAGGGAATTGATGATCGTGCTGAACGCGCCGCCGATGATAACGGCTACAGCCATATCCAGCATGTTCCCACGCATGATAAATTCTTTGAATTCCTTAAACATACTACTTCTCCTTTGTTTTTATTTTCAAAACTCTCATGCCCGCTCGAGGCCGGTCAGACCGGTCCGCACAAGTTCGAGAATCTCGAATTCGTAAAACATCTTGATGAAGGCGTCGATCTTCGCCGTCTCACCCGTGAGCTGCATCATCAGAGAATCCACGGCGACATCCACAACCTTCGCGCGGAACACGTCCGCGATCGAGATGGCGCTCTGCCGCTTCGCGTCCGTCTTCGTGCGCACCTTCAGAAGGATCAGCTCACTGCACACCGACTGCTCCGGTTTCAATTCCTTGACCGAAATCACTTCCTGCAGCTTCTCCAGCTGCTTTCCGATCTGCGAGAGCGTCTGCTCATCCCCGATGGCAACAACCGTCATGCGGCTGATATCCGGTCTCTCGGTCTCACCGACGGTGAGGCTCGCGATGTTGTATCCGCGACGACCGAACAACCCGGAAATACGTGCCAGCACACCGGCAGTATTGTTGACAAGAATCGACAAAACAATCTTCCGCATAAGCCCCTCCCGACACGGATTTCGTGCCTGCCGCGGCACGCATCCGGCTTTCTGTTATTTTACCGCGATAAAGTGGTGTTGTCAACGGTAGAAAACAAAGCGGACCGCCCGCAAAACATTGAGCAAAACAAAGCGGACTGCCCGTGGAATCTTGCGTTTCACGGTACAGTCCGCCTCGTTTCACCCGACTTCGTCGGTATTCAATTCTTACCTAATGCAGCTTACAGATTTACCTTGCCGGTGATGTCGCCGTTGGCAACATAGTAAGCAGCTCCGTCCTCAGGCTTAACATAGAGCGTGATGGTCTTAAGAGCAGCGGTGTTGTTAGCAGCGTAATCCTTCTTGGCAGCTTCAAGAACAGCAGCCATCTTGAACTCAGCGCCTGCAAACTGAAGAACAACCTCAGCCTTAGCGTCCTTCGTCTCAGCCTTCTTAACGGTCTTAGCAACCTTCTTAGCAGCGGTGTCAACAGCCTTCTCAGCCTTCTTGACAACCTTCTTAGCAGCAGCGGCAACCTTCTTCTCAGCCGGAGCCTTCTCTGCCTTTACAGCCTTAGCAGCCTTCTCAACAACCTTCTCAGCCTTCTTCTCGGTCTCCTTGGCAACTGCCTCAACTGCAGCAACTTCCTTCTTCACTTCAACTACTTCTTTCTTCTTGGTAGCCATGATGAATAATCCTCCTTATTTATGCGGAAGTACATACCTCTCTCAACGGGTGCGCATAACTCCCGCAAAACCACTATATTGTCACGGCAACATCATACTACAAAACGCAAAATATGCAATACTTGCCGTATATTTTCTCTGTTTTAGCAACAAAGGACAAGATTCTGCGGCGTGTTTTGTGACATTTTCCGATACTTTCGCAGGATCAGTTGAACTTCAGCGACCACAACAGATCGATCATGAGGTCCTCCGCAGCGTTCTCGTCATCCGAAGGGCGCTGGATATCAAGGATCAACAGCGTATCCTGATCATACACATAACCGCAGTACACCGTTTCGATATACTCCTTGCCGGCATCCTTGTACACCATATCCCAGACGTAATATCCCTCGCGCTCGATCGCGTCACCAAGCTCGGAAAATGTCGTGTCCAAGTATGTTTCCTTCATCGCCTTGTACATCTCTTCGCTGTTAGTGATCGACTCGTTACACTTGTACGCGATGATTGAGATCAGACAGTCCTGCGTGCCGTACGGCAGGATTTGTACACCCGTATCGGTATCTTCCACTTCCTTGATGCTTCCGGAGACGCACAGAAATTCAACAGGCACGTTTCCTACGCGTTTCGCATAATGATCCAATTTGTAGTCCACCGGTGACTGATACTGGCGAAGCGACTCTGCGCACGACATCAGGAGCGCATCCAGTTCCCGGTCCGCGTCAGTTATTGTCTCGCACGTCACACCGTAAAGCATATAGCTCACCACGATCAGCCCGTATTCGTACTCGCAATCGTAGGCGATAAACCGGGTGTACGCCGTCATCTTGTCCGAACCGTCTTCGGGGTACAGTTCGATGTCCGCATCCGGACCTACGACCGCGCTTACGCCGTTGATCGTCTTCTTCGTAAAATCACCGTGTCTGTCATAGTAATCCACCGACAGCAGATCGATCATCGTATTCTCGCCGTAGATCATCGTCATCAGGTCATCCGTATCATAAATCGCCCCGGTGAACCCGGTGTCAATGTACCACACGTCGAAGTAATAGTCTTTATTCTTCACCCAAAAGCCGTTCTTTTCATGTTGGATCGTTGCGTCCGGATCGTCCGGCAGCATTACGGAAAATGCCCCGTTCTCGCTCTTCTGTTCCCGCAACTTGGCGGTCACGGGCTGCGTCGGTCCCACCGTCGGAGTTGCCTCCGGCGTAGGGGTTGCAACACTGACGCCGGAGTTGTATATGATCCACACCGCGTCGCCTTCGTAAAGCGGTTCGCCTCCGATCGGGACCTGCTTGATCACGGCACCGGACGGATAATTATCATCGAATTCCGTGGAAGGGTCAAAACGGATGTTCAACGTGATCGGCATATTGCACAGCGTCTGAAGCGCCTCCGAAAGATCCGTCCCCAGAAGATCCGGCATCGTATACTCCGACGGCGGAACCTCGCCGGTCGGTGTTGCCTCAGGTGTCGGTGTTGCCTCCGCTGACGGTGTGGGATCTCCTGTCGGCGTCACTTCCCCCGTCGGCGTTGCCTCGGGTATGGTCGTGACATCCTCCGAGCCGTTGGATCCCGACTTCTTCTCACGTTCCTTCGTATCGCCGTTGCCCTCGCATGCGGTCAGTAACCCGACCGTCAACACAAGCACGCACATCACGGCGATCAACCGTAACCATCTCTTTCTCATTGTTAGTTCCTCACTTTCTTCTCTTCTCACTTACGTGTTACTCTGTCCGTTAACAGGACTCTTCTCTGTCTTCCTGCACGTTACTCTTTGCCTTCCTTAGGAGCCCTTCCCCGCCGTCTCCGGACGACCCGCATCACCAGAAGCGTGATCGCGATCCCGATCGCCGCGCCCGCGATATCGATACCTATGTCTCTCCACTCCCCGGATCTTCCGGCCACCGACAGCTGGTGATACTCATCCGAGGCCGCATACGCTGCCGCGATCGGCAGTGACAACGCTGCTCTCGCCGCAAGCCGCGGCAGACCCCATGCAGCAAAGGCGAGCATCAGCAAAGCGCCGAGGATCGCGTACTCCGTGGCGTGCGCTGCCTTTCTCACATAAAAACCGATCGTGCTGCGCAGCTCCGATGTCACCACTTCCCGTGTCACCAGCTTTGCACCGACTGCCGCGTCGACGACAATATCGACGATCGCTTCCGATTTCTTCGACGATTGATCCCCGTCGTCCGCAGACATCAGGAAGATCACAACCATCCAGGCGATCACCGCTGCTGTCGCCGTGATCCGCAACAGCCAATGTTTAGCTCCGACCGAACTATGCTCTGTACTCATACCGGTCTCTCTTTCATTTTCCGTTTTTCATCCTTCTCTCATTACAATCAACAATCGTCATTTATCAATAAGCGATTATTGTTGTCCCCATGTAAATGATATTATACGGAAAATGATGCGCAAAGTAAATAAAAAAAACTTCTTGACATCTCCGCGGGAATGGTGTATGTATTTTACAAATGCAACGACCGGGAACCAGTACGAAATCAGTTTTCCCTCACAGCGAGCCGGGTTTGGTGTAAGCCGGCATCGAAGACCTTCCGAATTCCTCCCGAGAGCAGCATGTTGAACAGCAGCTTCAGCCGCCAAGTAGGCATCGCCGGATGCGTCCGTTATCGCGATAGGGTATTGTCATGTACCCGAATGAGGGTATGCAGGATTGCATACTGAATTGAGGTGGTACCACGGGTTTAGCGCTCGTCCTCTACGAAATAGAGGATGGGCTTATTTTTTTCTCATCCTCAAGGAACAGTTTCATCACTATTCTACCTGGAGGTAACTTATGAAACAGCCGAAAATCCACAAGATCTACAACCCCGCAATGGAGTGCATGGATCGCTCCAAGCTTCGCGAGCTCCAGAGTGAGCGCCTTCGCGAAACCGTAAAACTCGAGTATGAGCGTGTACCGCTCTACCGCAAGCGCATGGATGAGAAGGGCGTGAAGCCCGAGGACATTCAAACCGTGGATGACCTTAAGAAACTTCCGTTCATGGAGAAGACCGACCTCCGCGACGAGTTCCCGTACGGCCTGTTCGCACAGAAACTGACGGACATCGTTCGTATTCAGGGTTCGTCGGGAACAACCGGCAAGCCCATCGTCGCAGGTTACACGGAAAATGACATTGAAGTCTGGACCGAGATGGTTGCCCGCGCTCTCACCGCTGCCGGCGGCGACGCAGACGATGTCATCCAGATCTGCTACGGCTACGGTCTCTTCACCGGCGGTCTCGGCGCACACCAGGGCGCACAGCGCATCGGCGCTACCGTAATCCCGATGTCCGCAGGCAACACCGAGCGCCAAATGATGATGATGACCGAGCTCGGCGCTACCATGCTCTGCTGCACGCCTTCCTACGCGACCTACCTCGCTGAGACGCTCCGCGACCGCGGACTCCTCGGCAAGGTTAAGCTCAAGGCCGGTGTCTTCGGTGCTGAGCCCTGGACGGAGGAAATGCGTACGCACCTTGAGGAAATCCTCGATTTCGATGCCTGCGATATCTACGGTCTTACCGAGATCGGCGGCCCCGGCGTTGCGTTCGAGTGCCTTGAGAAGCACGGCATGCACGTCAACGAGGACCACGTCATCGTCGAGATCATCAATCCCGAGACCGGCGAGCCTCTTCCTTACGGCGAGTCCGGTGAGCTTGTCTTCACGACCATCACGAAGACCGGTATGCCGATGCTCCGCTACCGCACGCACGATATCTGTCGTCTGATCGCAGAGCCCTGCGCATGCGGTCGTACGCTCATCCGCATGAGCCGTCTCACGGGTCGTACCGACGACATGCTTGTCATCCGCGGCGTCAACGTATTCCCGAGCCAGATCGAGTCCTGTCTTGTCGGCCTTGAGGGCGTTGCTCCGTTCTACATGCTCATCGTTGACCGTGTCAACTCCACCGACAAGCTTGAGGTTCAGATTGAGATGTCCGAGGAGATGTTCACCGATAAGGTCAGCGAGATCGAGCAGCTGCGCAGCACCATCACGGAGCGCATTAAGTCCGTGGTCGGAATCGCAGCCAAGGTTACTCTCGTTCCGCCGAAGTCCCTTCCTCGTTCCGAAGGCAAGGCAAAGCGTATCATTGACAACCGCGGCTTAACGAACAAATAAGTATTGACACCTACGGAAGGAATTCCAATCCGATCGCGTCGCGTCGACCGCCGTTGTTTGCCTCGCTCGCAAGGGAAATTGCTCACTCCGGCAAAGCAACCGCGTTTCCGCTCCGCTCGGAAAGTAATTCACGCGAATCGTTTACTACTTTTCTTACATGAATACTGCGGCTTGTGTTATACTTGTCGTAGGGTTTACATCCCCCATACCGGGAGAAGGAGGATTCAATAATGTTTGTACATCAGATTTCTGTATATCTCGTAAATGCACACGGCACTCTCTGCAAGCTCACAGGGCTTCTCAAGGATCATAACGTGGATATCCTCGCGCTCATGATCGCCGACATGTCGGAATTCGGCATCGTTCGTTTCATTGTCAAGGATGAGGACATCCAGACGTGCCTCGATCTGTTGAAGGAGGCGGGTTACTCGGCTCGCAAGAACCATGTTGTCTGCGTCAAGATCCCGAACGAGGCGGGCGGTCTGCACGGTGCTCTTCAGCTTTTGGAAAATGCCGGCAACAGCATCGAGTACCTTTACTCGTTCAATTATTCAGGCGACAACAACGCGCTGATCATTTTCCGTCTCGCTGACCGCGAGGCCGGCGCCAAGCTTCTGCTGGAGAACGGCTTCAACATCGCAACGCAGGCTGATATCGACGCGCTCGGCTGCTGATCACAACAGATCACGGCGCCGTTTTGAGACACTGCTCTGCTGCTGTTCAACCCCGTGCATCCGGATTGCAACGCACAGACAGCTGTTCCTTTTATTTCAAACAACCTGAAAATCTAAGAAGCGCTCCGACAGTTTCCTGCCGGAGCGCTTTTGCACTGTTTCAATTATCATCGCCCGCTGTCTGCGGACTTCGCAATTCGGATCAGTAATCCCAATGCTCGTGGATCGACCAGAGCATGTTCAGAAGGTTATCCTCCTGCTCATCCACGGCCTCTTCAAGTCCGTAGAGGTCGAGCAGCCAGATATCACCGTTCGCATCGCGGCTTACAAAGATCTCCTCACAGTAATCCTTGTCGCCCTTGCTGTACCACAGAGCTACCCAGCGGTAGGTCATGCGGCCTTCGTAATCCTGAACATCGGAGACCTCAATCTCATCCGAGGAGATTGAATCAAGCAGGGCCGTCATGTACTCATCCGCAGTTGCAACCGCGTTCGTAGGCGTAAAATGCTTCAAAAGGAAGTATCCTTCCTTCTCATCGTTGTAGAAGAACTCAACACCGTTGCCTTCCTTGACGATGTCCTTGATCTCACCGTTTTTGTAAACAACATAAACTCCGGTGCCGTCCGGCATGCGATCCTTCCAGACCACATAGTCATCATCCATCTTAACACCGCTCTGAACCATGCTGAGGCAGCATCCGGAAAGCATGTTCAGGATCTCACCGTGGCGCTGCGTAAAGTTCGTGTTGTACTCTGCGTCCTTGATCAGACCGACAGATACGTACACACCGACATCATCCTTGGCGCTGGTAACGAAAATGAAACCGCAGCCCGTCGCGTACTTACCGTTCTCGTAATCATAGGTAAGGCTTGCGAGAGGCAGGTAGTAACCCTCCGCACCGTTGACATCAAACGTCGTAGCCTCAGCGTCGGAAGCAAGCTTGACCTCATACATATCGATCAGGTCCGCAAGCGTGCCTTCCTTGTCGTCAACATTCCAAAGCTGCGAGAAATCACGGCAATCCATCACGATGCCGCCGTTATGGTAATTCATGGCGAATACATAGAAAAGATATTCGTCATTTTCTACGTACATAGAGGTATCGTAAACCTCAATCTCCTCGACATCCGGAAGATCCATGGTGATCGGGAGCGACTTATGGGTGAACGACTTCACACTGAGGGTGCCGGGCTCCGGAGTAGGAGTCGCCTCAGGTGTAGGCGTTGCCTCGGGCGTAGGTGTTGCCTCAGGCGTAGGCGTTGCCTCAGGCGTGGGCGTTGCCTCGGGAGTAGGCGTCACATCAGGTGCGTCCGTAGGCGTAGGCTCGCCGGCCGGAGTAGGCGTTCCGAGCGAGTTACCCTTGATTCCCTCGTAGGCGTTGATGTCAAGACGGATCGTTCCGGCAAGCAACTGGAACGCAAGTCCTGCAGCGTCTTCCTCTTCCTCGGTCACGAAGTAAATAACATACTTATCCTTATACATCTCGACAGCTACGAAGCAGCTCTTCTCCTCGCCGCCCTTCTTCGCGTCGAGCATCTGTCCGTACAGCGTCTTTCCGGCGAACTCAACCTTTGTTGCATCGCCCTTCTTGTCAACGCTCTCGTAATCCGGCTCATCGTCCATGTTGTCATCGAGTTTCGATGCAAACTTCACGGCCGCATCGACCGCATCCGCGAGTTCGGACACCTTCTTGGTCGACTTCGTCTGGATGTAGATCTTATACTCGCCGTACGCCTCGAAGGTCGCATACTCGCCGTAGCGTCCGCCCGGCGTGCACGCACCCGGATACCAGCAGGAAATGCCCTGCTCCTCATCTTTCCAGAGCCAGTAGCCTACGGGAACCATATCCTCGGAAACCGGAAGCTTCTCGTCGTTTACGACGTAGTCAATCTTCTTCTTTTTGTCGTCGTCATCGTCGTCATCATCGTCGTCATCGTCATCGCCGCACGCGGCCAGCATTCCGACCGTGAGCACCAGAACGAGGAACAGCATGAGGTAACGAAACCACTTATTCTTCATTGTTTCTCTCCTTTATATGTATTCGGGTACGTCGTAACATCGACGCCCGCGGATATCTCCGATCATTTCGGAGCCGCGTACAAAATTATTATACCGCATATATTTTTCCGAGTAAACAAAAACTTGCGGCACCGTCACGGCACCGCAAGTCTGTCATCCGTATCGGATCTGTATTCGGAAAATGCTCCGCTTCAATTACAGGCGAGCTACACCGGTATCGCGTGCAGCCTGAGCAACTGCCTTGGCAACAGCCTGAGCAACCGTCTTGTCGAGAGCGCTCGGGATGATGTAATCAGCGGAAAGCTTGTCATCGGTAACGAATGCAGCAATTGCCTTCGCAGCCGCGATCTTCATAGCGTCGTTGATATCGCTTGCGCGAACATCAAGTGCACCGCGGAAGATACCCGGGAATGCAAGCACGTTGTTGATCTGGTTCGGGAAATCGCTGCGGCCGGTTCCGACTACTGCTGCGCCTGCAGCCTTAGCCTCATCGGGCATGATCTCGGGAGTCGGGTTAGCCATCGGGAAGAGGATTGCCTTCGGAGCCATGCTCTTCACCATCTCAGGAGTTACGCAGCCGGGAGCGGAAACACCGATGAACACGTCAGCGCCCTTGATAACTTCCTCAAGGCTGCCCTTGCGCATCTGCTGGTTGGTCATCTCAGCGATGATCTCCTTCTCCGGGTTCAGACCGTCACGACCCTTGTAGATTGCGCCCTTGCGGTCGCACATAACAACGTCCTTCAGACCCATGGAGATGAGGAGCTTGATGATAGCGATACCTGCAGCGCCTGCACCACTCGTTACAACACGGATCTCATCGATCTTCTTGTCAACGACCTTCAGAGCGTTGAGCATTGCAGCGAGGCAGACAACAGCCGTACCGTGCTGATCATCGTGGAAGATCGGAATATCGCAGCACTCCTTCAGCTTTCTCTCGATTTCGAAGCAGCGGGGTGCGGAGATGTCCTCAAGGTTAACACCGCCGAACGAACCTGCAAGAAGGCGAACCGTGTTTACGATATCGTCAACTTCCTTGGAACGGATGCAAAGCGGGATCGCATCGACATCACCGAATGCCTTGAAGAGCGCGCATTTGCCTTCCATAACCGGCATACCTGCTTCCGGACCGATATCACCGAGGCCGAGAACCGCGGTACCGTCCGTAACAACCGCTACAAGGTTGGAACGACGGGTAAGGTCGTAGCTGAGGTCAACATTTTTCTGGATCTCAAGGCAGGGCTGTGCAACACCGGGGGTGTATGCAAGAGAAAGATCCTCTTTCGTCTCCAGGGGAGCGCGAACGATCATCTCTACCTTACCTTTCCATTCATAGTGCTTTTTCAGGGATTCTTCTGCATAATTCATACTGATATTCCTTTCCTATAAGCGCTTTCCGCTTTATTGTACTGTTTTGCCGCGCAGATCCTCAGGATCAGCACATATCCTCCGGCCGGAACACTTCGTCGAACCTCTCCGCGCTCAGGAACCCGAGCGCAACGCACGCCTCTTTCAGGGAAATATTGTCCGCGTAGGCTTTCTTCGCCGTCTTGGCTGCGTTCTCGTATCCGATATAGGGGTTCAACGCTGTTACCAGCATCAGAGACTGATTTAAATTCTGCCGCATCCGGTCCTCATTGGCCGTGATGCCTTCCGCGCACCGCTTCTCAAAGGACGACATCGCCTCCGCGAGAAGTCTTACGGACTGCAGGAAGTTGTAGGCACATACGGGCATGAACACGTTGAGTTCGAAGTTGCCCTGGCTTGCCGCCATGCCGACTGCCGTGTCGTTCGCGATGACCTGAACGGCTACCATCGTGACCGCCTCGCACTGTGTCGGATTGACCTTGCCGGGCATGATGGACGAGCCCGGTTCGTTCGCCGGGATCGTGATCTCGGCAAGTCCGTTGCGCGGTCCGCTCGCGAGCCAGCGCACGTCGTTCGCGATCTTCATAAGGTCTGCCGCAAGCGCCTTCAGGGCACCATGGGCAAATACAAACTCGTCTTTCGAGGTGAGTGCGTGGAACTTGTTCGGCGCTGTCACAAACGCGCTGCCCGTGATCTCCGCCACGCGCGCTGCCGCCTTCTCACCGAAGCCCTTCGGCGCGTTGATACCCGTTCCGACCGCTGTTCCGCCGAGCGCAAGTCGGCGAAGCATCGGCAAAGCAGCACAGATCATCTCACGGTCCGTCGCAAGGCTCTCGCTCCATCCGGAGATCTCCTGGGAGAACCGGATCGGCGTCGCATCCTGGAGATGCGTGCGGCCGCATTTGACAATTCCCTCGTTCGCCTTCTCAAGTCTGCGAAACGTTTCGATCAGCGAGTCGAGCGCCGGCATCAGCTTCCGCTCAATGCCGAGTGCCGCCGCGATATGCATTGCCGTAGGGAACGTATCGTTCGAGGACTGCGACATGTTGACATCGTCGTTCGGGTGAAGAAGCTTCCGTCCCGCAATCTCATTGCCGCGGTTGGCGATCACCTCGTTGGCGTTCATGTTCGACTGTGTTCCGCTGCCGGTCTGCCACACGACAAGCGGAAAATGCTCCTTGAGAGTTCCGTCGATCACCTCATCGCACGCCTGCGAGATCGCGTCGAGTTTCTCCTGCGTCATGCGGTCCGGCACAAGTTCACGGTTGGCAAGCGCCGCAGCCTTCTTTAATATACCGAAGGCCTGAACAATCTCCGCGGGCATCGTCTCAAGACCGACACCAATCGGAAAATTCCCGCGGCTCCGCTCGGTCTGCGCTCCCCAATAGCGGTCGGCAGGCACATTCACATCGCCCATGGAATCATGTTCAACGCGATACTCCATCCGTTCCTCCTTATGTCCCGGGAAGCTATATTCCCGCGGGACGTTGTTCTTGTACACCGGGCAAATATTGTTCGCCAATTGCACATGAAGCAGCATCCTCCGGAGAGGATGCTGCTCCTGCAATATTGATTACTCGATATTAATGCTCTGGATAACGGCCTTGAGGTTGTCAGCGCTCTTCTGAAGAAGCGAGATCTCCTCATCCGTAAGAGGCGTCTCCACGTTGCCGATGATACCGCTCTTACCGACAATGGCAAGCGTGCTGAGGCATACATCGCTGATGCCGTACTCGCCGTGCATCATCGTGGAAACCGTCATCGTGGTATCGATACCCGTTGCGATCGTCTTAACGATGAACGCTACGGAAACAGCGATTGCATAGTAGGTAGCACCCTTCCATCCGATCACGATACCGCCGGACTTCTTAACGTACTCCTCCACCTCAGCCTTGTTGAGCTCAGGGAACTCCTTGATGGAGTTGTGTACGCGCTCCTTGTACTGACCGATCGGCACGTTCGAGATGTTGGCAAGAGACCAGGTAATGAACGAGGAATCGCCGTGCTCACCGAACACGTATGCATGAACGTTGCTCTGGCTGATATCATAGAGCTCAGACAGGCGCGAACGAAGTCTCGAGGTGTCAAGGATCGTACCGGAACCGATGATCTGATTCTCCGGAATGCCGGAGAACTTGTGGAATGCGTAAGTCATGACATCGACCGGGTTGCTTACGATGATGTAGATCGCCTTCGGGGCATACACCGTAATCTTGGATGCGATGTCCTTCATGATGTTGACATTGGTCTGTGCAAGTTCAAGTCTGGACTGACCTGCTTTTCTCGGGATGCCGGATGTGATGATAACGATGTCCGAACCGACAGCGTCGCTGTAATCACCTGCAATGATGCTCATGGAGCCGAAGAAAGGAGCGCCCTGCAAAATATCCATTGCCTCACCTTTCGCCTTCTCCTTGTTCACATCGATGAGAACGATGTCCGAAGCGGTGCCGTTCGTTGCGAGAGTGAATGCGATCGTCGATCCGACGCTTCCCGCGCCAATGATAGTAACCTTCATACATGCCTCTTTCCGCGCTTTATGCGCCGTTTTTCCTGCCTTTGTTATTCGATTTAAAGTATGCTGTACACACTGCGGTAGTACACACTAATAGAGATTTTACCACAGTGTTCTTTTTGTTACTATTGACAATCTTACGAAAAAAAAGCGAATTGAAACAGTTGTATTATACAAAAACACGAAGAAACACCGCACAAGGTCCGCCTCCCGCGGCCGGGCCCCCATTTTCCGCGCTGTCGCCGTGCGGATCAAGCGTCTTCCGTCTCACTCAAGCGAGCAGTAGATCTGCGAAATGTGAGTTCCCCGGATCCCCGCGACGATCGCAGCCAGAACCGTGGCGTAGGTGTCCTCGACAAGCTCGCAGTCCTCGAGGCGCACCCCCTCCTTCTCCGCAATTTTGCGGATCACCGGAAGCTTGTCCTCATCGTGCTCCACGGCGATCACCTCCGTGAAAAATCCATCCGCGTAATTCTGCTTCACAAACTTCTGCTTGGCAGCCTTCTCCCAGGTTGTCTGCGACGTGCTGAGCACATAGATCTTCGCTCCGCGATCCCGCAGCTTCTGCGCGTATTCGGTCACGATCGGCACCGGCTTGCAAAACCGGTAGGTATCCTCCCCGTTCTTCTCACAAAACGCGAGCCACGCCTCGTCGGACATGCCTCCCACCGTCTTACCGTTCACGTAAAAGCGGGGCGCGCACAGCGTTCCGTCCATATCGAAAAATGCAAGTTTGATCATAGGTCTCTCCTCCTTACTCGCGCCGGGCGCGGTCTTCCCCTACAATATCATATTGTCGCGGAAAATGCAATTTGCACAACGCGCGTGAACGCCACAAAAAGGACAGATCAGGCAGCTGTTCGGAAAAGTTTTCACGATCCGTTGATTTTCATGTCGTGTTGTGGTATATTTAATGTAGTATTAAAAACCATGTGTTGCGGTTTTATCCATTCGTATCGTGATAAACGACTGAAAATAATATATAAAATTCTATCGGGGAGGGAATACAGCAATGAAAAAACGCACACCGCTTAGGGAACGAAATTTTCCGAATTATACGCGCGGCGAGGAAATCGCCAATATGGTCACGCACATCGTCGGCGGCGCGCTTGCGATCGCCATCACGGTCCTGTGCATCATCATGGCGGCTTCCCACCATAACACCTGGGGCGTCGTCTCATCGTCGATCTACGGCGGCACGATGATCGTCATGTTCACGGTTTCCTCCGTATACCACGGGCTGCGCAAAGGCATCGGCAAGCAGGTCATGCGCATCATCGATCACTGCGATATTTATTTTCTGATCGCGGGGACGTACACTCCGATCCTTCTGTCCGCCATACGGGCGGATCACCCGGGGCTGGCATGGACGATCTTCGGCATTGAGTGGGGCTGCGCGATCGCCGCTGCCGCGATCAACGCGATCGACCTGCAGGCGTACCGCATCTTTGGTTTCCTCTGCTATCTCGTGATGGGCTGGGCGATCATCATCTGCGCGAAGATCACGATCAGCGCCATGACCTTCATGGGCTTTCTGTGGATCCTCCTCGGAGGTGTCGCGTTCACGATCGGCGCGGTGCTCTACCTGATCGGCGCGAAGAAGCATTACATACACAGCGTCTTCCACATATTCGTCATAGCCGGCTGCGTGCTGCAGTTCTTCGGAATTCTGTTCTACGTATTATGACATGAAAAAGGCTCCCGCCGGAACTCGACGGGAGCCTTTCGTAAGCAACAAAAAAAGCACGAGACGGGATTCGAACCCGCGACCCTCGCCTTGGCAAGGCGATACTCCACCACTGAGCCACTCGTGCGTATGTCCTGCTTTCCGCAGGCACAATGTGGATTATACGCGATAAGCGGTTGTTTGTCAACCTCTTTTTTTATTATTTTTCGCAGTTCTTTTTAGTACCATAAAAGTGTAGTTGTTAGAGAGTAATTAACTCTGACATCTGCACTTATTTTATTATAATAAGGGGAGTAATTGGTCTGACGTGCTCTTTTTTGGGTCTTAGCATCCGTCACAAAAACCGTTAACCAACCC
>JAFZVZ010000026.1 GCA_017617545.1 Lachnospiraceae bacterium
CTGTCCGCAACAATGCCTGCAACCGTATAGGTTTCCGTCTTAACCACCACGCCGTTCTTCTTCAGGGTGACATCAACGGAATCGGTCATTTCACTCGATGCCAGGTGAGTCGCGTCGATCCGGTAGAACAGTGCTTCTCTCTCCCCGATCAAACGGGTCTTTTTCGGCAGCTTGCTGAGCACCTTGTTCTTCGGCCCGATGGTAGTCAGAACCGTATTGTGCGGAGTTGTCTCCACCGTATACTGAGAAGCATCCTCTCCATCCGGGATGTGGACATACACGAAGATACCGGTATAATCCGCCATATTCAGCGTCGGCTGGAACACAACAGGTCTCTTCATGTAATAGGTCTTGTTGATCTCGGGTGTGCCCGTAAATGTTCCTCCGGTATTCTCAAACATATAATCAAGAGCTTTATTGGCTATTGTTCCGGTTCCGGACGAAGGAACTCTGTATTCGTAGTTGTATTCATCCGTCTGCGTTTCTGAAATACAAATGCCGGTGCAGCCGTAAAACATATATAGATAACAAGAATCTGCAAGAGTTGTTGCAGGCAGTTCCGGTGTTGATGTCAAACCAGTGCAGCCTCCAAACATATACCAGTAGCAACCATCTGCCAGAGTTGTTGCCGGTAGTTCCGGCGCTGATGTCAGACCGATGCATTTTTCAAACATGCCCTCATAACACTCTTTTGCAAGAGTTGTTGCAGGCAGTTCCGGTGTTGTTGTTAGACCGGTGCAACTGTCAAACATAGCAAAGTAACAACGATCTGCCAGAGTTGTTGCTGGCAGTGTCGGCGCTGATGTTAGACCGCGACAGCCGGAAAACATATAAGCGTAACAACCTTTCGCCAGAATTGTTGCCGGCAATTCCGGCGCTGATGTCAGACCGATGCAGCCGTAAAACATACTCTGGTAACAACCTTCTGCCAGAGCTGTTACAGGCAGTTCCGGCGCTGTTGTCAGACCAGTGCAGACGGAAAACATACCATGGTAACAACCTTCTGCCAGAGCTGTTGCAGGCAGTTCCGGCGCTGTTGTCAGACCAGTGCAGCCGTAAAACATATACCAGTAACAATAATCTGCCAGAGTTGTTGCTGGCAGTTCCGGCACTGATGTTAGGCTGGTGCAGCCTTCAAACATAATCCCATAACAATTACTTGCCAGAGTTGTTGCTGGCAGTTCCGGCGCTGTTGTCAGACCGGTGCAGCCGGAAAACATACCCACGTAACAACCATCTGCCATCGTTGTTGCAGGCAATTCCGGCGCTGATGTCAAACCGGTGCATTCCACAAACATATAAGCGTAACACCCTTCTGCCATCGTTGTTGCAGGCAGTTCCGGCGCTGTTGTCAAACCGGTGCAGCCGAAAAACATAAAGAAAAAGCAACTATCACTCAGGCCTTGGTCTTTGCCTTCACCGTCCAATCTCAGAGACATGATATTCCCGCTGCACGCTACTTTTCCGGTGATATTCACATGATTGTCTTCACTGAATCTCACAGCATTTCCGCGAAAGCGAACGGATTCGCCATTATTGAGGGTTATTGCAGTGCCCACTGTATAATTCTGCCAAGGGTCATTGCCTTTACTATACCGCAATGAACCATTCGCAATATTCATCGTAACCGAAGAACCGTTTTCTTTTGCCGTGAACGTCAGATAATCCGACGCCGATATAACATTCGTGTAATAGATCTTGTTGATTTCAGGCGTGTCCGTAAATGTTCCGCCGGTATCTCTAAACATACCATAAAGAGCGTAATCGGCTGTTGTTCCGGTTCCGGATGAAGGAACTCTGTATTCGTAGTTGTATTCATCCGTCCGCGTTTCTGACAACTTGATGCCGATGCAGCTGTAAAACATATAAAAGTAACAATAATCTGCCAGAGTTGTTGCTGGCAGTTCCGGCGCTGATGTCAGACCAGTGCAACCGGAAAACATAGACTCATAACATCTTTTTGCCAGAGTTATTGCAGGCAGTTCCGGCTCTGATGTCAGACTGGTGCAGTTGGCAAACATACTCTGGTAACAACATTCTGCCAGAGTTGTTGCAGGAAGCTCCGGCGCTGTTGTCAGACCGATGCAATCGCGAAACATTTTTGCGTAACAACCATCTGCCAGAGTTGTTGCAGGCAGTTCCGGCGCTGTTGTCAAACCGGTGCAGCATTCAAACATACGCTCATAACACTCATCTGCAAGAGTTGTTGCAGGCAGTTCCGGCGCTGTTGTCAGACCGGTGCATCCGGAAAACATACAGTTAAAGCAAGCGTCACTCAGGCCTTGGTCCTTGCCTTCATCGTCCATTCTCAGCGACATGATATTGCCGCTGCACGCTACTTTTCCGGTGATTTCCACATGTTTGTCATCATCGAATGTCACATTATTTCCTCGAAAACGAACGGATTCGCCACTATTGAGGGATATTGCAGTGCCCGCTGTATAATCCTTCCAAGCGTCATTGCCTTTTCTATACCGCAATGAACCCTCATAGATATTCATCGCAACCGAAGAGCCGTCTTGTTCCGCCGTGAACGTCAGGTAATCTGACTCCGGCATAACATTCGTGTAATAGGTCTTGTTGATTTCAGGCGTACCCGTAAATGTCCCGCCGGTATTCCCAAACATTTCATATAGAGCGTCAACGGCTGTTGTTCCGGTTCCGGATGAAGGAACTCTGTATTCGTAGTTGTATTCATCCGTCTGCGTTGTCGACAGCTTGATGCCGGTGCAGCCTTCAAACATTCTATAGTAACAATAATCTGCCAGTGTTGTTGCAGACAGTTCCGGCGCTGATGTCAGGCCGGTACAGCCATAAAACATATACTCATAACAACCATTTGCCAGAGTTGTTGCAGGCAATTCAGGCGCTGATGTCAGACCGCTGCAACCTTCAAACATACTAGAGTAACAACCATATGCCAGAGTTGTTGCTGGCAGGGCCGGCGCTGTTGTCAGACCGGTGCAGCCGTAAAACATATTCTCGTAACATTTTTCTGCCAGAGTTGTTGCAGGCAGGGCCGGCGCTGTTGTCAGACCGGTGCAGCCGTAAAACATACAGTAAAAGCATTCATTACTCAAGCCTTGATCTTTGCCTTCAGCGTCCAATCTCAGCGACATGATATTACCGCTGCACGCTACTTTTCCGGTGATATTCACATGATTGTCATAATCGAATGTCACATTATTTCCTCGAAAGCGAACGGATTCGCCATTATTGAGGGTTATTGCAGTGCCCGCTCTATAATCCTGCCATGCGTCGTTGCCTTTTCTATACCGCAATGAACCATTCTCAATATTCATCGTAACAGAAGAGCCGTCTTGTTCTGCCGTGAACGTCAGGTAGTCCGACTCCGGTATAAAGTCACCAACATCCGCATGCACCCGAACACCAATATCGGGCAGTAGCATCAGCGCCATAAACAGCACCAGCACAAGTGCCATAATGATGCTTGCAATTCTCTTCTCAATTCTCTTCATGCAAACCTCCAAACCTTCTTCGTATTTAGTTACTGTCGCAGACTTCTTCCTGCGAAAAATACAATAAAACTAAATTCTATGCTATCAAAAAAAATAATAAAATACAAGAAAAAAGCGACACGGTATCATGAATACAGCCGTGTCGCCGAGCATTTGATTCCATTTTCCGATAAAACATCTGTGGGAGGCGGCAACCCTGCCGTCCGTCTCACTCCGCCGTCTCTTCCGTCGTCTCCTCCGGCTTCTTCTCTGCTTCTGCCGCTCTGTTGACTTCCTTCATGTCAACCGCCTCACGGCGCTTGTTGATCACTTTGCGGATGCGCGCGAGGACCAGTGCGGAGATCAGTCCGGTGAAACCGCTGTAGATGAGGCCGATGCCGATCCAGGTCCAGATGTTCGATTTGTCGATCAATCCCATCATCAGGATGAAACCGTACACCATACCGAGAAGCGCAAGGATGGCGTGCAAACCCCATGTGCCGTGGTTCAGGCGCTTCATGTCAAAACTGTTCTGGAGTTTGACGGCTCCGCTGAAGAAGATCAGGAACGACAGTGCCGCAGGCATATAGTCAACGACATCGTCGTGGCGGATGAACAGGACAACACCGATCATCAATGCCGTGACTGCGATGGCGAGCACATAGCGATGCTCATCCGCGAGAGCTTCCTTCTTGAACGCGTCGATCAGGAAGCAGATGCCGACGGCGATTGCCGCGCCGGCAAGAACATAGCAGATGATGTCGTCCGTGGTGTCCGGGTGCATCAGCATCAGGACGCCGAGCCCGATCAAAACAGCGGCGATCAGGATGATATCCAGTTTCATTTTCTTGATAAAGCTCATTTTTTTCACCCCGCAATCATCGGGGACCGTCCCTCGACGATCCCTCGGTTTTACCTTCTTTATTCCTGCATGCGGCATCGCCGCTCATGCACCGTCACCCGCTCACACACTGGTTCTTTCCGTTGTGCTTCGCGTTGTAGAGCATCTTGTCGGCAACCTTGAAGAACTCCTCCGCGGTCATCGTGTACGAACTCATCTGGAAGATGCCGCAGCTGAAGGTGATGCGGCCGTCCAGCCACTCATACTCCGTCTCGCGGAACTCGCCGAGCGCGTTGTTCATCATTGCCGCCGCGTCGCGCACCTTCACGTTGGGGAAGATCACGCTGAACTCCTCACCGCCGTACCGGCACACATAGTTGTCCTCGCCGCACCACTTCTGCAGCACGCGCGACAGATTGAGGATGACCTCGTCACCCATGTTGTGTCCGTAGGTGTCGTTGACCTTCTTGAAATCGTCGATATCGACGACGGCCAGCGTGAGCGGAGCCTCGCCGCGGTTGCGGACGAACGTGTCCAGATATTCGTAAAATGCGGTATGGTTGTAGAGCCCTGTCATGGGATCTCTCTGCAGTCTCATCTCAAGTCGCGTGTTATCGCTCACATGGCTTAGGATGACGCCGTTGTTGTCCATGACGTAAGCCATCAGGATCTCATTGCATATGATGCAGAGCATCAACAGAACGAAGCCGAAGATGACGTCAACGATCGTGTTGTCTCCGCAGGTCGGCAACAGCTGCGCCGTTCCGATATACTGAACCACCGTCACAAGGCACAAGCCTTCCGTCGTGCGGCACATCCACCGTCTTCCGTATATCGACGAAAGCGAGATCGGCACCGCGAATGAACCGTACAGAACCGGCGATTCCGCGCCGACAAAGCATCCGACCGTACACAGCACCCATACGAAGAGTATCGTCGCAAAATCCTTCCACTGGGACTGGATGTTCGGCGAATCGAGCATTTGCCACACCACGATGTACGATGCCGTGAAGATGACACACGGAATGAGGACATACGTCTTCATATACTGTTCACGCGTGATGTCGGCGTACCTTGCGTCCACCTTGATCAGCATGTAATACTGCAACACGAGCAGCACCAGTATCATCACCGTGACGATCAGCATGATGATCAGAAAATGCTTATGCAATTTTTGGTATCTGCTGTCTTCCACCGCCAATCCTTTCCGGAGAGAGCGGCTCTCGCCGTTTCCCCCCAAGTTTTGCTTAAATACCTTCCCCAATAACGCCGCGATGCGGCAACGTTTTTTTTGTTACAAATGCAGCAGCATTGTCGCGAGCGTAAAGAATACGAACAAGGAAACTGCATCCACGATCGTCGTGATGAACGGGCTCGCCATGACCGCCGGGTCAAAACCGAGCTTGCTCACGATGAGCGGCAGCGTACATCCGAGCATCTTTGCGCAAAATACGGTTGCCAGCAGGGTGAGGCATACCACGAGCGCCACCGGCACCGTGATGTCCTGTCCCATGATCAGCTTGTCGACCAGGAAGATCTTCCCGAACGCGACTACCGCGAGGCTTCCGCCGCACAGGAGGGCAACCCGCATTTCTTTCCATATGATGCGCATGATATCCGTGAATTCCACTTCCCCAAGAGAAATCGCACGGATCACGGTAACGCTTGCCTGACTTCCGGAGTTACCTCCGGTATCCATCAGCATGGGGATGAACATCGCGAGCACCGTCGCCTTCAGCGCATCCTCATACGATGCTATGATCATTCCGGTAAATGTCGCCGAGATCATGAGCAAAAGCAGCCACACGATACGTGAGCGGTACAGCTCCCACGGACTTGTACGAAGATACGCCTTCTCCGTCGGCAACATAGCGTTCATCTTCGCGAAGTCCTCTTCCGCCTCGTCCTGCATGACGTCGATAGCGTCGTCGACGGTTACGATACCGACGAGACGGTTCTCCGCGTCCACAACGGGAAGCGCAAGCGCGTCGTACTTACTGATCGTCGCCGCCACGTCCTCCTTGTCCTCGAGCGTGTTCACGCTGATGACATGGTCCTCCATGATATCCGCGATCTTCGCGTCATGGGCGGCGCACAAAAGATCCTTGACCGTGACAACACCGATCAGGTGGCTGTCGCGATCCGTCACATAACAGGTGTAGATCGTCTCCTTGTCGATTGCGACCTTGCGGATCAGAGCGATCGCGTCATCCACCGTCATGTCCTGCTTCAAACGCACGAACTCGGTGGTCATGATGCTTCCCGCGCTGTCCTCGGGGTACTTCAGCAATTCGTTGACGATCTTGCGCGCCTCTGGCGTTACGTTCTGTAAAATACGCTTGACGACGTTGGCCGGCATCTCCTCAACGAGGTCGGCCGCGTCATCCATGTACAACTCATCCAGGACGTCCCGCAACTCGAGGTCACTGAATGATTCGATCAAAATCTGCTGCAGATCACTGTCGAGCTCGACGAACACCTCCGCCGCAAGCTCCTTCGGCAGGATACGGAACACAACCGCATACTGCTGCTTCGGCAGTTCGTAGAACAGCTCGGCGATATCCGCCGGCTCCGCGTCGCGGAGCATCTGACGAAGCGGCGCATACCGCTTCCCCTCGACAAGTTCGAGCGCTGCCTCAATGTCAAGTCCGCGCGCCTCCGCCGCTTCCTCCGCGGCCTCAGCGGCATCCACAGCCGCTTCGCGCGTGATCTCTTCGGAGGAAAGCTCCGTCTCCTCGCTCTCACTCCGATCCGCTTCGGGAAGAACCTTCTCCTCCGCGGTATCCTCTGTCAAAACTCTTTCCTTCGTTTCCATCGAAAACCTCCGTTTCACACAGTATTCTCAGCATCCTTGGGATGCCGTTTGTGTAGAACACGGAGCCGATCAGGGTATCTCACTGTCGTTCGCTCTCCGGGATACGAAGTTATATCATCGCCGGACACCTTGCCGGCAGTAGCTATCGCTTCCCGTCTACCGCGAACCGTGTGCTGTTGTCAATAAGCGGCACGAGTGATACCCACTTGGGCTCGTGCTACTTCCACCGTCACCGTCCACAGTAAACCTCCTTTTTGGAATGATAATGAACAAAAAGGAGGTCGATTGCGCGAGGATCACGCAGCGCAAGCGGGCACCTGCGAAAAACACGAAGTGATTTTCGCAGCATCTCCTTTCTGAAGATAATATTTATCCTGTCACCCGGAGCGCACTATCGTATAATCCGATATGTATGCACTTTACTACGTTAATACAGTAATTATATCACCGTCGTGAAGAAAAGTACACGCCACGGGTGCAGTAATCAAAGATTTTACAAATAGTTTTCTATTTCGTCAGGGTCAAGGCTAAAATGGTAAATTTTCTTGCATTTTCCCCTGATTTCAGCGAAATTTTTATAATATGCTCCCCGCTCTCCTCCTCATCGACGAGAAGATACGTGTTGCAGTGCGTCCATCCGATCGCCTTCGGGTCGATCTCCTTGAACGGCTTTCCGTCAACCTCCACGACCGCGGTACCGAAATCCGGTTCTCCGGTATCCTTGTAGGTGAGGAAGAAGTTACGGCATGTTGTCTTGATGACAAACGGCTCATCGCCGGCCACATGCATCCAGTTGATCGGGAACTGCGGCGTTCCGAACGCGTCATAATCCATCTCCGCGTACTGGGTGACAGGGTCATTTTCCGTAAACGAACCTTCCTCCACCGTGATGCAGTCCGTGAAGGATGCAACCGTGTCGCGCGTCACCGTGAAACAGTTCTCGTACGGACGCCCGAGGTAGCTGTCCTTTGGCCACTTCGGCTCCACCTCGACATGCGCGAGCGACTGCTCCAACAGATGGTTGATGCAGTCCGCCATCACGCGGTGGCCGTCGTTGGTCGGATGATAGCAGTCATAGAAATACTGGCGCTTGGAGATCACGTGGCCCTCGCCCTTCGCCCACTGCGGCGATACGGCGTCCTTCACGCTCACCATCGGGATCGCGTAGTGCAGACCGATCGGCGCCAGGCGGTCCTGCAGGTTCCAGTCGTTCATGAACACCGCGAACACCAGCAGCACGGCCGGCATCGCAGGCTGATTGTACGCCTTCGAAACAAGGCTCTCGAAGCACACGCCCTCGGTTTCGTCGCCCGCGTCATTGACGGAAAATTCAATGAACACGATGTCGGGCTGCACGGTACCGTTCTTCAGAACGTCGCGCTCGTAGCGCACCAGACCGAACTCGGACGGTGTTCCGCCGACGCCCGCCTTCACGAGGTGCACCTTCTCCGGATCCGTCGCGTACGTGTTCCGGAAATGATCGAACACACGGTAGCAGTAGCTCTCCGTCTCGATCGGCTTCGCTCCCGCTCCCTGCGTGATCGAACCGCCGATAAACGCAAGCGTCACATCCTCGCCGCGCTCCGCCTTCTCCATCGCCGCGCGCAGCCGGTGGGTGTTGCCCATCGACACAAGCGAGTGGCTGATCATCTCGCGGTACGCGTCGGACTCGTAATCGATCGGATCGTCCAGCTGCGGCTCCGGCACATCATAGCCGTCCTGCAGGTAGAAGATCACCGTCACCTTGACGCGAAGATCTTTCTTCTCCGAGAACAGGAAAAATGTTCCCAGTATGTCGTCATGCTCCCGGAAGTCAAACTCCGACAGCTCGAAAACTCGCTCAGCGCCGTCACAGCAGGTCTCCATGACCATGTGCGTGCCGTCGTTGTAGCGGTCCGTAGTTGCATAATGATGCAGTTCGCAGGTTACCTCCTGCTCCCTGTCCGCCTCATCCGTGCTGTCCACGATGATACCGATGCTGTGCACCATCTCGCGGAAGCCCGCGCTCTTCTGCAGCTTCGCTCCCATCTCCTCCGGCAGCTCCGGGCAGATCAGTTGAAGGTTCTGCGCAACGCGGTTCTCCAGGAAGATCATCTCCGCGTACCGGTCGCCGCTCGGCGCCTTGTGGGAAGTGTACAGCAGATCCTCCAGCATCAGATAAATCTTGGCCCTTTGTCGGGTCGGGTCTTTGGGCGCAACAGGTCCTTTCATGCGTCTATCAGTCTCCTTTTTCTCTATATCACCGCGCCCTTCCGGCGCGATGAGCACATTTTTCCACTATCTTGCATATTATATCATAGTTTGTCAACAAAAGTAAAAGGTTTCTTTCGGAAAATAAGACGGTTGCCGAAACCGGGGTTATTTGCTATACTGCATGTGATCAAAAAACGCACCGCCGATCGCCCATTGATCGGCGTAGGAAATCCGGTCCTTACCGGAAACGCGGTGCGATATGCGCGAAAGGAACATCCTATGAATTCATCTCTCACGAAACACTGCCCGTCGCGGATCACCCCCGGCAGATACCTTGCGGTTCTCTGCCTCGCGATCCTTGCCGTAATTATTCTCACGGCTTGCAACGGAAATAATACCACTCCCGCGGAGCCGACCGTGACTCCCACGGAAACCCCGTCGCCCACGCCCGCCGGCCCGGTGATCGACCCCGACGCCCGCCAGCTGAGCCTGGACCTTGACGGCACGCACCAGACGATCGACGGCTTCGGCGCAGGCTTCACGTGGTACGCCGACATGATCTTCCAGAGACAGCATTATGAAGAGATCTTCGACCTCCTCTTCAAGGATGCCGGATTCACGATCCTCCGCTTCAAAAACGAGTACGGCTACAGCACATTTAACGCTTCCGCTCTCACGAACAAGCGCTACTACGACGCAGCGAAGAAACGCGCTGCCGAGCGCGGCGAGGACGTCACCGTTTTGTATTCCAGCTGGTCGCCCACGGCCGATCTGAAGAGCAACAACTCGATCAACGGCTACGGAACCTTGAAGAAGGACGAGAACGGCCAGTACTGCTACGACGAGTTCGCTGCCTGGTGGAAGGAAGCCGTCGATGCTTATCGCAACGCAGGCATCGCCGTGGATTACGTGAGTATTCAAAACGAGTGCGATTTCCAGGCAAGCTATGACGGCTGCGAGTTCGCTCCCGAGGAAAATGACAACCTCGCTTCGTACGCGAAGGCGTTCCTCGCGACCTACCGTCTCTTCCGCGACTCCTACGGCGAGGATACGCCTCAGATGGTCGCTCCCGAGACGATGACCGTAGCTCCGACCGATCTGCGCGCCTACCTGCGCAACATCATCGCGGAGGAGCCGGACAGCGTCAGCGTCATCGGTCACCACCTCTACTTAGGCGGCGAATCCTCCGATGACCCGAACTCCTGCAACTACGATTCGTTCCTCATGAACTTCCGCGGTGTCACCTCCCTCGCGAAGGATTACGGTGCCCGCAAATGGCAGACCGAGTTCTACCGCGGCACCGCCCTCGAGACGGCCAACGTCATCAACAACTCGCTGATCCACGAAAACCTCAACGCCTACATCTTCTGGGGCGGCGTATGGACCGGCAGCGCGCTGGACGGCATCGACTGCGGCAGCCTGATCATCTGCGGCACGCGGTTCAAGGACGGCGCTTCCGAGAAGGGCTACATGGTGACCGGCGACTACTACGCGATGCGCCATTTTTCGGAGTTCATCCGCCCCGGTTACATCCGCATCGACGCCAACCTCACTCCCGCCGCGGGCGTTCGCCTGAGCGGCTACAAGAGCCCCGACGGCTCGAAGGTTGTCCTCGTTCTTCTCAACAACAACGCGGAGGCAGCAAAGGTACAGCTCCCGCTCGACAACTATGAGATCACGGGCTCGAAGTGCTTCCAGTCCGTATTTACCGAAGGCTACACCGCCGATATGCTCTACCGCGACCTCGGCGCCCTCAATAACGACCGCCTGCTCGAGCTGCCCGGCGAGAGCGTGACGACGATCGTTCTCGAAGGGAAAACAAAGTAAGAAACCAAGCAAAAGTAATCAGTCCCCACGGACATAAAAAAGCCGCTGCAGTTGTTGCAGCGGCTTTTTCTTAACGGGTTCAGGCCGTGAACCCGATGATCCGTTTCGGTTCATCGTTACTGTCCTCCCCGTTTTTCTTAGCAGAAGAAGGATCGAGCTGTGCCGACGGAAGCGTGAAATCCTCTTCCTGCAGCACGAAGTCCGGCTTGGGATTTTCCTTCCCGATGGCGAAAACTCGCGCCGCGTATCCGAGGATCGCATTATCCACGAGATTCCGGCAGAAGCGGCCGTTCCCGCTGTCTTCCTTCGCTCTCGCCTCCTCGCAGAGCGACAGCGCAACCTTTCTTGCCTTCCACGAGGTGCGGAAGCCTCGCTTCTCGACCTCGAGGTTGACGATCTGCAGCATCTCCTCAGCGGAGTAGTCGGGAAACGCGACCTCGAACGGCACCCGGGATCGAAGGCCGGGGTTCCTCTTGAAGAACTCCTTCATCTTGTCCGGATACCCCGCGAACACCACGATCGTCCTGTCACGGCGGTTCTCCATCTCCTGGACGATGGTGCTGATCGCCTCGTCACCGTAGGCACTCTTATACCCGTCCACCAGCGAGTACGCCTCATCGATGAACAGAAGCTTTCCCTCAGCATGCCGGAACACCTCTCTCACCTTGACCGCGGTCTCCCCGAGGTACTGCCCGACCAGACCCGCGCGACCGACTTCGATCATCTCTGCGGAAGGAAGCAACCCGTACTCGTGGAAAATGCCCGCGACGATGCGCGCCACCGTCGTCTTGGCCGTTCCCGGGTTGCCGACGAACGACATGTTCAACGTGAGCGACAACGGCTTCCTGTCCATCTCCCTGAAAGCCTTCTGCATGCGGGCAAATGCGGTGATCCGCTTCACCTGGTTCTTCACCTCGGCAAGGCCGATCAGTTCCTCAAGCTGTTCCGCGGAACTTCTGTCCGTTTCCTGCCCTGCGGCCTGTCCCTGTCCGGAGACCTGCTCCTTTTGGAAGGAAAAGCCGTACCGGTCGTGCAGCACGTACTCGATCTCGCTGATGCTTTTCCGCCCGAGATTGCGGACTTTGCGCAAATCCTCGAAGTTCATCAGCTGCAGCTGCTCAACCGTGTTGATCCCCGCCCTCTTCAGGCCGTTGTACGAGCGAACGCTCAGATCAAGCTCCTCGATCGGAGTTCCCGCGTTTTCGCCTGCGTCATCATCGGGAGCGTCCTCGTCCGTCAGATCGTCGGCCACTTCCCCAAAGTTGAATTCGAGATCCTCGCCGCTCAGCGAATCAAACAATTCGTCGTAAAAGGCCTCATCGTCGTCGGCGTCCTCCTGCGCATCGTTCTTCGGATTATTTTCCTCAGGCCAATGCTTGTGGACGAAATTGCAGAGAAACAGCTTCGCACTGCCCTTCATGTACCGGCCGCTCAGACGCTCCGCGCGGACCCCTCCCTCCGCATCCGACTTCGTGATCTCACAAATTCTCGTACACGGAAAGATCATGGTGATCTCGATCGCTGCCTGAAATGACATCTTCTCCGGGAAGCTGAGCAGTACCGTTCCGCACCGGGAGTCCTCGCTCCCGCCGCCACCTGTCGCGGAGATCTGAACGATCATCCCCTCCTCCTTCATCATCTCAAAGAAACGGCGGATATAATGCTCCCTGAGCAGGCAGTCCACGCAGTCGGTGCACTGCGTACACGCGACATACTCGCTCTCCGGATCGGCAGTCACAGCTTTGAGCTGGTACACAACACGGTTTTCGCCGAAGATGTCCTGCATCTGCGGATACATCCGCCCGCCGGTCAGTTTGCTTTCCGCGAAGATCCAGTTCACATCGCTCTCCGACACCGCGGTTGCCCCCGGGGACGTAAAGAAATGCGCACACATCGCATCAGCCAGGGAGAACTGAACCCCGAGAAATTCGCCCTCGGGAAGCGCGAGTGCCGCGTGCAGCAGCCGGTCGCACGTGGTTTCAATATGATCCCCGATCCAATCGTCCTCGCAGCCGGAGCCGTTCAGAACCAGCACGTTAGACAGATTGCCTGCAGCATATCTGCTATATTCTTTCATAAAGCGCCTCACTTTCCGGATCCTTCGAAGGATCCTTTGATCAACCAAAAGAAACAGTTACGTACAGCAGAGACGCACAACACAGAGGACTATTCCCTGGTCCGCTCATCTCATCGCGCGACTTCGCCGGTCGGCCGTCCACCGTATTGTGCTGCGATTGTCAAGGTGCGTAGGCAACAAAAAAAGAGCCATTGTCAGGAATTTGGTAAGAAGGCATAGTACACCCTTGGTGCACATGTCTGTCTCCTTTCCAAGTTCCCTCTAATGGCTCTAGAAGCCTACGTTATAAGCGCATTATTACTCTCGCTTTCTCCTTAAACACTCTGAATGACTGTTTCACATATTCAATTGTGAGGCGCTGTTCATCAGCGTGAGGCAATTATAACTCACATTTTCCGTAAATGCAAGTGTTTTTGTAAATATTTTTTACCATCGTGCAGAGGTATCATATAAAGTCAGGTCCACTCTTCGATTCCCTTGTTTTCAGGTTCTCCGATAATGCGGTTCAGCCATTTGTTGTAAATGAGCCAATGTTTATGGTTGTTTGCCGTGACAATTTTGTTATACTCGCTCCAGATCGGACCGTTGAGCACATTCCCCAGTTCATTGTTTCCCGGGTTAGCATATACGGCGAGACTAAAGCATGTCCGATCTTCTTTTTCCTTGTTCACACAGATCTGATGATCCATCGCGGGATATGTGTACCCTTCCAAAAAACCTTCCGCGACATATCTATCCGGCCGACAGGTCATATCATCTCGGAAGTATAACTTCCGTAAAGCTGAATCTTCCGGCAATTGATCAGCGGAAAGGATCCTCAGCACGGCATGCAATCCCCTGTCATCCGTAAGGGTGTACGTTTTTCCGCGCGGGTCCGGATCGTCGAACAAACCACCGTCGTCTTTACAGTTAAACAACACACGTATTTTTGTGACATCGTGATACGGGTGAGCTACCTCCCACATCGGGCAGATCACATCCTCCGGAATAGGCTCTCCCGGATCAAACAACTCAAGCGGAATACCGATCCCGTCAATCATCCGAAAGACTTGTTCCTTCTCCTCTTCCGTGATATCCGGACACTCACTGAGCACCGGGAAAGCCGCCCTGGTGTAATATATTCGGTTTTTCGAAGACGAATGATCCGGGATGACCCCGTTTTTCCAATCATCAAACTCCCTCACGAGTCCTTCGTAGTCCACTGAATTAAAAAGCAATCCGTTTCTTTCCAGTATTTTTTCGAAACAGTCTTTCATCACCCGACCGATGAGATCCCTGAGACCCTCATCTCGGCTCATAATGCCTTCGTTGTACGCCTTCGAAATATTCTGAATTCTCTCCTTCCCCGTGGTGATCGCAGTTATAACCGTTTCATCAGGCATTCTCTCATAATCCATGTGCAACCCCTCCATTTTCCGTAGCTTTTGACCCGGGCTTTCCTATGTTCACTCCTTCTGCAGCCAGACCATTTTCCCATCGGGAATGCCCAGCAACCGGCTCACCCACTTGAAGCATGCCGTTTCAAACCGGCGGATGTGCCGCCCCACCCACATACGGTATTTTTTCCACAGCCGGTTTTGATAGTGCCACTGATTTAACTCGCTGTCGCTGATCGTGAAGTAGAACAGCATTCGGTTCCTTCCCGTGATCTCAACATAGATCAGATGCTTCATCGACGGTTCGGTGTAGCCCTCTATGTACCCTTCCGCGACATATTCCACCGTATCGTAGCCCTTGGTGCCGCGAAACTTCTTGGCTTTCACGTAGAAATCTTCATCCACTTCCTCCGGCGACAGCACACGCAATACCGCATGCAGCCCGCGGTCATCCGTGAGTTTGAATGTTGACCCGTACGCGTTGGCACTGTCGAAGAAGCCGCCGTCATCCGCGCATTCAAACATGACAATTAGATCACGGTTACCCAGATACGAGGCCGCCTGCGCTTTGTGAGGCACGACCGCCCCATCCGGCACGGGGTCCTCCGGCTCAAACATGTCCGGCGGAAAATCCATTCCGTCGATCAGCTGAAACATGTGTGCCTTTTCCTCAGCCGTGATATCAAGGCTCTCCTCATATATCGGAAAATAGTCCCTGCTAAAATAGACCTCGCAGTTTTTCCTCGACGCGGGATCAATCGCTCCGTCCTCTTTCCAGCTTCGGAACTCCTCCTGAAATCCATCGTAATCATTCACCCGAAATCGAAGCCCGTGCATCATCATGAACCGGTAATATTTTTCGTAATACACTGAGTTTTTGAGGTGGGACACTGCTTCTCTGTACGTGATCAACCCTTCGTCATAAACCTGCAGCAGTTCCTCGATTTTTTCGTTCGCATCCGCAACAGCCTGCGCAACCTCTTCGTCAGAAATTCTTCTGTACTCCCGGTCCCCGGAATCCAGCCAGACCAGAAAAGCCTCACATAAGTCTTCCATAGGCAATACCTCACTGTCTATGCAACAACCGCACTGATACAATTAGGGAAACGCCGACGGAATCAGCGTTTCCCTAAACTCATTACTTACCGATACCTACTGCCAGGATTGTGAATTCCTTGTCCTCGCTGCCCGCGGCCATGCGGATCTCAAGCGTGTGCTCCGCGACTTCGTCCTCGTTGAGCACGACAAGCGTGTAAGGGTTGTTCCAGCCGCCGGCTTCCTTGCCGTTCACGGTCTTCACAACCTCACCGTCCACGAGGATCGTGGCCTCACCGAAGTTGCTCTCCGTCGTCTTCTTGTACGCGATCAGGATAGAGCGGCATTCCGCCTTCAGGGTGAACGCCTCGTTTCCGTCCGCCGCGCCGTGCTTCCAGTTCTCCGGGAAGCACACAAGACCTTTCTCAAAGCTGGTGGCGAACACGTTCGTGTCCGTGCTCTTGAAGCTGCCCGCCGTCAGCGTCACGCCCTCGGTGTCCGCGCCGACCATCACGACGTTGTCAAACGCGTCGCTCAGCAGCGGTTCCACCGGCACCGCGATCGCGCCATCCGCGTCCTGCTCCGCAATCGTGCGCATCAGGTACATTAAGGAGTCTCTCATGATCTTGTGACCGTAGTTGGTCGGGTGATACTCGTCCGCAAAATACTTCGTGTTCGTGACGGACCCGTCCTCCAGTCTCGGCACGACAGCATCCTTCACGCTGACCATCGGAAGTCCGTAGTATTCGCCGATCGGCTTCAGGCGATCCTGCAGGTTCCAGCGGGATTTGAACACGCTGAAGAGCAGAACCACGGCTGGATCATTGTCCGCCATGAGCGCGCGGCGCACGATGCCCTCGAACGTCTGTCCGTTCGTCGGGTCGTCACCGTCGTTGACGGAAAATTCAACGATCAGCAGGTCGGGCTTGTGTCCCTCATTTTTCGCGATCACATCGCGCTCGTAGCGGATGATGCCGAGCGTCGAAGGCGTGCCCGAAAGGCCCGCGTTGATGAAATGCACGTTGTTGCCGCCGTCCTTGCCGAACTCCTTGGCAAACGCGGTGTAGAACGAGTACGCGTAGCAGTTGATGTACAGCTGCGCGCCTGCGCCCTCGGTGATGGAACCGCCGATGGTCGCGATGTACACGTCCTCACCGCTCTGCGCCTTCTCGATGACGCGCTTCAGGCGTGCGTTGTTGCCGTCGCTCATCAGCGAATCGGCGATCATGTTGTTGTACCAGATATCCTGCTCCGTAAGGCCCTCCGTCGGTGTGGGCGTCGCAGGCTCCTCCGTCGGGGTCGCGCTCGGCTCGGCAGGTGCCTCGGTAGCCGTGGGCTCCGCAGCCTTCGTCGGCTCGGTCGACCCGTTCGTGTCCTTGCCGCACGCGGTCAACGCAAGCACGAGGAGCGCCAGCGCAAGAAGCGCGCAGAAACGATTGCGTAGTGATCTGTTCATAGTGTAATTATCCTCCTTGACCGGTTCCCCGGTTCTTATTTTGAAACGCTTACGTCGCTTTATTCATCGGAAAATGACTTCACGGGACGAAGCGCATCAGAAGCATCATTGCGAACGCTCCGGCGCACGCGCCGAGCGACACCGTTACCAGTCCGCGTCCGCGGTACGCGAGAAGCATCGCGACGCACAATCCGCAGGAGCAGACCGCGATCGACGAGGTTGCGAACCACGCCGCGGGGACCGTCATCGCCGTCAGCACGGCGTACGGCACATAGTACAGAAACGACCGCACGAAGCGGTTCTTCACCTTCCGGCGGAACGCCGTGAACGGCACGGCGCGAACAATGTATGCGACCGCCATCATCACGATGGCATAGACGAAGAAGTTACGCATCCCCGCCACCTCCGATCTCCGGCACCGGGAACCACAGCGCTCCCAATGCGGCCGCTAAGACGGCGCAGATGATGATGGCAAAGCCGGACGGTATTTTGGAAAATATCGGTGCGAAATACAGCGCGCAGCTGACGGCTGCCGCCAGCTCAACCACGACAAGCACTCCCCTCTCCGCCTTGGCCTTCGGCAGGACGATGGCGATGAACATGCCGTAGATCGCGAGCGTCATGACATCCGTCACCGACGCCGGCAGTATCCCGCCGAACAGCGCTCCCGCGAGCGTTCCGAGCGACCATCCGAAATACGGAAGTGTCATCAGCCCTAAGAAGAACCACGACGACACCGGCGTAGGCCGGTTTACGGCCACCGCGTAGATCTCATCGGTGATGCCGAACCCGAGCGTCGCCCGCTTCACGCCCGTAAAATCATCGTCCGTATTTTGCGAAAGCGAGATGCCCATCAGCGAGTACCGCAGGTTGATCACCAGCTGGGAAAGCGCAAGCTCCGCGATCGAACCGCCCGCGGCGATCGTGCGCACGCCGGCGACCTGCCCCGCGCTCGTGAGGTTCGTCATCGAGATCAGCACCGACTCCCACCAGCGAAACCCGAGCGAAGCGCCGAGGATGCCGAACGTAAACGAGACAAAGAAATATCCGCAGGCAATCGGAATTCCCTGTTTCACACCGTCCCACCATTCTGACCTTCGGTTCACCACAACAACCCTGCCTCTCGCTACAAAGGGGCTGCCTCAGGCAGCCCCGTCGTATTTTTCTTCACTGAAGAATTGCAACAAGCCTGCACATAAGCATGATCAAATCCCGCATTCTCATCACAATCCCAAACAATTACAAAAGCTCCACGCCGCGCGAAGCCGCATACGAAACGACCTCATCCGGCCATACGGAAACCTGTACTTCCCCGATGTGCGCCTTGCGCAGGAAAAACATACAGATACGCGACTGACCGATACCGCCGCCGACCGTGTACGGAAGCTTACCCTCCAGAAGAGCCTTCTGGAAATCCAGCTCCGCGCGCTCCGGGCACCCCGCCTTATCGAGCTGGCTCTTCAGGGAAACCTCGTCAACACGGATACCCATTGAGGAAAGCTCAAGCGCGATGTCGTCTACCGGATAGTACACAAGGATATCGCCGTTCAGCTGCCAGTCATCGTAGTCCGGCGCGCGACCGTCGTGCTTCTCTCCGTTGGTGAGAAGGTCGCCGATCTGCATGATGAACACTGCCCCGTACTCCTTCACCGCGAGGTACTCACGCTCCTTCACGGGCTTGTCCGGATACAGGTCCAGAAGCTCCTGCGAGGTGATGAACGTGATCTCCTCAGGCAGGATGCACTGTACGTAATCGTACTGGTTTGCGATGTATTTCTCCGTCACGCGAAGCGCCTCGTAGACCTCCTTCACGGTCTTGCGAAGCATCGCCTCCGTGCGCTGCTCCTTCGTGATGACCTTCTCCCAGTCCCACTGGTCCACGAAGATCGAGTGGATGTTGTCCGTGTCCTCGTCCCTGCGGATCGCGTTCATGTCGGTGTACAGGCCTTCGCCGACCTTGAAGCCGTATTTGGCAAGCGCCATGCGCTTCCATTTTGCGAGCGAATGAACGATCTCGACCTGAGCCTCGTCGCGCTCCTTGATCCCGAACACAACCGGACGCTCAACACCGTTGAGGTTATCGTTCAGACCCGACTCCGGCGTTACAAACAGAGGAGCCGTCACGCGGTGCAGGTTGAGCTGCGTCGCGAGTTCTCTCTGAAAATAGTCCTTCACCTTCTTGATGGCAATCTGGGTTTCCTTGTTGGAAAGAGCTGCCTTGTACCCTTCCGGGATATAACACTTGTCCATGGTAATACCACCTTAATGATAGAGTTTCTTGGTTTCGTACACCGGCTCGCTCGTCAGGTGCGTGCCGAGCTTGCGGAACACGCCCTCGTCGACGGAGGAGAGGATGACGGTGCTGTGCACTTCGCAGTCCTTAAGGTTCTCAAGCTGCTGCATCGCGAGCTCCGCGCGGTCGTCCTGCGTAGCGCAGACGGAAAGCGCGATGAGCACCTCGTCCGTGTGCAGACGCGGGTTGCGGTTGCCGAGATGATTGATCTTGAGGTCCTGGATCGGCTCGATCAGCGTCGGCGACAGAAGGTCGACGGCATCGTCGATGCCGGCCAGCGTCTTCAGGGCATTCAGCAGTGCTGCCGAGGAAGATCCGAGCAGCGCCGAAGTCTTGCCCGTAACGATACGGCCGTCATTGAGCTCAATGGCAACGGCGGGAGCACCGCCGGTCTCTTCGGATTTGCGCTTCGCTGCTGCAACGACCTTGCGGTCCGCGGGGCTGATGCCTGCCTTCTCCATCAGGAGTTCCAGCTTCGCCTCCGCCTCAGCCGTGGCGCGCGCCTTGCGGCGGTCGCACATGGTCGCGTAGTAGCGGCGGATGATCTCCTCCTTGGAGGCTGCGCGGGTAGCCTCATCGTCGATGATGCAGTTGCCCGCCATATTCACGCCCATATCGGTCGGTGACTTGTACGGCGACGAACCGTAGATGCGCTCGAACATCGCGTTCAGCACGGGGAAGATCTCGACGTCACGGTTGTAGTTGACCGTGGACACGCCGTAGGCTTCCAGGTGGAACGGATCGATCATATTCACATCGTTGAGGTCTGCCGTGGCAGCCTCATACGCGAGATTGACAGGATGTGCCAGGGGAAGGTTCCAGATCGGGAACGTCTCGAACTTGGCGTAGCCGGCGCGGATGCCGCGCTTGTGCTCATGGTAGAGCTGTGAGAGGCACGTAGCCATCTTGCCGCTGCCCGGTCCCGGAGCCGTGACGACAACGAGCGGACGGCTCGTCTCAATGTACTCGTTGCGTCCGAGTCCCTCATCGCTCACGATCTTCGAAACATTGACGGGATAGCCCTCAATGCGATAGTGACGATATACATTTAAGCCCAGGTCACGGAGCTTCTTCTCGTAGTTGAGAACACTGCTCTGCGCGGTGTACTGCGTCAGCACGACGCTGCGCACCAGAAGGCCGTAGCCGCGGAACGCGTCGATGAGGCGGAGCACGTCGAGATCGTACGTGATACTCAGGTCCGCGCGCACCTTGTTGTTGACGATGTCGTTCGCGTTGATCGCGATCACGATCTCCGCATCGTCCTTGATCTGCGCGAGCATGCGGATCTTACTGTCGGGCTGGAAGCCCGGCAATACGCGGGATGCGTGGAAGTCGTCGAACAGCTTGCCGCCGAACTCCAGATACAGCTTGCCGCCGAATTTGCCGATGCGCTCCTTGATGTGCGCTGACTGCATCTCCAGATACTTGTTGTTGTCAAATCCGAGTCGTTTCATGCCTATATCCTCACTCTTCTTTCTCCTTGCGGCTCTCCTCAAGGAGGAACTCTTCAATCTCCGACCGCAGCTTCACTACGGTATCCACGATACAAGGCTCAAAATGCTTTCCCTTTTCCTTGACGAGCTCGTACAGCACCTCGTCGAGATCCATGCTCTTCTTGTACACGCGCTCCGACAGCATTGCGTCGAGCGTGTCCGCGATCGCCATGATTCTCGCGGGAAGCGGGATCTGCGTGCCTCGCAGTCCTTCCGGGTATCCGGTGCCGTCCCAGCGCTCGTGGTGGCTCAGGGTGATCTCCTGCGCGCACTTGAGCAGGCGCTTGTCGGGCAGCTCGGAAAGATTTTCCGTGATCAGACGATACCCCTCGCGGGTATGGTTCTTGATGATCTCATATTCCTCATCCGTCAGCTCGCTGTCCTTCAGAAGGACCGCATCGGGAATGGCAATCTTACCGACGTCGTGGAGCGGCGCCGCCGTCTCCATGTAACTGATGGCCTTGGCGGAGAGCTCCGACTGGTAGTATCCGCGGTGATACATGCCGAGCGCGATCATACGCACATACGCCTGCGTGCGGCGCACGTGGTGACCGGTGCTCTGGTCGCGGAACTCCAGGAAATTAGCAAATCCGGAGATCAGCTGCAGCTGCATGTCCTGCATCTGCCGGTTGCTCTTATGTAACAGATTCAAACTCGATTCGGTCTTGCCGACCAGCGCGATCAGCACGATGGCCAGGAGCACATACTCCCATGTGAAACCGAATCCGAAGACGCTGTACCACTCCTCCGAGGTGAGGGAATCGTACGCGTAGGTTGTCTCATTGTCCGCGCGCAGGAACATCGTTCCCATCATGATCAGGTAACAGAACCCTGTGATGTGCAGCGTGAACCGCTTGCGGTAATACAGGCACGACAGCGCCGGCATCAACGCGTAACTGATGTACACCAGGATGCCCGGCTTCGTCGCCATGTAGCACACGCCCGCGTGCATTCCGAGAAGAATCAGATACTTCAGCAGCCATTGAAACCGTTCCGTGTGCTGCAGGGCTCTTCCGAAAATGTACAGCACAAGCACGATGGCGGAGAAGAAAAAGCACTCCAGATAGTTGAACTCCTGGTTGATCCCCCAGATGCGCAAAAGCGCGAGAAACGGGCCGACAAACAAAAGCACAAGCGCGCATCGCAGCAGAATGGCGTTGACCTCAACCTCATTGCGCTGGTAATAGTATTCGCTCTCCATGCTGACCTCCGTTAACGGTACTTCTCAGCCTGTTCCTTCACCCATGTGTCATCATCGAAATAGTTGATCCGCATCGCGGCCTTCACCTCCGCAAGCGTCGCCGCCGCGGTCTTCTGTGCCTCAATGCTTCCCTTGCGAAGGATCTCGAGGATCTCCGGGATATGCTTCTGCAGCTCCTCGCGTCTTTCGCGGATCGGAGCGAGTTCCTCCTCCAGCACGGCGCACAGGAAACGCTTGATCTTCACGTCACCGAGACCGCCGCGTCTGTAGTGATCCTTCAGCGCGTCAAGGTTCTCATAGTCGGGCAGATACTTCGGAAAATGCTCCGGCTTACAGAAGGCATCCAGATACGTGAACACCGCGTTGCCCTCCACGGTACCGGGGTCGGTCACCTTGATGTGGTTCGGGTCGGTGTACATGTTCATGACTTTCTGCTTCACTTCCTCGGCGCTGTCCGCAAGATAGATGCAGTTGCCGAGAGACTTGCTCATCTTCGCCTTGCCGTCGGTGCCGGGCAGACGCTTGCACGTCTCGTTGTCCGGAATGACCGCCTCGGGCTCCACGAGCACCTCTCCGTAGGTCATGTTGAAGCGGCGTACGATCTCTCTCGCCTGCTCGAGCATCGGCAGCTGGTCCTCGCCGACCGGCACGGTCGTCGCCTTGAACGCGGTGATGTCCGACGTCTGGCTCACGGGGTACGTAAAGAAACCTGCCGGGATGCTCTCCTCAAAGCCGCGCATCGCGATCTCGTTCTTCACGGTCGGATTGCGGTGAAGTCTTGCAACCGTAACAAGGTTCATGTAGTAAAATGTCAGCTCCGTCAGCTCCGGGATCTGCGACTGGATGAAGATCGTGCACTTCTCCGGGTCGAGACCCGCCGCCATATAGTCAAGCGCAACCTCGATGATGTTCTCGCGGACCTTCTGCGGATTGTCCGCGTTGTCCGTCAGAGCCTGCGCGTCTGCGATCATGATGAAAATCTTCTCAAACTCCCCGGAGTTCTGCATCTCCACGCGGCGCTTCAGCGACCCCACGTAATGTCCCACATGAAGTCTTCCTGTCGGCCGGTCTCCGGTCAAAATAATCTTACCCATTTTTGTCCTCCTGGTATGTACATAAATGTACATAACTTAATAATCATAGCAATATCGCGCCCGAAAGTCAATCCGCTTTCGGGCGCGAAGATTACAAAAATGATCTCAGGTTTTTGTGGATTGTTCCGATCCGCCGTACGGCTCCGGGTCAATCCACCTTCTTGGCTACCGTCAGAGCCAGCTTCATCATCTCGGTGAAGGACGTCTGCCGCTCCTCCGCGGGCAGGCTCTCGCCGGTGATCAGGTGATCGGAGATCGTGCAGATCGCGAGCGCCTTCTTGCCTGCGCGCGCCGCGTTCATGAAGAGCCCCGCGGCCTCCATCTCAACACAGAGCACACCCATCTTGCTCCATGCCGCTCTGGGCTGCTCGGCATCGGTGAACGCCTCCGGATCCCCGTAGAAGATATCGCTCGAGAACAGGTTGCCCACATGGTAGCTCAACTGCTGTTCCTTTGCCGTTTCTACTGCTGTAGAAAGCAGTCCGAAATCACTGATCGCCGAGTACGTTCCCGGCAGGTTGAACTGTCTCACATAATTGGTGTCGTAGCACGCGCCCTGCGCGATCACGATGTCGCGCACCTTCACCTTCGGGCTGTACGCGCCCGCCGAACCGATGCGGATGATATTTTCCACATCGAAGAAGTTGAACAGCTCGTGCGTGTAAATGCCGATGGACGGAATGCCCATGCCGCTGGCCATCACGCTCACGCGCGTTCCCTCGTACGTTCCGGTGTAGCCCTGGATGCCGCGCACGTTGTTGAACAGCACGGGATTTTCCAAAAACGTCTCCGCGATAAATTTCGCGCGCAGCGGGTCGCCCGGCATCAGCACGGTCTTCGCGATGTCATCGGGTGTCGCCTTGATATGAGGGGTCGGATAATTTGTTGCCATAGTTGTTCCTCCTTTACGAAAAATAACTCAGGTTGCTGTGCTTCTTCTCGTTCAAAATGGATTTGACCTCGCCCACGACCTTGCTCGTTCCGAGCCGCTCCGCGCCGAGCTCGATGAACTTCTCCGCGTCCTCGATGGAGCGGATGCCGCCTGCCGCCTTGACCTTCTTGCCCTTGCAGTGAAGCGCCATGAGCTCGACATCGTGGAATGTCGCTCCGCCACCGCCGAAGCCGGTCGAGGTCTTGATGTAATCCGCCGTCGAGCGCGACACAACGTCGCAGAGCGCGAGTTTCTCAACCTCCGTGAGCTTGCACGTCTCGATGATGACCTTCAGAAGGCGTCCGTCGCACGACGTCTTGACCGCGTTGATCTCCGCGAGGACATCGTCATAGCGGCCCTCCTTGACCATTCCGAGGTTCACGACCATGTCGATCTCCGCCGCGCCGTTTCGAACCGCGTCCGTCGCCTCCGCGCACTTGGTCAGCGTCGTCGCGTAACCGTTCGGGAAACCGATCACCGTGCACACGGGCACGCCGCCCTTCACGTACTCCACAGCCTTCTTCACGTAGCACGGAGGGATGCACACGCTCGCCGTGTGGAACCGCACGCCGTCGTCGCAGATCGCGCGGATCTCCTCCCATGTCGCCGTCGTCGACAGCAGTGTGTGGTCGACCTTGTTCAACAAATCCTGAATTTCCATCTTCTCACGCTCCTTTTCCTATTCTTCAGGCCCCTTGGGCGCCTCATTTCAAAAAATGTTCTCGCGCATGTACGCGATCAGCTTGTCCGCCGCCTTCCGGTGCGTGACCGCGCTCGGATGCCAGTCAACCGCGGCTCCGTCCTTCTCCATGTTCTGCGGCGTGAAGATCATCGTGCGCACATCCGCGTCACCGCTCTCCTCCACGTACTCCGCTACGGCCGTCTCCATCGCGCCGTTTAAGCGGTCATCCATGATGCCGAGCGTGCACAGGATCACCGCGATCGGGTTGCACGCCCGCACGTCCGCGAGAAATCTCTTGTACTCCTCGATATACGCGCGATGCCGCTCCGGTACATCCCTGCAGTAGCTCGCGTCGTTCGTGCCCAGGTTGATCACGACTACATCTGCGGAAAATGCCCCGAAATCCCACGTGACCTCCGACGGCTCCACGCGGTCCGCGAAGCGTCCGTAGGAGTTACCCATCGTCTTGTAGTAGTCCGGCACAAGGCACTCGGTCCTCGGAACCTCAAGCTCCGTGTAGCCGGAAATGATGCCGTAGCCGCTGAACGAGACGAGGCTGTAATCGACGTCCAGATCCTGTGCCGTGAGGTATGCGTACGCCTTCGTCGCGTCCTCGTTGGAGGTGCTGTACAGATCGCCGAGCACTCCGTCCACGCCGTAGCCGCAGGTGATGGAATCGCCCACAAACTCCACGCGGAACACCTTCTCCTCCGTCGGTTCGGGCTTCGTGTCGCACGTGACCGACGCGATCCCAAGCGTTGAGTCCGCGCACTCCGAGAGTTTCAGCACGCGCACCGTGCCTACCTCGGTCGCGCCGTCCGCGGCCTTCACCGTGTGCACCGCCTCTCTGTCCGCGGGCATCGTCGCGCTCACGACGCGCTCTCCGTTCACCTCGATCGCGTACCGCGGGCTGTGCACCGCATCCCCGCTCATCGCGTCGCCGACAAGGCGGATCGTGCATTCCGCGTCGCGGCAGATCCACTCCGCGCCCGACGCCGAGAAGCTCAGCCACAGCGTGCCGTCGATATCATATGTTCTGCCCAGCCGCTTGGCTGAGCCGTCCGTCAAACTCCATTCCATGTCCGTCTTCTTATCCTCTCGATATGTTACTTTCTTCTAAACAGCGCCACCGGCTCCTTCACCACGCGCACGCGCCCTGTCACGAAACGCACCGCGTCCTCACCGAGCACCTCGCCGCACATGTAAACCGGCACGCACGGAGGCATGTGAACAAGCGGCTCCGCCAGCACGCGCCCGACGCACTGCGAAGCGTCCACATACTCGCTCTCCGCGAGGATGGCCTCCGCCGGCGTCAGAACCTGAACCGGCACGGGGATGCGCTCATCCGCCGATGAAGCCTGCTCCTCCGATGCCTCGCCGTTCTGCTCCTCAGACTCATCCTTCTTCTCCTCGTCGCTTCTCTCCTTGGCGATCTGCGCAAGCACGCTGCCGACCAGGGCAAACTCGCCCTCCGTGGTCTGCGTGCTGAACATCATCACGACGTGCCTGCGATCGTGGTACTCGACGAAGATGCCGAATTTGCCGAGCATTTCCGCTAACATGTCTCCATCGGAAAATGCGCCTTCCTCGTCCTCATCGCCGTACTCCGTCACATCGCCCACGACGAGCGTGATCTTCCACGGCTCCGTTCCCACCATGCGGTATCCCGCCTTCGCAAGGTCCTCCTTGAGCTGCGCCACACGGGACGCCGTCCGCTCGAAGAGGGCTTCATTTTCCTCGATATAGGCATTGCAAAGGTCGAGAGACTGCAGGATCAGATAGGACGGGCTCGTGGTGGCAAAAAGAGCCATCGCGCGGCCCGCGATCTCCGTCAGATAATGGTTGTCGCGGCTGATGTGAAGATACGCGCCGCCGGTCAGCACCGGGAGCGTCTTGTGAGCGGAATCGCAGCACAGATCCGCGCCGAGGTTCATTGGGTGAGCGGACTCCGCAAGAAAACGAAGATACGCGCCGTGCGCGTTGTCAACGGCAAGAAAACAGCCGTGACTGTGGCACACCTCGGCAAGCGCGGCGATGTCCGCGCGGTTTCCGAGATAGTCCGGGCTTGTGATGTAGACGGCCGAGGGCATGCGCCCCTCCTCGCGCAGACGGTCGATCATGACCGCCAGCTCATCGCCGCTGACCTCGCACGTTTCGTAAGCAAACGGCTTTCCGTCGCACGCCGCCTTCGGCATGATCCAGTCCACCTCAACGTCCAACAGAGCGATCGCGTCCAAAAAGGACCGATGCACGTTGCGCGCTGCAAGGATGCGCGGGGTGACCCCGCGGTGGAGCGCCGTCATTTTCAGAAGAAAGACCATCGCGCGCACGCACAGTGACGACCCCTCGGTCGAGTAGAGCGTGCGGCAGCCGAACAATGAACCCGCGTTGGCCTCGCTCTCGGCGATGATGCCGCAGGCCTGCGAGAGCACGTCCGCTCCGTCGATCTCCGTGATGTCAAAAGGTTCAACGCCCAAAGGCCCGGGCACTCCCTTGTGGCCGGGCATATGAAGCCGCACCGCGTCGCTTTCGCGGTAGGCCTCTACAAAATCATAAATCGGTGTGTTCATACTAAACCCCTAACTTCCCCATGCGTACGGCCCGCACCGCCGCAGTATACCATCAGCCCTCCGGCTTCTCCCCGCCGGTTACTCCTCCTCGTCCTCTGCGTCGTCAGCCTCCGCGATCTTCAGCATGATCGCGCACTCCAGACGCTTGCGGAACAGCCGGCAACCGTACTCGTACACGCCGCGCACCGAGCCGGTCGCGTGATACGCGTTCGCCGCGCATCCTCCGGCACAGTACAGGCGTGCCCAGCAGTCGCGGCACTCCTCTCTCGCATATACATTGCAGCTCGCGAAATCATCGCGGACCGCAGTATTATCGACTCCATTCCAGATGTCACCGAGTTTGAACTTCTCCTCGCCCACAAACTGGTGACACGGATACAGATCGCCCCACGGCGTGACCGCCATATACTCCGTTCCCGAGCCGCATCCGCTGATTCGCTTGTAGATGCAGGGACCGTCCTCAAGGTCGATCATGTAGTGGTAGAACGTGAACGGACACCCCTCGCAGCGCCTCTTGTCCATCAATTCGGCGAGCTTCTCATACTGCTCGCACACGATCGGAAAATCCTCATCCGTCAAAGCCATCGCGTCCCCCGGCGCGCACACGACGGGCTCCATGCTGAGCTCCGTGAACCCGAGGTCGAGCATCGTCTCGATGTCCGCGAGGAAATCGGGATTGGCATGCGTGAACGTGCCGCGGATGTAGTAGTTCTTCCCTCCGCGCGCCTCGACGAATTTCTGAAACTTCGGCACGATGACGTCCCAGCTGCCCTTGCCCGCGTAATCCTTGCGGAAGCGGTCATGGACCTCCTTTCGGCCGTCAAGGCTTAAGACTACGTTGTGCATCTCACGGTTCGCGTACTCGATGACCTCGTCATCGACGAGCATGCCGTTGGTCGTCAGCGTGAAGCGGAAATTCTTCCCCTTCTCCTTCTCGATGCTCCTCGCATACCCGACGATCTGCTTCACAACATCCCAGTTGAGAAGCGGCTCGCCGCCGAAGAAATCGACCTCGAGATTGCGTCTGGTGCCTGAATTTTCCACGAGAAAATCAATCGCTCGCTTTCCGGTCTCAAAGCTCATGATCGCGCGCTCGCCGTGGAACCGCCCCTGGCTCGCGAAGCAGTAGGAACAGTTCAGGTTGCAGGTGTGCGCGACGTGCAGGCACAGCGCCTTCACGACACCGCTCGTGCGCGCCTTCAGTTCGCCCGCCATCGGCGCGAACGTGTCCTCCGCGAACAGCTGTCCGTCCTCCGCAAGCTCCGCGATCTCGTCGTAAACCTCGCACAGCTCCTCATACGGCGTGTCCGGGTACTTCGCCCGCATCGACGCAAGCAGCGCCTCGCGCTCCGCGCCCTGATACTCCGCGATCATGTCGTAAGTCAGATCGTCAACCTCATGGATCGCGCCCGACGCGATATCCATGACAATGTTGTGACCGGCCATTTTATACTGGTGTATCACTGGTAACTCCTCTTTATAAGTCTCGAATGCTCCGCACTACTGATTGTCGCCAATCCCCGCCGGCGAGAGTGCTTTTGCTTATCGTTAAAAAAATCGCCCCGAAGGGCGATTTCTTTAACGTTTGATTTACTTGCTGCTCTTCTCGCACTTCTGATTCGCAATACCGCAGCTCGTCTTGCAAGCCGACTGGCAAGATGTCTGGCACTCACCGCATCCGCCCTTCTTAGCGCTCTCGCAAAGATTGCGCGTCTTCATCGTCTTGATATGCTTGTTCTGTTTCATAAGAACCTCCTGTCGCTATCCGTTACTTCATCGTAACAACTGTACTCAGTTTAGCGAATTTCACGGAAAATGTCAATAGCCCGGCTTACTCGTTCTTCAAGTATGCCTCGATGTCCTTCATTGCGGCTTCCTCGTCCGTTCCGTTCACGGTCACGGTGACGTTGGAACCGGTCGGAAGAGCCAGGCTCATCATACCCATGATACTCTTCGCATTGACCTTCTTGTTCTCACACTGTACATACACGCTGCTGTCGTAACGGCTTGCCACCTGTACCAGCAAGGCAATCGGTCTTCCGCCGAGACCATTGGGAATGTTTACTGTCACATCTTTGGAAATCATTGACTCAACCTCCTTCTTTCAACCGTAAACCCTCGGCGATTTCACATAGTTTTTGCAAACGATGATTGACACACGACCGCCCGACAGGCGGTGTGGAGCAATCCCCCAGTTCCTGCAGCGAATACTCCGGGTTCTCCAACCGAAGCTTCGCCATTTTCCGAAGCTCATCCGGCAGTGTGTGCAACCCCGCAACACGCTCGATGAGTTCGATGGCTTCTATTTGCCGTCCCGCAGCCTGCGTCGTCTTCGCGAGATTGGAAATTTCACAATTCACCATCCGCTGGACTTCGCCACGCTTATTGCGCACTACCCGGACTTCCTCAAACCGCAGTCTCGCGCCCACCGCATCCATCACGGTCAGCGCATCGGCAATCTGCTCTGCGTCTTTCAGATACACCACAATGGACCCTCGCCGCTCCCTCATGCGCGGCTCGCAGTCAAACTGCTGAAGAAAGCCGGCCAGCCATCGGCCAACTGTCTCCGAAGGTACGGCAACTTCAAAATGATACGATTTTTCGGGATCGTTCATCGTCCCCCGCATCAGGAACAACCCGCGCGTAAAACTCCTCGCGCAACAGGTCTCCTCCGGCATGGTCAATGTCCAATCCGACAGAGCCTCCGTCGCCTGAAGGTCCCTTCCTTCCGGCCACACAAAGCCCATCTCCTCCGTGCAGCGTCTGACATCGCTGTCCCCCGACACGCTGACCGTGTAGGTCTTTCCGCGGCGGCTTTCGACAGTTGTCTCCCCTGCACCAATCCTCATATTAAAGGACTTTTTGAGAAATGTAAAGCACTTTTTCGCAATTATTTCCTTTTCCGTGGAAAAAACGAGAAGTCGGCTGCCGTCCTCCTCCGTGACCACCGAGCCGCCGTACACCATCATACCGGCGAGCTCCGCAACCCTGCAATGACGCGCGCCCGACAGTTTTTCCGCCAGTTCCTCTTTCAGGTCTTTCGCAAATGACATTCCGTTTCCTCGTGGTTTTCGCCCCGTGCGCCAGCGCGCCCGAAGCGGTGAGACACTCATTTTCCTCTTCGAGATCACGATCCCGCTAAGCCCGGGATCCGCGGTCCGTCACGAGAGGAATTTTACCTCGGGCTCCAGCTTCACGCCGGATTTCTCCAGCACGATCCGCTGTACATCCGCGATCAGCTTCTTCACATCCGCGCAGGTTGCCCCGCCGCGGTTGATCACAAACCCGCAGTGTTTCTCCGAAACCTGCGCCCCGCCGACCGTGTATCCGCGAAGGCCCGCCTCCTCAATGAGCTTGCCCGCAAAGTACCCTGTCGGCCTCTTGAACGTGCTTCCCGCGCTCGGATACTCAAGCGGCTGCTTGTCGCGCCGCCTTGCCGAAAGCTCCAGCACCTTCGCTCGGATCCCGTCGCGGTCGCCCTCCTTCATGCCGAAGGTCGCGCTCGTCACGAGATACCCTTTCTCGGGGATGATGCTGTAGCGGTATGAAAGCTTCAGATCCGCCGCCGGGAGAACCCGTCTCTCGCCGTCCGCCGTGATCACCGTCACTTCCTGAAGCGAATGCTTGATCTCGCCCTCGTAGGCGCCCGCGTTCATCACGACACCGCCGCCGACCGTGCCGGGAATTCCCGTCGCGTATTCCATGTCCGCAAGCCCGCGCTCGCACGCGTCCCTCGCGAACCCCGACAGCGACATTCCCGCCGTGACCGTCGCCAGCACCGTACCGCCTTCCGTGCGGTACTCCGGCACGCTCTTCTTGTCCTCCATGTGGATGAGCACGCCCGCGATCCCCTCGTCGGCCACAAGCACGTTGCTGCCGTTGCCGAGGATCTGCCACCGCATCCCCTCGCTGCGCAGCAGCCGCACCGTCGCCGCCAGCTGCTCCTCGTCGGCCGGCACAAGGTAAACCTCAGCCGGTCCTCCGATCCGGAAGGTCGTGTGCGCCGCCAGGGGCTCTTTCTCTCGGAAAATGCCCCTCTCGCCGTACAGCGCGCTCAACAATTGTTTCTGTTTCTCACTAACCATATAACCTTCTGTCCTTTGATCAGCGGTCCTCAAGCGTCATTCGGGCCGCTCCGAAAATTCCCGCGTCGTTGCCAAGCTCCGCTAAGCGGAACACCTTGCCGCGCAGTGCGGGAAGAATATTGTCATTGTAATGCTTCTCGATCGCGTCGATCAGGATCGCTCCTGCCTTGCTCACTCCGCCGCCGATGACAAATGCCACCGGATCGGCAACCGCCGCCACGTGTGAGAGCGCAAGCGCAAGGTACGAACCGAGCGTATCCACGAGGGAGCACGCAACCTCATCGCCCTTCTTCGCCTCGTCGAAGATGTCCTTCGCCGTCAGGTTGGCAAAGCCGTGCAGCGATGTCGCAACCGACTCGGACGCAAGGCGCTTCTTCGCCATGCGAACGATGCCCGTCGCCGAAGCGTACTGCTCAAGATGCCCTCTGCAGCCGCAGCCGCAACGGTCCGTCTCCTCCGGGTTCACGACGATATGGCCGATTTCCGCTGCCGCTCCGTTGCTGCCGCAGACGATCTTTCCGCCGAGGATCAGACCGCCGCCGACACCCGTGCCGAGCGTCACCATGAGCATGTCGGAATAGCCGCGTCCGCCGCCCTTCCACTGCTCGCCGAGAGCCGCCACGTTTGCGTCGTTGCCGACACGCACCGGAACTCCGAGCATCTGCTCCATCATCACGCGCACGTTGATGTGATCCCATCCGAGGTTCGGGCACAACAAAACCATGCCGTCCGCGAGAACCGGTCCGGGAACGCCCATGCCGACGCCGATGACCTGGTCCTGAGTCAGATTTTCCTCGCCCATCACCTGTGAGATGGACGCCGCGAGCTCGCCGGGGATCTTAACGCCGCCGGCTTCACGGTTCGTGGGGATCTCCCATTTGCGGACGACCGTGCCGTCCTGCGTGAACAGACCGCATTTGATGGAGGTGCCTCCTATGTCAATACCAAAGCAATATCTCATGTTATTCCTCTCCGTTCGCATGTTTCATAAGATTTTCCGTGACACGCTTCTGAAGCTCGAGCGCCGCGTTGTAACCCATCTTCTTCTGGCGGTAGTTGATCGCCGCTGCCTCGCAGATGATGGCGAGGTTACGACCCGGGCGGATCGGGATGTTGTTGCACACCACGCGGTTGCCGAGGAACTCCGTGTATTTCTCCTCAAGGCCGAGACGGTCGTACTCCTTCTCGCGGTCCCACTCCTCAAGCTGGATCACGAGGTCGATCGTCTGCGTCTCCTTGACGCTCTGAACACCGTACAGCGTCTTGACGTCGATGATGCCGATGCCTCGAAGCTCGATCAGATGCTTCGTAACATCAGGCGCGGAGCCAAACAGCGTATCGTCGCTGACCTTCTTGATCTCGACGACATCGTCCGAAACCAAACGGTGTCCTCTCTTGATCAGCTCAAGCGCAGCCTCACTCTTACCGATGCCGCTCTCGCCCATGATCAGCAGGCCTTCGCCGAAGACGTCGACCAAAACGCCGTGGATCGAGATGCGCGGCGCGAGCTGAACCTTCAGCCAGCGCACGAGCTCCGCGACGAGCGCGGTCGTCTCCATGCTGCTCTGGAACACCGGAACACCCTTGTCGAGCGCGAGCTTGCGCATGCCGTCACTCACATGAAGATTACGGCAGAAGATGATGCACGGCACGCCGTAGCCCATCAGCCGCGAGAAGCAGACGTGACGGTCCTCCGACGTCATCTCGTTCTTATACATATACGCGTACTCCACGTTACCGATCAGCTGAATGCGGTCCGCGTCAAAGTCGCTGAAAAATCCTGCCAGCTGCAGTGCCGGGCGGTTGATCTCCGGCTTCGTGATCTTCCGCTTGGAGATATCGATCTCTGGCGTCAGATTCACCAGATTCATCTTCTCCACCATCTTTACGAGTGAAACCTCATATGTGCTCATACCTACCTCCGAATATTTAGATTACGCACCATAACCATTATATAGTACGCGAAAGTATAATTCAATCGCTTTCGTTAGCGCCCTCCGCCGCTTCCTCCCGATGCAGGAAGGAATACACCGAGGCCGCTGCCGCCTTGTTCATGCCGGGCACTCCCGCGATCTGCTCCACGGTCGCTTCCCTCAGCTCCGCCATGCCCTTAAAATACATCATGATAGCCCGACGCCTCGTCGGTCCGATGCCCGGAATGTCATCGAGCACCGACTTCGTCTGTCCCTTCGAGCGAAGGCTTCTGTGATACTCGATCGCGAACCGGTGCGTCTCGTCCTGAATCCGCGTGACAAGCGCCGCTACCTCCTCGTTCGCTCCCGCGCTTCCGCGGCTTGCGCCCGACAGCGCGATCTCGTTCCCGTGGAAATACAACCCTCTCGTGCGGTGCCGGTCGTCCTTGACCATGCCGCAGACCGGGATCGTAAGCCCGAGCTCCGCGAGCACCTCCTCGGCGATCTCAATCTGGCCCTTGCCGCCGTCCATCAATATGACATCAGGGAATACGGAAAATGAGTTCCCGTCATTTTTCTTCGCCCCTGACGCCGTCTCCGCGCCGGCCTGCGTCCCGGCAGCCTCAGCCTCCGCTTCCGCCGTGATCGCTGCCGCGGCCTTGCGCTCCCGCAGCCCGTGCGTGAACCGCCTCGTCAGCACCTCGCGCATCGACGCGTAGTCGTCCGGCCCGTCGACGCTTTGGATGCGGAACTTGCGGTAGTCGGACTTGCGTGCATGGCCATCCGTGAAGACGACCATCGAGCCGACACTGTGAAAGCCGCTGATGTTGGATATATCATAGGACTCCACGCGGTGGAGATCCTCAAGCCCAAGCAACGCCGCAAGATCGCGCATCGCGCCGTGCGTGCGCGCCTCCTCCCGCGTGATCTTCTCGAGATCCTTCGCGATGACCATGCGGGCATTTTCCTTCGCGAGGCGGATCAGCCGCTCCTTGTCGCCGATCTTCGGCACGCGGATGTGCACCGGCTGCTCGCGCTTGACCGTGAGCCACTGCTCGAGAAGCTCCGCCTCCTCCGGCATGACCTCCGTCATCACCTCGCGCGGGATGTACGGGGTCCCCTCGTAAAACTGCCGCAAAAACGCCGACAGAACCTCCGCGTCGCCGCGCTCGTCCGTCTCCTGCATATGAAAATGCTCCCGGCCGATCAGCTTGCCGTCGCGCTCGAAGAAGACCTGCACCACGCAGTGCTCCTCCTCCCTCGCCATCGCGATGATGTCGCGCTCATCGAGCCTCTTGTCGTTCGCGTGCTGAACCTGCGCGAGCGCCTTCACGCGCGTGATCAGGTCGCGGAACTCCGCCGCCTTCTCAAACTCAAGCGCCTCGCTCGCCTCCTCCATCCGCTTCGTGAGGTACGCGATCCCGTCGGAGTAGTCGCCGCCTAAGAACCGAAGCACCTTCGCGACCATCTCCGCGTACGCTTCCTCGCTCACAAGGCCGACGCACGGCGCGTCGCACTGCCCGATCTGGTGGTACAGGCACGGCCGCAAACTCGGGTCCGTCGAGGGAAGCGCGCGGTTGCACGTGCGGATGCGGTAGATTTTCCGAAGAAGCTCTATGGTGTCGTTCACGGACACGCCGTTCGTGAACGGTCCGAAATATCTTGCTTTGTCCTTCTCCTGCCGCCTCGTCAAAAACACGCGCGGGTACGGCTCGTCGACCGTCACCTTGATGAACGGGTACGTCTTGTCGTCCTTCAAAAGCGTGTTGTACGGCGGGCGATGCTCCTTGATGAGGTTATTTTCCAAAACGAGGGACTCGAGCTCCGAGGAGACCACGATGTACTCGAACCAGTTAACCTGCGAGACCATGCGGCGGATCTTCGGCGAGAGCTTGTTGCCCTCCCGAAAATACTGGCTCACGCGGCGTTTCAAGATCTTCGCCTTGCCGACATAGAGTATGCGGTCGCGCGCGTCGTGCATGATGTACACGCCGGGGCACGACGGCAGCTTCGCCAGTTCCGCATGAATGTCAAACTCCCTCATTCCCAAACCTCCGTCGGAGTGTTACTCTGTGTTACCTGCGCCGCGGCCTTCCGTGTTACGGAAATGCCGCTGCCGTCGCAGTCCTGCAATTCTATGATTTCAGCATCGGAAAATACTTCCTCACCAGCTCGTCCGGTATTCCCTTCGCCTTGACAAAATCCTTAATGATCTTCCACTCTCGTCCGTTGACCTGCTTCCGCAGCGATTCGACGTTGCTCTTCCAGCTCTTGTAGCTGCGGTAACCGATCTCGCCGCGCGGGTCCTTCACACCCTGCCACCGCTCGCAGTTGTATTTCATGTCGTGATCAAGCATCTGTTCCAGCTGATTGATCTTTGTCAGAGCCGCGTCGCTCGACAGCGGTGTGTACATGATCTGCGCCATGCGCGATAGGAACAGCTCGCGGAATTCCTCATTTTCCAACAGACGATTGATTAACGCGTTGAAGGTGGAGTACCCGGTGTTGAAGGTCCCGAGCTGCTCCGTCGTTGTCCCGGAGGCACCGCGGTACAGCGTCAGATCGAGATCGTACAGAATGTAGATCCAGCGGTTGTCACCGGCCTTGCACACGCGCACGTTGTCCATGTCGATGTTGCCGTTCCAAAGCTGGATGATGTAGTAATCGGCGACGCTCTGCACATCCGCCACCGATTTGACATACTCGTACGCTTCCGCGTCCGTCAGACGGTTGTTGCTGATGTATTTCCAGAGGTCCCTCCACTCCTGACCGTCCCTGCCGCAGACGATCTTGTTCATCTGCTTGACGATCGTGACCTCCTCGGGATCGCAGCCGTAGTGCGAGGCGATCATGTCCTCGTCGATGTGCTCGCGGATATAGTAGATGCCCCAGTACTGCCCGTTGATGTAGAGGTTCACGGGCTTGTACGCCTGCACAAGCACGTCCGCGACGACGCCGTACGAGGTGGACAGCGAGGAGACGAACTCGTCCCTCATCATCGCTCCCGCGGCATCCTGCGAGCCCGAGCGCAGCACGAGCGCGTTGAACTCGTCGATCTCCAAGTCGTCAAACACGCGATACCGAAGCTTGGAAACCCCGTACGCAGTGGAAAATGTGATCTGATAGCTCTTCTTCGGATACGCCCGGCTCGTCGCGCCGTACATGCTGACCGCGCAGTCCTCCGAGAACTGCATCTGCCCGTCGGAGAACAGCGTAACGCTCGCCGCGTATTTCTTCTTCGAATTATAATTCTTGTTCAGCGTCTCAAAATCCGATGCCTTCATGGAGAGCGCGAGCACGTCGAGCTCGTAGTCCGGCACGCCGATGAAATACTCAAACGCCGCGTCAAAGCTCGCCATGCAGTTCTCTTCCGTCGCGTACGCGCGGATCGTGCACGTTGACGAGATCTCGATCGGCTGGCCGTCCCATTTCTTCGAGGACGCGTCCGGCTTGCTTCCGTCGAGGGTGTACCGGATCGTGCCTCCCGTGGTGAACGTTACCGTCTGCGTTCCCTCGTAAAATCCGGGCGCCAGGTCTACCTCGGGCTTCGCCGAGATGCGCTCGTAGCCGCCCACGTTGGCGCTCCCGAGCGTCGGCTTGTCATAGACCCGCCACGCTTCACCGTCGCGCCCGTAGCTTACGTTCTGCGGCATCTCCGGGTACTCGACCTTGTCGATGACGTTGCCGTCCGCATCGGACAGGAACACTTTCTCACCGAAGTAGGAAAGCTTGAACGCAAGATCGTACTCCCCCGCCGCGTCATATTCGCCGGTGCAGTAAAACACCATGTACTCTCCCGCAGCAAGCTCCACCTCGGGTAGCGGGTACTCCGTGAGGCGCTTCTTCGAATCGGACAGGCAGTACCCCGAGAGCATGACTGCCCCCTCCGACGCGTTATAGATCTCGACGGCATCGCAGTAGCCGCCGTTGTGTTTGTTGTATTTCGAATTTGTGGCAAGGATCTCGTTAATGTATAGTTTCGGCGCTTCCGTCGGGGTCGGTGTGGCTGTAGGCTCCGGGGTAGCCGTTGGTTCCGCTGTTACCGTCGGCGTTACTGTCCCGTCGGTCACTGCAGATGCAGGTTCCGCCGCAGCCGTCGGATCAGGTGTGACCGTCAGCGCGGAAGGCACCGCCTCTGCCGGCTCCGTGACTACCGTCTCTTCTAACGTCTGTCCCTCGTTCTCGGATTGCTTCTCACTCATCTGCCCGGCGGAAGTGCGCACTTCTGCCCTCATCGGTCCCCGGTACCAGGTCCAGGCGATCATCAGCAATGCGATGGTGAGCGATAACGCGCCAAACAGGATCCGCCTCATAGTTCTCTCCGATAGTCCTCTCCGAAAAAAGCAATGACTGAGGAAACCCTCGCGGGTAATTCCTCAGCATTTTCCAAAAGCTGTCTATACAGCCCAAATCTGTCTATACAATGATCACTCGAGCAGGTCCGCAAAATACCGGTCCACAAGCTCGCTCGAAATCCCCTTCGCGCTCACGAAATCGCGGATGATCTTCGGCCCGCGGCCCGCGACCATCTCGCGAAGCGTCTTGACACTGCTCTGCCAGCCGCTGTAGCTGCGGTAGTTGGTCTTCTTCACCGGGTCCCTGACCGGGTTCCAGCGCGCGCAGTTGTAGACCATGTCGTGGTCGAGCATCGCGACAAACTTGTCGATATACTCGCTGCAGCGCTCGTCCGTGAGCACGTTGGTCAGGATGTATTCCATCCGCTCGCAGAACAGCTCGCGGAACTCCTCATTTTCCAAAAGACGGTAGATCAGCGCGTTGAACGTGTAGTAGCCCGTGTTGAACGTGCCGAGCAGCTCGTTCGTCGTCCCGGACACGCCGCGCGTCAGCGTGAGGTCGAGGTCGTACAGGACGTAGATCCACCGGCCGCCGAACTTGTCACCGGCCTTGCAGACACAGATGTTGTCGGGGTCGATGTTGCCGTCCCAAAGCTGCACGACGTAGTAGTCGGCGATGCTCTGCAGGTCAACGACCGACTTGACATAGTTGTAGGCTTCCTCGTCCGTCAGCCGGTTCTCGGAGATGAACTTCCACAGGTCCGTCCACTCCTTCGCTTCCTTGCCGCATTTGACGGTGTGCATCTGCTTGACGAGCGTGACCTCCTCCGGATCACAGCCGTAATGGGAAGCCACCATGTACTCGTCGGTGTGCTCGCGGATGTAGTAGATTCCGCGGTATTCGTCGTTGATGTAGAGGTTCACCGGACGGTAGGACTGCACCAAAAGGTCGTCCACAAGCCCGTTGTCCGTAACGAGCGACGTGAGCATCTCATCCCTCATCAGCGTCGCCTCGTTGTCCTGGCTTCCGCCGCGGAGAACGATCGAGTTGAACTCGTCCTCATCCATGTTGGTAAACAGCGGGTAGCGCAGCTTGGACGGGCCGTACGTCGTGGTGAACGTGATCTGATAGCTCTTCTTGATATATGCCCGGCTCGACCCGCCGAACGTGCTCACGGCACAGTCCTCGGAAAATTCGAGGTGTCCGTTTACGAACAGCGACAGGTTGGCCGCGTACTTGGTGCTCGACTGATAGTTCTCGTTCATCCGGTTGAGATCCGCTTCCTTGATCGTCAGCCGCGCCACGTCGAGTTCATAATCGGGCGTATCAAAGAAATAGCTGAAGGTTGCCGGAAAGCTCTTATAACAGCCGTCCACCTCCGCGTACGCGCGGATCGCGACGTTCGAGGAAATCTCGATCGGTTTGCCGTCCCACACCTTCGAGGATGATGTCGGCGCGCTGCCGTCGAGGGTGTACCGGATCGTCCCCTCCGTGAGGAAGCTGACGGTCTGTGTTCCCGCGTAAAATCCCGGTTCAAGGTCCACATCGGGTTTTGTCGTCATCCGCTCGAAGCCGCCCTCGTTGGCCGCTCCGATGCTCGGCTGGTCAAATATCCTCATCTCCTCGCCGACGCGCCCATAGCTTACGTTCTGCGGAAGCTCCGGATACTCGACCATGTCGATGACACTGCCGTTTTTGTCCGACAGGTACACCTTCTCGCCGAAGTAGGACAGTTTGAACGCAAGGTCCTCCTCGTCGGTCACATCATACTTTCCGGTGCAGTACACAACCGCGTATCCGCCCGCGGGCAGCTCGATCGCCGGAAGCGGATAGTCCGTGAGATGCTTCTTCGAATCGGACAGACAAAAGTCTCCGAGTCGGATCGTCTCATCAGAGCCGTTGTACAGCTCGACGAGATCGTAATATGCTTTATTCTTCTCGTTGTATTTTGTGTTGGTCGGAAGTATTTCGTTGATGAACAACAGAGGCTTCGGCGCAGGCACCTCGGTCGGCGTCGGCGCAGCTTGTGTCGGCGCTGCCCCGGTCACAACCGTGGTCGGGGTGGTCTTTCCATCCGGGTCATTGCCGTTTGGGTTCGGGCCGTTCGGGTCCTCGGCACCGGTTGGCTCCGTCACGGTTCCGCCCGCGTCCTCGTTCGTGCCCGAATTGAGCCGGCTCGAGTTCACGACGGTCACGAGTACCAGCACAACAGCAAGCGTCGCAAATACCAATAAAGCTCTCTTGTTCCCGCTCATCGCACGAACCCTCTCTCCTCACACCTCTCACCGGACAACACGGTGATCGTCCGTTACAGTCTCTCCCCGGTCTCGTCTCCGTCCGGTACGGTTGCCGCACCCTCTGCGGTCCCGCTTTCTTCCCCGGTCGACGCAACCGTATCCCCGCTCACATCCTGGGCTGCCGGCGTTTCATCGGTCTCGCTCTCGTCGAGAGTGATCGACGTAACCTCACCGGTCTGCGGCTTCTCGCCGCGCACGCGACGGAAAATCTCCATGAACTGCGCACCGGTGATCGTCTCCTTCTCGATCAGGAACTCCGCTGCCTCCTCAAGCACCTGGATATTTTCCCGAAGCATGCGCTCCGCGTCCGCGTAGCAGGCACCGATCGTGTTCTTCACCTCGGTGTCGATCTTCGTCGCCGTCTGGTCGCTGCACTGCGTCACGGCGCGTCCGTCAAGGTAACGGCTCTCGATCGTCTCCAAAGCGACCATGCCGAACTCATCCGACATACCGTACATCGTGATCATCTGGCGTGCGAGCGAAGTCGCGCGCTCGATGTCGTTGCTCGCGCCGGTCGTGATCGAGTTGAAGATGACCGCCTCGGCCGCGCGTCCGCCGCACAGCGTGCGGATCTCGCGCAGGATATCGTTCTTCGAGCTTAAGTACTTCTCCTCCTCGGGCACCTGCATCGTATAACCGAGAGCGCCCATCGTACGAGGCACGATCGTGATCTTCTGCACCGGCTCAGCGCCCTTCTGCAAAGCAGCCACAAGCGCGTGACCGACCTCGTGGAACGCGACGATCCTCTTCTCCTCCGGGCCGAGGATGCGGTCCTTCTTCTCCTTGCCGGCGAAGACGACCTCCACGGACTCCATCAGGTCGGACTGCTGCACGACCGTACGTCCCTCCTTGACCGCGAGGATCGCGGCCTCGTTGATGATATTGGCAAGATCCGACCCGACCGCGCCGCTCGTCGCGAGGGCGATGGCCTCGAGGTCGACCGAATCGTGCATGAGAACATTTTTCGAATGAACCTTCAATGTCGCGAGACGTCCCTTCAGATCAGGCTTGTCCACGATGATCCGGCGGTCGAAACGACCCGGGCGCAGAAGCGCCTTGTCGAGGATTTCCGGACGGTTCGTCGCCGCTAAGATCACGACACCCTTCGAAGTGTCGAAGCCGTCCATCTCCGCGAGGAGCTGGTTCAGGGTCTGCTCGCGCTCGTCGTTGCCTCCGCCGTATCGGCTGTCACGGCTCTTGCCGATCGCGTCGATCTCGTCGATGAAGACGATGCAGGGAGCCATCTGCTGCGCCTGGCGGAACAGATCACGCACACGGGACGCGCCGACACCGACGTACATCTCGACGAAGTCGGAACCCGACAGCGAGAAGAACGGTACCTTCGCCTCGCCGGCGACCGCCTTCGCAAGCAGCGTCTTACCGGTTCCGGGAGGGCCTACCAAAAGAGCTCCCTTCGGCAGCTTCGCGCCGATGCGGGTGTATTTTGCGGGATCATGCAGGAAGTCGACAAGCTCCAGCACGGACTCCTTCGCTTCCTCCTGGCCGGCCACATCCTTGAACGTGACGCCGGTCTCCTTCTCGACATACATCTTCGCGGTCGATTTGCCCGCGCCGAAGCCGCCGATACCGCCGTTCTTCGAGAACATGCGGTACACGCCCCAGAGCATCAGGTAGATGAACACGAAAGGCAGGATGTACGCGAAAAAGATATCCAGGATCGTCGTGCTCTTGTCGACGATCAGCCTCTTGTACTCAAACTTCTCGGTCTGTTTCTCATCGGCCTCGCTGCGGCTTCTCGCCTCTTCGAGTCGCTCCGTCAGCTTCGAGTCCGTCTCGATGATACCCGTGTAATAGGTCTCAACGCGCACGTCCTCCTTGGCGCTCTCGCGCGGATAGATCACGATCTTGTCGTAATCGTCCTGGATCTCGATCTTGAGGATCTCATCCTTCTCCAACATCGTGAGAAACTCGCCGTAGGTGATCTCGCGGTTGCGGATCTTGTTGATCTCCGACGAGATAAACATGTAGCAGAGAATGAAAATGAAGAACAGGATCACCGTCAGGATGATCCGTGAGGCTACGCCGTTTTTGCGGCCGTCGTTCTTCTTGTTGCCTCCGCCCTTGTTGTCATTGTTCGATGTTCCCATCGTAGTTCTCCCTCTGTCGCGCCGCCCCGCGTGGCACGGCGCATTTCTTTTTTATTGTTCGGAAAATGTTTCCGCGAACTTCCGCTTTCCTCTTCGTTACGCTCACCCGAGCGCGTCGACCGCGTCCTTCATCACCGACGCGATGTCGTCGTGGATCACGAGCTGCGCATACGAATCCGCCTGCGTCACGCTCTTGTTGATCAGCACCAGCTTGCGCCCGCGGTAGTATTGGATCAGCCCGGCCGCCGGGTATACGATCAGCGACGTTCCGCCGATGATCAGCGTGTCCGCCTTCGCGATCGCCGAGACCGCCTTGTTGATGACCGTGTCATCGAGGCTCTCCTCGTAGAGCACGACATCGGGCTTGATCACACCGCCGCACTCGCAGCGCGGCACGCCGTCCGCCTCTAAGATCGCGTCCACGCCGTAGAACTTATGGCAGCGCGTGCAGTAGTTTCGGAGCACGGACCCGTGCAGCTCGTACACAACCTTCGAGCCCGCCTTCTGGTGCAGACCGTCAATGTTCTGCGTCACCACGGCCTTGAGCTTGCCCATCTGCTCGAGCTTCGCGAGCGCCTTGTGGCAGTCGTTCGGCTCCGCCTCCGGGTAGACAAGGTATTTCTTGTAAAAGTCGAAGAAATCCTCGGGATATCTCTCGTAAAATGTTCTCGACACCATCTCCTCCGGCGACAGCGTGCGGTGCAGCTTCTGATGGAACAGCCCGTTCGCGCTCCGGAAATCCGGAATGTTGCTCGCGGTCGAAACGCCCGCGCCTCCGAAAAATACGATGTTGTCGCTTCCCCTCAACAAATCCGCCAGTTTCTGTCTCTGCTCGTCCATGCCCTCTCCTTTCCGGGTCGGTCCCGGCCCTGTTGCCGCTGCCGCGGCAGGTTACTCCGTATCGATCGCCGCCTTGCGGTAGTACAGCGGCGAAACCCCATAATACTTCTTGAACAGCTTGCTGAAATGGTACACATCGTCGTAGCCGACCTGCGCGGCGATCGCGCGGATGCTGCCGCGATTTTCCTCGAGCATCTCCTTCGCCTTCGCGAGGCGGATCTGGATCAGGTAGTTGATCGGCGAGTCTCCGGTCTTCTCCTTGAAGATCTTGGAGATGTACACGGGACTTAAGTACATGTTCTGCGCGATCCCGTCGAGGGAAATGTGCTGCGAATAATTCGCCTTCAGGTACTGGATGATCTTCTGCACGACGTAGCTCTTCGAGTAGCTCTCGAACGTCACGCCGACAACCTCCTCCTTCGGCTTCTCCACCACGGAGCGGTACAGAAGGATCAGGATCTTCATCATCTGTGCCTGCACAAGGTAGTATCGTCCGGACTGCGGAGCCATGTTCTCATCGATGATCTCGTAGCAGCAGCGGCTGATCTCTCGCTTTACCTCGTTGCTCAGCGTGAGAACCGGACACCCGTCCGGCAGCCGCAGCGAGTTCGGCTCCATGTTCAGAAAATGCAGGTCCGAAATGCCCGCCACGAACTCGAGCGTCGGGTCCGCCGGGTTTGTGATGATGCTCTGATGCATCACTCCCGGGTTACACACGAGAAGATCGCCCTGCTTGACATCGTATGTCACGCCGTCGATCAGATACTGTCCCTTTCCGGAGAGTATGTACGCGATCTCCAGGATCGAATGCGAATGATAGTAGGTGAGCCGCGCGTCCCTCACGCGGCTGCAGTACAGCACGCTCGGATGAAAATCCTCGTAGGAAATGTCCGACTGATTCCCTGAAAACCCCGCCATATGTTGTTACCTCCTCAACCTCATGCCGGCTTGTACCGGCGCCTTCTCAAATATTCTCGATCTGCCAGTCGATCGGTTTCACCCCGTGCGCTGCCAGAAACTCGTTCGCCCTGCTGAAGTGCTTGCATCCGAAAAATCCACGGTACGCCGACAGCGGGCTCGGATGCGGCGCCGTCAGGATCAGGTGGTTTTTGTTCGTAAGCATCGAGATCTTACTCTGCGCCGGCCTTCCCCAAAGCATGAACACGATCGGCCGGTCCTCGCCGTTCAGCGCCTCGATCACGGCGTCGGTGAACTTCTCCCATCCGCGGTTCTGATGCGAGTTCGCCTGGTGCGCGCGCACCGTGAGAACCGTGTTGAGCAGGAGTACTCCCTGCTTCGCCCATTTTACGAGGTATCCGTTATTCGGAACGTAGCACCCCAGATCGTTGCGCAGCTCCTCGTAGATGTTCACGAGCGAAGGCGGAACCTCCGTGCCCGGACACACCGAGAAGCACAGGCCGTGCGCCTGGTTGACCTCATGGTACGGATCCTGTCCCAGGATCACCACCTTGACATCCTCGCGCTTCGTGTAGCGGAACGCCTCGAAGATCTGGTCCTTCGGCGGATACACCGTGCCGCGCGCGTACTCCGTCTTTACGAAATCGCTGAGCTCACGGTAGTACGGCTTGGCAAACTCGGTCCTCACAAGACCGGTCCAGTCCTCCGCGATCACTGCCATCCCGGCACCTCCCGCACGCTCACGCCGCGCTCCTTCAAGTACTTCTTGACCTCGCCGATCTCAAGTTCCTTGTAGTGGAACAGCGTCGCCGCCAGCGCAGCGTCCGCGCCGCCTTCGGTCAGCGCCTCGTAGAAGTGCTCGCAGTTGCCCGCGCCGCCCGACGCGATCACCGGGATCGTCACGCGGTCCGCGACCGCTCTCGTGAGCGCGAGATCATAACCGTCCTTCGTTCCGTCGCAGTCCATGCTCGTGAGGAGGATCTCCCCCGCGCCGAGCTCCTGCGCGCGTCCGGCCCACTCGACCGCGTCGATGCCCATGTCCACGCGGCCGCCGTTTTTGAAAATGTGCCATGTGCCGTCGGGCATGCGCTTCGCGTCGATCGCCACGACCACGCACTGGCTGCCGAACTTGTCCGCCGCCTCGCTGATCAGCGTCGGGTTCATGATGGCCGCCGAGTTGACCGCCACCTTGTCCGCGCCCTCGCGAAGGATCATGCGGAAATCATCGACCGAGCGGATACCTCCGCCGACGGTGAACGGGATGAACACCTGCTCCGCCACGCGTCTGACCATCTCCTTCTTGATGGTACGCGCGTCCGACGACGCCGTGATGTCCAGGAACACCAGCTCGTCCGCGCCGGCTTTGCCGTACGCCTTGCCGACTTCCACGGGGTCGCCCGCGTCGCGCAGGTTGACAAAATTGATACCCTTGACCACGCGTCCGTTGTGAACGTCGAGGCAGGGAATGATTCGTTTTGTAAACATTGTATTCTCCTAGAAAGCCGCGAAATTCTTCAGTATCTGCATGCCCACATCCCCGCTCTTCTCGGGATGGAACTGGCACGCGCACAGGTTGCCGTGCTCAACCGCCGCGTGGATCGTCGGGCCGTACTCGGTCGTCGCCGCAACATCCTCGGGATTCCCCGCCTGCAGGTAGTACGAGTGGACAAAGTACACATAGCTCTCCTCGGGGATACCCCGGAACAGCTTCGCCTCCTTCGGAAAATGCAGATCATTCCACCCGATGTGCGGGATCTTCCGTCCGCCTCCCTCGGGGATGCGCACGATCCTTCCGGGGAGAAGCGACAGTCCGGGAACTCCGGGTGCCTCCTCGCTCGAGTCGAACAGAAGCTGCAGTCCGAGGCAGATGCCTAGGAACGGCTTCGTCTGCGAGACCTCGCGGATCACGTCGATGAGGTTTCTCTCCGCAAGCTTGCCCATCGCGTCACCGAACGCGCCTACGCCCGGAAGGATGACCCGATCCGCCTTGCGGATCACCTCGGGATCCGAGGTCACCGTGTTGTCAATGCCGAGCGAGAGCAGCGCATTTTCCACGCTCTTGATGTTGCCGGCATCGTAATCAATGATTGCTATCATGTGTCTCATGTCTCCGTTCCTCGCCTGCGGGCTCCAGCTCAAACCAGAACTCCACACCGTTCTCGTGGTTTAACACGCCGAACCGGCGATGATGTCGATCCATCACGGCCTTCACGATGGAGAGGCCGATGCCGCTGCCGCCGTACTCGCGGCTGCGGGCTTTATCCACCTTGTAAAACTTGGTCCAGATCTTGTCGATATCCTCCTCGGGGATCGGGTCGCCCGTGTTGTACACGGACACTCTCACGGAATCCTCCATTGTCTCCAGTGAGACCGCGATCTCCTTCGACTTCGAGGCGTGATTGATCGCGTTGCTCACGTAGTTCGTCACGACCTCCTCGATCATGTACTCGTCCGCCCACACGTACACGGGCTCCGTCTCGTGCCAGTGCAGCTTGATCTCCTTCTGCGTGCGCAGCACCTCCGTCGAGTTCAGCACTCCGTTGATGAGCTCCACGATGTCGATGCGCGAGTACTCCACCTGGTTTCCGCCGAACTCCAGCTGGTTGAGCGTCAGGAGTTTCTGCACCATCCGGTTCATCTTCGCCGCCTCGTCGGATATTACACTGCAATAGAATTCACGGCTCTCCGCGTCGTCGGATATATTTTCCGAAAGACCTTCCGCGTAGCCCTGGATCAGGGCGATCGGGGTCTTCAGCTCATGCGATACGTTCGCGATGAAATCCGACCGCATCTCGTCAAGCTGCGTGCGGTGCTCCAGGTCTCGCTGGAGCTCGCTGTTCGCGTTCTTGAGCTCGCCGATCGTCTCCTGCAAGCGCTCGGACAACCGGTTGAGCGCCCCGGCCAAAACGCCGATCTCGTCGCTTCCGTGCTCGGCGCACCGCGCCTCGAAATCAAGGCCGACCATTCTCTCCGCGACCTCGGACATCTGCCGGATCGGCTTGGTAACCGCACGGCTGATCAACAGCGCGATACCGATGGAGACCAGCAAAACGATCAGTCCGACCAAAAGAAGTCGGTCCGTGATGTAGCGGTTGTCGCTCTCCATCTGCATGTAGCTCGCGCGGATCAGAACGGTGAAGCCGTTGTCGAGCGTGCCGTACAGGTCGAGGCTCATCAGCTTCGTCGTCTCGTCGATGTTCTTGTACACGGTGTACTTCTCCGTGGTCACGAGCTCAGCCACTTCATTTTTCGAGCTGTAGCCGGTGTAGCGCATGATCGGATCCATGTACCAGCTGTCCGCGTTCGTGCTGTAGTTGACCTGCGCCTTCGCGTTGTACAGGAACACCATGTACTGCTGTCCGACCCGGACAGAGATCGCCGACCGCTCCTCGCGGTCCAGTTTGGTCTTGCCGTCCATGATCTCGTTGAGCGTGTCGTAGCAGTCCTCGATCTCGATCACGATCTTCCGGAACGAAAAATCATCGATCAGGACGCGGAACAGAAGCCACATGCCGCCGAGGCTCACGATGATCAGCAGCGCGAACGCCAGCATCATTTTGTATCGAAACGATATCTTCTTCATGCTCTTCCCTTATGCGTCCGGCTCAAACTTGTATCCCATGCCCCAGATGGTCTTGATGAAGTCGCCCTTCTCTCCCATCTTGCTGCGGAGCTTCTTGACGTGCGTGTCGATCGTGCGCGCGTCGCCGTAGTAATCGTAATTCCAGACGTTGTTGAGGATCTTCTCGCGCGACAGCGCCACGCCGCGGTTCTCCATGAAGTAGTTCAAAAGCTCGAACTCCTTGACACTCAGCTCCACCTGCTTGTCGTCGATGGTCACCAGATGTGCCTTCTTGTCGATCACGATGCCGCCGACCGAGATCGCTTCCTCCTCCTGGCCCGTGCGTCGTAAAATGGCGTCGATCCGCGCCATGAGGATCTTCGGGCTGAACGGCTTGCTGATGTACTCATCGACACCGAGCTTGAACCCGAGCAGCTCATCGCGCTCCTCCGAGCGGGCCGTCAGCATGATGATCGGCACCTTCGAATACTGCCGGATCTCCTTGCACACCGCCCATCCGTCCATCTTGGGCATCATCACGTCGAGGATGACCAGATCGATGTCCTTGCGCTCAAAGAAGCGGTCGACCGCCTGCTCGCCGTCCTCCGCTTCCACGTATTTGTACCCCTTCTTCTGCAGAAAATCGCACACAAGCTTGCGCATGCGCGCCTCGTCGTCAACCACCAATACCGTAATATCGTCCATAGTAATTTCCTCCATCTCCGGCAATTTGACCGTACACCTCGCCGGTATTCTTCGAAATATCGTATCACAGTTGTATGTTTGTTCTGTGAAAGGTTTTATTTTTCGCCGTAATGGAACACCCGCACCTTCGAGATCGTGATGGCGGGGTTCGGGCGCAGCTTCGAGGTCACCTTCACGGAGATGATGGCATCCAGCACATCATACCCCTCGTAGATCTGCCCGAACACGGTGTTGTGCCCGTACAGCCAGGGCGCGCCGCCGTAAACCTCGTACAATGCCAGCTGCTCGTCCGTCAGCTCCGTGCCGTAGGCTTCCTTCAGGTACTGCGCCAGCGTCATGTTGTAGCGGTTGTCAAGCGGATCCTTCAGCGCGCGCACGAGCGATGCCTTCGTCTGAACGAAGAAGAACTGGTTCGTGTTCGTGGAATCCTCGCCGAGGTTGGCCATGCACAGCGCTCCTCGGATCGGCTGCAGCCTCTCCGAGATCTCGTTGGCAAATCCGCCGCCGTAGATGCTCGTGCCGCTCACGCCGAGGCCGTCCTTATCGCCGGCCTGGAACATGTACTCATCCACGACGCGGTTGATGCGGATCCCGTCGTACAGTCCGCTCTCCGCGAGCGTTTTGAAGTTCTCCACTGCCTTGCGGGCGTCATCCGAGAACAGCCGCACGTAGATCGATCCGTAGCCGTCAATCACAAACTCCGCGCACAGTTCTCCCTGCGCGGGAAGCTGCAGCTGGTATATGCTCTGCGCCTCCGGGCGGAGCGCGGGTTCCGTCTCGTCCTCATCTTCGATCGGCCGTGCCGACACGGTGGCCTCCGGCGTCAGACTGTTCGGATCCGTCGTGTTCGTCCCGTTCCCCTTGCCGCAGGCGGTCAATGCCATCGCGGACAGGATGATCAGCGCAAGACACAGAGCCTGTATCGCACCGCTTCGACGAGATTCAATTGTTCGGTGTAACCGGCTCATTTCTCCCTTTCACCTCCGTGTTCCCTCGCGCTCGCGTAGCACGCGCGCGTGCGCATACATGCGCATAGTAACACAAGCATATGTTAATACAAAATCGCGCTTTTTGCAAGGAGCAAACAGCGCACCGCCCGTGCAGGCGATGCGCTGTTTCTTCTCTCTTCTTCCCTTGTCCGTGCCGCCGGTTGTGCAGCGGCTTTTGTTCTACTGCAGTAGAACATTTGTCTTTCGCGCTATTCAGGCTTTATCCTTCATACGTTCCGAGGAAGATCGGCATTCCGTCGGCGTCCACGATCATGTATACGAACGGGCGGTCCAGAACAACGCGGTAAATGTTCTCCTCCGGCCCTACCGCCGTCGCGGTGTCCATGATGATGGCCGTTACGGCCGCTGCCCTGGTGCCCTCATTGTCAACGCTGATGTACGTCTTGTGGATCACGCTGCTCACGCATGTATTGCCCGCGGCGGGGTCGATCAGGCGTCCGAACGTTGCAAGGTCCGGGTCAAACGCGTCCGTCATGCCGAGCGAACCCAGCATACTGTTCAGTACGATGGAAAACTCCTCCTCATACTTCGGAAGACCGATGTGTACCTCTCCCATCTTCTCGTTCTGCCAGAGGCTCTTCACGATTCCGGGCTGAAGCGATTCCACAAGCTGCGACACGGTCACGCCATCCTTCGGCAGGAGCGCGACATATTTGAACTCCACGCCCTGATAGGACTTCGTAAATCCGGTGCAGAGATCATTTTCCAGATACCCGCGGTCACCCTCGCCGAACATCATGGACACCTTCGTGGTCGTGCCGTTCTCCTTCGTGAACGTGTAGTCCTCGCGGATGTCTTCCGTGTAGAACGGATGCGCCCACTTGGCGTCCAGCGCGATCGCGTTGATCAGGATCATGGAAACGTCCGGCGAGAGCTCGTCCACGGCCTCCCTGATCATGCCCATCGTGTGATCATTGATCCACTGGTTCACGTCGTTGACGGTTCCGGCGTCCATCGCCGCGGAAAATACGGCAGCCTTGTAGTACTGCACGCAGGTGTCTAAGAATGCCTTCGGAACCGCTTTCTCGAGCGCGCTCTTGACCCAGATGCTGTCGGCGTTGGTGAACACCGTGCCTGCGGTTTCACTCTCCGTGAGACGCTTGATCCACGCCGCCATGTAGGCGTTGCGCTCCGCGTCCGTCAGGCCGAGCATCTTGTCGATCTGTGCGAGCGTGTTGCCCTCCGCGCCGTTGTCCAGCATGGCCAGTGCCGTGTAGATCGAGAACGGCGAGATCATGCGCGTGGCGCCGCCGGGAACCGTCTTGAGCATGCGGAACGCAAACGTCTCATACGCCTCATGCAGCACGTCGTCCGGGTTCTTCATCTCCGCGGGGCTTCCCGAGGAACCGGCGGTCAGCTCATTCGATCCGCCCGTGCCGGGAGTTTCGGTCGGTTTCTTCGGTGTCTCGGTCGGATCCCCCGAATTCACGGTCGGCGTCGCGTTGCCGGGTTCCGAGGTGTTCTTCCTGCCGTCCCGATTCTCCGTATTCGTGCCTGAACCGCAGGCGACACAGCTCATCACCAGGACGACCGCGCAGAGAAGCGCGATCATTTTCCGAAGCATTCTGTTTTTCAAACTGTACTTAAACATTCGTATTTCCTCCGTAGTTTACTGATACGTTCCGATGAACAGCGGCAGATTGTTGCTGTCCACGATCATGTAGATGAACGGGCGGTCAAGCACTACCCGGTAGTATTCCTCCGTATTGATGGAAAATGTCCTCACGGAGATGGCGGTCACTGCCGCCGCGCGCGTCCCCTCGTTATCCAGCGAGAGATACGTCTTGTGGATCACGCGGTCGACATAGTTGCTTCCCTCCGTCACCATGCGCGACAGATCCGCCGCGCCCGGAGCGAACAGATCGCTCATTCCGAGGCCTGCGAGCACATCCTGCAGATCCTTTCCGTACTCAACCGTATACCTTGGAATGTAGATGTTGACCTTGGCGCTCTTGCGGTTTGCGAACAGCGCATCCACCGTCTCCGGGCTCAGCGCGGCGATCGCGTCCGCCATGCTCACACCCTCCTTCGGCAGGAGCGCCACATACCGGAACTCTCCTCCCTCATAACTCTTGGCAAAACCGGTGAAGACGTCATTTTCCAGATAACAGCGGTCCGCCTCGCCGCTCATCATCGTGGTCGTTTCCTTCTGCCCGTTCTCATGGGTGAACTCCCCGTCCGGAAAGATCTTATCGTCGGTGAACGGATCCTCCCACTTGGCCTCCATCGTGATCGCGTTGACCAGGACCGCCACAACCGCCGGATCGATATCGCCGTACTCGAGGATCTTCGCGATCATCCCGTCCGTATTCTTCTTCGTCCAGGCGTTGATGTCGTCGACCGTGCCGTTGTTCATGTCCGCCGCGTACACTTCCGCGCGGTACGAATCCGCGCACGCCGCAAGGAACTCGTTCGCCACGATGGTGCGGTACCGGTTGGACACCCAGATGCTGTCCGCGCAGGAAAATGTCACATCGCTCTGCCCCGTGAGATCCTCGATCCATGCTGCCATGTACGCGTTGCGAAGTTCCTCGTTGACGCCCATCACGCTGTCGATCTGCGCCGCCGTGTTGCCTGCCGCTCCGTTCGCCAGCATCGCCAGCGCAACATATACGGAAAATGGTGACACCAGACAGTTTTTTTCCGCACTCTTCGCGCAGGAAGCGAACAGATTGTAGGAAAATGTCGCGTATGCCGCGCGCATCGTCTCATCCATCGGCTTCGTCGCCGGCGCCGTTCCCGAGCTGCCGGTCAGCTCGGCCGTCCCCAGATCCGTCCCCTGCACGGTTCCGGTCGGTGTCCCGTCCGGTTCCGTCTGCGGGTTCGTCGCAGGCGTGGTGTCTGCCCCGGTCGGCGTCGCTGTTTCCGTGCCCGCCGGCGTCGCCGTCACATCGGTTTCTCCCGGCGTGCTTCCGCCGCACGCGGTGAGCGCGAACACCAGCATGATCGCCACCGCAAGGGCTGTTATTGTCCGAAAAATATGGTATCTCTTTTTACTCATTGCGCTCTCTCTTCCTCCCTGCCGCAGGTTCAGTTCCCCTCGTATGTTCCCATGAAGATCGGGATCTGATTGTCTCCGGCGACGATCATATACACGAAGGGTCTGTCAAGACGGACCGTGATCTCCTCCGGAAAGATCGGCGCCGATGACTTCACTCCGACACCTGTTGCGGCCGCGGCGCGAGTGCCCTCCTCGTCCACCTCGATGCGCACCTGATGGATAATGAAATCGACCGACAGATCGCCTCCCTCGACGATCTCGGTCAGGCCGCCGCCGAACGCGCCCGTCATACCCATCGCCTTAAGGATGTTCTCCATCTTGTCGTTACGGTAATCCGTCGTGAACCTCGGCAGTTCCAGCGTGACTTCCGCTGAGTGCTGGTTGGCGTAATCCACCGTACCGCGCATATACTCCGGGGTGAGCGCTTCGATCAGCGTGTCAAGGCTCACGCCCTCCTGCGGCTGGTAAATCCGGAACGAAAAATTGTAATCCTCATAGGTCTTGCTCACGGACGTGCACAGCTCATCGCGGTAGTATCTGCCGCTCCCCGTCTCGCACATGAGGTCAACCTCCCGGATCTTGTTCCCGTTCTCATCGTAGAAAGGCTGATCCTTCTTGGTCGCGCTCTTCTCGAACTGCTTCTCCCAGTCCTGGTCGAACAGCACCGCGTTGACAAGCAACAGCAACAGTCCGGGATCTGCTTCCTTCAGAAACTCTTTGATCATCCCGTCGGTGTTATCGCTGACCCACGTGTTGATATCACGCACGGTCGTTTCGTCGAACGGCGCCCGGAACGCCGAAGCTCGGTACGTCTTCGAGCACGTATCCAGGAACTGCTTTTTGACATTGTCCGCGATGGCGTCATTCAGCCAGACGGAATTGGCGATCCACAGCCCGTCGTCCTTCGTCCACTGATCGATCAGCGTGGAGAGATACCCGTTCATGGTGTCCCTCGACATCCCGAACATCTCCTCCATCTGTGACAGCGTCTCTCCCGACGCTCCGTTCTCCAGCATGGCAAGCGCGTACATCACCGAGAACGGCGAGATCGCCATGGACTTGTCGGCGTCCTTGTACGCCAGCCGGAACATCTCGAGCGCGTACGCGCGGTACGCCGAGTAAAATGTTCCGTCCAACGCGAGTTTGCTGACGCCCGAGCTCGACGCTCCCGACTCCGGCTCCGCCAGTGCCACCGCCTTCTCCATGCCTCTGCTGCAGCCGAACAGCGACGTCATCATCGCTAACACGAGCACGACTGCCGCGATCCTTCGCGAAACTCCTCTTTTGTTTTCGAAAAATGACTTCATTGTTATCTCCTTTCCTGTATGCCCCCACAACGGCTTTTTGTCATTTTATACCCAAGATACGACGCGCAACAAGGTTTTTATGGAGGAAGATTGTGTCGTAACTGTGAATTATGAGGGAACTTTGTGCCGGAGATTTGTATCCGAAAAATCTTTCCTCATTTTCCGAAATTCCTCTTGACAGTGTAACAGTGTTACGATATAATGCGAGTGTAACAGTGTTACGGAACAATGTTACACTCGCTTCCGTTACCGGAATGCGCGTGAATACATGTTATAACGATAAGGAGATATTGCTGGGAGGTATATTGATGGACGAAAAACAGGCCTTGATCTCCAAGAAGGCACTTCTGGCGCGCTACGGCATCTCCTACGGTTCGCTGTATCGATGGAAACGAAAGGGACTGATCCCCGACGAGTGGTTCATCCGGAAGGCGACCGTAACCGGACAGGAGACGTATTTTCCGGAGGACCTGATCTGCGAACGTGTCGAGCGGATCCTCGGGACCAAGGATGAAGTACTTCTGGACGAACTAGCAGCGCAGCTTTCGGGGGAGATACCAAACAACGGCGCCGTAACCGTGGAGACCGCGTACGGCACACACACCTACCGTCCTGCCGACATCCGCAGCGTCGTGCTGACCTGCGCGGACGGAACTATGAAAGATGTCACGGAAACTATCAAAAAACTGATTCAGGGAGGAACTACACTATGAACATCGCAGGAAGCGGAAGTCTGCCGGGAGGCGACTATAACGAACCTATCCACATCAGCGGAAGTGGGAAAATAACGGGCAGCGTATCCTGTACGGAGCTGCATATCGCGGGCTCAGGTAAGGTCGAGGGAGATCTCGCCTGCGGCAGTGAACTGAAGATCAGCGGAAGCGGCAAGATCGCCGGCTCCGTCCACGCGAACGGCATCGCGGTCGCGGGAAGCGGCAGCATCGGCGGCCAGGCTGTTGCCGACGGGGAAGTCCGCATCGCAGGATCCCTGCACAGCGGTCCTGTGCGCTGCACTACTCTGAAGATCAGCGGCACTCTTCACGCACAGGGTGACGTCTCCGCGGAGGAAGCGATCATCCGCGGCTCCATCCATGCCGCAGGACTGATCAACGCCGAGAAGGTGGAGATCACGCTAGGCGGTGACAGCGACGCAGACAGCATCGGCGGAAGCACGATCACTGTCAGCCCCCGCGAGGGCAACAAGGGGTTCTTCGCCCGTCTCTTCACCGGCGGCGGCTACGGTACCCTGACCGTCGCGAACAGCATCGAGGGCGACATCATCACGCTAGAGAACACCAACGCTGCGTCCGTCACCGGCCGCATCGTCAAGATCGGACCGAACTGCCGGATCGGACAGGTTTACTACACCGAGGGTATCGAAATCTCCCCCGAGTCCAACGTCGACCGGTATGACATGATCAACGGATAAAAACTTTAGGAGACGCTGATTTATCAACGTCTCCTAAATACATTCGGCATCGATTGACGCAAAAGTGTCCATCGTTTCATATCAGGGGTTCCGAACAATTCACTTTACTTTGTCGGAAAACTGTGCTATCATACACCGTTGTCGGCGCTTGTAGCTCAGTGGATAGAGTAGTGGCTTCCGAAGCCAATGGTCGGGGGTTCGAATCCCTTCAGGCGCAACACTAAAACGCAGCCCGCGGTAATTCGCCGGGCTGCGTTTTTTCGTTCATTCCATATCCTCTCCTGAATAGTGAACAGTAATATATTTTTCAAAAGCCGCAAAATCAAAGGTGTCTTTAAGGTACCCTCTGCCCGCGTTTGTTCCACTGCATTTTTCTCGATATAGCGTTTCGGCATGCGCAATGATCATCTCTTTGTTTCGATTAATAAATCTCTTCTCCTTCAGTACCAAATTGCGATAGTCTTCGTCTGTTTCCTTATCCAGGTCATACAAGACCAATTTGCACTTTGGCACAGGAATCATATTACTGAGTTTTATCGTTCCCAACAAATGGCGTTTCCCGTATATGTCGGTTTCCGTGATACGGATGATCGGAAGGATTGAATTACGAATGACTCTGCGTCCTCCGACCATAGTGAAATCCGAATTCTTAGGAGAAGACAATGGCGCAAAATACAGGCACCCGTTTACGTTAAGCAGTACTCCCAGGTATTTTCTGGAATGTCGGTACCCTGTATCGACATTGGCAAACACATGAGCATTTACATTATCGTGCAGGTCTTTTATGTACTCATTCTCGACGGTATAAAGTTTAAGATATTCAATCTGGTCTATCATCTGTTTCTAATCAAAAGTGATTCTACAGGGCTCCTCGCCGCCAAAAAAGGCGGCCTTCTTCAGGCCGCCCGATATTAACGCTCCCTACTTCTGTTTGTGGCGGGGAATCACCGATGTTAAGGCTCCCTGCTTAAGGCGGGGAATCACCTTTTACTCCCCTATTTTATTCTATTGTTTTGAACATGTCAACCAATTCCTTCCTCTATCGGAGGGACATAACCGAATCATCCTCCCACCTGCAGCTGCGTCCGGAATTCGATCGGCATCATGCTTTCGAACTCGCCGTAGCTGTACACCTCGTCCGAGAGCACCTCCTGCGGAGGCACCTGCGTCTCGTTGATCTCGCGCACCATCGCGCAGAGCTTCGCGCGGTCTTCCACCTTCGACACCGGCACAAGGATCACCTCGTGGATGCTAGATGGCAGTATCCAGAAATCCTCTCCTATTCTCTCGCGGAACTCCTCAAGGAACGGAACCGCCAGAAGCGCCGAAGCGCCCATGTGCGACCTGCTGTTCGACAGCACATACATGGGGAATTCTCTCTGCTCACACGCCTCCTCCACATCCGCGTTCGTCAGTCCCGCGTACGAACCGCCGTTTTCTCGAAGGATCTCCTGCAGAACCTCCTCAATGTTCTTAAGCACCGGCGGCGTCTCGCGCGCGGAGTTGGCAACCGCGAGCTGCGTCAGCTCCTCCGTCGTCACGCCCCACAGCTCCGCCTGCTCATCCGTGACGCGCACGGACCCGAGCCGCTTGTCGTCCGTGTCCACGACCCACTGAAATCCGACCGCAAGGTCCCCGATCTCCACATGCGGCATATGCAGCAGCTCCTCCTCGTTGAGCGTTCGGTTGATGACGCGGAACAGGATCTTGTCTCGGATCTCCGCAAAATCAAAGCTCGGCGGCTCCTTCCACGGCTCCCGGTTGGACCGGTACACATCCGCCACCTCCTCCGCGATGTGCAGGATCGTCCTTCCCTCCGCGTACTGCTCATAGTACGGGTTCAGATATATGGTCGGCACAACCGCCGAATCCGCGTGCCGGATCAGCAGCCCGTCCATCGTAATATTGTTGTTCTTTCGCACCGATTTCACCGAAATCGAGTATTCTTCCCCAAGCATTTCGCGCACATGCTCACAAATGCATTCGCAGAATTCACGAAAATTTTTCATGGCAAACACACACCCGGCTCCCTGCCGGGTCCTTTCGTATAGTTAGTTTTCGTATGTACACGCGCGTGGAGATCATCGGGGCGATCGCCCCTAAACCGATCCGCGATGCACGGTTGCCCATGCACGGCAGCATCGGAGAACGTGCCGCTTCCATCCCGGCGGCACTGCAGAAACCTGCATCAAGAAAAAAAGAGTTGCCGGTATTCCGGCAACTCCGATTGTATCATATGTTGAAGCGGGTACGCAACTCTTTCAGGGCTTCTCCGCCTTAGAAGATCAGCGCCTGTTTTTGTGCGTTTTTCCCTGTGCTTTTGCGCCCTAATGACTCCTCCATGAGGAACCTCCGGACCTCCGTATCCGCCTTCGTACAACTCGCACGAAAACGTCTTCGGAAAATGTACACATCCCACAAATTCCGGCCCTTCACACTCTCCGCTCGAGTTTGCTTCGACCGAACCCGCAGGATCAGCTCTCGCTCCGCATCGCCGAGATCATGTGACCGATCAGCTCCGCTCCCATCGCCTCGCCGTACAGGGTTCCCTGCGCGATATCCAGGCCGCATTCCTTCGCAATGCTCTCCTGCTCACTGCTGTTCACGCCGGTGCCGATCAGTTTCACACCGAAGAGGTGTGCCACCTGCGCCACGATCGTGAGCGCCTGCTCTGCCGCCTCGTTACCGGGCTCCGGCACATCACTGTTCTTCGGCTTCCAGTACGACACGGGAAGCTCCTGCAGCTCCTTCACGGGAATGGCGGGAATTCCGTCCGCCTCAAGCGCAAAATGGATCCCGAACGCCGTGAGCTTCTGCATTTTCCCCTTCGCCTTCCCGAGGTTACGGATTATCGCCTGCTCCGGAAGCTCGAACGTGACACGGCGCAGATCCGCGTCGAGGTTCTGAAGCGTATCATATGTTGTCTTGATGAACTCACGGTTGCAGAAGACGCGCTCCGAAACCGGGATCGCAATACTCACATCATTGGTGCCCATCTCGGAGAAGCGCTTCAGGCATTCGCCGGCGCGCTGCAGCATCGCCTCGTACACCACCATCGTCAGTCCGCTGTTGTCGAGGCAGCTGAAGAGCTGCTCGCCGCCCACGACGCCGACTGCCGTCTTCAGCATCGGGGATACCGCCAGCTGTTCGATTCCCTTGCCTCTCAGGCGCTTGCGGGGAATAAACGGGTACTCCACCGCGCCGCCGCGAACCGCTTCCGTCACAGCCGCCTGGAAACTCATCTTGTCGATGGATTCCTGCGCCATCTCCTTGGTATAAAAGCTGTACCAGCTCTCTCCGTGCTCAGCCGCCTGCTTCACTGCCTCGGTCATCGCGAGCCCGAGGTTCATATCGAGAAGCTGCATCGTGTCACCGTCCTCCGGCGCGACCGTCACCGCGCCGTACACGACCGGCTCAACCTCCACGCCGTTGCTCATCATCGGAAGAGCCAGCAGCTTGAACAGCTTGTCAATCTTGCTCTCATAGTCCGTGCGGTGCTGGATCCTGCGCGTGAGCACGGCAAATGCATCGTCGCTCAGCACGGCGATCTCATCGTCATCCTCGCTGAGCGCGCCGTGAAGTCTCTGCAGGATCTCCTGCTTCATCTCGGCGTTGTTGCGGCCCAAAAGGCTCGGGCCGGCATCCTTATCTCCGCGGAAGGCAAACATCGCAAGACCGATCTCCTCGCCCTCCGGACATTTCTTCTTCGCCGTCTCAAACGACTCGGCAAGCTTCTGCCGGTTCGGAAGATCCGTTCCCGCATCCGTGTACGCCATCCGCTTCACGCGCTCGTATTTCTTCTTCAGGGAATCGTAGCTGTCCGTGAGCGAGGTCTTGGCCTGCTCATTTTCCGCGCCGAACGCCTCCGCCTTGGAAAGACGCGATTTGGCATCGTTCAGCTGGCGTTCCAGCGACTTCAGGCGTCGCTGCGCCACATTGAGACGCATCACATACACAAACGTGACGATCAGCGCCGCAATGGCTACGATCGTCATAATGATCAACGGGATTTTCACGACGGCTACCTCCAGCAACTGTTCTCTAATGACAAAAATACCCTACCTCCGGATGGAGATAGGGTAAAATATCGAGGCGACGTGACTTGAACACGCGACCCCCGCGTCCCTAACACGGTGCTCTACCAAACTGAGCCACGCCTCGAACTGGCGTCTTGCTTCTCCGAGCGCGCATTCCGTCCGAAGTACAAAACGAAACAGCTGGAAATCAGATTCGAACTGACGACCCCTTCATTACGAGTGAAGTGCTCTACCGGCTGAGCTATTCCAGCATGCACGACAGTGCTTCTTCCCGCAGAACCAACGGTTTTGCAGGCTCTCCCGTGAAGTCTCCGGAAACCGGCATCCTTCCCGGGATAATCGAGGCGACGGGATTCGAACCCACGACCTCTGCGTCCCGAACGCAGCGCTCTACCAAACTGAGCCACGCCTCGATTTTTTCGCGTGCTTTGACATTATGCAACAAAAACCCCGGATTGTCAACCCTAAAAACAAAGAAAACAAAAAAACAGAGAATACACGGACCGGCGAAGAAAACTGTCGCCGGTCCGCGCTGCCTTACTCCTCGTAATTGCCCCAATCCCAGTAGACGGAGAGCTCGTCCTCAACGCCCTCGGGCACAAGGTACACGGTGATCTCAAGCGGCATCAGCCACACGGACTTCGACGTGAGCGTCCGGTCGCCGAACCGCTCCTTCAGCTTCGCGTCCAGCACCGGGATCTTGCTGACATCATACTTCGAGCCCTCGCCGTAGAAGGTCGCCCACGCGCTCTGCGAGGTCTTGAGCTCCTCTCTCACCGCTGCGGCAACCTCAGGATCCTTGCCGAATTCGACGTACGCGTCCAGAAGTTCATTCAGCATCTGCTCATCCTGCGTGATCCTGCCTTCGATCGCATCCAGCTGGAACTGCGTCATGTATTTGACTCTCCAGGTGGACTCAACGCCCAGGCTGTTCGTTGTCTTCATGGACTCGAACTTCTCCTGCGCGGCCGAAGGAACCGAGATCTCTGTCGATCCGATCTCGGAAAATGTGATCGTCCAGTCGGCAGTTTTTCCCGCCACCGCAAAATGGAACTCGATCTTGTCAAGCATGGCGCCGTTGTAGGAAACCCTGAGCTGCGGTTCCCCGATCATCGTAAGCATATCCAGCGACTGATCCCCGATGTACCAACGGAAGCTCGGGAAGTCACTGTCCACGTAATTTACGAATTTCTCGAGCATCTCGTGCCGGATGACAAACAGATCCGCGCCGTCGTCCGCCTTATGATATCCGAAATTCGCCTCCAGGTACTCGTCGCTGCTGAAAGCCGCCAGAAGCGTGAGCAGCGAAGAATTTTCCGGAATGACCTTCGACGGCCAATCCGGGAAGATGTGCGCCAGAACTTTTACGAAGCTTTGGAACCACGCGTCCCCGGGCTCACCGAGATTGCGGATGATCGGATACATGTACCCCGCATCCTCCTCGCTGACAGCCATGTAGTCGTAGTTCATCTTGCTGTTGCCCCACCAGGTCGCCATATCGACGCCGCCGTGCTCCTGCAGAAAGATATAATCGTTCTGCTTGGAGCCGTCCTCCCAGGTGTCTGCAACGAACATCAGCACGCCGTCATCGCCGATGATAAACCGGACCTGCTTGGTCCTCGTTTCCTCTTCATCGCCGTTCATGCCCTTCATCTCGGACGTTACGGTCACGCTGCCCTCTCCGAACGAGTTGTGCAGCGCAGTCAGAAATCTCTCGATCGCCGTGCCCTCCAGCCGCTCGGGTTCGTCCGTCGGCTTCGGCGTCGGCGTTCCGTCCGTTGCCGTCGTCGGAGTCGGTGCCTCCGTAGGCGTCGGATCATTGTCCGTCGTGTTTTTGCCGCAGCCGATCGGTAGCGCGATCAAGAATACAGCCAATACAACCAAAATAATATGTTTCATGATACACCCCCAAAAATACATTACACCAAGAAACCGCTGATCTGATCAGCATTTTTCTAAGTATAACACTTGTATTTACCTCGGTCAACTGTATTTACTAATTTTTTATAAACTTTTTCTGTCACGGTATCATGCGCGGTATCATGCGAGGCAACCGTTGTCAACCTTTTTGACGATCGCACGAAAAAACGAGGCATCACCCGGATGCCCCGTTTAAAGTTCATGATTCTTCGGAAAATACTTTCCGCGTTACTCGTCCTTAAGTCCCGCAAACAGCCCCATCAGCTTCGTGCTGCGCTCCATGAACGCCGTCATGTCGGCAGGCTCCAGCGGCCGCTGCGCAAGTCTCGCGAGGTCGTAGATCTGCGCGCACAGAAGCTTGCTGTTCTCGGTCTCCGCATTCTCGCTGATGTACTTCACAAGCTTGTTGCCCGCGTTCAGCACGAGCGTCGAATCATCCGGCATTCCGGCCTGCGCCATGCCGTACATCGCCATCATATCCTGCATCCGTCGGCTCTCCTCCGACAGCGTGATCATCGCCGGGATCGCGGCGTTCTTAAGCTTCTCCACCTTGACGTCGAGCTCGCTGTTGTCAAGCGCCTTTCGGAAAATGGTAGTGAGCGATTCGGTCAGCGTCTTCAGCTCCTCCGCGTCCGCCTCGTCCTTGAGGGTGTCCGTCACGTCCGCGTCGATGCGGCGGAACGTCACGGTATCATTGTCCTGCTCCATCTGCTGGATGAACGGCTGGTCGATGCGGTGCGTCATGATCAGCGCGTCCACACCGTTCTCGCGGAACATGTTGATGTACTGGCTCTGCTGCTTCTCATCGGTCACGTAGTACACAACCGTCTTCTCGGGCTCCTTGTCCGCGTCGTCCTTCTCGCTTGCGGCATCTGCGGCAGCCTCGCTCTCCGCGGTCTCCGCATTTTCCGAAGCCTCGCTCTTCGCGTCCTCTGCCTCGTCCTTCGGGCCTTCCTTCGCAGCCTTCGCCGCCTCAACATACTCCGGCAGCGTGATGTATTTGCCCTCGATGTCCTTGTAGATGAGGAAATCCTTCATCTTCTCGCGGAACTTCGCGTCCTTCAGGCAGCCGTACTTGATGAACGGGCAGATGTCGTCCCAGCATTTTTCGTAATTCTCGCGGTCGGTCTTGTACATGCCCGAAAGCTTGTCCGCGACCTTCTTTGCGATGTAATCGCTGATCTTCTTCACAAAACCGTCGTTCTGCAGCGCGCTTCGCGATACATTCAACGGGATGTCCGGGCAGTCGATGACGCCCTTGAGAAGCATCAGGAACTCCGGGATGACCTCCTTGATGTTGTCCGCGATAAAAACCTGATTGTTGTAAAGTTTGATCGTGCCGTCGAGGCTGTCGTACTCCGTGTTGATCTTCGGAAAATAAAGGATGCCCTTTAAGTTGAACGGATAGTCCATGTTCAGGTGAATCCAGAACAGCGGCTCCTTGTAATCGTGGAACGTCGTACGGTAGAACTCCTTGTACTCCTCTTCCTTGCACTCGGAAGGCGTGTGCAAAAACAGCGGGAACGTGTCGTTGATCGGCTTCGGTCCCTTCTTCTCCTTCTTGGGTTCTGCCTCGGTTTTCTCACCGTCAGCAGCCTCGCCGTCAACCTCCTTCGCCTTGCCGTCCTCGTCGACCTCGGCGTCGATCACCTCAGGCTCCTCCACGGGAGCGGGCTTCGTCGCGTCCTCGAAGAAGATCGGAACCGGCATGAACGAGCAGTACTTGCCGAGAACTTCCTTCACGCGGTACTCGTTCGAGAACTCGTAGCTGTCCTCGTTGAGGTAAAGCGTGATCTCCGTGCCGCGCTCGGTGCGGTCGGAATCGCTCATCTCATAGTCGATGCCCTCCTCGGACTCCCAGCGCACGGCCTGCGCGCCGTCCTTGTAGGAGAGCGTGTCGATCGTCACCTTGTGCGCAACCATGAACGCGCTGTAGAAACCGAGACCGAAGTGGCCGATGATCTGGTCCTCGCTCGCCTTGTCCTTGTATTTCGCAAGGAAGTCGGTCGCGCCGGAAAATGCGATCTGGTTAATGTACTCCTTCACCTCATCCGCGGTCATACCGATACCGTTGTCGATGATGGTGAGCGTCTTCTCCTCGGGGTTGCTGCGCACGATGATCTTCCACTCGTTGTCATCCGCGATCTCCGCCTCGCCGATCAGCGCAAGCTTCTTCAGCTTCGTGATGGCGTCGCAGCCGTTCGATACAAGCTCTCTTAAGAAAATGTCGTGATCCGAGTAGAGCCACTTCTTGATGATGGGAAATATATTTTCCGAATTGATGGACAGATTGCCCTGTTCTTTAGCCATGATATGCCTCCGTTCCGTCCGCCTGCGCGGACCGGTTTTTCGTATGTCAGATCGTCGGTTTTTCACCCTGTCAGACGGTGTATTTTCCGACCTTTCACAAGTATACTCCCGCCCGGTATGTTTGTCAACGAAAAATTAGCACTCATTTTGTCTGAGTGCTAACAAGTGTTTTTTGATATGTTGAAAATGCTCCGCAACCGCTCGTTATCCGAGCAGCTCCGCTGCCGCAGCGAGGTACTCCGCCTCCGTCCTGCACTTGTGGATATGCTTCTTCGCGCGCTCCGCGTCGGGAAAACGGTCCCCGAGATAGCCCCAGACTTCCTTCATCTTGAACAGCGTGTCCTTCACGCCCCACAGATTCACATAGGCGCGGTACAGATCATCGTGGAAGTCCCGCAGCTCCGCAGGCGTCATCTCTCTGCCCTCGCGGATCTCACGGAAAATGCCCGGGTTCGTGACGGCGCCCCGCCCGATCATGACGGCATTCAAATTCGGAAATCTCCCGATCAGCGCCTCATAGTCCGCGACGCTTGTGATGTCCCCGTTGAAGCAAAGCGGTGCCTTGCAATGATCATACGCGTAGGCAAACGCGTCCATGTCCGGCGTGCCGCCGTACCAGTCCTCGCGCACGCGCGCATGCACGATCAATTCGGAAATCGGATGGCGGTTGTAAATGTCAAGAATGCGCGGCCACTCCGCCTGAGCGTCTGCGTACCCGAGCCTTGTCTTCACCGAGACGGGAACCGGCAGCTCCTGTGCAAACAGCTTCCCAAAGAACTCCTCCATCCCCTCGGGGTCGCGCAGAAAACCGCTGCCGCGGCGCTTCTTCACGACAGTCCCCGACGGACAGCCGAAGTTTAAGTTGACCTCTGTATAACCAAGATCCGCAAGCAGACGGATCATGTCCGCCGCGCCGTCGGCATCGTCGGTCAGCACCTGCGGCACAACGAACAGGCCCTTGTTGTGCGAAGGGTCAAACTCGCGCCCCTGGCGCGTCTTGAAGGACCGTCCGCTCACAGGCGAAAGAAACGGGGTGAAATAGGTATCCACCCCGCCGAAATGCCGTTCTATGATCTGCCGAAAGAGGTATCCCGTGACCTCCTCCATCGGCGCCAGATACAACTTAGCCAAATTGCGTTCCTCCGTCAGCCCTTCCCGAAAAAGTTGCTGTAGATCTCATGGAAATAGCGCGATTCCACCAAAACCGCCAGGTGCACCGGGTAGTACGCGTAGAACAGGATGCGCACCATCGGATGCTTTGTCTTGTCGTAGCCGAGCTCGCCGTTGTAGGCGAACACGCAGACAATGCCCAGAAGCGTAGCCATCGCAAAATAGATGGACTGGGTCGCCATGAAGAGCGCCATCACACCGAGCATGATCGCCATCGTCTTCCGCTCCTCGCGGAACATATAGCAGATGAGTATGATGATCGGCGCTTCCACCGAATAGTCGAGCGAGAGCGGGAAGAGCATGCACACCAGTATGGTGACCATGATCGTTGCGCCCATGCAGGCCATATAGCCGAGGTTGTGTAAAAACTGTTTCACCATCAGATCGCCGAAGTGATCTCTGATCTTCTGCACGACTATAAGCATCAGCATGCAGATCACGAAGGTGAACAGAATATTTAAACCCGGAATGACCCACCCGGTAAGTTCGGTCTGCTCCGCGGCAGGGAGCTTTTCAAACCACTTGTTTAAGCCGTCCTCGGCCCCGAAGACTGCGTCACCGCCGGCAGCCTCGTAAGCTTCCTTCGCGTTCTTCAGCGCCTCGAGGCGCTGCATGGTCCACAGATAAAACCAGAATAACTCAGCGACGAGCGCCGTGAAGAACACGCGCAGCGTGTATTTGGCGCGGCTCGAGGTCTTCGCAAAGCCCTCCGCGATCAGAAAGCACGCGATCGGCAGCGCCGGGCGTCCGAAGATGCGGAACAGCGTGTAGAGACCGCTTCCCCTTTCCAGAAATACGATCGCCGTATGATCAAGCGTCATCGTGACGATAAGAATGATCTTTAAAACCAGAGCGCTCACCGAAGCCTCTTCCCCCTTGTTACAATCTTAGTCGCAGCCGGCGCCGGCATGCTCTGCAGCACCGCGATCGTTCTGGCCGGGATCGTCAGAAGGTCTCCGACCTCCTTCCCGGTCTCCAGACTGCGGTCGGTCGCGAGAGCGATCCGGAAACCGCCGCGTCCGGGCAGCACCGGGATGGCAAAGGTCTGCTCCTCCCAGTACATGTTGAATATCAGATAGAACGAGTCGTCGCTCGCGTTGCGATCCGTCTGCGCGGAATTGCGGACCTGAATGGTCTGTGCTCCCGCGAAAGTCTGTTCTACATTGGTAGAACCATTGTTAACCAACGTCTTGCCGTCTCCGTCCGCCCTGCGTTCCACCTTCGCGAAATCACCGCTCAAGAGGATGCCGAGGCAGCGGTTGTACGGACTGTCGTCCGGCCTCCATGCCTCTCTTCCGTGCACGGACACATCCGGCGCGCCGCTCGAGAGATAATCCATACCCTTGAGCGGAATGGGATTGTGCAGCACGGGATGCGCCTTCCGAAGAGCGATCGCTTCGCGCACGAAGGCCGTAAAATCCGCCTGGCGCTTCTGCTCTGCCCAGTTGACCCATCCGGTCGGATTGTCCTGGTTGTACGCGTTGTTGTTGCCGCCCTGCGAATTGCCGAACTCGTCTCCCGCGAGAAGCATCGGCGCGCCCTGCGATACCATCATCGCGAGGATCGCGTTTTTCCGCATGCGAATTCGTAGGTCTCGGATCTTCCGACGCCTGTCGGGCCCCTCCGCGCCGCAGTTCCAGCTGTGATTGTAATCACTGCCGTCGCGGCCGTGCTCCCCGTTGGCATCGTTGTGCTTCACATCGTACATATACAGGTCGGCGAGCGTGAAACCGTTGTGGTCGGTGATGTAATTGATCACGCCGACGTTCGCGCTGCTTCTCGTAACTCTTCCGGCGAACGTGCGCGTCATGCCCTCGTCGCCCTTTAGGAAGCGTCTCGCATCAGCGAGGTATCCGTCATTGTATTCCGCCAGCATCGGCGTCTTGGGCTCCGCCTGGGAGGCATAGATCCCGTTTGCGTCCCATCCGCCGCACAGAAGCTTTGTGTCGGCAAGGTACGGATCCGTGGCGAGCATGCGCACATCCACGGAATCTCCGCCGAGGCGGAAACCGTCGATCCCGTACTCGCGCACCCAGAAGCGAAGCGCGTCGTGCGCCAGGCTCCGGTTCGTGTCCGCCGGGATCATCATTTCGAGAAGAACCTCGATGCCCGCAGCGTGGAGCTTCTTCACCATCGCGCGGAACTCCGCATCCGCCCTGCCCGGATCGGACGCGTAGGATGCTTTCGGCGCGAACAGAAAATACCGCTTCGCGTAGCCCCAGTAATTGACCTTGCGCTCCCTCTCCGTCTCCTCGGCGATCGCCTCGGGGATCCGGGACTGCATTCCGCTTCCGCGGTAGTACGGGGTTGCGGCAAATGCGGGCACGCTCTCATCGCGGTCCCCTTCCCGCCAGCATTCATTGAACTCGGTCACCGGCATCAGCAAAACCGCGTTGATGCCAAGGCTCCGAAGATATTCCGTCTTACCCGCGAGCGCCGCGTAGGTGCCTGCGTTCGCGCTCTTCGTCTCCTTCGTGAAGCCGCGCACATGCAGCTTGTACAGGATCAGATCGTTCATTGCGATCCCGGGTCTTCCGAGCGCCGCTCCGTTGCCGGCCGGACGCACGATGCCGCGCACCAGCCGTTCCTCCTTCGCGCTCAGACGCTTGCCGAACCGCTCACGGCCTGCCAGCAGCCGCACATACGGATCCGTGAACCGTATGCCCTTCGCCTCATAGTCGTACTGCCAGCCGCCCTCCGGCGTCTCGCTGCCGAGCTTCACGCACACGCTGAACACGGAAGCCGTACGGTCCTCCGCCTCCATCGTGATCGCGTAGGCAGGCTCCGCGGACGCGCCCCGATACAACCTGAGGGTCACTTCCTCCGCAGCCGGTACGGACACGGCAAAATTGACATACGAACCCGACACCGTAGCGCCCAAAGGCTCCGGTGTGCCACGCTTATATTCGACTGTGCATTCCGTTGCAAGTCTCATAGGTTTCAGTCGTCCTCCTCCGCGTTCACGACAAGCTTCTGGCGCTTCACCGCCATCGCGTCGTTCTCGAGGTATTCGTCGTATGTGGTTACCTTATCGATCAGCGTGCCGTCAGGCAAGATCTCCATGATACGGTTGCCGACGGTCTGAATGAACTGGTGGTCCTGCGAGGTGAACAGAGCCACACCCGTAAACTTCATAAGGCCGTTATTTAACGCCGTGATCGACTCCATATCCAGGTGGTTCGTAGGCTCGTCGAGGATCAGCACGTTCGCGCCCATGATCATCATTTTCGAGAGAAGCACACGCACGCGCTCACCGCCGGACAGAACGTTCACCGGCTTCACGCCGTCGTCTCCCGCGAAGAGCATACGTCCGAGGAACCCGCGGACATACGTCACATCCTTCTCCGGCGAGAACGGCATCAGGAAATCAACGATCGATTCACTTCCCTTGAACAGCTCGGTATTATCCTTCGGAAAATACGCCTGCGTCGTGGTGATACCCCACTTGAACTCGCCCTCGTCCGGCTCCATCTCGCCGGCAAGGATCTTGAACAGTACCGTGCTCGCCATCGTGTTCGCGCCGACGAAGGCAACCTTGTCCTCGCGTCCTAAGACGAACGAGATATCGTCGAGCACCTTCACGCCGTCGATCGTCTTCGAGAGGTGCGAAACCGTGAGCACCTCGTTGCCGATGTCTCTGTTCGGGCGGAAATCGATGTACGGGTATTTGCGGGACGACGGACGGATGTCATCGAGCTCGATCTTCTCGAGAGCTCTCTTTCTGGACGTCGCCTGCTTGGATTTCGAAGCGTTCGCGGAGAAGCGCTGGATGAACTCCTGCAGCTCCTTGATCTTCTCCTCCTTCTTGCGGTTCGCCTCCTTCATCTGCTTGATCATCAACTGGCTCGACTCGTACCAGAAATCGTAGTTACCTGCGTACAGCTGGATCTTGGAGTAGTCGATGTCCGCGATGTGCGTGCAAACCTTGTTCAGGAAATAACGGTCGTGGGAAACCACGATGACCGTGTTGTCGAAATTGATGAGGAACTCCTCCAGCCACTGGATCGCCGCGAGGTCGAGGTGGTTGGTAGGCTCGTCGAGGAGCAGAATGTCGGGGTTGCCGAACAGCGCCTGCGCAAGGAGTACCTTGACCTTGTCGCTGCCGTTCAACTCGCTCATCTGCATGTAGTGCATGTCGGTCTCAATGCCGAGTCCGTTTAAGAGGGTTGCCGCGTCGGACTCGGCCTCCCAGCCGTTCATCTCAGCGAACTCATTTTCCAACTCGCTCGCCTTGATGCCGTCCTCCTCCGTAAAATCCTCCTTCGCGTAGATGGCATCCTTCTCCTGCATGATGTCATACAGACGCTTGTTGCCCATGATAACGGTGTCAAGCACGTTGTACGCGTCATACTTGAAGTGGTCCTGCTGCAGGAACGAGAGCCGCTGCCCCTGGGTGATGATGACATCGCCCTTGGTCGGCTCAAGCTGTCCGTTCAGGATCTTGAGGAACGTCGACTTGCCGGCGCCGTTCGCGCCGATGATGCCGTAGCAGTTTCCCTCGGTAAATTTGATGTTAACATCCTCAAACAGCGCCTTCTTGCCGATGCGCAGCGTGATGTTGCTGGCTTGTATCATTGGTCTTTCTCCTGTCGTTTTGTTTCGTATGGTTAAATCTCGAAGAGCATCTCCGCGTAGGTCGGTACCGGCCACAGGTCGCGGTCGATCACGAGTTCAAGCTTGTCGATCGGTGTGCGGAGCGCTGCCATCGCGGGTACAACCTTCTCGTGGAAGAACTCTGCCATCTCGCGGCCCTCCGGCTTGGAGACAGCCTCCTCATCGAGTCGGCGAAGCTCCGTGAGAGCGTCCTGCGCCTCGCGAAGAAGTCTGGAGCTCTCCAGCAGAAGCTCGATCTGCACGCTGGTGTCCGCCTCGGGAACCGCCTGCGTCACGGTCTTGATGGAGTCCGCAAGGCGTGTCGTGAACCGGATCACGGACGGGATGTATTTGCAGCCCGCCATCGAGATCATCGTGCGCGCCTCGATATTGATCGCTTTCGCGTAAATCTCATAGTCGATCTCCGCACGGCTGCGAAGCTCGGTCTCGGTAAATACGCCTTGATGTCCGAAGGTCTTGATCGCCTTCTCGGTCACGAGCGCGGGGATCGCGTCGACCATCGAGCGAAGGTTCGGAAGTCCGCGTCTCTCGGCCTCCTCAACCCACTCCTTCGCGTAGCCGTTGCCGTTGAAGATGATGCGCTCATGCTCCGCGAGCGACGTCTTGATCAGGTCATGCACGGCCTGCTCGAAGTCATCCGCCTTCTCCAGGATATCGGCGAAACGCTCCAGCGTCTCAGCCACGATCGTATTGATCGTCGTGTTCGCGTCCGCGATGGACATCGACGAACCGACGGAGCGGAATTCAAACTTGTTGCCGGTGAACGCAAACGGCGACGTGCGGTTTCTGTCCGTCGCGTCACGGCCGATCGAAGGCAGCGTGGACACACCCGTGTAGAGGCGTCCCTCCTTCTTCAGGCGCTTCGCCTCGCCGGTCTCCACAAGCTGCGTGACAACGTCGTCGAGCTGCTCGCCGAGGAACACGGAAACGATCGCCGGAGGCGCCTCGTTGGCACCGAGACGATGATCGTTGCCCGGGTTGGCCGCGGAGAGGCGCACAAGGTCCGCATGGTTGTCAACCGCCTCCAGAACCGCGGTCAGGAACAGCAGGAACTGAACATTCTCGTTCGGCGTCTTGCCGGGATTCAAGAGGTTCTTGCCGGTGTCGGTGACAAGCGACCAGTTGTTGTGCTTGCCGGAACCGTTCACGCCGGCGAACGGCTTCTCATGCAGGAGGCACTCGAGACCGTGGCGCTTCGCCACCTTCTTCATGCACTCCATGATCAGCTGGTTATGGTCCGTTGAGATATTGACCGTCGTATAGAACGGCGCGAGCTCGTGCTGCGCGGGCGCCGCCTCGTTGTGCTGCGTCTTCGCGTAGATGCCGAGCTTCCAGAGCTCATGGTTGAGCTCCTTCATGAACGCGCCGACACGCTCCTTCAGGCTTCCGAAATAGTGGTCGTCCATCTCCTGCCCCTTCGGAGGCTTCGCGCCGAACAGCGTGCGTCCGGTGAAGATCAGGTCCTCGCGCTTCATGTAATTCTTGTGGTCGATCAGGAAATACTCCTGCTCAGCGCCGACCGAGCACTCCACGCGTTTCACGTCGTCATGGCCGAACAGCTTCAGGACTCGGAGCGCCTGCTTGTTGATGGCTGCCATGGAACGCAGCAGCGGTGTCTTCATATCCAGCGCATCGCCCGTGTAGGAGCAGAACGCGGTGGGGATGCAGAGCGTCACGCCTGAAGCGTCCTCGCGAAGGAACGCCGGCGACGTAAAATCCCATGCCGTGTAGCCGCGCGCCTCGAACGTCGCGCGCAGACCGCCGCTCGGGAACGAGGACGCGTCCGGCTCGCCCTTGATGAGCTCCTTGCCGGAAAACTCCATGATCGCCTTGCCGCCCGGTGCCGGCGTGATGAACGAGTCGTGCTTCTCCGCCGTCACACCCGTAAGAGGCTGGAACCAGTGCGTGTAGTGCGTCGCGCCGCGCTCGATCGCCCAGTCCTTCATGCAGCCTGCGATCACCTGCGCAACCTCGCTTGTCAGCGGCTCGGAACGCTCCAACGCGCGCTCCCAGGCCTCGAACGTCTCCTTCGGAAGACGCTCGCGCATCACGGTTTCGTTAAATGCGTCCATGCCGAATATATCGGTCAGTTTCTCCACCATTGTTCCATTACCTCGGATCTGTTGATTTCTCTTGTTCGCGAATGAACCCGTCCGGGATTCATTGCTTTATGTTACGAAAAATGCCGAACGAACCGGCATTTTCCCGTAAACTTCATAGTTACTGCGCGTCCTTCTTCTCCCCTGTGATCGTGACATCCAGCTGCTGGAACGGGATCGTGAACCCGCGCTCCTTCATCGCATACCGGATCTCCTCCATCATCGAAAAATACGCTCCCCAGTAGTCTTCCTTCTTCACCCAGAAACGGAAGAACAGGTTGACGGAGCTGTCGCCGAACTCCTTCACAAGCACCTCGACGGGCTTGTCCTTAAGCAGGCGCTCATCCGCCTCCGCAAGCTCCAGAAGCATCGCGCGGACGCTGCGGATATCGTCGTCGTACGAGATCGGCACGGTGAGGTCCACACGTCTCGTGGGCTCCGCCGATACGTTGACAAGATTGGAGTTGGCCAGGCTGCCGTTCGGCAGGATGACCGTGCGGTTGTCCGTCGTGACCAGTCTCGTGTAGCAGATGCCGATGTCCTTCACGGTGCCCTCAAGCCCCGACGCGACGATATAGTCGCCGACGCGGAACGGTCTTGTCAGAAGGATCAGCACGCCGCCCGCGAAATTCGAGAGGCTGCCCTGAAGCGCAAGGCCGATCGCAAGACCCGCGGACCCGAGGATCGTCGCCACCGACGTGATCGGAAGTCCGAGCAGCTCGAACATAAGGACAAACAGGATTGTGTACATTCCGACACGGCACAGCGACAGCAGAAACTTCGCCAATCCGCTGTCCATGCCCTTCTGCTGGCTGACCGCGAGCGCTTTCTCGATCAGCGCGCACAGCTTGCGGATCAGCTTTCGTCCGATCCACCACAGGACAAACGCGAAGACGATCCGAAGCGCCACCGACGAGAACATCGCCAGTGCCTCCGGAAAATCTCCTTTATACAGATATTGCAGAAATTCTTTCATGGTCGGTACTTCTCCTTACCGATGTTCACACCGCCTCAGTTCTTCTCCTTCAGGATCGGTGTGCATGTGAAGATCGCGCATCCGAGCGGCGGGATCGTGATCTGGATCGAGTTGTCACGTCCGTCGACGCGCTCCTCTTTCGACTGCTTCAGTCTCGGGTTCGTGTTGCCGCTGCCGCCGTAGCATACGGCATCCGAGTTGAAGATCTCCTTGTATTTGCCGGGGAACGGAACACCGAGCGACTGCTTCTCATAGACGACCGGCGTGAAGTTGCATACAACGAACAGCGACTCCGCGGGATTCTCCGTCTTACGCACGAACGTCACGATGCTGTGGTCCGCGTCGAGGCAGCTCATCCACTCAAAACCGTCCGGATCCTGGTCGAGCTTGTAAAGCGCCGGATGCGAGGTGTAGATCGCGTTGAGGTCCTTGACCATCGCGTGCATCTTCGCGTTCAGCGTGCCGCCCTTGTCGCCGTCGACCTTGTCGGTCAGCAGGTGCCACTCGAGGCTCTTCTCCTCGTTCCACTCCGCGAGCTGCGCCATATCCTGGCCCATGAACAGAAGCTTCTTGCCCGGGTGGCAGGTCATGTAACCGTATGCCACGCGGAGGTTCGCAAACTTCTCCTCGTAGGTGCCGGGCATTTTCCCAAGCATGGAACCCTTGCCGTGCACAACCTCGTCGTGCGAGAGGACAAGGATGAAATTCTCACTGTATGCATAGATCATGCTGAATGTCAGCGACCCGTGGCAGCCGCGGCGGAACAGAGGATCCTGCCGCATGTAGGTCGTAAAATCGTTCATCCAGCCCATATTCCACTTGAAGTCAAAGCCGAGGCCCTCGTCGTTGAGGTCGCCCGTGATCTTCGGCCATGCCGTCGACTCCTCGGCGATCATCAGCGCGCCCGGAACAAGCTTCTTCGTGATCGAGTTGAGGTGCTTGAGAAGCTCGATCGCCTCGAGGTTCTCGTTGCCGCCGTACATGTTGGCGACCCACTCGCCGTCGTTCTTCCCGTAGTCGAGATACAGCATCGATGCCACGGCGTCCATGCGGATGCCGTCCACGTGATACTTCTTAAGCCAGAACAGCGCGTTCGCGATCAGGAAGTTGGAAACCTCCGGCCGGCCGTAGTTGAAGATCAGCGTGCCCCAGTGCGGGTGGCTGCCCTTGCGGGGATCCTGGTGCTCGTACAGGCACGTTCCGTCGAAGTTCGAAAGGCCGAACGTATCTCTCGGAAAATGAGCCGGCACCCAGTCGAGGATGACCCCGATGCCCTGCTTGTGCATATAGTCGACGAAGTACATGAAATCCTCGGGCGAGCCGTAGCGCGAGGTCACTGCGTAATAGCCCGTCACCTGGTAGCCCCAGGACGCGTCGAGCGGGTGCTCCATCAGAGGCATCAGCTCAATGTGCGTGTACCCGGTCTCCTTCACGTACTCGGCGATCATGACCGCCAGTTCGCGGTAATTGTAAAAGCTTCCGTTCTCCTCGGCAGGTTTCTTCCAGGAGCCGAGGTGAACCTCGTAGATCGACATCGGGGAAGCTTTGAAATCGATGTTCTTGCGGCCCTCCATGTAGCGGTCGTCGGACCATTTGAAATTGCGAAGGTCGGCAACACGGGACGCAGTGCCCGGGCGAAGCTCCGCAGCGTTGGCGTACGGATCCGCCTTGAGGTACGTCAGACCGCCCTTGACCTTGATCTCAAACTTGTACAGCTCTCCCGCTCCGACACCCGGAATGAAGAGCTCGAAAATGCCGCTGTTGCCGAGGCGTCTCATCGGGTAGAGACGACCGTCCCAGTGGTTGAAATCACCGACCACGCTGATGCGCATCGCGTTCGGAGCCCAGACCGCGAAATACGTTCCGTCCACGCCGTCGAGCGTCATCGGATGCGCGCCGAGCTTCTCGTACACGGAGTAATGGATGCCCGCGTTGAACTCGCGGCAATCCTCCTCGGTGATCTGCGGCCAGAAGCGGTACGCGTCCTCAACGGTGCGCTCGCCGCCGGCATAGAGGAAGCGGAAACGGTATCGGCCCTCCGGTGCGATGCATGCGAAAAATCCGCCCTCATCCACCTTCTCCATCTCGATGGACTCCGCGGAACCGGCCTCGCCGAGCAGCAGGATCGCTCTCTCCGCATTCGGGTCAAATGCCGTATACACCATTCCCGATTTGGTCTTGTGCGCTCCCAGCACGGTGTGCGGGTCGTCGTGTTCGGAGAATACGATCCCCTCGATCTCTCTCCAGTTCATCTGTTTGTACAAGGTTTCATCCATACCGATTGCCTCCGTAACGGTTAGTCAGAAAACTGCTATCTCTGTGAATCGCTGACGATTCATACATTTCTCTTCCGTATCCCGCCTGTAACTTACTCGAGATACCACGCGTCTGTCGTGCTATCCTCGCCCTCGGCCGGCTTCGGTGTGTACCGGCGGAGGATCTTCTCCATCAGGAATGATTTTATGAGCACATATCCGGAAATTCCTCCCAGGATCAACAGGGAAAGGAACGCCGGTGACAGCCATACAAGGAACACTCCGACCGCCGCGAGCAGCACGATCACAAGCGTGCTCGGCAGGTGGCGGAGAGACAGCACAAACGCCATCTTGATGATCTTCATCGTGGGCATGTTAAACCGGGACAGGATCGGGTAGACATACACCGAGATGAAGACAAACAATACCGTAAAGATCAGCCAAAGCGTAAAATAAACCTGCGATAAGGTTTCGCCCTCCTTCATTGCCATCGCAAACGAATAGCAATACAAAACGGATAAGGCGGCAACCAACTGCAGGATACCGAGTACACAACCTTGCTTGAAATTGTCCTTGAACGAATGAAAGAACGTTCTTACCGCATAGCCGCGGCTCTTGCGGATATTCTTGGCGATCGCATAGTACAACCCGGTGGATGCCGGGCCGATGCCGATGACCACGGTCAGAATGAACATCCAATTCAGCACCATGAGGTCCCAGAGCTTGTTCATCGCCGAGAAAAATCTGTTCTCAGAATTAAATACATCATTAACGTTCATAACGCACCCTCATCATCCATGATTCGCGCTTCGCTCAGCCGTTCCGAATTCGGCTCTCCCCCGCAAGCGCATAGTTATTAACAGTTTACCTTATTTGCCGCTGTTCGTCAAGTCAAGAGTTGCTTTGTTTATGCCCTTCAGACGCATTCTCTGCGCATTTTCCGCTTTTCCCTTTTTTACCCTGAAAATCTGCCCGTAACGCCTGCCGCAGGTTCCGCTTTGCCCCGGTTTTGAATCGCTAAAAAAAGTCCGCACCGGCCTCTCGGCGGTACGGACTTTTCTTCGGTGTAATTCCAATCGTAACTTCGGTCTGCGGTCACAGCCCCAGCTTCTTCATCATCTCATCGATCTTGCTGAAGTTGCGGTTCGCGCTCGCCATCGCATTTTGCGCGTTCGCGGCGGCGAGAGCCTTCTCGTTGTCCTCGCGGATCCGCGCCTCCTTCTCGGCAGCGGAAACGGGGAACCCGAGCATCCGGCGCTCATAAAACTCAAACGCGCGGAGCGTGTCATAAAAACCGAGGTTCAGGCGATACGCGGCGTTGCGGCCGTCAAAATCCAGCGTGCCGGTAAGAAGCATGCCGATCTCCTGGCTCGGCGTGATCTGAATGATCGTATCCGCGCGGGACGCGCACATCAGATCGTATTCGTAGGACGGGTTGAGAAGCACCAGGATCAGATGCTTGACATCGTCCTCGATCAGCGGACGGAGCGGAAGGTTGTCATAGATCCCGCCGTCTCGGTATTCTACGCCGTTGATCGTGACCGGATCATACACGAACGGCATCGCGGTCGCCGCGAGCAGCAGCTGCATCAGTTCCTCCGGCGTCTTGCCGTTGAGCGCGACATACTCTCCCTCGATGTCGAGGTCGTCATTCCTGTGGCCGAAGCAGGTCCTGATGATCTGAAGCGACTCGGTCGCGTCGGACTTCTTCGCAAGTGTCGTGTACGTCTTGATCGGCGAGTCCGAAACCTTCTGCAGGTCAACAAGCTCGCGCAGGATCTTGATCAGACCGTCGCGGGAGCAAACGCCCTCGGGCGTGATATCCAGAAACTGGATCGGACGGATGTTATACCATGCATCCTCCGCCTTCTGATAATCCCCGTTCAAAAACATAACGGCATTCAACGTGCCGATGGAATCACTGGAAATTGCCTTGATCCAGGAATCCATCTTGAGAAAGCGAAGGGCTTTCCACACACCGATCTGGTAGGAGCCCTTTCCGCCGCCTCCGCCGAATACCAATCCGAAATCTCTCTGTTCCATTCCTCATCCTCCCATACACAGTACGCGCGAGCCGCGGCCCGCAGCATGTTTACCCGAATATTATACCATTATTTTCCGAAAAATACCACTACAGCCTTAATGCTGTTCTACAATTGTAGTTTGTATGCCCGGAATGCCTGCGGAAGCCCTACCGTCTCGGTGATTTCCGCAGAAGTCATCCACGCATACTCTTTCGGTGCAGCAAACTCTTCCCGATGTTCGTCCGCGACATCAATCCGATACCCTCTCATCTCCCACTCCACGTGGCTGAACACATGGCGGCTGTCGTCAATGCGATGGGCACTGAGTGCGACGTCTCCGCTCATACCGGCCTCCGAAAGGATCGCCGACGCCGCTTTCTTCACTCCGGCGGCGGACAGATGCCCGTCGACATTGGGCAGCTCCCACATTCCCGCGAGCAGCCCGGACTGCGGTCTGCGGTGAAGAAGGAAATGATCGTTGCAGCGGATCACCATAACGGTTCTCTGCCGGACCGGTCTCGCTTTCTTCTCCGCCTTCCTCGGGATCTCCCCGGTCAGGCCCTCGGCGTACGCCTTGCACAGATGCGACAGCGGACACACGTCACAGTGCGGCTTTCCGTTGGGAATGCAGACCGTCGCGCCGATGTCCATGACGGCCTGGTTGAACCGTCCCGGAGTCGTATCTTTTGTCTTTGAGCCCCGCATCCCCGCTTCCATCGCGTCCGTCAGCATCTCACGAACCTGCTTTTTATAGCTCTCGGAGCGGATGTCATCGCGGTAGGCGGTCAGTCTGGCATACACGCGCAGCACGTTGCCGTCCACGGCGGGAACGCACTGCCCGAACGATATGGACGCGATCGCGCCGGCGGTGTAATCGCCGATGCCCGGCAGCTCCCGAAGGAGCGCGTAGTCCGCGGGAAGCTCCCCGCCATAACGCTCGCAGATCACCTTTGCCGCCTTGCCGATATTACGTACGCGCGAGTAATACCCGAGCCCTTCCCACAGCTTGATCAGACGGTCCTCCTGCGCCTCCGCGACCGCTCTCACGGTCGGAAGATCAGCCAGGAACCGGTCATAGTACCCTCTCACCGCCTCCACGCGCGTCTGCTGGAGCATGATCTCCGAGATCCACACGTGGTACGGGACCGGGTCGTCACGCCACGGAAGCACGCGCGCATTGTACGCGTACCACTGCAGAAGCGCGGGCACCGACTCGCGACATCTCTCTTGTGCAGTTTTTTCCTTCCCCATGGCCGCTCTCCCGCTTTGTATCAGTGATTCTTTCGGCATCCGTCGGCCCTTTCCGAACCCTTCCTGCCTACCCGGTCATTATACCAAATGCCGCCCCCGTTGCGCAATCACGCAGGCACATGTTTCTTCGGAAAATGCTCCGAAAACAAACAAGCGGCCTTCATCCGCGCGCTTACCGCGCTTTGGCTGAAGACCGCTGTCATTTTTCAAATTATACCGTTGCTCCTGCAACTTCCGCCACGTCGTTGATGATCGCATTTTCCATCGCGGCAGCGGCATCCTCGCCCTTGAGGGCCTGCATCTGCAGCTGGGCCGTAACAAGGCCGTAGTAGATGCCCTTCTTCTCCATGAGCTCGTTGTGCGTGCCGATCTCGGCGATGTGGTGTCCGTCGATGACGACGAGACGGTCCGCATCCTTGAGGGTCGAAAGACGGTGCGCGATGGCAAATGTCGTGCACCCTGCCGTGAGTCGCTCCAGAGCCTTCTGGATCAGGTACTCACTCTCCGTGTCAAGCGCCGAGGTTGCCTCATCGAGGATGAGAAGCTTCGGCTTGTTGAGGATGGCGCGCGCGATCGCAAGTCGCTGGCGCTCGCCGCCCGAGAGACTGTAGCCGTGCTCGCCGACGTACGTGTTGTAGCCGTCCGGCGTCTTCACGATGAAGTCATGGGCGTTGGCCATCTTGGCCGCCATGATGATCTCCTCCTCGGTCGCGTCAGGCTTCGCGAAACGCAGGTTGTTGTAGATCGTGCCGGCGAACAGGAAGTTCTCCTGAAGCACCACGCCGATCTGCGAGTGGTATTTTTCGATGCGAAGGTCGTTGATGTCCACGCCGTCGATCAGCAAGTGTCCGTCGTCGACTTCGTAGAGACGCATGATCAGGTTGATCAAAGTCGACTTTCCGGTTCCGGAAGCGCCGACCAGACCGATCATTTCACCCGGCTTGACCGAGAGGTTGATCTTCTCGAGAACCGGCTCGTAGGAACGGTAACCGAAGGTCACGTCCTTGAACTCCACGGCTCCCTTGACATCGAGATCGACTGCCTGCTCATGATCCTTGATCAGCGGCTCCTCGTCCATGACGTCATAGATACGCTCAAGACTTGTCATCAGCTGCGTGATCATACGCGGCAGGAATGTCATCCAGCCCAGAGGTCCGTACAGCATCCACGTGTAGTTGATGAACTGCTGCAGCTGGCCGACCGTAAAGCGGTCCTCCAGCACGCCGACGCCGCCGAAGTAGGTCACGGCGTAGACGCCCATGCCCATGACAAAGGAAATCATCGGGAAAAGTGCCGCCCAGAACACCTCGTTGCGCTCCTGAACTTTGGCGAACTCATCCGTGAGCTTCCGGAAATGCTCCGTCTCCTGCTCCTCGGTTCCGAAGGATTTTACGACGCGCATGCCCGCAAGGATGTCCTGCAGACCGCTGTTCGTCTTGTCAAACCGATGCCACTGCATGTGGAACCGGCGATGGATGTTCTTGCGGAACGAGATGGACAGTCCGAGTGCGATCGGCACGAACACAACCGACATGAGTGTGAGCTGCCAGTCCATCGTCAGCATGACGACGACAACGGAGATCATCGAGATGATACACGAGAACATTCCGGCAAATGCTTCCTCCATGAAGCGGCGCACCTGCCTCGTATCGTCGACGATACGGTTCATCAGCTCGCCCGGACGGCGGTCCTGAATGAACGAAAGGGACAGGATCTGCACCTTCTTGTAGAGCATTCTTCGAAGGTCCATGCTCATCTTCGTTCCCATCGAGATGCACATCCAGTACCGAAGCACGTGCAGCAGGATGGTGATGATCGTAATGCCGATCAGGATGGCGGCGTAGATGAGGATCTCCTTCATGCCGCCGCGCCCGACCTTCAGGTAATCATCGATGAACACCTGCTGGATCTTCGGGATGATCAGCTGGACGACCGCCACGCCGAGCATGAGCAGGGCAATGATGACGAGCCATCCCTTGTAAGCTCCGCAGAGCTTGAAAAACTTCCACAGGACGGAGGGCTTGTGGCTGCACTTCGGGCATTCCTTCGTGCCCCTCAGCGCGCGCCCGCAGACCGGACAGGTCTTGTCGTATTCCCGGCTGATGACCTGCTTCGGCACGCCGTCGCGCAGCAGAAGAGCTCCCTTGGCGATAAATGCCACTCGCGACACATGCTTCATCGTGAAGCGCGCGAGGATCCGCTCTTCCGGGTCCTGCACGGTGCGCACGATCAGAATACCGTTGTTCACGAGCGGATCGCACTTGAGGTACGTGATGTCCGCAAGCGCGAGGTCCGTCACGGTCTCCGTGCCCGAGATGATCAGCAGGCGGCGGTTCGTCACGACGATGTACCCGTCGTGCTTCATCTTGCCGTCCGTGCCGATATCATAGGGCGAGCAGTACCGGATCTCCTCTCCGTCCGCCGGCGTAAATGCGCGTTGCTGCATCGCCGGCAAATCAAACTTTAAATTCATATAGTCCCCCTTTACAGGAATAGATCCAATTTCTTCAACTCTCCCGCCGACAGCTTCGTATAATCCGGGATCTCAAACCGGTTGCCGTCGAGGTCGGTGATCATCAGCCGCACGTCGCTTAAGCTCACAACCGAGCTCGAGTTCATGTAGATGACAAACTTGCAGGGACCTTCCGTGGTCTCGACCTCCCAGTACGCATGACCGTACTCCTCGCGGATGTCGTGGATCTTCGTGATGACCGGCGTAAAATAGCGCAGGCTCATCTGCTCCTCGAGCATTTTCCGCGTTTCCTTCGAGACGTCCTTGGTGATATCCTTGATGATGCCGATCTCCTTCGACTTCTCCTCCGTCGTGCGGATGGAGATGTACGTCGTCGGTGCGGTGAACGGAAAGCTCCGCACGACACGCACGCGATCATAGTGCTCCGGCTCGCCCTTCTCGCCCTCGGCGATGTCAAGCGACACGAAGCCTCCCGCGGTGCGCGTGAAGACCGCGTTGTCTTTATTCAGATAGCGAAGCCGCAGCATCTCCTCGGTCTCCGCCTCCATCTGCGCCAGGTCGAATTCCTCGTCCGCGCCTTCAAAATTCTTAAAACCCATAGTGTTCTCCTATCTGTCGCCGCCGCTGCCGGCGGCCAAACCATATCGATCCTTCGGAAAATGTATCCGAAGTACGACCTATACCTCTCCTTCGGAAAATGCATCCGAAGACTTATTCGATACCCTTCAGCGCAAGCGCCTTGGTCTGCAGTTCCTTCAGCTTGTAGTACACGCCCTTCTTGGCGATCAGCTCCTCATGTGTGCCCTCCTCGGCGATCTTGCCCTCGTCGATGACGATCAGCGTATCCGCGTCACGCAGCGTCGAGAGACGGTGCGCGATGGAGATTGTCGTGCGGCCCTTGATGAGCATGTTGATCGACTGCTGGATCGCCTGCTCCGTCTCGGTGTCGACCGCTGCCGTCGCCTCATCGAGGATGAGGATCTTCGGGTTGGCGAGGATGGCTCGCGCGATGGAAATTCGCTGCCGCTCACCGCCCGAGAGCTCGCGTCCCGAGGAACCGATGATCGTGTCGTAGCCGTCCGGCATGCGGCAGATAAAATCGTGCGCCGAAGCGAGCACCGCCGCCCGGATGATCTCCGCGCGGGTGGCGTCCTTCTTCGCGTAAGCGATATTTTCCGCTACCGTGCCCATGAACATGTAGGTCTCCTGCGACACCATCGCGACATTGCCGCGCAGCGTCTTGAACGACAGATCCTTTAAGTTCACGCCGTCCAGCGAGACCGTGCCCTCCTGCGGGTCATAGAGCCGCGAGATCAGGTTTACGATCGTGGTCTTGCCCGCGCCGGAACGCCCGACGATACCGAGCATGCGGCCGCCCTCGACCTTTAAATTGATGTTCTTCAGAACAGGCTTGTTCTTCTCGTATCCGAAGGTGACATCCTTCATCTCGATCGTTCCCTCGATCGTGTCGAGCGAGACGGCGTCCTCCTTCTCCTGGATCTCCGGAACCGCGTCGATGATCTCAAACATACGCTGCGCGCTGTTCATGCAGTTCGTAAACCAGCGGAAGAAGAACGACATGAAATCCATCGGGCCCGTCATCTGGCCGACGTAGCCGGCGAAGGTGATCAGCACCGCGAAGTCAAACCTCTTCTGGATCAGGATCAGGTACGCACCCACGATGTATACCATCAGGGATGCGAGATTTTCCGCGGCCGAGTACAGCGCGGAAAATTTGTTGTCGTAGTTCATGACCGCGAGATCGGCGCTTCGCACCTTCTCGTTGGCCTTGTCAAACCGGCCGACCTCACTGCTCTCCTGACCGAACGCCTTGACGACACGGGCGCCGCTTAGGTTGTCGTGGATCTTCGAGTTCAGCGAGCGTGTCGCGCGGTGTCTGCGGCCGTAGCGATGCCACAGTCTGGGCAGCATGAACCAGCTCACAAGGAACGTGATCGGCATGAACATCAGCGCCACAATGGCGAGCGGAATGCTCAGCCGGAACATCACCACCGCCATGGCGATGATGGAAAATACATTGATCAAAAAGTACGGAAGTCCGTCGATGAAGAAGCCCGAAACCTCGTCCGAGTCAGACATGACACGGGTCATCAGCGATCCGGTCTGCTTGCTCGTGAAGAAGTTGATGGAGAGCTTGCCCATGGCTCCGAACACGTCGTTGCGCATGGATTTGACGACTCTCGGAACGATCTTCGCGGTCATGACACCCTGGATGATGCCGACCAGCTGTATCGTGATCTTCGTCATCACCATCGTGACGACCAGCAACAGCAGGATCGTCACGTAGCGGTTGCCCTCGATGGACAAAAACGACAGGAACTTCTCGTCCTTGCCGAGCACCTTGCGGTACAGCACGACACCGTTTAAGTACGGCCATACGATGTTGAGCGCCGCTGTGGCCAGGTAGCACAGGAACATGACGAAAATGCGCCATTTATACGGCTTCAGGTAAGCGATCGTCCTGCGGAAAATGGACTTCTTGTTCATGCACTTCGGGCAGACCTTGCGGTCCGAATCCGGGTACATCGTGCCGCAGTTCGGGCAGTAGTCCTCTTCCTCGTCATCCTTGAGCATATCCTCGTCGATCTCCTTGCCGTCGGCAAGCTTCTCGCAGATGCGCTCGATCTTCGTCGCGCTCCCCATGCAATGGTTCGATACGGCTGCCACGGTCTCCGCAGCCCCCTCCGCCTCCTCATCGTTCGGATCCTTATGAATGATGATCAGGAAGCCGCCGCTCACCGAGCGCTCGATATACGCGTTCTTAATGTCGGAAATGTCAAACTCCGCGAAGCTCCACACACGGTCGCGGTCTGCGGCGCGCGTCTTGCGCGTCTCCATTCCCTTAAAATAATGCACCTCCCCCGCCAGCGGGTCCGCCGTCGCCGAGATGAGCTTATTTTTCGTCGCCACGATCCAGCCCGGCGTGAATTCACACGCAAGGTTCATGTCCGTGCGGACGCTCACAAGCACATCCGACTCCGCGATCCCCCTGTCGCGAAGGTCAATCTCAATTTCCTTCGGAAGCTTTCCGGCTGCTTTCGTCTCCGCCGAAATCTTCCGATTCTTCTTACCCATGGTATCCTCATTTCTCCGCCGAATCCGGCGGGCAAAAAACAAGCGGCTCCGATAAACACCGAAACCGCATTAAAAATATCTGTTCATAATATCACTGAAATCGAATGTCGCAAAATAATCCTTCGGCGTTTCCGCTCGTCGGATCATCTGCACTGACCCGTCAGGTCGAAGCAGCAGCTCTGCTGATTTCAGCTTACCGTTGTAATTGTATCCCATGGCAAAGCCGTGGGCACCGGTATCATGGATAAACAGATAGTCTCCAATGTCGATCTTCGGCAGTTTGCGATCGATCGCAAACTTGTCGTTATTCTCACACAAAGAACCGACCACATCGTAAGTGTGATCACACGGCTCATTCTCCTTCCCCAGAACCGTGATGTGATGATACGCCCCATACATAGCCGGACGCATCAGGTTGACGGCGCAGGCATCCACGCCGATGTACTCCTTGTAAATGTGCTTCTCGTGGATGGCCTTGACCACAAGTCCCCCGTAAGGCGCAAGCATAAAGCGACCAAGCTCGGTGTAGATGGCAACATCACCCATACCGGCCGGCACCAATACTTCCTCATAGACTTCCTTCACGCCGCGTCCCACAGCCGCGATATCCACTGCCTCCTGCTCCGGGCGGTAAGGGATTCCGATTCCGCCGGAAAGGTTGACAAACGCGATATGCGCACCTGTCTCACGCTTCAACTCCACAGCCAACTCAAAAAGAGTCCGTGCGAGCGTCGGATAGTAGTTCTCCGCTGTCGTGTTGCTCACAAGGAACGAATGCACACCGAAATGCTTCACGCCAAGCTTCTGAAGCTCGCGGAAAGCCTCAATCAGCTGCTCTTTCGTGCAGCCGTATTTGGCATCGCCGGGGTTGTCCATGATCCCGTTGCCGAGTTCATAGACTCCGCCCGGATTGTACCGCATGCAGACGGTCTCCGGAATGCCGCACTCCTCCTGTAAGAACGGGATATGCGTGATGTCGTCGAGGTTGATATAAGCGCCCAGTTCACGTGCCTTGGTATACTCTCCGAACGGTGTCTCATTGGATGAGAACATAATATTCTCCCCGCGAATGCCGGCCGCGTCGGCAAGGCACAGCTCGGTGTAGGAAGAGCAGTCTGCGCCGCAGCCTTCTTCCCTGAGTATCTGCAAAATATACGGATTCGGAGTAGCCTTCACCGCAAAGAATTCCTTGTAACCCGGATTCCACGCAAATGCCTTCTGCAACTCGCGGGCATTGCGACGGATCGCAGCTTCGTCATAGATATGAAAAGGCGTAGGATACGTCTTGACGATCTCTTTGACCTGCTGTTCGGTTACGAACGGTTTCTTGCTCATTGTCGACTCTCCTTTCTTTCGTATTTTTCTTTCGGGCACGAAACTTTTTGCATTATAACACCATATTTACCAATTGACAATGGATATTTTACAAAAAATAGATGGATTATTTTACACAGCGAAAAAGAGCCCCGAAGGGCTCTCTTCCGCATCACTTTCGTGTGGTATCCTTGATCGGCGTTCCCGTAAAATCTTCATGGTTTCCGTCGCCGATGTAGCGAACCTGAATGTTGTACTCTCCCGGCAAAACGCCGGATACCGCATGAAAGGTTCTGTACAAAGTGCGATTGTTTACTTGCAAGAAACCTCAAAATGTGGTATCTTATTAAAGATGTAGGCACAAAATAAAGGCCGGAAGCAGTCTTCCACTGCGCCGGACGGAGGAAGGTATCGACATGGCAGAATACAATGGCAGTCAGATCGTCGTTCTCGAAGGGCTCGAGGCCGTTCGCAAGCGCCCCGGTATGTACATCGGTTCGACCGGCACGAAGGGTCTTCACCACCTCGTGTGGGAAATCCTCGACAACGGCATCGATGAGCACCTCGCGGGCTACTGCAACGAGATCAACATCACTCTTCAGAAGGACGGCGGCATAACGATCCTCGACCACGGCCGCGGCGTTCCGGTGGACATCCATCCGACCAAGGGCATCCCGACCGCGCGCGTCGTCTACACGATCCTGCACGCGGGTGGCAAATTCGGCAACACCGTCTACAAGGTGTCCGGCGGTCTGCACGGTGTCGGCGCCTCTGTCGTCAACGCCCTCTCCTCACGCATGATCGTGGAGATCAAGAGAGGCGGCAACGTCTACCGCGACGAGTACCGCGACGGCGGCCAGCCCGTGACGCAGCTGGTGGACGGACTTCTTCCGGTTGTCGGCTCCTGCAAGAAGAGCGATACCGGCACGAAGGTCACATTTTACCCTGACCCGTCGATCTTCGAGACCGTCGAGTTCAAGGCAGAGACCATCTGCAAGCGCCTCAAGGAGATCGCCTACTTAAACCGCGGCCTCACGATCACATTTACCGACGAGAAGGCCGGCGGCGAGACCCGCACCTATTATGAGGAAAACGGCATCAAGAGCTTCATTTCCTACATCAACCGCGACGCGACGCCGCTCCATCCCGAGCCCGTGTACGTCACCGGTTCCAAGGGTGATATCGAGGTGGAGATCGCCTTCCAGTATATCAATGATTACTCCGAACAGATCAACGCGTACTGTAACCGCATCAACCTTGTGGACGGCGGTACGCTTGTGACCGGTTTCAAGACGGCGCTCACGCGCGTGCTCAACAACTACGCGAGAGAGCTCAACTACCTCAAGGACAAGGACGACAACTTCGACGGCAAGGACGTGAGAAACGGCCTCGTCGCGATCGTCTCCATCAAGCATCCCGACCCGCAGTTCGAGGGTCAGACAAAAACCAAGCTCGGCAACACCGACGCCAAGCTCGCGGTGGACGAAGTATTTGCCGCGGAGGTCACGAGATGGTTTGACAAGAACGTCGAGGTGCTCCGCACGATCCTCGACAACACCGCACGCTCCTGCAAGGCCCGCCAGGCGAGCGACAAGGCGCGCACGGCGGTTCTGAAGCAGCTCAACGACGTGGATACCAAGAGCAAGCTTGCGGCCTGCTCCTCGAAGAAACCGTCCGAGTGTGAAGTCTACATCGTCGAGGGTGATTCCGCAGGCGGTACCGTGAAGACGGCGCGCAACCGCAAGACGCAGGCGGTCCTTCCGCTGCGAGGCAAGATCATCAACGTCGAGAAGGCAACGCTCGAGAAGGTTTTGCAGAACAATGAGATCAAGTCCATGATCGCCGCGTTCGGCTGCGGCATCGGCGACGAATTCGATATCAACAAGCTCCGCTACGACAAGATCATCATCCTGACCGATGCCGACGTCGACGGCGGCCATATCAGCACCCTGCTGCTCACCTTCTTCTACCGGTTCATGCCGGAGCTGATCCTCGAGGGCAAGGTGTATCGCGGTCTTCCGCCGCTGTACAAGGTGGAGTATGAGACCACGGGCAAGAAGAAGGGCAAGCACAGCGCCTACCTGATGAACGATTTCGAGCTGGAGAAGCTCCGCAAGGAACTGGAGCGCGGCGGAAAGATCCTGAACGTGCAGCGCTACAAGGGTCTCGGCGAAATGGACGCAAACCAGCTCTGGGAAACAACGCTCGATCCCGAGCGCCGCGTGCTCGCGCAGATCACGATCGGCGACTCCGTCGAGGCGGACGAGACCACGAACCTGCTGATGGGCAGCGCGGTACCTCCCCGCAAGGAATTCATCATGAACGAAGCGAAGTACGCCACGCTCGATCTGCAGGCCTAAAATACTAACCAACGGAGTCTACCATGGACAACGAACATAATGATACCATACAAATTGATTTCGCCGAAGAGATGCGCAACGCCTTCCGCGACTACGCGGTCAGCGTCATCATCGCGCGCGCCCTGCCGGATGTGCGCGACGGCTTAAAGCCCGTACAGCGACGCATCCTTTACGCGATGAACGAGCTCGGTCTCGATCCGAAGAAGCCGCACCGTAAGAGCGCGCGTATCGTCGGCGATACGATGGGTAAATACCACCCTCACGGCGACACCTCGATCTACGATGCCCTCGTGCACATGACCGAGGACTACTCCCTCGCAATCCCGCTCGTGGACGGCCACGGAAACTTCGGCTCCATCGACGGTGACGGCGCCGCTGCCATGCGATACACCGAGGCCCGCCTCTCCGAGGGTGCCATGACGATGCTCGAGCACCTCGACAAGGGTCTTGTGGAATTCATTCCGAACTTTGACGAGAGCGAGAAGGAGCCGACGGTCCTGCCGGCGATGCTCCCGAACCTCCTGATCAACGGCACGACCGGTATCGCGGTCGGTATGGCGACCAACATTCCTCCGCACAATCCCGCGGAGGTCATCGACGCTACCATCGCCGTGATGCACGATCCGACCATAAGCACGGAGGAGTTGATGCAGCTGCTGCCCGGCCCCGATTTTCCGACGGGCGGCACGATCGTCAACAGCGACGAACTGCTCTCCCTCTACGAGACCGGCGAGGGCAAGATCCGCATCCGCGCGAAAGCGCAGGTGGAGGGCGGCGACAACGGCAAGCGCAACGTCATCATCACCGAGATCCCCTACACAGTCGCCGGAACGAAACAGAAGCTTGTGGAAGCTCTTGCCGACGCGCTCCGCAACAAGACGTTCGACGAGATCTCCGATGTGCGCGACGAGTCCTCCAAAGAGGGCATCCGCATCGTCATCGAGGTGAAGAAGGACCGCGACGTTGAGAACCTTTTGAACGGTCTGTATAAGAAAACTCCGTTGGAGGATACATTTTCCGCGTACTTCCTTGCCGTCAAGGACAACCAGCCGCGCCAGTTCGGTCTGCGCGCGATGCTGCAGGAGTTCATCGACTTCCAGGAAGAGCTCTACACCAAGGAATACCAATACCTGCTGGACAAGGCGACGAAGCGCCTCGAGATCGTATCCGGTCTCATGCGCGCGGTCGACGTCATCGACTACATCATCGAAGTCATCCGCGGTTCCTCGACCGTCAAGCAGGTCAAGGAATGTCTGACGACCGGCAAGATCGAGGACATCCGTTTCAAGACCGAGGAGGCCAAGCGCGCCGCTGTAGCGTTTGATTTCACGGAGGCACAGGCCGACGCCATCCTCGCGATGCAGATGCAGAAACTCGTCGGACTTGAGATCCTCAAGCTCACCGAAGAGCATGACGATCTCAACAAAAAGATCAAGCTGTACAACAAGATCCTCGGCAAGCGCTCCGAGCTCTACAAAGTCATCGAACAGCAGCTTCTCGAATTCCGCGAAAAATTCGCGCGTCCGCGCCGCACCGTCATCACGACCTCCGCGGCGAAGGACTACGTCGTTGAGGAGAAGATTGAGGATCTGATGATCCTGATGGATCGCTTCGGCTACACGAAGGCTGTCGATGTCACCGCGTACCAGAAGGCCGGCGAGGAGGCTCTGCGGGAGTTCACACAGGCAGTGCGCATCCCTTCGAACGACCGCCTGTGCATCTTCACGGCGGAGGGCAACATGTACCAGCTCAAGGTCTCGCAGATCCCGCGCTGCCGCATCAAGGAAAAAGGCACCCTTCTTCAGGTGCTCACGAAGATCGACCAGGAGACGCCTCTTCTGCTCCTGCCCGCCGAGGAGCTCGACAACTCGATGCTTCTGTTCCTCACAAAGCACGGCTGGATCAAGTGCGTGTCCGGCTCCGAGTTCTACACGAACCGCGCCGTCATCGCCTCCACGAAGCTCGAGGACGGTGATGCGCTCGTCGGTCTCACCGCTCTGTCGAGCGCAGAGTTCGGCTCCGGCAAGCAGAAGGTCATCGTGCTGACCGAGAAGAAACTCTCGCTCGGCTTCCCGCTTGAGCAGGTCAACGTGCTCGGCAAGACAGCGAAGGGCGTCCGCGCCATCACGCTCGATAAGAAAGACTCCGTCATCTACGGCACCTCCTTCGACATCAACACCGAGGAGTTCGTATACGACGGCAAAACCTACAACGCGAAGAAGATCCGCAACCGCGCGCGCGGCGCCAAGGGACAGAACGCGACGCTGTAACAGCCGCGTAAATAATCTGCGACAGCTGCATCATGCGATGGTTCTACCATTGTAGAATATACTTGCATAAGAAAGGGGACACACAATCTGTGTGTCCCCTGTTTGTTTCCTTTCGCGCTCTTATGGATCAGACGTCAAATCCCTTCAGAAGCTTTGCTCTGCTCGGATGGCGGAGCTTACGAAGCGCCTTCGCCTCGATCTGGCGGATACGCTCACGCGTTACGTTGAACTCCTTGCCGACTTCCTCGAGCGTGCGCTGGCGTCCGTCGATCAGACCGAAACGGAGCTTAAGCACTCTGCGCTCACGGTCGGTCAGCGTATCGAGAAGCTTCTCAATCTGCTCCTGCAGCATCATGTAGGACGTTGCCTCCTCCGGTCCGGGAGTCTGCTCATCCTTGATGAAATCGCCGAGGTGGCTGTCGTCCTCCTCACCGATCGGCGTATCCATGGAGATCGGATCCGCGCTGATCTTGAGAACCTCTCGCACCTTCTCGACAGGCATGTTCATCGCGGCTGCGAGCTCATTTTCCGTAGGTTCGCGACCGAGTTCCTGAAGAAGGTTACGGCTGACACGGTAGGTCTTGTTGATGACCTCGGACATATGCACGGGGATACGGATCGTGCGGGACTGGTCCGCGATGGAACGCGTGATCGCCTGACGGATCCACCATGTCGCGTAGGTGGAGAACTTGTATCCCTTCGTATAATCAAACTTGTCAACGGCCTTGATCAGACCGAGGTTGCCTTCCTGAATGAGATCGAGGAACGACAGTCCGCGGCCGACATAGCGCTTCGCGATGCTGACCACGAGACGAAGGTTCGCCTCCGTGAGCTTGCGCTTGGCAGCCTTGTCACCGTCCAGGATCTTCGTGGCGAGCTCAATCTCCTCCTCCACGCTCAGCAGTCCGAAGTTACCGATCTCGCGCAGGTACTGCTTGACCGGGTCGTCCGACATCGCGTTCGCGATATTATTCAGTTCATCGTTGTCGGCGGGGATAACCTCGTCGTTCTCGTTGTCCATCAGCATGTCATCGTCAAACACACCGATATCATCGATTGTACCGAGATCCGATCCGAGATCCGCCTCCAGCTTTCTCAGCGTCTGATCGTTCGGGTCCTCGTCGGGCAGGTCGCTGTCTCCGTCGCCGTCGTCATCCAGTTTCAGCAGGACGCTGATCCCACGTCCTTCGAGGTAATCGTACACCCGCTCGAACTGATCCTCGCTCTTGCAGAAGTCCTTCATGACCTCGTTCACATATTCTGCTTCAATGCTGTTGGCGTGATCGTATCCGAACTGCGCCAACTCCTCCAACCGACTCTCAAACGTTGCAATCTGTTCACTCATAAATTGCACAAATCCTCCGTAATATTACAGTCCGCCTTCTCATATCCCCCAACAAATCAACCCATCTCGCACCGAAAGACCCGGTGCCTGATGAAACTAACGATCGGCGTCCTTCGCCGTCTCCAGTTTCTTCATCGCGCGGAAGCAGTACTCCATGATGTCGCTTCGCTTGACGATGCCGATAAATATGTCGTTGTCATCCGTGACCGGCACAAAGTTCTGTGTCATGGCAACGCGCAACAGGCTCTCCACCTCCGCGTTGACGTTGACCGCCGCGTAATGCAGACGACGCGGGATCCGTGTGATCGGAATGCGCTCCGCATCATGCATGTTCATATCCGCCGCGTTTTTGACGCCCCACAGAAGGTCGCCCTCCGTCAGTGTTCCGACGTAGCGTCCGTTTCGATCCAGCATCGGGATCGCAGAATACCGGTGAAACTCCATCTTCTCCAGAACCTGACGCAGACTGTACTCGTTTGTAACATACGCAACTTCACTCTTCGGAGTCAAGAAAAACAGAATGTTCAAGTCGTTCCACCACCTTTCCCCGGATGATACACACCCCGCAAGTATAGCATCACCCACACTGCAAAGTCAACCATTTTTGTGCGTTCATCAGGCAGTATTTTTCGCGATTATCCGATCCCTTCCGAGATCGGTCCAAACCATCGTTTTCTTCGGAAAATGATCCCGTCGCCGTCCGGTCGCCCGCGTCGGCCGGTCACCTCGTCGCGTACCGGTAATCGATCGTGTAATTGTCCGTCACGTTGCGGCCGTTCTCGTCCAGAACCTGCACATAAACGGTGCGCTGTCCCATACTTCCGATCTCCACGGCAACCCCGTGGTCCCACTCATCCTCCTCCGTCAGCACGCGAAGCGTGTGCCCGTCCGCGAGGGTACCGCTTGTAATGCTCCAACGGACACTGTTCGGATTTCCGTCCGAATCCGCGTATATCATCAGGTTCAGCATACGCGAAGTGATGATGATGCGGGGGTCGTTCACACTGATCGAGTACAGGTATGTCACATCCTTACCGTTGGCGTCGATCACCTTGATCGGTATGACGGAATTCTGCGTGAAGATATATTCTCCCACGTTCTTGTACAACTCGTACCCGCTCAGCGTGTAGCTCGGTCCCACAATGGTATCGCCCTCCCGCAGCTGACCGTACGTCTGATGCCAGTTGAACGTGAACTCGTAGTCCGGATACGTGCCGTCATACTCTCTTGACAGCACATCGTACGAGATCAGCAGGTACAGGTCGTTGTAATCCCAGTTAAAGATGTCTCCGCCCTGGATCAGTCCGTTGCCGACACCAAGACCGCTGTCGGATCCGGTAACCTCAACAGGAACCCACCCGGTACCGCCGAGGTATACCTCAACCCATGCGTGTCCGCGGTTCGCCGTCACGGAAGTCCACTGTCCGGGTCTTCCCTGCTGCACGAGTCCGACGCAAAATCTTGACGGTATTCCGTAGGCGCGGTACATCATCGCCGCCGCAGCCGCGTAATGCTGGCAGATACCCTGCTTGCTCTCCGTCAGGAAATACAGGACCATGTCCTTATCATCCGGAAAATCAGGGAATTCCATAGTGTAGGAAGCCGCATTCTGGATGTAGCGGGCAATGTCGCCGACCAGAGTGTACGTGTCACTGTACGAGGAGATTCCTCCCTCCGCGCCGAGCGCAAGAAGCGCGTCGCGCAGATCGTCCGATATGTACGTGTAATTCGCGTAGACAAACTCCCGGTACTGCTCCTCGCGCTCACTGCTCGAGTATACGTACCAGTCGTAGGCTCCGGGAACATAGGTCTCGCAGGTATACTTATTGTCCGTATCACTCACCGAGGGATCCATCGTCATAAAATACGGATAGACCAAATGCTTCAGCTTCAGATCCTTAATGACAACCGCGTCACGGCTGTATCCGCTTTCCTTCAGGTTGTTGCCGGTGATATATTCACTCCACGGCTTGAATTCTTCCTCGCCCTCGATCTTGTACCAGGAATGACCGTCATAGTAGCCGTAGGAAAATTCTTTGAAATAGTAATCGCGGTCGCTTTGTCCGTAGAAGGAAAACACGATCGGCGGTTCCATGTTTGCTCCGGGTCCGAAGCCGTTGCTCTTGAACTCGAATCCGTTCTTGCTCAGGTCAAAGCCGTCCTCTTCAGCGGAATCGATCTCTCCGGTAAATCCCTTGCCGTCACCCCTCTGCTGACCTTTTCCGTCCTTACCCTTACCGTCTTTATCGTCCTTGTTACCGGTAACCGTGAGCGTGCCTGTCTTCCTGACGACGCTGTAGTAATTGCTGACATCGCCGTACTTGTCGTTGACAATCTTAACAACGGCGATCGTATTCGCTGCCGTGCCGGGATAGATCAGATATCCATCGCAGCGCACCTCAATGCTGTCGCCGTTCGCAAGGCCGTCTCCGTCTACCGTGTATTCGTCACAGGTCAGCATTGTGCCGTCGTACGGCTTGCTCGCCGATCCGCTGGTGACGATGATCGACCGTCTCTCTACACTCAGATTACCGTCGTTATAAATGATACGGTACTGATCCGTAACATCGTTGCCGTCCTCATCCGTGATGCAGCTTCGCTCCGGATCGATATGGTTTACGGCATACAGACTTCCGACGCCCGCAAAATTCTCGTATACGCAATGGAATTCCGCCGTGTGTCCGGGTTTCAGTTCCCCTGCGGTGATCTTCCATTTGTCACAGTGAAGGAACTCAAACGGATCCCCGTTGTACTTCAGCGTCTGGCTCTCCGCCTCCACCGTGATGATCGTACGGGTATCCGTGATCTCACCGTACTTCTTCGGAAGCTTGTAGCAATCCGTCGCGTCCGTGCCGTCCTCATGCTCGATGGTGACTTCTCCCACGCAATACCGGACAGTCTTGAGAACACCGCCCTTATCGCGGTCGGGATACTCGATCGTGCTGCCCGTAACGCGGTCGCCGTAGACGAGACCGCCGATGGAATAATTTTCCTCAGAGATAATGACTCTCTCCGGGTCTTTAGCGGCCTCATAATCCGGGAGCCACAGTTCGAGCTCCTTCGGCAGGATTTCAAACTCCGTGCTGTCGCTGTCCTTCTCAAAACCCAAAATGGAAACGGAATGGGCGCGCACCTCATACCTGCCCGGCAGGCGGGGCACTTCCTCGCTCCACTTTGAATCCTTGTCATCGGCAAGGCGGTATTCATATGTCGTCTCCGCGATCGCGGAAAATCCCGACGACGGCTTCGGTGTCTCCCCGTAGTACACCGACTCGCAACTCAGGTCGCGGTACCGGAAGCCCACACCGAAGACAAACACCAGGATTGGGATCATCAGAGCGATCACGATCAGGGCGATCTTCTTCGTCCTCCTCAGCACCTGCGCTAAGTGTGTCATCTTTTTTTCGTATTGTTCGTACATTCCGAACCTCCTGTGCGGCGTTCGCACAAAAAACTTCTCCCCGTTTTGAAAAATGTTACTCTGTCAGTACGTACACGCCGGTCTGACAGTAGATCGCGTAACAGTCGGAAATATCCCAGTAGTTCTGGTTGCGCAGTGTATAACTGTACACCGTATTATCGTATGTTCCCGGATCGTAATAACCCGAAAGCTGCTGCATGGTGAGCACTTCGAGCGTGTCGCCCGGGAGAAGTTCGCCGGCGACCAGTTCCCAGTCATTCTTGATGACCGTGTCATAGTACGGCCGCACAACATCCTTTGTACGGACGACGAGCTTGCGCGGCGTCACCGTCAGAAGTCCAAGTTCGTAATCGATCTTGTACAGATCCGTGATATTGGTTCCGGCGGCGTCATAGATCTCAAACCGGATCGTATTGTTGCTGATGCCTGCCAGGGTAAGGCTTCCCGTCACCGTCACCTCTGTCCGGTGTCCGGGGTTGATGCTGCCGGACTTGATATCATACCTCAGGTTCGTGAGCGGCGTCCCGTCATACTCCTTGCTGTCTGAGGCTGTCGTGACAACCAGCTGCCCGTACATGACGAGCAGTTCCCCGGGTTCGCAGGAGACATCGTAATTGTCGGTGATCTCCTCCCCGTACGCGTCCATGATGCGCACGCGGAAGGTGTTGAGGTGTTTACCCGGTTCCGTCGGATCCGCAAAATCGTATGCCTCAAAGGTCTCTCCCGAGGACAGGTGCCCTCCCGACAGATTGACGGTCTCCACGACAAGCGGCGTCCCGTTGTATACCTTCCAGCCGGATTCGCTCGTAAACGTCAGCTTCCTCCGGAGGATCTCCAACGTACCGTATTTCATCTCAATGTCGTACTGGTCGGTGACATCCTTTCCCGCGCTGTCGCGAACGATAACCTTCGCGATGTTCTCACTCGTGCCGACAACCGTCTGCTGTCCCTTCACCTCAACCGTCAGCTCATGCTCCTTCGACACCTCTCCGGAGAGTATGTGCCATACCTTGCTCTCCAGCGGGTTGCCGTCGTACGTCTTGCTCGCCGAACCGGTCTGGATCACCAGCTTCGTCTTGCGATAGCGGAAGCTGCCCGACGCGACAAGGAGGGTCATCAACACCAACCCGACCGTCAGCGCGACGGCGCACGCTCCGACTGTAAAAACTGAAATGTGTTTCTTCATCGTTTCCGTAACCTTACTCTTCTGTCTTCGGCATCCGCTGCGGATGCCGCCGTTCGAACTCCCACACTATACCGACTGACACAGGTAATCCAGATAACTGCGGCACAGAGGCATCGCTTCCGCGCCGAACAGTTCCGCCAGCTTGATCAAAAGCGCCTTGCTTGCTTTCGCGATGACGACGGGGTTCTGGCCCTCCAGCTTGCGGAGCACCTTCTTCACCAGGAAATCGTCAAGCGCGTCCTCCTCGGTCCCGCCGCACGCGATGTAGACGGATACATACTCCTCCATCTGTTTGCGGATACGGTTGCCGTAGGTGATGTGATAGCTTTCCATGAGGAAGCGGTCGATCTCCTGCACCTTGCGGCGGTTTCTCGCGGTCATCGCGTACGAGCGCTTTGCCCAGTCCACCATCGTGCAGAAATCGTTGTACGACAGTCTCATTCCGTTCGACGCGTGCGCCGTGAACGGCTTTGCCTTGCGGTCGAGGTTCATGACCATCGCGCGGTCGTAAACCTTGTCGGATATGGCAAATGTCGAGTCGTCGTTGTTGGCGGTTCCGATGAACCACACGTTGACAGGAATGCGGAACCGGCCTTCCTCAAACAGCGCCGGATCGTGCTCCCAGCTGTCCGAGGTCATCTCGAGATACCGGTCGCTCGGATTGAGCTCCATCAGTGAAAGGAAATCCGCGAAGAAATACTCCACGCGAGCGATGTTCATCTCGTCGAGCACGATGATGCATATGTCGTCCGAGTACCGCGCCTCATACAGCTTCTTCAGAAGCGCGCTCTCGTTGAACTGCTTGGTAAACTCGTTGAAGTACCCGATGACATCGGCGCGCTCCTTCCACATCGGCTGTACGGAGATGACCGACGAAGCGTTTCCGAGATATGCTCCGAACGCCGTTGCCAGCGATGTCTTGCCCGTGCCGGACAGACCCTGCATGATCATCAGGTTTGATACGGAAAATCCAGCCAGGAACCGGCGGATGTCCTCCACCTCGTAATACAGTTTCAGGTTGGTCGCCGCGTAAGCGCGGAAATCCTCGCACACGGTTACGAGCGGAACGATCCCCGCCTTTGCCTCCGGAACCGACGTGAGCATCTGCTTGTCGATCGATCCGAGAGCGCGGAACCGGACTCCGTCCGTTCCTTTCCTCTTTGACCGCTTCTTCCCCCTCCACAGGAAACCCCTGCCGGAAGAGATGATCACAAGCGTCATCACCAGGAGGATCGCCGGAAGCAGCAACGCCATGATAACGGTGATGTAAACCGTCTCCGAATGAAGCAGCGTGCCGTCACTGAAGAGATCCGTCATCCTTCCCGCTTTGCCGCCGGCTATCGCAATGATGATCAGCACAACGCAGGCCAGCGCGACGATCCCGCAGATGCGGAACCACCGGAACCAGACATTTGTGTTGTCCCGTTCTTCCATAGGTTAGTCCTTCTTTCTCCACAGGATCTTCCTGCGGATCTTTCGTTTTGCAACGCCCCAGTTGCGCTCAAAGTAGCGGTCAAACGCATCCTTCTCGCGCTCGAGCTCGAGGAACCGCTCCTTCTCCGTCATATCCTCCGGATTCGCGATCCCCAGTTTCTCCATGAGACCGATGATCCGCGCCTCCTGCAGGGCAATATTTTCCTTCTGCGCCTCGATCTCGCCCTTCAGGCGGTTGATCTCGTTCTGAAGTCCCTCGGCGTATTCGGCGCTCTGCTTCCGCTCCGTCGACATCTGCGTGCGGAGCGTCGTCATATCCGCGCGGAACCGCTCGATCCCATCCTGAAGTCTGTCCGCCCGCTCTCCGGCGTTCGCCGCGCCGATGCGGATTGCCTCCGCCTCCGAGCGAAGCGCCTCGCACTGCGCCTCCGTCTGCTCTCTGCGCCCGACCTCCGCGAGGATCAGCTGACGGTACTCCTCCGGCGTGATCTCATCGCCGTTCTCCGACCGCTGCAATATCTCCTGAAGTCTTTGTTCGAAAAATGCTCTCTCCACCGCCGCGCGGCGCTCTTCCTCCTCGCGGTACCGGCCGGCCAGCTCCTCCGCGAGGTTACGGCCGTATTTGGCGTTTAAGTAGCTTAAGAACATCACCGTCTCGGTGATCTCATGTTCCATCTCCGGCGGGAACGGGGAGAACGAATTCTCGTGCCGCTCTGCCGTAAACCCGTCGCCCGTGTAGCCGCTCAGGTAATCGTACAGGGCCACGACCTCGCGGAAATGCGTGTCCATTCGAAGGATGTTCGTCCGCGTGATCGGCGGCGTGACCATCGGCGCCAGCGCCACATTTTTCATAAGCGGCATATCCAGCAATACAGCCACCTGCGCCGCGATCGCCTCGATCCTCACGAGCTTGGCGGCATTTTTCTTCTCCACATCCGCCAGTCCGTCGGTGCCGTCGCTGAAGCGCACCTCCACGGTGATCGGACCGCCCTCCGTGCGCATCTCCTTGCGGAACTCCGTCTCGGAGCTTGACTCCTTCCACGCCTGCGCGATCTTGTAATAGCGGTAATCCACAAAATCTCTCGTGTAGCACAGAACCATGTACAGCACACGGTTTTCGTACACGGCGAAATTGCTCTCGTTCTCATACACCTTCAGCCGGTCGGGGATCAGATCCTCGCCCTCGTCCGGGACATGCGTGATCATCTCGCTGTGGCGGGACAGATGCTCCACGGATGCGCGGGACACCTTGCGCACGCGCTCGATCGGCGTGACATTGCCCTCCACCTTGATGAACTGACGGTCCTCGCGGATCGCCGCCTCAAGGTGCGGCAGCGCAACCTCGATGCGCTCGATCCAGTCCTCCTCGATCGTCACGTCATAGTAGACCGAGGACAGTTTTTCCGTTTCCAAACCGGTATGCGCGATCAGATCCCGCAACTTGCGCTCCTCGGGGCCGACCTGCGGCGCAACCGCGCCCATCTCTCCCGGTCCCCCGGGCTGCAGCCCGAGCTGCTCGGCAAATCGTTTCGCCGCCCGGTAATACCGATCCATTATGTCTTGACTCATGGTCGTTTCTCCTATGTTTCCTGCGCGTCCGCGCTCATCTCCCGCTCAGCTTACGAAGCGTTTCTGCGCAGACGGTCCAGACTGTCACGGCAGAGTGGCATGTTCGCCAGCCCGAAGGTCGTCTCGAATACATTCTCAAGCGCATCCATCGAGTACCGGATCAGGACAGGGCTGATGCTGTCGAGCTTGCGGAGGACCTTCTTCGCGAGCATATCGTCGACCGCCTCGGTCTCCGTTCCGCCGCACGCGATGTACACGGGGATGTACTCCTCCATCTGCCGGCGGATACGGTTGCCGTACGTGACACGGAACCGGTCGGTCAGGAACTCGTCGATCTTCTGGATCTTCGCGATCGCGTCCTCGGAAAGGCTGTACGCCTGCTTGGCCTCGTTCACGATCTTCGTAAAATGAGTGAACGAGATCCGGTCACCCGCATTGTACACGGGCTCGAAGATATCCGCCTTGCGGTCGAGGTTCATGACCATGGCGCGGTCGTACACCTTGTCGGAGATGGCAAACGTCGAGTCGTCGTTGTTCGCCGTGCCGATGAACCACACATTTTCCGGAATACGGAGCATGCCTCGCTCGAGAAGCTGCGGGTCGTCCTCCCACGTGTCGGACACGACCTCGAGGTAGCGGTTTGCGGGGCTCAGCTCCATCTGGGAAAGGAAGTCCGCGAAATAATACTCGACGCGCGCGATGTTCATCTCATCGAGCACGATCACGTACATCTCGTCGGTGTAGCGCGCCTCGTACAGTTTCTTGAGAAGCGTTCCCTCGCTGAAGCGCTTCGTGAACTCGTTGAAGTAACCGACGATATCCGAGCGCTCCTTCCACATCGGCTGCACGGAGATGACCGTCGAAGGGTTCTGCAGATAGTTGCCGAACGCCGTCGCCATCGAGGTCTTACCGGTACCGGAGAGACCCTGCATGACCAGAAGGTGGGAAACGCCGATGCCGGCGATGAATTTGCGGATGTCCTCCTCGCTGTAGAACAGGCCGAGCCGGGACGCCGCGTAATTGCGGAAGTTGCGGCAGATCTCCGTCAGCGTGATCTCGTCATCATGCTTCGGCGGAACGTAGCGAAGCGCCGCGCGGTCGTACTGGACAAGCGTGTGGAAGCGGGACGTGATCTCCTCATCCTCCGAGATCTCAAGCTGTCCGGCCGGTTCCTCCTTCTTGAGGTTGCCCATAAGGCCTGCTCCCTCGCCCCCGGCCGCGGCTCCTTCGGCAGCGCCCTCGGCGCCGTTCTCCGCGCCGGCTTCACCGTCGGTGCCGTCCTTCTGCTTTCCTCTCCTGCCTCTCTTGCCTGCAGGCTTCTTCTCCGTCGTCATGTACAGCACCGCGATGATCATCACCGCAATGCAGGAAAATAACAATACAAAGTATGCGATCAGTGCAACCTTTGAGGAAAGGATGCTCCAGAGCGCTTCAAAAAGTGTTCCGAAAATAAGGCTGTGTATCGGATTCATGTTCTCCTCCCGTGTCAGATCGTGTTGGTTTGCAGATACCTGCGGCTCAGCGGCAGTTCCCTGTTTCCGAACAGGTCGCCGAACACTGCGGCGGCTCTGCGGATCGCGCCGGCGCCGTCATTTCGGCAGATGCCCGGCAGCAGCACGCTGCTCAGGGCCCGGTCAAACGCTTCCTCGCGGCTTGTGCCGGTGGCGATCAGGCAGGCCGACAGGCTCTCCATGCTGCGGATGATCCGGTTCCGGACACCCGGCAGCCAGTCGCACGCGCACCTTGTGAGAAGTTCGTCCGCCTTGCGCCAGTCCTCCTCGGGAAGGAAGTTCTCCTCCTCCGTCTCCCGGAGAATGCCCCGGAAGGTATCTCCCCCGATGCCTAAGTACGGTCGTCCCTTCGCCGCGTCCGCCCAGTACGCTTCCACCTTCGTGCGCATGTGCTCCGGCACGGTGTCGTCCGCCACGGAAAATGCAGCGAACTCATCCGGTGCCGCCGGAATCTGTTCTCCGAAAAATGATGACAACAGCCGCACAAGCGCGGTCAGAACAACATCCTGTGTGCCGGACACGCCCTCAAGCTTCACGCAGCCCGTCGCCGCGTACGCCGCGAGGATATGTCCGATCCCGCCGGTGTCGACGAGCACGCCGCACGACTCGAGATACCTTCGGATCCGCTCCGCGAGCATCGGCATGGTCTCACCGGGGATCTCAACGGCATTGCGCCCCTGCGCCGGCATCACCGAGGAGAGCAACACTCCGGAGGTACCCGCCTGCGCGACATTTGGACGCACGCCGAAAGACGCCGCAGGCAAAGACGCCCGCGCCGTAAGATAGGCACGATTTTGAAGTTCCTGATTTTTCTTCCTTCTGGAAATCAAACGAGTGACAAGGATCACGATCCCTGCCACGAGAACCGCGGTGACAATACCGCACAGAATGTATAGAAACGCCCACGAACCGGACGTCGACGCGGCCTCCTCCGTCTTCTCAACCGCAACCTCCGTCTGATCCGGGTACGAAAAATAGTCCGAGTAATCTGAAAACGCATCGGAATACAGGAACCAGCTTCTCACTATGTTCATTTCATCATCCCCCATGTGTCGTATAGCGACATCTGATTTATTATAGCAGACGGTCAGAGAAAAAGCAAGATAAATACCTAAGTTGACAGCAGTTCAATCCTTCCCGAACCTTGACAAATCCGCCCCCTCGCGGTAAGATGTTGAACACATCCCGGAGAACGCGTCGGACGGTTCATTTTCCGAAATAACGCGGCGTCTCCGAAGAAACTGACGGAGGTATACTATTATGAACGCGAAGATCAGAACACGCTTCGCGCCGAGTCCCACGGGACGCATGCATGTCGGCAACCTTCGTACCGCGCTGTACGAGTATCTGACCGCAAAGCATGAGGGCGGTGATTTTATATTACGAATAGAGGACACTGACCAGGAACGCTATGTGGAAGGTGCCGTTGACATCATATACCGCACGATGGAAAAGGCAGGTCTTGAGCACGACGAGGGTCCGGACAAGGACAAAGGCGTCGGCCCCTATGTACAGAGCGACCGCGTGAAGACCGGTCTGTACATGGAGTACGCGAAGAAGCTGATTGAGAAAGGCGAGGCGTACTACTGCTTCTGCACCAAGGAACGTCTCGACTCCCTGAAGGGCGTCGTCGACAGCGAGGGCAAGGAGATCACGAAGTACGACAAGCACTGCCTCTCACTCTCCAAGGAGGAGATCGAGGCCAACCTCGCGGCCGGCATGCCGTTCGTCATCCGCCAGAACATTCCCACGGAGGGAACGACCACCTTTACCGACGCGAACTACGGCGATATCACGGTCAACAACGACGAGCTCGACGATATGATCCTGATCAAGAGCGACGGCTATCCGACGTACAATTTTGCGAACGTCGTCGATGATCATCTGATGGGCATCACGCACGTCGTACGCGGCAACGAGTACCTTTCCTCGACTCCGAAGTACACGCGCCTCTACAACGCGTTCGGCTGGGAGGAGCCGGTGTACATCCACTGCCCTCTCATCACCAACGAGGAGCACCAGAAGCTCTCCAAGAGAAGCGGCCATTCCTCGTTCGAGGACCTTCTCGAGCAGGGTTTCGTGCCCGAGGCGATCATCAACTTCGTCGCGCTTCTCGGCTGGAGCCCGGAGGACAACACCGAGATCATGTCGCTGCAGGAGCTGATCGAGAGGTTCGACTACCACCACATCAGCAAGTCCCCCGCCGTGTTTGACATGACGAAGCTTCGCTGGATGAACGGCGAGTACATCAAGAATATGGACAACGAGCGCTATTATGAGTTTGCGCTTCCTTACGTCAGCGAGGTTGTCAAGCGCGATTGCGATCTTCGCAAGATCGCCGATCTTGTCAAGACCCGCATCGAGACGTTCACCGACATCGCCGAGAAGATCGACTTCTTCGAGGAGCTTCCGGACTACGACATCGAGATGTACACGCATAAGAAGATGAAGACGAACTCCGAGATCGCACTCGGCGTACTCCGCGACCTTCTGCCCCGCCTTGAGGCGCTCGACGATTACTCGATCGCAGGCGTTGAGAAGCTCTGCATGGACTACGTTGCCGAGAAGGAGATCAAGAACGGTGTCTGCCTGTGGCCTCTGCGCACGGCCGTGTCCGGCAAGCAGATGACGCCCGGCGGCGCTTACGAGATCATGGAGATCCTCGGCAAGGACGAGAGTCTTCGCCGCGTCCGCATCGGTATCGACAAGCTCGCTGCAGCTGTGGAGTAAGATTTTCTACAATGTCCCGGGGCAGTTCCGGCTGCCCCGGTGAATCTTTATTCGATATTTTTTCTCTTTCGTTACACTTTTCTGTCTTTTTTTCTGAATTCAGGATTTCCCATCCGTTCCCCTAACCCGCGATTATCGTGTCGCGCTCTTTTTGTCATATTTCTTTTGTCCGCAGTCTTTCTCCCGGGACTGTCTCTGCCGTTACGGCTTCTACGAGGTATACCCATGATACAACAGAATACCACTGCCGCTCTGCCACGGAGCAACTCTGCCCAGGAGGAGGCGATCCGACACCGAGACGGTCCGATGCTCGTGCTCGCGGGCCCCGGCTCCGGCAAAACCTATGTCATCACCAACCGTGTGAAGCACCTGATCGAAGAGAGTCTTGTCCCGCCCGAGGAGATCCTTGTGATCACCTTCTCGCGCGCCGCCGCGGACGAAATGAAACAGCGCTTTGACGCGCTGACCGGAGGGCTGTACCCCGGTGTCACGTTCGGGACATTTCACGCGTGCTTCTTCCACATGCTTCAGTACGCCCGCGGTTACAGCGCGGATTCGATCCTTCGGGAAGCCGAAGCGGTCTCCGTTCTCGGGGAAATCCTGACCGACATCCGCCCGGAGTACGCGGAGGACCCCGCGCTTGTGCGCGACATCTACGAGGAGATCCTTCGCGTCAAGTGCAGCGTCCTAGATACTACACATGTAGAACATCTGAAATACAAGTCTTCCACGTGTGATGGGAAGACATTTTTCGAGGCGTTTACAAGATATCTCGAGGCGCTCCGCGTGCGGCGAAAACTTGACTTCGAGGACATGCTCCTGCTCACCCGCGAGCTGCTCACGGAGGATGATTCCGTGCTCTCGTTCTGGCGCAAGCGTTACCGCTACCTGCTGGTCGACGAGTTCCAGGACGTGAACCGGCTTCAGTACGAGATCGTCCGTCTCCTCGCCGGCGAGGACGGCAACCTCTTCGCGGTCGGTGACGACGACCAGTCGATCTACGGCTTTCGCGGATCCGACCCGCAGATCATGCAGCAGATGCCGATGGACATGCCCTCCTGCCGCATCGTTACGCTGCCGGTTAACTATCGGAGCACGCCGCAGATCGTAAGCGCCGCCGACGCGCTCATCGCCAACAATTCCGTCCGCTATCAAAAAGAACACACCACCGCACAGCCGGACGGAAGCGCAGTTCGCATGCTCCGGTTTGAAACCGTTTCCTCGGAAAATGAATTCCTCCTCTCGGAGATCTCCTCACTCGCCGCGGCGGGCTGCCCGCTTCGGGAAATCGCTGTGTTGTTCCGCACCAATCTTCAGATGCGCAGTCTCTGCGATGCTCTCGGCCGCTCCGGCATCCCGTACCGGATCCGCGGATTTCTCCCGAACCTGTATGATGACCCGCATGTACAGGTCGTTCTCGCGTATCTGCGCGCGGCAGGCGGCGACCGCTCCCGCAGGACCGTTCTCACAATTGCCAACCAGCCGAAGCGCTATCTCGAGCGACGCCTTCTGACCGATCCGAAGATCGATCTTGCGGCGATCCGCGAGCAGGTGCGCCGCGAGGGCAAAGCCTATCTGGCAAACAATGTAGACCGGCTGATCTACGATCTCGCCATGCTCTCGAAAATGAACCCGTTTGCGGCGGTCAACTATATCCGTAAGGTCATCGGCTACGACAAGCATGTCGTGGAGCACAGTCCGCGCAGCGAGGACTCCCTCGACACGCTTGCCGAGTTTCAGGAGACCGTGCGCGCCTACGAAACCGTTCCGCAGCTGCTTGAAGCGATCGAGGAAGCTTCGCGAGGGGACTCGGTGCGCCGCGGCGCGCAGACCAACCGACAGGACGACACTCAGGACGACCGCGTTGCGCTGATGACATTTCACGCGTCCAAAGGCCTTGAATTCCGGCATGTCTACATCTGCGACTGCAACGAGACACTCGTTCCACACAAAAAAGCGCTCCTCCCCGAAACCATCGAGGAGGAACGCCGTCTTCTCTATGTCGCCATGACCCGCGCCCGCGAATCGCTCTCTCTGTTGTACACCGACAAACGCTTCGGCAAGGAACTCCCTCCGTCCGGATTTCTCGGGGAGATCCTTCTTCCGGCCTCCGCGCTCACTCCCGGAACACGCGTGTCCCACCGCCAGTTCGGCGAAGGCACCGTCCTGTCCTTATCGGATGACAGACTGCGCATCCGCTTCGACCGGTTCCTGCTGCCGAAGACGCTGTCGTACCGTCTCTGTGCAAGATCGATGCTGATACAATTACTTCTTTAAACAAATCAAGCTCAATCTTTTTCCTCACGTTTGCCGCGCAAAAATCCGACGCTTCACAAATTCTGCAAAGCGTCGGCATGATTGACGTACCGTCTAGCACTGTTCTTCTTACTCCTCCTCGTCCTCGTCGAGCAGGTACTCGTCCGCAAGGAACTCATCGTAAGCCTTGGAAGCAGCCTCAAACTCCTCGTCCGACTCGATATCGTCGATGCGAATATCATCCTCGTCCTCCGGGTTCTCCCAGAAACGATACAGATACACATCGGGCTCCTCGTCACCCTCCCAGTCCTGCGGTGTTACCGCAATGTACTCGCGGTCATCGGGACCCGGGAAAATGCCGATCACGTCGCACTTCAGCTCGGTGTTGTCGTCCAGATACAAGGTCACTTCGTCCTTATCGTAAAGTTCATCAAAATCGCTCATGCTTATCCTCCGTAATTCACCGTCCGGTGATTGTTGATGGGTTGATTATAGCAGAAACGCGGCAAATAGTCCAGCCCAACAAAAACGCCTGCGTGCATGTGGTTGCAAACGTACCGGTGGCAGAAGTTGCATTTGCCGTTTTTCGGAAAATTTAGTATAATAAATGGTGACATTTTTCGAACGTTTCCGAATGATCCATCGCTGTAATACACACCGATGTCGAGGAAAGAAAGGACTTCCATGAAAGCATTACGCGCGGTATCCGCAATACTGATCCTTATTCTCTGTACGGCGCTGCTCTCCGGTTGCAACGAGCAGACCGACACTTCCGACCGTCCCAACGCGGACACGAAAACCGGCACACCGAAGGAGTTAGGGAACGGCGACATCGCTCCCGAATTCACGCTGGATCTCCTGGACGGAAGCACGTTCCGCATGTCGGAGCACGACGATGAGATTGTCCTTCTGAACTTCTGGGCAACCTGGTGCGGCCCGTGCGTCAAGGAGATGCCGGATCTTCAGAAGCTGTACTACGAGGAGATTCCGGGTGTCACGATCTGCTGCATCAGCATCGGCGACGACGCCAAAACTGTCGGAGAGTTTGTCGGGACCAACAGGCTGGATCTCGGGTTCATCGGCTGCGCCGCCGACACCGCCATCGCCGAGTATTACCCGACTGACTACATTCCCTACACGGTTCTCGTGGTCAAAGGCGTTGTGCGCGAAACGATGGTCGGCACCAATTCCTATGATTCCTACAAGCGACTGATCAACAAGTACACGGAGTGATGCGGGTTGTAAATGAGAGACACACCGACTGCGTCACGCGTTTGACGCGACCGCACAGAAACGGACTGATCACCATGACTGAGCAAACCGACAGCAGGATCAAACGGTCCCGCTTACCGTTCACCCGCCGCTTCACGCAGCTGATCGCGGCGGTGTTGTACAACTGCAACTTCCGCGGATTTGTCGACGGCAAGATTTTCAAGGGGGACACCAAGGGCCTATGCGCCCCGGGCCTCAACTGCTATTCCTGCCCCGGCGCCGTCGCCTCCTGCCCTCTCGGCAGCCTGCAGACCGCGCTCGTCAACTCGCGCTACCGCGCCCCGTACTACATCCTCGGGACGCTTCTTCTGTTCGGTCTTTTTCTCGGCCGCTTCATCTGCGGCTTTCTGTGTCCGTTCGGCCTGATCCAGGAGCTTCTCCACAAGCTCCCGTCGCCGAAGATCCGCAAGAACCGCGTCACCCGCGTCCTCTCCTACGGCAAATACGTCATCCTCGCGGTCCTGGTCATCGCGATCCCTCTGTGGAAACTCGCGCCGGGATTTTGTAAATACATCTGCCCCGCCGGAACCTTTGAGGCAGGTCTTCCGCTCACCTTCAAAAACGATTTTCTTCGGAAAATGACCGGGGTTCTCTTTTCCTGGAAGGTAATGCTTCTCACGCTGATCGTCGTGGCCGGCGTGATCTGTTTCCGCTCCTTCTGCCGCTTCCTCTGCCCGCTCGGCGCCATCTACTCGTTCTTCCATCCGGTGTCCGTCTTCGGCGTCCGCGTGGATCCGAAGCTCTGCACCCACTGCGACGCCTGCGTCCGCCACTGTCAGATGGACATCCGCAAAGTGGGCGACCGCGAGTGCATCCGCTGCGGCAGCTGCGCCGAAGTCTGCCCGACCGAAGCGATCCACTTCGGGATCCGCGGGGTGAAGGCAGGGACTTACTCGCTTGCGGAAAATGAAGGGGTTGCCTCTGCGAATACCGAAACTTCCGTAAGTACTGCAACTACTACCGTGAACGCAGACGCTACCCGGAACAACACCCGCGGCCAAACCAATCATCGCCGGAGCATCATTTTGATCACCCGGATCGTCCTGCTGGCTCTGACCGTCTTCCTGCTCTGGTACGGCCTTTCTGACGGCGGCTGGGATGACTTGAAAAGCAAAGCGATCCGCGTGTGCTACGAATGCATCGGGATCGGATGACATAACGACCGACAAAGTCAGGTCGATAACGACTGCCGCTTAGGCTGTATTCTGTGAAAGGAACCGCTTCAACCATGGACGAAACACTGCGCACAATTGAACAACTGTCCGACGCATCGGTCGAGTCCGTGGACGAAACATTCGATAATACGACGAAATCCGTGGATGAAGAACCGAAAGCAACAATCGGACCGGCGAGCGAAACACCTGCCGACAGCGCAGGTTCCGAGGCGACCTCCGAACCTGTCCGTGTAACGATCTCCGTCCGCGATTTTGTGGAGTTTCTGACGCGGAGCGGTGACATTGACAACCGCTCCTCCGGAAGGGACGCGGATGCCATGACGGAGGGCGCGCGGATCCATCGGCGCATCCAAAAGGCGCAACCCGCGGGCTACCGCGCCGAGGTCAGTCTCAAACACGAGGTGGTGCTGACTCACGACGGAACGACATTTGCCATCACCGTGGAGGGCCGCGCCGACGGCATCTTCGACGATGCCGAGTACGGTCACACCATCGACGAGATCAAATGCCTGCTCCGCGATGTGAACAGTCTTGACGGACCTGTGCCGGTGCATCTTGCGCAGGCACGCTGCTACGCGTATTTCGAGGCCGTGGCGAAAAATCTCTTCGCGATTTCCATCCGCATGACTTACGTGCATATCGACACCGGAACCATTCGCTATTTCTACGAAACATTGCAACGCGACGAGCTGACCGAATGGTATCTCTCGCTCTGCCGCGAATACTGCCGATGGGCCAAATGGACCCACGACCATGCGGAAGCCCGCAACGCCTCCATCGAGGCGCTCTCGTTTCCGTTTGAATACCGCCCCGGTCAGAAGGACCTCGTGCTTGACGTCTACCGCACGATTCTTCGGAAGCGCAAACTCTTCATCGAGGCTCCCACCGGCGTCGGCAAGACGATCTCGACCATGTTCCCCGCGGTGCTCGCCATGGGGCGCGGCCTCGCGGAGAAAATCTTCTATCTCACCGCCAAGACGATCGCTCGAACTGTCGCCGAGGAATGCTGCGAGACGCTGATCGGCGCAGGCGCCGCGCTCTTCACGATCACGCTGACCGCGAAGGAAAAGCTGTGCGTTCTCGAGGAACCGAACTGCAACCCAGAGGCGTGTCCCCGCGCCTGCGGACATTTTGACCGAGTCAACGACGCGTTGTTCGCGCTACTGTCGGAGGCTGTGACGCAGGATTCCGCCCGCCACACCGGCCTAAGCATCCGCCGCGAGACGATCATCGAGTATGCGGAGCGGTATCAGGTCTGCCCGCATGAGCTTAGCCTCGACCTTTCTCTGTTCGCGGACGCCGTGATCTGCGACTACAACTACGTCTTCGACCCGACCGCGTACCTGCGGAGATACTTCTCCGAGGGCATCCAGAGGGACTATATATTCCTGATTGACGAGGCGCACAACCTCGTGGAGCGCTCGCGCGAAATGTACTCCGCCGAGATCGTCAAGGAGGACCTTCTCGCCGCGAAGCGCGCGCTCGAGGAGCATCATTCCGCAGCAGCCAAGCAGTGCAACGCGCTCAATAAGGTCATGCTCGCCTACCGCAAGGAGTGCGACGGCTTTACCGTGCGCAGTGACGCGACGGAGTTTTTCACGAAGGCCGACCGGCTGATGTCGACGCTCGCCGACGTGCTCTCCGACCGGAAGCGGCCGGTGCCCGACGAGGCGGTCACTCTTTATTTTTCGCTTCAGCACATGATGGCGATGTACGAGCAGATGGAGGACAATTACACCATCTACTGCGACTTCCGCGACAGCGGTGATTTCTTCCTGCGCCTGCAGTGCATGGACGCGGCGGCACCGTTGTCCGCCTGCCTGGAGAAGGCGCGCAGCACCGTATTTTTCTCGGCGACGCTTCTGCCGATCGCGTACTACAAGGAGCAGCTCGGCGGCGACCCAGACGACTACGCAGTCTACTCGCCGACACCGTTCGATCCCGCGAGACGCCTTGTCATGGTCGCGCGCGACGTCGACACGCGCTACAAGAACCGCACGGAGGACGAGTACCGGAAGATCGCGGACTACATCCGCACGCTCACTTCCGCCCGCAAGGGCAATTACATCGCGTTCTTCCCGTCGTACCGGTTTGCCGAGGACGTGGCCGCGCAGCTCACGGACTGGGACGGCACTCTTCTGCTGCAGACAGCCAACATGAGCGAGAAAAAACGCGAGGAGTACCTCGCGGCGTTCGAGGAGGAGCACGACGGCTCGCTGCTCGGTCTCTTTGTGATGGGCGGCATCTTCGGCGAAGGCATCGACCTGCGGCGCGACTCACTGATCGGAGCGATCATCGTGGGTCCGGGCCTGCCGATGGTCTGCAACGAGCGCGAGCTGTTCCGCAATTACTACGAAGAAAAATCGGGTCAGGGCTTCGCGTACGCGTACCTCTACCCCGGCATGAACAAGGTGCAGCAGGCCGCCGGACGCGTCATCCGCACGATCGAGGACGCCGGCTGTATCCTTCTTCTCGACAACCGCTTCGGCACCTCCTCGTACCGCGATCTCTTCCCTCGCGAGTGGACGCCGGTGCACACGGTCACGCGGAGCACGATGCCGAAACTTGTGGAACAATTCTGGACGGATATGGAGACAAGTTCGCCTACTTCCTGAGGCAGCATGCTTCTCCCGGTTCCTCGATTCGTTCAAACTTTCATGATCTCAAGCAAAAAGGATTGCCCACACCGGGCAATCCTTTCGTTTCTCTTTGTTGGTTATCATTCACTCCGGAACACGCCGCTTTTCAAGCTTTCTCGCTCTCCTTCGCATTCCCGAACGCCGGCATCTGCATCTTCGACTCGAGGCATTTTACGAAGACGTGGCGCGTCAGCGCCTGCACGTCGCCGTCGGTGTGCAGGTACTGTCTGCTGTCCGAGATCACTTCGATCTCGCTGCACTCGAACGTCTCCACGTTGCGATGTTTCACATGCGTGCCTCGCACCAGCTTCGGCAGCATCGTGAGCACCCGCAGCGGACGGATCCCGTGCGCGATCACAACGCTCAGCTTGCCGTCGCACGGATCGGCATCGGGCGCCATCTTCAGACCGCCTCCCTCGTACCGGCTGTTCATAAAACAGAGGAATATAACGTCGTCGTACGAGCGCGACATTCCGTCACGGATCACGGTCGCACGGAAGCGCGGATTGGCAAATACCTGCTTGAACGCGGTCAGCAGATACGCAAGCTTCCCGAGATGCAGCTTGTTCAGGATCGGCTTGAGTTTGGCGCTGTCCACCTCGTGGCAGACCTTGGCGTCATAGCCGATGCCGCAGCTTCCCGCGAACCGCACGGTTCCGCGCGTCTCAAACGTCGCCACGCTTCCCACATCATACCCGCGCGTCTCCTCCGCTGCCAGCAGCATCTTCGCGCAATCGATGGGATCCTTCGGAAGCCCGATTCCCTTCACGTAATCATTGCCCGAACCGCCCGGCAGGAACGCAAGTTTCACATTCGTCGGAAAATCAAGGCCGTTGACAGCCTCGTTGATCGTGCCGTCACCGCCGAACACCCAGATGTCCGCCGCCTCGCCGCGACGGCAGATCGCGCGCACATACTTCGTGGCATCACCCGCATTTTCCGTAGGAAGAACCGTGAAAAACTCGGACGCCTTCATGCGCCTCTGCGCCGCCTGCTTTTTGAGAAACGTCTTAAGCTTCTCGACCTTGCTGCCGCCTCCGGTCTTCGCATGGTCATTGACAATCAGATAAATCATAAACCCCTCTTCTCGCGGCCGAAGCCGCAGTCCCCAAATATATACGCTGTTGTTTCAAGGCTGTTACGCCTGCTTCTCTTCACTCTCCGAGCTGTCTGTTGCATCGACTTCAGCCGCGACAGCGTCTGCCTTATCGTCTGCTGCGGTTTTCGCAAGCTTCCCGCCGCGTACGCCCTCAGCGCCGGCGACAGACCCCTTCACCTTCTTCTCACGAGCGATGTAGATCGGGCGATGCTTGCCCTCCATGTAGCTGCGCGAGATGTACTGCCCCAGCACACCGAACATTAAAAGCTGCAGACCGCTCATGAACAGGATCACGGTCACGATGGTCGGATAGCCGCTCACGGGGTTGCCGAAGATCAGCGTCTTGATGATCAGCCAGATCATCATGACGAACGAGAAGATGCAGAAGAACACGCCCAGGAACGACGAGATCGCCAGCGGTACCGTGGAAAATGACACGATACCGTTGATCGAATAGCTCAACAGGCTGCCGAACGACCACTTCGTCTCGCCGGCCACGCGCTCCACGTTGTGGTAGCCGATCCACTTCGTGCGGAAGCCGACCCACGCGAAGATGCCCTTCGTAAAACGGTTGTACTCGGGCATGTCCAGGACGGCGTCGACCATTTGCCGCGTCATCATGCGGTAGTCGGTCGCACCCTCCACGATGTCCACGCCGGAGATTTTCTTATTGAATTTGTAAAACATACTCGAGAACCACGAGCGGATCTTGCCCTCGCCCTCGCGGTCCACGCGCCGCATCGCGACGCTGTCGTACTCGCCCGAGAGAATTGCGTCGAGCATCTCCGGGATGTAGCACGGCGGATGCTGCAGATCGGCATCCATCAGCACAACATAGTCGCCGACCGCGTTCGACAGTCCCGCGTAAATGCCGGACTCCTTGCCGAAGTTGCGCGAGAACGAGACGTACGAAACGCGCTCGTCCTTCCCGGCCAGCTCTTTCAAAATCTCAAGCGTACGATCCTTCGATCCGTCGTCCACGAACAAGAACTCGCACTCAACCTTGTCGCGAATGCTCTCCGCGGTCTTCGTGATCTCCTCGTAAAATGCCCCCAGCACCGATTCCTCGTTGTAGCAGGGCACCACGATTGACAAACATGGTTTCTCCATTACTTCTTTTGGTCCTTTCCGGTAATAAAATCTTCCCGATGATACCGGCCGTCTCGTATTTCCCCCACTTGCGGCCCGTTGCATACTATAGATGCGACTGTACATCTCCTGCTATTATACATTTTTCGGCGGAATGCCGCAACCCTTTGTTGAGTCGGTCATGCCGGGATACTCAACAGCGGTCTGTTCTACAACAGTAGTGCAGCAGAAACAGCGAGCCCGGCCAATGCTGCCGCGATGGCTGGCACGGCGATACGCACGCCGTAGGAAACGAATTTTCCGAAGGAAAAATCCACGCCGACGGTCTTCAGAAGGGACATCCACATGATGCCTGCGAGGGCTCCCACCGGCGTGAGGTAGGCACCCAGGTTCGAGCCGATGATGGTGGCGTACACGGCGGACAAAGGCGCCGAGCCGTACGACAGCAGCGACGTGAACAATACGCTCATGGGAATGTTGTTGATGACATTGGCCGCGCACGACGAGGCGATGCCGTAGGTGAGGATCGGATTGCCGTGGGACAGGACCTCTGCGATCCGCCCGGACAGACCGCTGCCGTTCATCGCGAGTACAAGCCCGAACATCGAAAGCACGAACGGCGCCAGCAGCCACGGCAGGCGGTGCAGGCTTCGGAACAAAAGACGCGGACCTCGCTTCGTGACCGCGTTCATCACGCAGGTGCACACGATCAGGCTGATCGCCGAGAACACGGCGATGCGCCACATCGGAAGATTGATGTAGGAGGCAACCGCAAGCAGCACCGTACACACGCCAAGGTGCACCATTCCGAGCACGACCGTCGGCTTGTGCCGGATCGTCGCGGCTTCAGACTCGCCGTGCATCGGCACGGAGAGCATTTTCCGAAACAACAGGCGGATCACGACGTACACCGCCGCGCCCGCGCACACCGTCGGGATCAGCATCACCTTCACGTACGCGAGGAAATCGATCCCCGCGCCGCTGGCGAGGTAAATGTTGGTCGGATTGCCGATGATGAACATCATGCTGAACGTGTTGGCCGCGATGAACTCCGTCACAAGGTACGGGATCGGGTTGATCTTCGCCGCCTTCGTAAAATACCCGATGAACGGCGTAAACGTCAGCACCACGATGTCGTTCGAGGTAAATACCGTGAGAACCGAGACCGTCAGAAACAGCGACGTGAGCAGCTTTCGCTGGTCGCTTCCGGCCCGCGCGAGCGTGCGCCCCGCGAGATAATGAAAGAAGCCCGCCTCATCGAGGTAGACCGAGAGAAATGTCATTGAGAAAAATAAAGCCAGGATCTTGATCGGGTTGACAGCCGTGTCCGCGGTCAGACCCGCGCCGAACTGCCGAAGCGTAAGCCCCCTGGTCAGCAACAGCGCGATCACACCGGCCGCTGCCACCAGCGGATAGGTATCAAAAACAATGCCCCGGATCGTAATCCGCGGCTTTGCTATGATCGCGACCATCATCGTAAGACACGTCGCGAGCGCAATGATACCGACCTTGACCATGTGCTGCCCCTTCCTGCGGCCTTCCTGCGGCCAAAGGAATTATAGCATTTTCCGAAGGAAATGCAACAGGATTTCAAAGCCTTGATTCTTCGGAAAATAATTGCGCCTCCGCCCGTCGTGTGATAGTATAAATCTGTGTCGACACAAACCCGGCAGCATCAGCTTTAACGAGCAAACCCGGCGGGCACAGAAAGCGATGAAAAGGAGAACGAATATGAAATTCAACGCTCAGAAGGTAAAAGACGAATGTGTCGCGTGGATCCGCGATTTCTTTGAGCATAACGGCCCCGGCTGCAACGCAGTCGTCGGGATCAGCGGCGGCAAGGACAGCTCGATCGTCGCGGCGATGTGCGTGGAGGCGCTCGGGAAGGACCGCGTCATCGGCGTGCTGATGCCGAACGGTGACCAGCCCGATATCGAGTACTCGTACAAGCTCGTCGAGCACCTCGGCATCCGCTACTATGTGGTCAACATCAAGGATGCGTATCAGGGGATCGTGAACGCGTTGCCGGAGGATCTTCCGCTCTCGGAGCAGGCGCGCGTCAATCTTCCGCCCCGCCTTCGCATGTCGACGCTGTACTGCGTATCACAGTGCTGCAACGGCCGCGTTGCCAACACCTGCAACCTCTCTGAGGACTGGGTCGGCTATTCGACGCGCTACGGCGATTCGGTCGGTGATTTCAGCCCCTTAAGCCACCTGACCGTACAGGAGGTCAAAGAGATGGCCCGCCTGATCGGCGTTCCGGAGGAACTCATTGAGAAGAAACCGTCCGACGGACTGTGCGGCAAGACCGACGAGGACAATCTCGGCTTCACATACGCAGCTCTCGACCGATACATCCGCACCGGCGAGATTGACAGCGAGGAGGACAAGGCCAAGATTGACAGACTGCACCGCAAGAACCTCTTCAAGCTGGCGCTGATGCCCTCGTTCGATCCCGGCATCGCAACGAAGGCGGACGAGTGACCTGCCTCGGCATGGAATCATGGTTGATCGGCAAAACCTTTACCGGAACACAAGTATAAACAGAACTCACGGAATCCCGCCTCAAAAAGCGGGATTCTCGCTCCGCGAGAGCGATTTTCGCTCTGCTTGATAGACTTTTTACTCTCGCACACCTAGAATGGCAGTAGAAACCGAAGGGGGGATTTACATATATGGATAAGAAATCTTTTGGTTCACTGCTGTCAGCTCTGCGCAAGGCCAGCGGCATGACACAGAAGGATCTTGCGGAGCGGCTCAACGTCTCCGACAAGGCTGTAAGCCGCTGGGAGCGCGATGAAAACTACCCGGATCTTCCGCTGTTGCCGGTGATCGCCGAGATCTTCAACGTGACAACGGACGAGCTGCTGCGCGGGGAACGCAACAATCCGGAGACCGGCGAGCCGAACACCGGCACTGCTCCCGAGCGCTCCGCGAAGCAGGTCAAGCGGCTTGTGGAAAGCGTCACCTCGCGGTACCTGGTCGGCTGTATCATCGCGTTCTGTTCACTGATCGCTGCCATCGTGCTGCGGACGAGCGCGCACGCCGCGTACACTCCGGTCTATACTTACAACACATATACTCTGTTGTGGGAGGTAAACCCCAGAAGCATTACCGGCTCGCAGATCCTGTTTGCCATCGCACAGGGCTTTGCCTGGGTCATCTGGGTGGCCGGGATCGCGTTCGTAACACTCACCTACCTGAGTTCCTACACCAAGCTTTCCGACGACGAGTTTACGGAGCACGAAACCGCTCTTGCGGAGGGGAAGCTTAAACTGAAGAGAATTTTCCGATGGGCACTCTCACTGATCATCGCGGGTTTCGGTCTGCTGATCATGGATCTTAAGGTGGAGAATAAGATCGACGAGATCCTCGGACCGGGGCTTCTCCTTTCTCTGATCATACTGATCGCATTTCACCTGCTGTGGCGGCTTCTTTCGAAGCTTTTTACCGCCGTACCTGTTGCCGCCGCATCCATGCGAAGCAAGGAGTTCTTCAAAATCTGGAAGAAGAAATTCATCCGTGTCACCGTCGTCATTCTGTTGCTTTGGATTGCCCAGCTGATTGCCGGGATTCGCACCGACGGATTGATCTATGCACCCGGAAAGGTGTTCTTCTCCTTCGAGAGTTTTCAAAAGTATATGGCTCGGGAACAGCGTGATTTCCACAGCGTGTACGACGAATCTGACCTCACCGTGTCGCGGACTCTGCGCAAGGTAACCGTGTACGGATGCGACAACCGGGAAATAGTCTACTCCGTTCAGCCTTCTTTTTACAGTGATTACGTCCAGTATGATCCGTACCTTATGCTGTCCAACGACGTTATCGATTGGGATACATCCGGAGTTCCTGACTATCCGGAGTTCGACCCCGGGCACTCTTTTCATTGGGCAAATACCAATGTCAATGCCGTGCTGCTCGGTGACTTCAACAGCTTCCTTCCGATCCGTGTATGCACTGCGACCGGTGCTGACATCGGTTTCTATCTCTTTGTCATCGTTTCCATCGCGATCCCGGTGATTGTCATCCCGCTGATCGCATGGATCCTGTGGAGGAAGTGCCGGAGGCAGTACGATTCCCGGAATACCGGCACAACGGAAACCGATGGGAACGAGTTGGATAACGAACCCGCTGCAGAATTCTCGGACAATATGCCTGAAGCTCAAGTCTCCGACGAGGAGCCCTCACCGGAGGCTTCGGACCGTAACCTTACAGGTGATGTTTCAAACGACGAATCTCCTTCAGAAAAAGAATAACCGTAACAAAGGCAGCACACCGCAATGGTGTACTGCCTTTTGTTTCTGTCCTCACAACATTTTTCGCAATCCCGTGTTCCGCGATCCGCCATACTCACAGCCGGTAGATCCTCACCCCGTCAAACTTCTTCAGCAGCACGAGCAGCTTGTTGAACGGTTTCCAGTCCTTCTGCTGGTCTCTCTCCGACAAATGGTGATAATGAAGCATCGCCCGCTCGGGCGTCAGCTCCCCATCCAGCATCAGCTTATGGCGGCGCAGCTGCTCCCGCAGCGCGGAGCGAGCCTTCTTCATTTCCTCCGCCGGTACGTCCAGCGGCAATGTCTCGTACTCGCGTCCGTAGCACCATCCCATCGCCTGATGCTCGCGCAGCCAGCGCTCATGCTCCAGGGGAGCGAACCGTTCCGCGTCCTTCTTCCCGAAGCGAAGCACCTGCTCATACGCGACCGGCTTGTCGGTGTAGAAGCACTGGATCGCATCGAGATACCGCGCAAAATTCCTCGCGCGGTTGAGCGTCGACAGCTGGTACTCCAGCGAGTGCGACGTGAACTTCCGCTCCATCTCCTCCGCCGTCGCATCCGGCGGCATGCTCCTCGAGTGAAGAGCCACCGCAAAATCATACATATGCAGGAAGTTGCTCCCGGAGAGGTACACCCGCTTGCTCTTAAAGTCCGGCCTGCACAGGTGCGTCTTCACCGTCAGCGGGCAGCCCGACGTGTCCACGATCTTCCGAATGTCCTCCGTGAACCGCTGCTTCGTGCCCGCCATGTCGCTGTACGCCTTCAGCCGCGGCTCCTCCGACTGCTCCGGCGCCTTCTCCCACGCCTCGTGTGCGAGCAGGAACGCGGCGATCTTGTCACTTTCCGCGATATCGTATTCGTACACGGCCTCGATCGCATTGTTCGAAAAATCAAACCCGGCGTCCATGGGATGCAACTCCGTGCGCGAGTTGCGCCCGTAGGCGGTCCGGTTCCAGCACTGCAGCTCGTCGCAGAGCATCAGAAGCCACGCCAGCGGGCTCTGGGGCGCCTGCAACGGCCCCTTCCTCTTCGACGGGTCCTTGTCCTTGTAGAACGCGACAGCGAACTTATACAGGCTGTTGTGCAGGATGATCGCTGAGAGCGCGTCCACATGCTGCCTCGTAAGCGCCTCCGGCCCGAGGATCGCCGCAAGCTCATTGTAGAGACGCACCGCGCTGAAAAACGCGTGGTCCATATAGTAGCCGAACCGGTCCGGCTCCGTCGGCTTTTGGTTCAGAACCTGCAGCAGGTACTCCTCCGTGAAATCAAATGCCTCGCCGAGCGCGAGCGTAACATTGTGCGCGATCAGCTCCACCGACGTCGCGAACGTCTTTCCGTACAGCTTCGAAAAATGCTCCCTCGCCCTGCCGTCAAGCGCTGTCAGCGTCTCCATGTTGTGGTACGCAAGGAACGGGCTTTCTTTACCGCGTCTTTGGTTGTTCACCTCGAAGTAGCTGAGCACCTGCTCGAAGGGCAGCTCAAACGGGTATCCGATGTCGTGGAAAAGCGACGACAGGCCCCAGAATTCCAGAAAATTGTTCGCTGCCTCCGACTCCTTCGCCGACTCCAGATGGTAGAACTCCCGGAAGCTTCTGCGGTAGTTCTCGTTCGTCTCGTAGATCGCCAGTCCGAGGGCAAACACGTAGACCGAGTGCGAGTAGTGGTCGCGGTGCTTCATCAGGAGGGAACTGCCATTTTGCTCGTACTCCGACAGCAGCTCGATCATTTTCTTCGAGCGTCCGTACCGACCGACGAAGATCTCCAGAAAGCAGTAATAAACGGAGTATGCGTCCTCTGCCACGCCCGAGTCGCAAAATGTCTCCAGCGACTTCTCAAGGCACAGGCGGTTGATGTCCATCTGCATGTTGTAGGGGATCTGTCCCGGATCCAAAGCCGTTCCGAGATACACGCCCTTCTCCTGCTCCTCCCGCTCGATCGCCGCATCGAAGCGGAGCTCCTCGCAGCGGTTGTGCAAAAACCGAAGCACCGCGGACTTTAGGTCGTTGCGCTTTCGGCTGTTGACATACAACTTCGGCTGCTTTGGTCCGTAATCGCAGTGGAAGCGCTCTTTGTTGATCAGGTTCATTTTCCGAATTGCGGTGTAAGCCATATCTCTTCCTCAATCTGTCTTTCCCGATGCTGTCCTGCGCGGTTCCGTGCGGAGTCATTTTCCACGGTCATCATCTTTGATCCCGTGCGAAACCTGCCGTCTTTCTCTCCGGCCCGCGGAAGCAACGTGTATTTAAGTTATTATACAATAGGACCGCCTACAAGTTCAATGAAAAGATAAGAGGAACACAGCCGCGAAAAGGCGGTGCTGCATGCAAAGAAGGCGGAGCCGCATCTGCGACTCCGCCCTGTGTAATACCGTATATATTGAGACACTTTCCGGAATGAAGGATCACTCCTTCTCGCGCTCCTTCGGAGCTTCTTCCTTCGCCTCGGCCTGCTTAGCTGCGGGCTTCATCATCAGGTTCGTAAGGATACCGAGGATCAGCGCGCATGCAACTTCGGTGATCGTGATCACACCGTTCGCAGTGGTGAAGGTAACCGCAAGTCCGCCGACACCTGCGATCAGGATAACGGAAACAACGAAGAGGTTTCTGTTGTCATTCAGATCAACCTTCTGGATCATCTTCAGACCGGAAACAGCGATAAATCCGTAGAGAGCCATGCACACGCCGCCCATGACGCAGCTCGGGATCGAGTTGACGAACACGATGAACGGATTGCAGAACGAGATTACGATCGCGCCGATGGCAGCCGCGAAGATGGAAACTACGGAAGCATTTTTCGTGATAGCCACACAACCGATGGACTCACCGTACGTGGTGTTCGGGCAGCCGCCGAAGAATGCGCCGACCATGGAACCGACACCGTCGCCGAGGAGGGTCTTGTCAAGACCGGGATCCTTGAGAAGGTCGCGCTCAATGATCGAGGAGATATTCATATGGTCTGCGATGTGCTCGGCAAATACAACGAACGCAACCGGTGCATATGCCACAAGGATCGTCAGGAAATACGTTCCGTTGAAGTCGCTGAACGCGCCCTTTGCGTTCAGGAATGTCAGGTCCGGCATGTTGATAAACGACTTGAACGCGATCTTGCCGTCTACAAGGAAACCGTCCCATGCATTTTCCGAGATGATGTACATCTCCGGGATCTTGAGCATGTAACCGCAGTGGCTGACGATCAGTGCGAAGAAATAGCCTGCAAGGATACCGTAGATGAACGGGATCAGCTTGCCGCTCTTCTTGCCGTAGACCGAGGAAAACATAACAACACCGAGCGTGACAAGTCCGCACAGAAGCGCGATCTTCGGATCCGTCGCGGGAGTACCTTTCTCCGCATCCTCAGCGATCGCCGTCGTCAGGTCGCCGACTGCGTTGCCGGCAAGGGAAAGTCCGATGATGGCAACGGTAGGTCCGATAACAACCGCCGGCATCAGCTTCTCGATCCACTTCGTTCCGCGGAACTTTACAACGATGGCAATGATCACGTACACAAGACCTGCGATCACCGCGCCGAGGATCAGTCCGAGGTATCCGAGTGCCATGGTCGAAGCTCCGGCAAACGCGGAGGTCATCGAGCCGAGGAACGCGAACGAAGAACCGAGGAACACAGGGCTCTTACGCATCGTAAAGAACAGGTAGATCAGGGTACCGACACCTGCACCGAACAGTGCCGCCGCCGGGCTCATGGTCTTCGTCATCTCCCATGCGATATCGCCCTTCTTGATCGCATCCGCAACATTTCCGTTGATGATGACCGGAACAACAAGCGTAGCCGTCATAATAGCAAGCAGCTGCTGGATCGCGAACACGATCAACTGTGAAAACTTCGGCTTGTCTTCCACTTGATAGATCAGTTTCATAACTACCTCCTCGATATTAAGTTTATGCTACACAGAGGCCTAAAGCCTCACTGTTTTTGATATTATCACGATGCGTTTCCTTTGTAAACACGAATACGTAAAATAACGTCTTATTTTACGCAAAAACCACCACATATAGTGTTGTACTATCGCTGTAGTACAACAGAATGTGGTGGTGTGTCAACGACATTTACATAATAAATTATGCGATAGCGATAAGGTGATTGTGTCGATCCCCGCGGTAAGCATCGAGGCGGATTATGAAAGGCTTGCTTTCAATAATCCGGCGAGATGGTTACATAGGGTGGTGACGACAGTCACCGCCCGCCCACATGAGCAAAAATGCGGTTTCCTTACCATTCGATCAAAAAGCGCATTTTTGCGAATGTGCGGGAATTGGTTTCTCACACCCTCTTCGGGCAGAGGTCCGCCAGGCAGCATCGCTCGCAGTACAGCTGCGCCGTCCGCGCGGTACACACCGCCCTTCCGTGGTCGACCATGCGGTGGCAGAAATCGTTGCTCTCCTCCGGCGGGATGATCTCACTCAGCAGCTTCTCTACCTTGTGCGGATCGCGCTCGTCGTCCACGAGCCCCATGCGGTTTGCAAGCCGTATGCAGTGCGTGTCCGTCACGATCGCCGGCTTGCCGTAGATGTCACCGAGCACAAGGTTCGCGCTCTTGCGCCCCACGCCGGGAAGCTTCAGAAGCTCCTCCATCGTGTCCGGCACACGACACCCATATACGTCCCGCAACATCGTCATGCACGCCTTAATATCACGCGCCTTGCTCCGTCCGAGCCCGCACGGCCGCACGATCGCCTCAATGTCATCCTCGGATGCCTCCGCGATCGCTTCGATCGTCGGAAAATGCTCGTACAAAACGGGTGTGATCTGGTCCACTCTCGCGTCCGTGCACTGTGCCGCCAACCGAACGCTCACCAGAAGCTTCCACGCCTCGTCATACGCGAGCGTACAGTGCGTGTCGGGATATTCGGCCTTCAGGCGCTGTACGATCTCACAGGCGCGTTTTTTGCGTGCACGGGCACTCTCCTGCCCCGCGCGCTTTCCGGCCGCTCCTGCGGCCCTCCTGCTCGCGCACACACCTTCAGAAAGGCCGGCACGCCCGGATGTTCGTCCGGCTGCCGACCCCTGTGGTTTCTTCGTTATGTCCCGGCCGCTCACGCGATCACTTCCGGAGCCGCGGTGAAGGAGAACTTCGAGCCCTTGGCATTGTCCAGATAGAGAACCTCGAAAATGCCGTCGCCGACCTTGTACATCATGCCAAGTCCGGGATTGGCCTCAAGCATCGCTGCTCTCGCCTCGTCGCGATCGTCGCGAACAAGCTCGCCCGAGATGCGGAGCCATGCTCCGTCGGGATACATCGCGCTGATCTCCGTCTTCGGGTTGGCAAGCATCTGCGCGTAGCATGCCTTCGTGTTGTTCGTGCAGATGTAGGTTTTGCCTTCAAACTCCGCTACCGCGCCGAACGGGCGCACGCGGGGCTGGTCGCCCTCAACCGTTGCGATGAAAAATGTTCCTACCTTCTTCAGTTCTTCTGTGAGTTTGGTCATGATGGTTCCTCCCAAGTAAGTATTTAGTATAAATGCTTCGCGCATACCCGCGTTCAATTCGCGCTTCGGCCACCTGGCATTCGCAAAAAAGCGATATTGAACAATACAATAAGGAAATCGCTTTTTTGCTCATTTGGGGCGGTAACTACATTACCGCCCCGCGAAGCGATTCCTTTTGATGTTTGAAAGCAAGCTTTCACATCAAAACTCATCGCTTCTTCGGTGGCCTTATGCATTTACTCTTTGATTAAATGTTCCAGTACCAGGTCTCATCCTGATCAAGTTCCTTCTTTGTGACCTCCCCGGCCGGCTGGCCGGAGGCATTTTTCATGGTCATCTCCTGGTTCTTGATGCTCACTCGCGTGCCGGGCGCGATCGGCTTCGTGATGAACGCGTTACTGCCGATGATCGAGCCCTTGCCGATCACGGTCTCACCGCCGAGAATGGACGCGCCGGCGTAGATGACGACATCGTCCTCGATCGTCGGGTGGCGGCGCTTGCCGCGCAGTTTCTGCCCGCCTCTCGTGGAGAGAGCGCCGAGCGTCACGCCCTGGTAGATCTTCACGTTGTTGCCGATGAGCGTCGTCTCACCGATGACGATGCCGGTGCCGTGGTCAATGAAGAAATTGCGGCCGATGGTCGCACCGGGATGAATGTCGATACCGGTCTGCCAGTGCGCATGCTCCGTCATGATGCGCGGGATCAGCGGAATGTCCAGGCGGAACAGCTCGTGTGCCACGCGGTACACCGTGATCGCGTACGCACCGGGATAGCACAGGATGATCTCCTCGCGGAATTTGGCTGCCGGGTCTCCGTCGTAAAATGCTTCCAAATCCCCTTCCGCGTACTCACGGATCGCAGGCAGTCTGCGGAAGAACGCGACCGTCATGCGCTGTGCCTCAGCCTCCACCTCCGGATCCTCCGGCGTGCGTCCCGCGTACCGGTCCGCGTACGGGAGCGCCCTCGCGATCTGCTTGTTCAGACAGAACACGGCATCCTCGATCTGCACGGAGTAGTCATTTTCCAAATTATAAAACTTGCGCGTGCCGTCGCGGAAATAGCCCGGATAAATGATCCGGATCAGCTTCTGCAGCACGCTGATGATCATGTCCTTCTGCGGCTGGCGGAACAGGTCCAGCTTGTCGATGGACCGATTTTCCTTATAGTCCGCGAGAATGTTTCCCACGATTGCGCCGATCTCTTTATCAATGATGTTGTTCTGCATCCGGATCACCTCCAGAGGGTTTAATATCCTGCTTCTTCAACCTGCCATGGCCCGGTCAGTCCCCCGGGCCGGACAGTCACTTCCTTCGTAAAATGCGGATCATCGTTCAAACTTCGCGATGCTTCCTGCCAGTTCCTTCAGGTTCTCATCGGCATCTTCCTTGTACCAGAGCATATTGCCGGACTGTATCGTTCCGATGAACTTGCCGTTTGCCTTCTTGCCGGTCTCCGAGCGCATTTCCCGCGTGTCGACGATATGATACCACTCCTCCGTCGCCTCGGCATCGAGTTCGCCGCCGGGCAGTTCCACGCGCAGCGAGAACACACCGTTTTCAAACGTCATGATATAGTGCGTGGCCTCCGGCGAAGCAAACTCCGCGTCATACGCGATCATCTCCGCTGCCGTCATACAGTCGGAAATGGTCATTGCATCGGTTGCTGTTTTGCTCTTGTTGACATAGCGGAGATACGAGGACTCCAGCAGCTGGAACACATCCATCAGATGGACGGTATTGTTCTGCTTCGACACGGAAATTTCCTTCGGCTCCAGGCGGATCTTATAGCTTACCGTCTCCGTAGTCTCGAACTGCTCGGAACTGCCGTCCTCGAAAAAGTCGACCGTATAGCCGGTGTCATCCGCTGCAACCCGCACCTCATACTTGTAAAGATCGCCCAGATCATCGGTTCTTTCAAGGTTTTCGAGCGTACGCGTGATCTCTCTCTTGATCTCCTCGACAGCGCTGTCTACGTCCGCTCCGCCGAGATATCCGGCAATGCCGGACTTCGCGCCTGCTTCCAGGTACTGCTCCAGGAGCTTGTTGACATCTGCAACCTTGATCTGGCTGATATACATATCCAGTTCATTTTCCGTGATGCCGAAATCGGAACCGTACTTATTCACGAACGTGCGGATATCGCTCTCATACTCATCCAGAAGATCCGTAAGATACTGCTTCCAGTCGATCTTCTTGAGCATCTCCGACCCGTCCGTTGCCTCGGACAACTTCTGCAGATCGCTCTTCAGATCGCCGTCCGCGTACTCCTTAAACGACTTGATGAACGCGGTGTACTCTTCCTTGTTCTTCAGCGACACGACATAGTTTCCGTCCTCGCCGCTCAGCTTCGCGCTTTTGAGAAGCTTTTCACACATGTCCGCGAGCAACGCCGGCGTGCCCTGCTTCAGACCGTCCATCGAGAGATCCTTCGGCAGCGGAAGCATAAACCAGCCGTCCAGATCCGTCAGACCGAGCTCCGGTGCGACTTTTTGGATCACCGAAAAATTCATGTACATTTTCCCGTCGGCGATCGTAATGATATCGCCGAGGTCAACGCTATCGGTCTTCCCGTCGCGGGTCAGGTCGCACTTCAACGCCACCCGGTACTCCCCGTTCGGAATGTCAAACGAGACATCCACGCCGTATACGGTTTTCACAAGGTTCTTCGACCCGTCGGACGGTGACGGCCACGAACTCTCCTCATCCACGTCGATATGGAGCGTTCCCTCCTTCACATTGGCCATCGCCTCAAGCATGTCCGAGATGCTTCCCTTCACAACGGAAGGAGTCTTTTCCTTTTCGCTGTCCCCATTCTTCCCGCACCCGGCAAGCAGACATGCCAACATGCAGAGAACGAGCAGCAGCACTGCACTTCTCTTTCTTTTCATTGTTTTGTCCCCCACAATATTTATACAGCGCACTATTGCGCTTTCATAATTTTATCATGTACGAAACCATTAGTCAATTGAAACGGCCGTTGAAGCCCTCAGTGTCCCTGTAAGGCTAATCAAAAGCAGGCGACCTCACAAGGCCGCCTGCCGTCTGATTTCGTTAAGGTGCTTCCGGCAGCAGGATATCTCCGTTTTCATCGACGTAGACATCACCGCTCCCCGTATCCTCCTGAGAAACCGGTTCCGTTTGAAGTATTTCGTTGTCCGCCGGTTTCGAAGTCGGTGTTGCGACATCCGGATCATCCGCTGTCTTGTCGGGACCGACGGATTCCTGTCCGGTGCTTGCCGTCAGTGTATCACCCTCCGTGTTTCCCTGCTCTCCCGTTCCGACCGGAGGATCGGGAATTTCGATTTCCGGAAGATCTGTATCTTCAGAAGGTTCCGCAGCGACAATGGTTTGAAGCTTTTCTTCACTGTCCTGCGGTTGAGTCTGCGCGTCCTGCCCCGCCTGCGGTACGCTGTCCTGCGGTTGAGTCTGCGCGCTTTGCCCCGCCTGCGATACAGTTTCGGACGTTTTTGTCTCTTCGGAAAATGTTTCCGAACTTCCGGTCGGAGCAGTCTCCGATCCGGTCTCTTTCCGGCTTGATTTCCTGCTATACAGGATGCCGGCACACAGGCAACCTACCAGCAGGATCAGGCTAAGTATCCAAATGACATTTCGTTTCATAGACTCTCCTCTGAGTTAACGAATGGGCCGGAACGCGGGCGCTCCCGCCCATTCGTCTGTTGCCGTCATCAGCCTTCCGGTGTCTCAACTTCGCTGCTGGTGCTGATCACGTCCTCCGTGTCAAACAGAATGACTTCCACTACGGGCTTTTCATACTCTTTCATATCCTTTGCTCCTTTCTCAATTGTTCGGGTTGCTCAGATAATTCATCGCTGCGACATAATAATTGTACAATGCCGTGACAGCATAACGCGCGTCATCGTTGTTGAACACGCTGCTTTCCGAGTTCAGCACCGTATTTACATAGGACAGTGCGGATACGGATATCGTAAACTCGCCGCCGGCAGATACCTTTACTTCGTAAGTCTCTCCCAGTTTGTGCGCGGAGATCCCGGAAATCTCGATTTGGTAGCGCCCGTCGCTTTGCTTGACGCAATCGATACCGCTGCCGTTCATCGTCGCCGTAACGTTGCCGGTATAGCCGTCCTTCACTTTCAGGTAGATCCGGATGGCTGTTTCCGTTTCAAGGTTCAGTGAATAGGTAACCTTTTCAATCTGCGAATCACCGACATCCCGCACGATCACCCGATCTGCCACAGCCGTTTTGGCCGCTTCGACATCGCTTGCCGTGAGCGTGTTTTGTCCTGTCATTACTGCATGATCCGTTCCCAGTTTCCAACCTCTTGTCGTAGCCAGGAATGGCTGAACATAATGGCCGTAATCCGCGATGGCTTTGACCAACGCGACTGTGTTTGAAGAGTAACCGTCCGTATGTGTCAGAACATAATCCACATAATCCTTAGCCGAATAGGTCTGACTCACGGTTTTGCTTTCCCCGCCCTTGGTATAATGCAGCACTGCCGTAATCTCATCCGCCATCTGGACGGAATTGATATAGCAGGTGAAACCGTAATACTTATGGGTGGACGGGTTCGTGCAGTCAGCATCAAACGAGTCGTTCGCGGTCTTGCCGCACACGGTGAATTCCATCCAGGATTCCTCGCGCTCGTCATTCGTCAGCATGGACAGATCCAGGTAGAAGTTCACGCCGATCTCACCGGACAGCAGCAGCGCATGGCTCTTAAAGACAGGGACAGCGTCATTAACGGCAATGTTATCCTCTGCTTCGTCCGTAACATCGGATCTGTCAATCGTTGCTTCACAGACAACCGCATCCGTGTAGATATAGTCTGTGTCATTTTCCAACTTGACATAGAAGCATGCCTTCATGTTGGGATCCAGGAAACTGTTTTTCAACTCGGCTGTGACGTAGCAGTAGTCCTCGCCGCCGTACAACGTGTTCGTCGTATCTTTGCAGCTGTACGCGAACTGCGCGAAGCCCGCCGTCAGTTTCGTCTCATCCGTGTCAAACAGATACCCGTAATCCTTAGCAGCCTCGATAATTCTTGCGTCCAAAACGGTCAGAACGCGCGCCGCTTCACCATCTTCTCCGATGGCCTGTACGCCGAGGGTTTCGAATCCCCGGTAGGTATCTCTTTCGAGGCAAACTGCCACATCGTCGCTCTCATTCGTCTCGTGTGAAGTGTAGATGAACGCCGGAACGCGAACGTCGTTACTGTAATTCAGGAGAACGGTGCAGTCCTTGTCGCCATAATACTGATCCGGGATCTGTTCGTATATGGGTTCTCCGTTATCATCGTCCCCGATCTGCTTGGTCACCGTGCTGTACCAGCATTCATTGTTGCCGTCTTCCGCAATCATGGGAGCCTTTGCCTCGAGCTTTATCACCTCAGGCTTGGTCAGCCCATAGCGGTACGTGACCGCGTTGCTGAGGTTGCCGCTGGTGAGATCCTTCGCATAGGCAAAGAGATAATAATCATTGTCCCTGTATTCGCTCAGGACAATCGGCTCCTCGTATTTCAGAGTATACTGATCCGGTTCCGTGGACAGATAGAACCACGGTCCATGCAGTTCATTATCGTTAGTACCGATATAATCGACTACCCGGTAATAGATTTCCGAGTTCTCGTCAGCCGTCAGGCTGATCGTCAGCACTCCGGTATAATCACCCGATCCGGGCGTTGCCTGCGGTGCGTTCGGTCTCTCGATACGCAGGAGTGTTTCGGTCAGGATCGGCATGATGCCCTCGGCGACATCGTAGACGTCGCCCGTATACTTTCCTTCCCAGTGAATAACCTGCGTGATCGAATCATCGTTCAGAATCGATTCCTGGCTCTTGCCCCATTTCACGGGAACCGATATCATCCGTCCATCTTCGAGATAGGCATCGACTTCGTCCGGATGTCCATAGTCATAACCATACCAGGCCATATCCCGGTACGAAATGGTTATGCCGGTATCGGCAAAGCGGACAATCTTCATCTTACCGGTAGTGAACACCAGGTCCAGAATGATGTCGGTATCGGTTTCGGAGAAGACATAGTTTGTGAGAGTGATCGGCGTTCCGTTTGCATCCTTCACGTTTACTGCCACATTTTCCGCGAGACTGAACGCGCCTGTGAGCGGATAGTTCTCGACGCCGGAAACGCTCAGATTCGTGCCGGTCAGTGTCTCCTTCTTCACCGTGATGCGCGCGGTATAGACCGTGTCATAGTTTGCGACGGTGTCCGTGGTCCGCCAGGTCATCTCCGCGTTGTCGATCTTCCACGTGTTGGTGATCGTAACGGTTGTGCTGTCCATCTCCGGCAGGGCCACACCCGAGGTCGGAGCCGTCTTCAGCGTCACGTCGATCTCATTCACCACCGGACGGTAATACGCGGTAACGACAGTGTCGTTTGCAAACGCCGACACCTCGATGCTCCGGGACGTCGAATCGTTATCCCACTTCACAAATTCCATATTGAGCTGATCCGGCGCGATCACCGTATCCAGCCCGGTCAGATCGAAGTACAGCGTCTCGATCACCTCGTTCAGATTCAGATCCATCGTCTGAAGCGTTGCAAGGCTGTTGATGGCTTCTCCGCTGTCTCCATCCACCGGGACAAACGCGACTTCAAAGTGCGCCCGCTGGTCGGCAAATGATACGTCGATGGTCCGGCACTCCGTTACTTGATAGTTTTCCAGAGCACCGTATTTAACGACCAGATCCGATTTTTCGGCGAGACTTCTGTTCGCCGGTATGTCAATGCTGAATTCGCCGATATAGTTCTTCTCTGTCTCGTCGTAACGCCAGTAAATCGGATACTGTGCACCCGAAACAGGATCATCCTGCCATGTGACATGGCTCGGGAGTTCTGTTCCTCCCGTGAAATCGATCGGCATGCGCGTGATGATCCAGTCATAGACCGGCACGAATTTTGCACTGACACCGCACGAGTTCTCGATCACGGTTGTTTCGTCAGCCGGTTTAAAATCCCAACCGAAGTATTCGATGTAATGATCCTCTGTGATCCGATCGCCGACGGACTGCGTTTCATCCGTGTACGCATAGACTTCCCAGCGCTTGAAGCGGAACTCCTGTCCCTCGATGTTCGGATTGATCCAGCTCAGCTCGTATTCCTCGCGGATTCCGAAGGGCTCGACCTTATAGGTATAGTCCAAACTTTCGTTGTCCCATGCCTCGGGAACGGAAATCACGGACGCGTTCCAAAACTTGATGCTGAACGTCACCGGGTCCAGTTTGACACCGTTGTGCGCGGCAATAACTTTAATCGTAAATACGCCGTTCGTAGCATTCTCTTTCACCATTTCAGAGAATCGGAAGGGCTCGGAGAACGCGTGGGCCGTATGATCCTGACCGGAGGTGAACTGATAGTAGAACGCCTCGCCCTTATCGGTTTTCCAACCGTCGGAGGGGACTAACCGGACCTCGTCGTCAATGTGGATCTCGATCGTTTCACCGTTCTTCGGGGTCACCGTTGTCGGGTCGCTGTAGGAGTTGACGTTTTTGATCTGCAGCGCCACCGGGGAGGGGTCTGTTTTTGCGGCGTCGGCCATGATCGTATGTACCGTATCGCCCGAATAAAAATCATCGAAGCTTCTGAGCCACGCGTGGGTAACCTCGGGATAATGGTTTGCGATAATACGGCTGATGTTGTAACCCAGGGTTCCCACGATATCCTGCGAATAATTCGAGTAATCCTCCGCAAGGAAGCACAGCAGCGGGAACAGCAGAGGTACTATGTTTGCCTCCAGCTCCTGCTTCTCCGCAGCAGTCAGAAAATCGGTAATCGGGCGGTAGCCCTTGAGCTTGTCATCACCGGGGTTGACCAGCATATCCCAAATTCCGTCGATTTCGCCCACCAGATCGTTGATCTCGCTGGCGTCGATATGATCCCAGAGAGAAAGTTTATCCAGCATGCCCAGGCGGTCCATCAGACCGGCAAAACAGTCGATCAGCCCGCTGGTAGAAGCGGCGTCTTTTCCGAAGACCAGACCGGCGGTGGCGCCGGCCGCCTGTTGGAATGTCCTGCCGTTCTTAACCTTGTAGGTCGAAAAATAGGTTCTCGGGGTGTAGCCGCTGACAACATTTCCGTTTGTATCGTACTTAAATGCGTACTCCTGCAGCTTTTCAAAGAACAGCTTGATGAATTGCTCCGTGGAATATCCGTAAATCTTACTGCCGGCGTCGCATTCATTGATCAGATCATCGTACAAGTAGACACCGTTCGCCAGATAATTTATGGTGGCGACGGCAAAATAGTCGTCGAACACGATGTCCGGATTGACCGCCGCAAGCTGGGCGAGCATCTTGGCTTTCTGTTTATTATAGTCGGTGCTTCCGACGTTCCACGCCTTGTTGTCCTCAGGAATGTTGTTTCCGTCGTTATCTGCCCGTGTATCAGTTGCGTTGCTGCCCGGGATGTAGTGATCCACGCCGTAACGAATGAAACCCATCTCGGTGGTTCCGGTCCAGGGAACGATGTCATTCTGGTTGACTACATTGTGGATGCAGTTGTAGTTGTTCCCAGCAACAAGTTCGCTCTTCTGACCGCCCTTCGGGGCCTCCAGCGGATAAGCGAAGGTGTGCGTACCCTGGGGATCGTAGGTATCAACAATGCGTTTAGCCGTCAGGTTGGATGTCGCGCCGGCTCTGGAATAACCCGCGATCCAGAAGATCGTGTCACTGCTCGTGCCGTCGATGCCCTTGCGTGACAGATAGCCCTTGAGTTCTGCCATAACCTGCGTCGCAGCGGAGGACCAGCCCGCAGCCTCTCCCGAGGCCCCGAGCGTCATGTTGGAGATCCACTCCTTTTCATAGCCCATGCCGCGCACACCGATGATGACGAGTTTCTTCTGTGTGGAGCCGATCGTGATGTTCTTCGAGGCAATGCCCACACCGATGGTGTCCGCGCCGGGTTTTTGCGTATTGAAGTCATTGACATAGATGTCCGCGTCCGCGCAGCCGATATCGCTGACGAACTGGCGGAAGTTCTGGGACTTGTCCAGATAGTCGCTGGTCATCCCGCCCTCGTGATCGTCCTTGCCGTACTCATTGGAATAGCCGGCAGCACCTGCCAGACACAGGGACGCCGTCGCAAGATGTTCGTTATAGGTGCTCGGACTGCCCGCGAAGAATCCGTCGGAATAGTAGAACAAGGTTTCAATATCCGCATTGTCATCAGGGAAGGAGGGGTAGCTCACAATGCCCCTGATCAGCTTATAGTTGTTGCCGTCAAGTGCCGTGTAGCCGCTATCGACCTCCTGCGTGCGCTCTCCGGAAAGATCATAATCCGTGTCGAACACCCGCGTCGGCGGGACAGGCTTCTCCCCGTCGGCAACCCACAGATGGCGCGAGCTGATCCATTCGATATGCTTGTCAATGTCGTTATTATAGGAAAACAGTTTATCATCGTAAGTCCCCGGATTTACGGAGATCTGACCGCTGTGTCCGTGTTCACCCGTACGCACATGAACGTCCGCTCCGGTCGTCAGTGCCGGAATCAGATAAGCTTCATATGCTCCCATGGCGGAAAGATAGATATCGTCGTTGTTAACGCCCGTGTAGTTAAAGCTGGCCGATTCATTGTCCCGAACGATCAGCTTGCCGGAGACACAGAGATCATACTTCCTGCCGACATAGATGCCGCCGCCTGCGCCGCCGGTTTCCATGGCTACGTTTTTCCAGACCGTGGAGCTGTCAACGGTGTTATACGTTTTGTCGGTGTCGTATTCTCCGTCATTCACGTAAATACCGCCACCGAGTTCGTCCGCTTTATTCCACAGAATGTTGCAGTTCCGGATTACGATCTTTTCATCATTGAGATAGAAACCGCCGCCGTCACCGTCGCCGCTCCGATTGGTCGCAACGTTGCCGATGACATTGACGCCTTCGATCAGCGCCTTCTCCTGGTTCAGGTAAAAGCCGCCGCCACCGCCGTCGCTGTCCCAGATGAAGTTGTACGAAATGGAGCTGCCAAGGCTGTCCGGTGTAAAGTAGGTCAGGTTACTGATCGCTCCGTTCGGACCCTTAACGCCCTCGCTCTCCGTCTTCGGGTTCAGCATCTGCTTCGCGTCGCCGGTGAGCGTAAATCCCTTTCCGTTCACGAAGACGCCGGCTCCTCTGTCATCGGAGGTATTGTGGTCGATACGGCTGTTCACCATCTCGACCGTACAGTAATTGCCGCCCACGTAGAGACCGCCGCCGTCATAACTTGCGTAATTGTAGCAGATCCGGCTGTTCTCCATATAGAGATATCCTCTTTCAGCAGCCATGCTGATTCCGCCGCCGAGTCCTGCGCAGGAGCCGGATCTGTCTGCCATATTGCCTGCGATCGTGACATTGTACAGGTTGAGTTTTGCGTCATTGTACAGCATCTGAATAGCGCCGCCGCCGTAGTCGTTGCAGGAATTGCCGCCGTGAATGACTCCTCCCTGCAGCGTCAGACTCTGGCGCTTATAGCCGTATTCATATGGAACGTATACGTTCATATTGTGGGTATTCGTCGCGCCCTCCGCCGGGTTAGCCTTGTTCCCGCCGTAGATATTCAGCGTCGTCTTGCCGTAGAGAAGGAATACCTCGCCGTTTTCATCGCTGGACGAGCGATCGCGCGAGACGGAATGGCCGTTGAGCTCCAGCGTGACCGTTTTGCCCGCCGGTACATAGGTAAGTCCTACTTTACAGTCACTGTACAGTCCGACTGTGTTGTTGTCGCCTGTCGATACTGCGGCATCCCAGGCTGCCTTAAAGGTGGTGTATTCGGTGGTGGAACTGCCGTTTGCCCATTTGACATAGGCGACGTTCACTGCTGCAAACGCCGTCTCCGGCAACAGGCAGAACACCATGACCACTGCAAGCAGCAGGGACAGCCATCTTCTTTGTTTCATCTGCAATAGCCTCCTGATCCATGGTATTACGCACACTATTCCCATATGTTTGTAAAACATATAGTAAACCTCTATTATCGTAGCAGGCCCTGTCCATCTAATGTCCATCAAATACCGGCGAGCACAAAAGAAATATCCGCTCTTCGGAGATTTTTCCGAAAAGCGGATGGAAATATACTGAAATCCGTCTATTGGTTTCTGATTTTTCGCTCGACCCAGGATTCGCTGATGCTCGCCCAGGAGTAAGCGTTCATATATTCACCGCGATAGGAATTGATCGCGTCAGCATCCCCCTTCACAAGACGATACAGATCACAGTCTAAAAGCTCCGGGCGAACCCTCAAAGTGCCTTTCTGAACGACCAGAATCTCGTCCGCGCCATGTGAAGCCAGTGTATCCCGCAGCGATCGGATGACGACATCCAGGTATTTCTGTTTGGACCGGTCATAGCACGCGTCCTCCCAGAGCGCAGCAAACACAGTGGTTCTGGTCACGCTGCCTCCCTGCCTGTCAATGAGAAATGCCAACAATTCCTTTGCTTTTGCCCGTGAAAATGGGACTGCTTTTCCATCCACGAACAGATCGAACTCTCCGAAGGTTTTTGCTGTGATATGCCCCATTGCTTTCCGCGGATGCTCTCTCATCGCATAGGTCACCTCGGATGCCAATTTTTCTCTGTTGATAGGCTTGAGCAGATATCCGGAAGCATGAACCGAAAAAGCATCGAGAGCATACTGTGTATAACCTGTCAGGAACAGGATTGCCGCGTCCGGTTGCTTCTCCTTGATCTTCATAGCCAGTTCGATACCATTCATCTCCGGCATGTCGATATCCAGTATCGCAAGGTCAACCGACTGACGTTCCAGGTACTCCAACGCCTCTGCCGCACTCCCGAATCCTTTCACGTCCGTAAGCTGAGGGAGTTCCTTACACAGGGAAACGACCAGCTGCAATACGAGTGGTTCATCATCAACGCAGATCGCTCTCACGACACAGTCTCCTTTCCCCGTTGCATCCTTTCTTCCGGGATGCGGATCATGATGGTTGTTCCTACATCAACCACGCTGTCAATGGTGAGGGTTCCGCCGCACATCGTTTCAATGCGCTCCCTCACATTTCGGATGCCGATGTGTGTTTCTCCGTCCAATTCCGGGTTCTTCACATCAAATCCCTTTCCGTTGTCCGTGATGATGATCTCATGGCACGCATTGCCCTTTCGCGTGGCAATCGTCACAAGGCCGTTCTGACAGATCCGGACCCCGTGGCGAATTGCATTTTCCACCAACGGCTGAACCGTCAGAGCGGGAACCGAGAATTCGGTGTCCTCAATATCATATTCAATCCGGATGCGCGGAAACCGTACCTCCTCAATCCCCGTGTAGACCCTGGTATGCTCCAGTTCCTTTTGGATTGGGATCAGATCGGTCCGGTTCAGGGATTCAAGATTCTGACGCAGATATGTACCGAACTCTTCCGTTACGGAGACGGCCTTATCCGGATCCGTCCGGCAAAGAGACTGGATGGTGGACAGCGTGTTGTACAGAAAATGCGGCTGGATCTGCGTCATCATGATCCGGATTCGCTGCGCCGCCATCAGATCCCGCTCATGTTCCCGGACGAACTGCAGGTGAAGCCAGATATAGAAAAAGAGCGTGGTACATACTATGACAATCGTCGTCAGGGACACCGGGCCTTCCAGGGAGGTAAGTATAAAAGAATCCAGCACAACTGCCGTTACGATCAGAAGCACGTTGCAAATTGGGATCCACATCTCTGCTCGCCTCACGCGGCTGTATTCCCGGATTGTCCGGAAGAGAAGGCAACCCAGGAGAATACCACTGACAACATGAGCTGTGTAGCCCAGCGGTCCGCGATAGAAGTTATTGCCCGGGAAGCCAAAGCATATTTTGCTGTCAAAAACCGCTGTCAGATGAATCAGAGCATTTACACAGATCAGCAGCCAGAGGACCCGTGCCTTGTTCTTAACACCGACAACATAAAGAAACAACATAAGTATCACAGGACGGACGCAATAGCCTAAAATGCTGTTCCACGTCCGGGCCGGCGGATTCACGATCCGTGTCGCAAGAAAGGTGTCCGCGACATCCTCCAGGACCAGGAGAATGGTCAGCACACAAATCCCCATCAGCACTCTGCGCTGACCGCGACTGATATAAGAATCAATGGCAACCGTAATACCCAATCCGATCAGAATAAGAAGAAGCGGAGCAACTGTGACAAGGGCATTAACACTGAATTCTGTCATTTGTCACCATTCCTTTCGAGCGAAACGAATAATCTACTCATATTATATACAAATAACGGAATTGTTTTCAAGTAGCCACGACCCAAAAATCCCCCGTCACGTCGCTCGTGGCGGGGGATCTCATATCTTTCTTCAGTTATTGCGCAAAGCCCTTCGGTTCAGCAATCTGCTGCCTATCAGCAAACGCCCTGAGCAAGCATAGCGTCAACAACCTTCTCGAAGCCGGCGATGTTAGCGCCTGCTACGTAGTTGCCTGCCATACCGTACTTCTTAGCAGCATCGTCAGCATTGTGGAAAATGTTAACCATGATGCTCTTCAGCTTAGCGTCAACCTCATCGAAGCTCCAGGAAAGTCTCTCGGAGTTCTGGCTCATCTCGAGTGCGGAGGTAGCAACACCGCCTGCGTTGGAAGCCTTGCCGGGTGCGAACAGAACGCCGTTCTCCTGGAAGTACTTCGTAGCCTCGATCGTGGTAGGCATGTTAGCGCCCTCAGCAACAGCGATCACGCCGTTAGCAACGAGCGTCTTAGCGTCGTCGATGTTAAGCTCGTTCTGCGTAGCGCAAGGAAGAGCGATATCGCACTTGATCGTCCACTGGTTCGTGCCCTCAGCAGCCTTGTCATGGTAAACAGCGCTCTTGCGTGCAGCTGCGTACTCGGTAAGACGTGCTCTCTTAACCTCCTTAACTTCCTTAAGGAGTGCAACATCGATACCCTCGGGATCATAGATCCAACCGGTCGAATCGGAGCAGGTAACAACGTTAGCGCCGAGCTGCTGTGCCTTCTGGATCGCGTAGATCGCAACGTTGCCGGCACCGGAAACAGCGATGGTCTTGCCTGCGATGTCGATGCCGTTGGACTTGAGCATCTCATCCGTGAAATACAGAAGACCGTAACCGGTAGCTTCCGTTCTTGCAAGGGAACCGCCGTAGGAAAGACCCTTACCGGTCAGAACGCCCTCATACAGGCCGCGGATTCTCTTGTACTGACCAAACATATAACCAATCTCACGAGCGCCCGTTCCGATGTCACCGGCAGGAACGTCAGTGTCAGCGCCGATGTACTTGCAAAGCTCGGTCATGAAGCTCTGGCAGAAAGCCATAACCTCACGGTCGCTCTTGCCCTTCGGGTCGAAGTCGGAACCACCCTTGCCGCCGCCGATTGGAAGGCTCGTAAGGGAGTTCTTGAAGATCTGCTCGAAACCGAGGAACTTGATGATACCGATGTTTACGGACGGATGAAGGCGAAGGCCTCCCTTGTACGGTCCGATCGCGGAGTTGAACTGTACACGGTAACCGGTGTTCACGCGAACCTGGCCCTTGTCATCAACCCACGGAACACGGAACTTGATCTGGCGCTCCGGCTCGGTGATACGCTCAAGGATCGCTTCTCTCTTGTAAAGCTCCTCATTGGCCTCGATTACCGGCTTCAGGGACTCGAAAACCTCGGTAACTGCCTGGATAAATTCGGGCTCGTTGGAATTCTTCTTTTTTACGAGCTCGAGTACTTCTTCAACATAAGACATAGATAATATCCTCCTAAGTTGTATTTTGCTCGTCCGCGATACGATGCTCGCGGGGATGTCGGTCACAATTTTACGCGTTAAAGCGTCAAACCGAACTCACGGCTTAGATTATACTCAAAACAACACGCGATTGCAATAGGAAAATGCAATTTTGTATACATGTTTTTTCTGTATACAAAAGAACAAAAAGGAAGGCGCGAACTTCAAATTCGTCCTTCCTTTACTCTTCTGTTTCTTCCACTCGGAATGCGAAAAATCCGATCACCCCGACGGCGCCCATCACAAGTCCGCCGATCAGAAGGATCCATCCGATCTCCCTCTGCAGGGCGCTGCTGCGAAGCGTGGCAGCCTCGACATAACTGTTGAGGAAACGGCCTGCGTAATCCTCCCCTTCCTCAGCGAGCCCGGCCATCGCCCGGATCAGCTCGTCCTGCGCGGCCTTTGTCCGGGCCTCCAGGGGTCTTACGTAACCTTCCACCGTGAGCGTCTGCTCCGCGCCGCTGCGCAGCTCCTCGAACTCACTGAAGCGGTCGCTCGGCACGCAGACAAGCACAAACTTCGCCGGGTTGGAGCGGTACTGCACCGGATAGTACCGGTAGAGGTGTCCGCTCTCCTCGTCCTCCGCATCCGAGATATAACATACATACGGCAGTACCTTGTCCGCCTTCAGCGTGACCGGTCTGCCTTCGGTGATCTCGCCCGCCGCGAGCGACGCAAGCTCCGAGGGATCACCGTCCGTAGCTTTGTTCGCCGTCACGAGCGCGTACACACCGAATATAACGGTCAGCGCGGAAAGAACAGCGAGCACTGCGCACATTTTCCTGAGACTCATCGGCTGCCGTCCTTTCCTTGCTTAATGATCATTCTTTCCCGAGATGCAACCGTTTACTTGTCGTCTTCGACGCGGTTACTTCCGGTCAGGCCCGTCTCAAAATTGTAATTGGCCACCTTCTGGTCTTCCTCGGCAAGCATCTTGCTCAATTCATCCTGCTCGCCCTGAAGGTAAAACCCGGTCGATGCGCCGACGTTCGAATTCTGCAGATTATCGGCATCGGGATCAACGTTGTCGTTGTAGTTCTGTCCCGCGGAAGCGGTACCGTAACCGGTCGACGCGCCGTACATGCTGTTCAGCGCGGCATAGCGGACACCGTTCGTCGGATCCTCGTACGAGTTGTCTCTGCTCGAGCGGAACTGATGGATCGTCGCAAGCAGAAGGATAACGCCGATACCCAGGCACACACCGCCGATGATCATGAGGGTGTTGCCGGACTTCGTTGTCGTCAGGTCAACATAGTAATCCGGGGTTTTGATGAACGTGGACACGTGAATACCGAGCTCGTCCATGTAGATCTTGTCCGCTTCCTCCATGAACTTGTTCTTGTATTTCAGGACATCGTCGGTACACTTCACAAGCTTGCCCTGGTACGTAAGCTCAAGATTGCTGCTCTCTTCGATCAGCGCCTCGTACTTACTGAAATCCGAAGCCGGGACCTTGACACCGATGTAGCAATCCTCGCTGATAACATCGGGAGCCTTAACATAGACAAGATACCAGCGGAATCTCTCGGTCTTAACCCCGTCCTTCTCCTCGTACTCATTGCAGTAGTAGTCCCAGACAAGATCGGTCTTACCCTTAAGCCACATGCCTTCCTTGTAATCCGCGACCTTGGTATCCTCGGCCTGCGCCGCGTTCTTCAAACCGGACACCGTCGAGAAGCCCATCACAAGGAAAATAATACCGATGACGACCGCACCGATCGTAGTGATGACAAAACCGGACTTTCCTTTAATTATCATGGCAGTTTCCTCCTGGAGTTATTCATTCTTTCATTTGGCGCACGGATCATGCGCCCGGGAGCGAAAATGTCGAAAATGCCTTCAGAATTCACGACATACACTGTGTTATTTTACCACGCCTCCCCGTCAATTGCAACGTCTTAAGCGGAAAATGAAGGAGAGCCTCCCGTTGATATGCTACCCCCAAGTAGGACACTGAAATATAAAACCTACTTGGGGGTATTTCTATGACAAGAAATAGTAAGATTGATCCCACACTCAAAGTGAAGCTGGTTGAACGTTACTTAGCAGGTGAAATAAGCAAAGCCGA
>JAFZVZ010000027.1 GCA_017617545.1 Lachnospiraceae bacterium
GATACGGCGGAAATATGTGTAATGGGTGTTCTCAAGGAATATCACCATATGGGTATAGGTAAAGCTTTGTTTGAGGAATTGAAGAATGCCGCCATACGAGGAGGTTATTCCTTTTTACAGGTAAAAACTGTCCAAATGGGAAAATATGATGATTATGATGCTACTAACAGATTCTATCTTTCACTGGGCTTTAAGGAATTCGAAGTGTTTCCGACTTTGTGGGACGAATGGAATCCCTGCCAGGTATATGTAATGGCACTTAAATAATTCGGTTATTATATAAATTCCGGAATTCCAGGCGATAGGAGACTATCGTTTAATAAAACGTGCGATGGAGAGATCAAGGTATGGCAAAAATTTCTAAAGAAAAGAAAAAAGCCAGACTTCCTGCAGAATACTCAGAGGGTATGCTTCATTTCAAGACAGGTCCGGGATGGAAGGCCTGTTATGACAGTGAACGGGAGCTTTATACCGCTGAAAGTTTTTGGATGGGTTACTACGATCTTTATGAGATCAATGAGGAAATATTCAACAAACTGAAGCCGAAAGGCAAAGATCGCAGAGAAGCCCATGAACTGATCCATACCGGCAGGCATTTGTATAAAAGCGTCAGTGACAACAACGGTTCATACGATATTGCACTTGATGAAGACTATGCCTCTTTCTGTCCATGGGCTGACATACAAAAAACAGGAGAGATGTGGGGTCCGGAATTGACCGATCTGGCAGTGAATGTTTTTGAATCCGAAAAACAAAATCGCGAACAGCGACGCAAAAGACGTGAAGAACAGGAACGGAAAAAATGAGTATGCTGAACAGGTTGCACTAAAGGAGAAGTCATGATTGATACAACCCGATTTCAGACGTCCGAAACCGCGAAAGGATTGGCTCTGAAGAAGTATTTGGGAAATGAGGAAAACGTCGTTATCCCGGGAGAATTCAAGATAATCGGTCCGCGTGCGTTTCAGGAATGTGAGAGCATTAAGTCGGTCACATTTTCCGAAGGAACGGATACGATAGAACACGAGGCATTCAGAGATTGCCCGAACCTCACGGAAGTGCATTTGCCGGATTCCCTGAAGATAATGGAATACGCGGCCTTTATGTTATGCAGAAAGCTTGAGAAACTGGATTTCGGAAAAAAGCTGAAAGTGCTTGAACCGAATGTTTTATACCGCTGCAACGGCATACAGAAGCTGGTAATTCCCGAGACTGTTCAGAAGGTGGACAGAGAAGGCGGAGTTAACGGATTGGATGGCCTTACGTCGCTCATTATTGAAAGCGATCTGCCGAAAAATAAAACGCTTGCGATCATTGATTGTCAGAATCTGACGGAAGTGGTATTTAAGAAAGGCTTCGCGAACCTGAAGGGACTGACATTTGTCTGCTGTCCCAAACTCGAACACGTAACCGTAGGAAATGAAACCTACAAGATCAAAGTGAAGGACAAAATCGGCACGATTGTTCAAGAAGAAAAGAAAAAGGCACCCGCAGGGGACGGAGAGCCTGTGGAATTCCGCTTTAACAAGGATTACGGGCAGTTTGAATGCGACTATAAGGGCATTCAGTTCATTACCGAGCAGCAGCCGGACAAAGAAGCAGAGGACAATGTGAGGATCCTCACGGAAGGCTATCTGTCGAACCTGAACAAGATCGTAAAGCTCATGCTTCCGGACATTCAGGATATTTACGGGAAGACGACTGCCAAGGAAGTAAAGAACAAGCTCGGCAAGCCGAGGATCGATCTTGGCAGATGGTTGGTATCGTATCCGGAGCAGTCCTTTGACGGGGTACATATTTTCGAATTCGAATTCTCGGATGAAGAGTTTGAGGATATTGACAACTTCGTGATAGACGGGTGATAGATTTCGGTATTCTGATGGGAGAGTGAAAATGTGGATAAAAATGCATCCGTGGGTATTCCCCATAATCATAGGCTGTATTGGTTTGTTATATATTATACTCAATATCGCGGCGATCATAGAAACTAAGAAGATTCAAGCCAAAGGCTCTGATCGTCATATATCCGGTATTCCTTTTTTGGGGGGAATACACTTGCTTATCGCAGGACTGATCAGCCCGATCAAGTGGCTGGCTCTGCTGTGCATACTGGATTTTACTTTTTGGGAATTTCTGTATGCGGTATTACTGGATGCATTCGGAAAAGAGAGAGATGACAAACAATAGTTTAGGAGAGGGCGAAACATGCGAAATGAAGAGGAAGTCCCGGACTGGCCGTACGGGGCGACGGATGTGCGCCTTGTGCTCAAAGACCGGAACGGTAAGAAACTGGCCACGGTAAGCTTGTCCATCGCGGACGACGGCAGCGCGGCGAGCGAGCAGAACATCAAGTCCGTGGAGTGGAAGGAGAACGAGGTGGTCGTTGTTCTGCAGGCGTCGGAGATGGCGGACAAGGAGGTTGTGATCCGGTACTGACATTTTCCGAAAAATAATTGAAAAATTTTCATGACCTTCCTAACCGGTGGCACCATACCGCCACTATAGGGGTGAAAGCTTTCAGAAACAAGTGGGGACACAAAACAATGACGAAGGAACAGATGGAGCAGATCGTGCTGGCCAACATGCAGAAGATTTATCTGTATTGTGTGCGCAGGCTCGGAAATGCGACGGATGCGGAAGATGTGGCGTCGGATGTTACCGTAGAGCTGCTCAGCTCGTACTCCAGGGTAAAGGACGACAAGGCGGTGCTCGGGTATGTCTGGGCGGTCGCGGACAATCTGTGCAGGAACTACTGGCGCAGAGCGGCCAAGCAAGCGACCGTGGAGATTCCCGAGGATTACGTCGGCATGTACCAGATCACCGCGGAGGAGGACATGATCCACAGGGAGGACATTTCCCTGCTGCGGCGCGAGCTGGCGCTCCTAAGCAAAATGTATCGCGAGGTTATGATCGGACACTACATCCGCAGAGAGAGCTGTGAGGAGATCTCGCAGAAGCTCGGAATCTCCGTGACCAACGTGAAGCAGTATCTGTTCGAAGGCAGAAAGAAGGTTAAAAAAGGTATGGAGATGCAGAGAGAATACGGCGTATACAGCTACGCACCCGAAAAATTTTCCTTTGATTTCTGGGGGGATAATTCCACCGGATACTGGGAGCTGTTCCAGAGAAAGCTTCCGGGAAGCATCATGCTGTCGGTTTGGGACAAGCCGAAGACGCTGGAGGAGCTCAGCACGGATGTCGGCGTTGCCATGCCGTATCTGGAGGAGGATGTCGCGAAGCTTGAGGACCTGCAGCTTCTGGTGAAGAAGGGCAGCAAATACCACTGCGGTATGGTCATCTACGACAACGAGTTCATGAGCGAAGTGCGCAGAACGGCGGCGGATACGATCCGCGACAATATCGAGCTGATCAAGGCAGCGGTCGAGAAGGGCAAGAGCTTCCTGGACGATACGGATTACAGCTGCTACATGGACGATGAGAACGTGAGAGGGTGGTTCATCCTGATGCTCATCTTCTGGGAGGCGGTGCAGGACTCGGAAGCAAAGATGAAGACGCAGCTTACGTTCCCTCGTCTGGCAAACGGCTACAACGGCTATGTGATGGGAATGCGTGGGGAGATCAAGAGAAATATGGCCGGCATCTACGGCAGATACGCGATGAAGAACGGCTATCTTCGCGCGCTGAATTACTATGCTCTGACGGACAAGAACGTGAATCCTTTCGCGAAGGGGGCGCGCGATGTGCTGCTTGCCTGCGAGGCACGTGACGGGGAGACCGCGGAGCTTGAGACGCTCACTGAGATGATCGAAAACAAGATCGTCCATGTCGAGGACGGGAAAATCTGCCCGAATTTCGCGGAGATCTCGGACAAGGATTACATGGCGATCGCGGAGAAACTCTCGGAGGAGATCGATGTGATGGCGAGTGTCGCGGCGAAGATCCGTGACACGGCGGCGGATGTTCTTGCCGCGAAGGTGCCGAAGGAGTATGCGGAAGCACGTGAGATCGGCGGCATCGTATCCATGTGGAGCCTTTTGGAAAATGTGGTTTCGGTTATCCTTGAGACCGGCTACCTCACCAAGGGCAGCGACGAGCAGAATGTGACGACGTTCTATTTTAGAACGTGACATTCGATTTCCGAATACAATGTGTGACAGGATTTGGCGAATGCTTGATCCTGAAAGATTGTCGACATCGCAGTACGCAGATGTCTGTGGGGGATTCAGGGAATTGCAACCTGAGGCAGCAGTATTTTCCGAAAGACAGAACAGATGGATGAGAATGAAACGAATCTATGAGAATATGATCTTGCGATGTGGGGCAAAAGATCGGGAAAGCATGACAGAATAGTAGAAGTACAATGAATCAAGGAGATCAGGCCGGCAGACAGCGACGTCTGCCGGTCTTTTCCTGTTCGGAAAATGAATGCTCACAGATATCAGAACTGTTTCACCACGTTAATGATGATCCGTGCGATCTCCTCCGGCGGCTCCGGCTGCTCGGAGAGGAGCCATTTGCGGACGATCGAGTAGGAGCCGTAGACGACGAACTCCTTGAGGTACTTGCGGGACACCTCGGACTGATCCGGCGCGATGCGCTCCTCGAGCTGGCGCGTGAGCTGCGTGTGCGAGAACACCTTCTCCAGAAACCCGGTGGAGGTGTCCGACTTCAGCAGTACGAGGCAGGCGTCGCGGTGCGTGTTGATGTAGGTTAAGAGGTTCTGCAGGGTATACAGGTTGTCGGCATCCTGCAGGTTGATCTCGAGCTCGTGCAGGAAGTCCGCCTCAATGTCTTCAATGAGGTCGTACGGGCTTCCGTAGTATTTGTAAAATGTGGTCCGGTTGATCTCCGCGGTCTGGCAGATCTCATAGACCGTGACCTTCTCAATCGGCTTGTTCTCGAGCAACTGTACGAGAGCTTCCTTCAGCATTCGTTTCGTCACGCGGATGCGCTGGTTTTCCATGGTGGTACCTCCTTCTGCAGCATTCTGAAACCTCAACAAATTCGGCCCAAGTGTTGATTTTACAACGTATGCATTGTGTTTTGTAAAAGAGTAAACAAAACGAAATAAACAGTCTGTTGATTTTCGGGAACGAATTGATATCATACTATTGCGCTGCTAATACTTTGTCAAGAGGTGAATTGTTTTGAGGAAAATAGCTGATTTTATAGTGGAGCGCAGACTTTGGATCGTGACCGCGGTGCTTCTCGCGGCGGTTGTCTGCGCTGTTTTGATCTTTAAGGTCGGGATCGTCACCGATATGTCCGAATATCTGCCGGATGATTCGAACATGAAGATCGGAACGGACCTTATGAATGAGGAATTTCCGGATTCGGCGGACTATTCGATCCGCGTGATGTTCAAGGGTCTGAGCGACGAGGAAAAGTCCGCGATGGCGAAGCGGCTCGCCGAGATCGAGAACGTTGCAACCGTCGATTACATGCCGGGTGATGCGGATTACGACAAGGATGGGTACACCAAATACATCCTTCGCACGAAGTTTGATTACGCTTCGGATGAGGAGAAAGCGATCGAAGCGAAGCTCGCAGCGGACTTTGCGGAGCATGAGATGCAGTTTGCCAACGATGACGCCTCCGGTTCGGGAATGCCGACGTGGGTGGCGGTTGTCGCGGTTTTGATCCTGACGGTCATCCTCATCGTCATGTGCAACTCCTGGATCGAGCCGTTCCTGTTCCTGTTTACCATCGGCATCGCCGTCGTGATCAACCTGGGGACCAACATTATCATGGGCTCCATCTCGGAGACGACATTTTCCGTGGCCGCGATATTGCAGCTCGTGCTGTCGATGGATTACTCCATCATTCTGACGAACCGCTATCGCCAGGAGCGCGCGAAGACGGAGGACCGGAATGTCGCGATGAAGGCGGCGGTTGCGGGGGCATTTTCCTCAATCTCGAGCAGCTCGATCACCACGGTCGTGGGCCTGCTGGCGCTTGTGTTCATGAGCTTCAAGCTCGGCGTGGAGATGGGTGTCGTGCTCGCGAAGGGCGTGTTCTTAAGCGTCATCTGCGTGTTCCTCGTGCTGCCGGGTCTGATCCTGTGGTTTTCCGGACTGCTTGAAAAGACGAAGAAGCCCGCGCCGAAGGTACCGACCGGCGGGCTCGCGAGGTTCTGCAACCGGTTCCGCGTGCCTCTTTCGATCGCGTTCGTGCTTCTGTTCGTGGGCGCGTTAATTCTTCACTATCGCACGACCATCAGCTACTCGATGATCGAATACGACCCCGTCGCCGAGGTGTTCGACAAGGAGAGCCAGGTTGTAATTCTGTATGAAAACGCGGACGACGAGAAGGTCACGAGCCTTGCGGAGGAGATGGTGACATGGGACGGCGTGAAGAGCGCGACCAACCTGTCCAACACGCTCGGAAAGCAGTACACCGCGGAGGAAATGTCGGAGGCTCTGGCCGGAATGGCGGAGGGCTTCGACGTAAGCGCGGTGCAGATGCTGTACACTTTCCGCGACGCGACGGTTTCGCCGGAGCAGGCGGGGCATATGTCGCTCATGGAGCTTATGGCCTTCCTACGCGAGATTGTCGCGAGCAACCCGAGTTTCCGCGCGCTGATGGGCGATGAGATGGCACAGTATGTCGAGCAGGCGGCAGCGCAGATGGACGATGCCGCGCGCCAGATGACGGGACCGAAGTACTCCCGCCTGGTGATCACGCTGACGATCCCCGAGGAAGGGGAGGAGTCGGAAGCATTTTTCGAACGAGTCAACGAAAAATGCAAGGATCTGTCCGGAAAATACTATCTGATCGGCTCGTCGGCCATGAACTATGAGATGAGCCGGTCGTTCGACGCGGAGCTGCTGCGGATCACGCTGCTCACGGCGGTGGCGATCTTCCTCGTGGTGCTGATCACGTTCCGCTCGCCGGTCGTGCCGGTCATCCTCGTGCTGCTCGTGCAGTGCGGCGTGTACATCACGATCACGACTATCGGTTTCCAGGGCTACAGCATCAATTATCTTGCGCTTCTGATCGTGCAATGTATCCTCATGGGATCCATGATCGACTACGGCATTTTGTTCAGCAATTACTACCGCGAAGCACGCAGAACGAGTGTCGCCGCGGAGGCGTTGAAGCAGGCCTACGCAGGCTCGATCCACACGATCCTCACATCGGGTCTTATCATCGTGATCGTCACGGCCATCTTCGGTCAGTGCTTCGGCGACCCGACGATCGAGCAGATCTGCCGCACGATCTCCATCGGCGCGGCGTGCGCGATCCTGCTGATCCTCTTCATCCTGCCCGGCGTTCTCATCTGCTTTGACCGCTTTACGGCCGGCAGCAAGCGGCTTACGGAGACAAAGCCCTAAAAAGTGCAGAAGAAAACTGTACAACATCGGATAATAGTGATATACTGACATCGAGGCAAAGGAGTCTTACAAAAGGATTCCTTTGCCTATTTTTTATGCACGAACACGAGCGAGCTCTTCTCGCGAGTTTACGTGAGGGTATTGAATTCGGAGGTAGCGTTATGAACAATAAATTGATCCGTGTGGTTGCGGCGGTGCCGCAGCTGAAGGTCGGCGACGTGCGGTTCAACACCGGGCAGATCATCGCGATGATCCGGGAGCAGTCGGACAGCGGCGTGATCGTGTTTCCGGAGCTTGCGGTGACGGGGTACACGTGCGCGGATCTGTTCTTAAGCGACCTGCTCCTGCAGGAGGCGGAGAAGGCGCTTGCGGAGATCGCGAAGGCGACGGAACGGACGGGTGTGACCGTGGTCGTGGGAGTGCCTGTGCGGTACCGAAACAGCCTGTACAACTGCGGCGCGGTGATCTCCTGCGGCAGTGTGAGGGCGCTTGTGCCGAAGACGTATCTGCCGAACTACTCTGAATTTTACGAATGCCGGTGGTTCGCGTCGGGTCGCGGGATCACCGGAACAAGCGTGCTGATCGGTGGGCAGGAAGTGCCGTTTGGGACGGACATCTTAGCGGAGGATCCGGTGACGGAGGCGGTGCTCGGCGTGGAGCTGTGCGAGGACCTGTGGGTGCCGGATAAGCCGAGCACGCACGCGGCTCTCGCGGGCGCGACGATCATTGCCAACCTGTCGGCGTCCGACGAGCTGATCGGCAAGCAGGAGTACCGCAGGGAGCTTGTGAAGCAGCAGAGCGGCTCGTGCTACTGCGCGTACATCTACACGTCGTCGGGCACGCAGGAGAGCAGCACGGACCTTGTATTTTCCGGACACACGGTGATCGCGCAGAACGGTTCCGTCTTCGCCGAGAGCGTTTTTCCGCAGTATCCTCACGCGGAAAATGCGGTGATCGACCTCGGGGTGATCCTGCACGACCGCAGACGGCAGAATACGTTCGAGAATAGTAGTTGCGCCCCGACCGGCAGCGGAGCATACGCCGGCAGCGGAGCAGGTATCGGGACAGCATACCGCCGCGTGCCGGTCCGCATTCAGGCGATCGGCGCCGACGAGGTGAGCGCGGAGGAGCTGACGGAACAGCTGAACCATTATGAGTACCCGGTGGCTCGCAACCCGTTCGTGCCGGCGGACAATGACGAGAGGGACGCGAGATGCCGCAGGATCCTGCAGATCCAGGCGAACGGTCTGGCGACACGCGTGCGGGCGACGGGGATCCGCAACCTGGTCATCGGTATCTCCGGCGGACTCGATTCGACGCTGGCGCTTCTGGTGTGCGCCGAGGCGAAGAAGCTTGTCCCGGAGATCCGTATCATCGCGTACACAATGCCTAACGAGGGAAACACCACGGGGCGGACGTACACAAACGCGTGCAGGCTGATGGAGCTGTTGGCGGACGAGGCGCATGAAGTTCCGATCAACGAGGGTGTAAAGCTGCACCTGGCGCAGCTCGGGCATGAGCAGACGTACCAGGGCGAGGGCGACGTCACGTACGAGAACGCGCAGGCGCGCATGCGCACGTACATCCTCATGGACGCGGCCAACATGGAGCAGGGGCTCGTCGTCGGCACGGGAGATCTGTCGGAGCTGGCTCTGGGGTGGTGCACCTACAACGGGGACCACATGTCGATGTACGCGGTGAACAGCTCCGTGCCGAAGACGCTTGTGCAGTTTATCTGCCGGACATACGCGGGCATGTGCGGGAACGATGCCCTGCGCGACGTGATCCTGTCCGTCTGCGACACGCCGATCACGCCGGAGCTCACGCCGAGCGTCGGCGGGCAGATCGCGCAGAAGACCGAGGAGAAGATCGGCAAATACGACCTCAATGACTTCTTCCTCTTCTACACGCTGCGCTACGGCTTCGAGCCTCTCAAGACGGTCGCGTTCGCGTGCCGGGCGTATCCCGAGCTTACGGAAAATGATGTCCGCGAGGCCGCGCGGAAGTTCTTCCGCCGCTTCTTCACGCAGCAGTTCAAGAGAAGCTGTCTGCCGGACGGCCCGAAGGTCGGTTCGGTGACGCTGTCGCCGAGAGGGGACTGGAGAATGCCGAGCGACGCTTCGGTGGCTTTGTGGCTGGAGGAGCTCGAGGAGCAGTGACGATGTAGTGGTTGGGCCGGAACAGAACGGCCTTGGTATACAGTATTGGTTACGGTTTAAGGAGAGGTACAGAGTATGGCAGCATTTGATCGGGTTTTATCTGGAATTCCGCAGATGGACGAGCGGTTTGACAACATCCGCCTCGGTGACAACGTCGTGTGGCGCGTCGACCGGCTGGAGGATTTTCGGCTCTTTGTGGAGCCGTACGTGGAGCAGGCGATCCGCGATAAGCGCAATCTGATCTACATACGGTTTGCGTCGCACGAGCCGTTCTTCACGGAGAGGGAGGGCTTAAAGATCGTCAACGTCGAGCTGTCGCACCGGTTTGAGACGTTCACGGTCGACATCCACGAGATCATCCGCAGGGAGGGCGTGGACGCATTTTACGTATTCGACTGCCTTTCGGAGCTGCAGACCGCATGGTCGACGGACCTGATGATGGGCAACTTCTTCCAGGTGACGTGCCCGTACCTGTTCCGGCTGGACACGGTTGCGTTCTTCCCGCTGATCCGCGGCAAGCACTCGTTCAAGGCGATCGCGAAGATCCGCGACACGACACAGCTGTTCCTCGACGTGTACTCGGACAAGACGAACATCTACGTGCGCCCGGACAAGGTGTGGAACCGCTACTCCGAGACGATGTTCCTGCCGCATCGGTACGAGCCGGACACGGGGGTGTTCGCGCCGATCCTTGACGGTGTTGTCGCGAGCCATTTCTACCAGCTGCTCGAGCACAACACGGCGAGCGCGGACCGCGGAAACAAGGACAGCTGGGACCGGTTCTTCGAGATGACCGAGACGATGCACGAAAACGGCCTCGACGTGACCGAGCAGTGCAGCCGCATGTGCAACATCATGATGACGCGCGACGAGCGGCTCCGCATCATGATCAAGGAGAATTTCAAGGCGGAGGACTACTTAAACGTCAAGAAGCGCATGCTCGGCACCGGTATGATCGGCGGCAAGGCGACAGGCATGCTCCTTGCGCGCAAGATCGTTGAGAACCGGCGGCCTGATATCTTCGCGAATTTCGAGCCTCACGACTCATTTTTCATCGGGTCCGATGTGTTTTATACCTTCATCGTGGAAAACCATTTCTGGGACATCAGAGTGCGTCAGAGGAGCAAGGAGGAGTATTTTACGCTGGCGGATGAGTTCGCCGCGAGACTTCGCGCCGGAAAATTCTCCCGCGACATGGAGGAAGAGTTCGTCAAGCTCCTCGAGTACTATGGCCAGGACCCGATCATCGTCCGTTCGAGCTCAATCCTCGAGGACGGGTTCGGAAACGCCTTCGCCGGCAAATACGAATCCGTCTTCTGTCCGAACGCGGGCGACATGGAGCAGCGTCTGCAGGAGTTTGAGGACGCCGTGCGCACGGTCTACGCGAGCACGATGAGCAAGTCGGCGCTCGACTACCGCAGCCGCCGCGGTCTGCAGGCGAGAGACGAGCAGATGGCGCTTCTCGTGCAGCGCGTGTCGGGCTCGTACTACGGCGACTTCTACATGCCCTGCGCGGCGGGCGTCGGTTATTCTTACAGCCCGTACCGTTTTCTTGAAAGCCTCGATCCCGCGGCCGGTATGCTCCGGCTCGTCATGGGCCTCGGAACGTCGGCGGTGGACCGCACGGAGGGGTCGTACCCGCGCCTTGTGAGCCTCGACCAGCCGAAGGCGACGGTGGCGCGCACAAGCGCCGAGAAGCACCAGTTCTCACAGCGTAAGCTTGAGCTGATCAATCGAAGCGCCGGCAAGCTTGAGCAGGTTTCGCTCGACGCGATCGAACCGTACATGCCGTATTTTCTGAAGAGATTGTTGCTTGAGCACGACTACGACGCGGAGCGGGCGTTCCGCGAGCGCGGACAGAACCGCAACATCGAGTTCATCTCGTGCCAGGGCATCGTGAACAAAGAGATCATTATGCAGCAGATGAAGGACATCCTCGCGACGATCCAGGAGGTGTATCAATACCCGGTCGACACCGAGTTCACGATCAATCTCTCGGAGAACGGGGACTACGTCATCAACATCCTCCAGTGCCGCCCGCTGCAGGTGTTCCGCGACTCGGAGGAGACGGCGATGCCGGAGCACGTCGATCCGGAGGCGGTGCTGTTCGAGTGCCGCAACTCGGCGATGGGCCTGTCTCGCACGGACCGGATCGACATGGTTGTCTACGTGGATCCGGTGAAGTACTACAACATGCCGTACCGTGACAAGTACCGCGTGGCGCGCGCGATCGGCACCGTCAACTGGAGCATGCGCGGGCAGGATCGGAAAATGATCCTGATGGTGCCGGGGCGGATCGGAACGACGTCGCCGGAGCTCGGCGTGCCAACCGCATTTGCCGATATCAGCGAGTTCGACGCGATCTGTGAGGTGTCGAACTCGAAGGCCGGGTACAATCCGGAGCTCTCGTACGGAAGCCATTTCTTCCAGGACCTCGTTGAGTCGGGGATCCTGTACAACGCCATCTTCGAGAGCGAGAAGACGATCTCGTTCCGGCCGGAAAGCCTGGCGGAGAGCAGGAACATTTTCCGAGATATCGTGAAAAACGGCGAGGGGCTTGAGGAGATCGTGTACATCTACGATGTGGCCGACCGCGGCATGGTGCTGTGTAACGACATGAAATCGGAGCACATTTTGTGCTACATGGAGAATCCGTAATACCCGGCAGGCATTGCAGAAGATAATCGATTGCCGCAATGTTGTTTCTATGGTACAATGATAAGAACAGCAGGCCGCGACACAGCGCGGCGATGAAGCAATGATAAGGCGGGATCGAATATGGATTACAGGATTTCTTCGGAAACTATAAGAGCGGGCAAGTGCGCACTCGTGTACGGCGACGGCGAGTGGAGCGGCGTGGTTAAGATCGCGGACCGCGTGGCCGACGATATGAAGGCGGTGTTCGGGCGGAAGCCGGAGCTGCTGACGGCGGCGGGGGCGGCGCTCACGATGCCGGTTCTGTTCGGAACGGTCGGGAAGAGCGCGCTGATCGCGGCACTCGGCAAGGCAGGAGTGATCGACCTCTCCGAGGTCGAGGGAAAGCGGGAGGTATACTCCTTCACACTTGTGAAGAACTGCCCGAGGAGCGTGGTCACGAAAGGAGAGGAGGGGAATTTTCCGCAGGCGCTTGTCATCGCGGGAAGCGAGAAGCGCGGCACGGTATACGGCCTGTTTCACCTCTCGGAGATGCTCGGAGTTTCACCGTTTACGGACTGGCTTGACATGAAGCCGGCGAGGCTTTCGGAGTTCACGCTGGAGGAGGGCTTCCACTTTGTCTCGAAGGAGCCTTCAGTGCGGTTCCGCGGTTTCTTCATCAACGATGAGTGGCCGGCGTTTGGCAATTTCTGCAATCGGAATTACGGTGGATTTAACGCGAAGGTGTACGCGCACGTCTTCGAGCTGTTGCTGCGTCTGAAGGGCAACTATCTGTGGCCCGCGATGTGGTCGGCGGTATTTCCCGAGGACGGACCCGGGCTTGAGAACGCGCGCCTCGCGGATGAGCTCGGCGTTGTCATGGGCGCGTCCCACCACGAGCCGTGCTGCCGCCAGGGCGAGGAGTACAGCCACGTGCGCGGCAAGGATTCCGTGTACGGCGACGCATGGAATTTCCTCTCGAACGAGAAGGGCATCACGCGCTTCTGGGAGGACGGTTTAAAACGAAGCGGCGGCTTTGAAAACGTCATCACCGTGGGTATGCGCGGCGAGGCGGACACGGCGATTTTAGGGCGCGAGGCGACGCTCGCGGACAACATCAATCTGCTCCGAAGCGTCCTTAAGACACAGAATAAGCTGATCCGCAAGTACGTGAACAAGGACCTCGACAGTGTGCCCCGCATGCTGGCGCTCTACAAGGAGGTCGAGCCGTATTTCTACGGCGACGACACGACGCCTGGTCTGATGGACGACCCCGAGCTTGAGGGCGTCACGCTGATGCTCTGCGACGACAACTACGGCAATCTCCGAACGCTGCCGACGGAGCACATGCGCAGCCATAAGGGCGGCTACGGCATGTATTATCATTTTGATTATCACGGGTATCCGATCTCATATGAGTGGTTCAACACCTCCTTCCTTCCGAAGGTCTGGGAGCAGATGACCACTGCTTACGACAACGGCATCCGCGAACTCTGGATCGTCAACGTGGGTGATATCTTCAGCAATGAGTTCCCGCTGGCGTATTTTCTTGATCTCGCATACGACTATGAGCGCTACGGCAGCAGCGACACGCAGAGTGCGGTGAAGTACACGAAGGACTTTGCGGCGCGGCATTTTGCGGGCATTCTGGAGCGCCGCGAGTGTGCGAAGATCGGGGAACTATTGCGCGGTTACACGAAGATCACCGGCGCCCGCCGTACGGAAGCGCTGAACGACGAGGTTTACACGCCGTTCGCGTACGGTGAGTGTGAGAACCTGCTCACGGAGTGCGACCGCCTGATGAAGGCGGCGGAGAAGCTGCGCGGGGAGATCTCCGAGGAGGCAGCGTTCGGCTACTACGAGCTTGTGTACCTGCCGCTCATGGCCAACCTAAACGTACAGCGCATGTGGCTTCTCACGACGCTGAACCACGCGTACGCCGCGATGGGGAGCACCTACGCTCTCGCGCTCGCGAAGGAGGTCCGCGCATGCATGGATCTCGACCGCGTGCTTACGGAGGAGCTTCACACAATTCACAACGGAAAGTGGTACGGCATGGGCATGTCCGAGCACATCGGTTTCCATAACTGGTGCGAGGAGGAGTGCCTCAATCCGATCATCCACACCTTCGAACCGGCAGACAAGGAGCGTCTCATCGTCTCGGTGCCGGGCACAGACCAACACACCGAGGGCACGCCGTGGACCGCACGCGTGCTGACGCTTCCGGCGTTCCTCGATCCCGCGATGACGAAGGCTTCCATCCGCCTCAGCACGGCATCCGCCAAGCCGGTGCGCTTCCGCATCGAAACTACGAGCGACGCCGTTGCCGTATCGCGCACCGAGGGTATCGTCCGCGCGGAGCAGCTGGTGGAGATTGCAGTTACAGTTGACAGAAGCAAACTCGGCAAGGATATCCCTGAGATCATCGTCTACGCTGCCGCAGGCAAGGCGAGAGTGAGAGTGCCGGTGAGCGGCATGGAGCTTCCCGAGGAGCTTTCGTGGTGCGGATACGTGTCCATCGAGGCGGAGCACTACGCTTACAAAACCGATACGAAGGCCGGAGAGTTTAGGATCCTGCCGGATTACGGACGCACGCTGTCCGCCGTCAAGGCTTTTCCGCAGGATGCGGTGTTCTCGGCGAAACAGGCCCCTTCGGTTACGTACCGCTTCGAGGTGCCGGCCGCCGGAAACTACACGGTGCGGCTTTACACCAATCCGAGCAACCCCGCAGGCCGTATTCCCGAATTGTTCGCAGGCTTAGCGGTTAACGACGAACGCATGCGCAAGATCAATATGGTCGCGGGCGGGTTCCGAGTCGGTGACGGCAGCTTCGTCTGGGCGAGGGGCGTGCTCGACAACAACCGCTGTACGGAAACTACCTTCGCGCTCAACGCCGGTGTCAACACCCTGACCGTCTACGCACTCGGCCCAGGCCTTGTGCTCACAAAGGTTGTTGTGTACCCGGAGGGTCAGGAACCGATGAAATCGTACCTCGGACCGACGGAGACACCTGAGTTGCTTCGTTAAGACCGGGAGGCTTGGCTGAGACAGAATAATGAAATTGACGGACGAAACCGTTCATAAGAAGACGGAGGGGGAAGAATGGAAAATGGGAAAAAACGGAAGGTTGTGACCTTCCTGGGGACAATCCTGATCCTGGCGGGAATCGGCGTTGCGGTTCATTGGTACCGCAATAAACAGGTGACGATCCCCGATGTGAAAGGAATGAGTTACGAGGATGCGGTCAGCACGATCAAAGCCGAACTGCGTAAAGCAGGGATCAGAGACGCATCATTTTACGAGGGCTGGATTGATGCGCCGGGATATGCGCTCACGGTTGCTTCCCAGGACCCGAAAGCAGGCACAACGGTTCGGCGCGGCGAAGAGGTAAGTGTCTACCTGTATGTCGGAGAGGGGTGGGATAACATGACCCGGTCCATCTCCTATGAGTTGGATAAGGACATGATACCGTTTTTCGCGGAGATGCCGACAAGCGCAACCCCGGGATATACTGTGCGGATCACGACGCAGGTCTTAATGGATGCCGATATACATGTGTATGCTAACGGTGAAGAGATTGAGAAAACAAACAGCGACAGTGATGGATGGGAGTATACGTTTGTCATGCCTTCCACCGATGTTTTAGTTACTGCTGAATGGTACACAAAACAGGAAATGAACGGGGAAGTCGGGGAATAACCGGGAGTACACATTTTTCGCAACAAATGCCGGATGCAGGTCCGGCATTTGTTTCAAAACAAACTAAACGAAACGTTTAGCTTTCAACAATGAATTGATAATTGTTTTTTCGTGATCCACAAAGTATATTCTGAGTGTAAGCTTACAGACAACGGAAAATACGATTACAGACAGGGGCGTGATAACATGATGATAACAATAGGCGAAAACATTAAAAAGTTAAGAAACCAAAAAAGTGTGACACAGGAAAAATTGGCGGAAAGCATCGGGGTTACGCCGCAGGCGATCAGCCGGTGGGAATCGGGAACGGGATACCCTGCGATCGAATACCTTCCGGAGCTGGCCGGCTTCTTCGGGATCAGTGTGGACGAGCTTCTCGGCGTTAAGCTTTCGGAGCGGGAGGCCAGAAGAGAGGAGATCTATTCCACGATCAGTCATATCGAGGAATGCGGGTATAATCCTACTGCCTTCAACCTGTTACGGGAGTATCATGCAGAATTTCCAAGCGATATGAAGATCCGGCTTGCTTTGGCCAGGGCTCTCTGCTCGGAGATGTGGGAGGAAACCCCGGACCAGGCCAGCCTGCGGGAAGCTGAGAAGATGCTTCGCGATATGATTAAGCAATCGGACGATTATGACTTCCGATTCACGTGCGTGAAGGAGCTGGCCGTTCTCTACAAGGAAGCGTGGAAGGATGAACAGGGCTATGACGAAGTGGTGTCAATGCTTCCCAGCCTTGATTCCTGCAGAGAGATCTTCATTACGGATTGCTTCAACGGGACGATCCAGAAGAAGGAGGAGATCGAGGACTGCATTTTGTCTCTGATACGACATACCGTAAATGTTCTCCGCGACTATGTGGCGTTTACTCTTCCGAATGAACAGGAAAACTGGGAC